>CAZCUZ010000101.1:0-9803 GCA_964502085.1 uncultured Salinivenus sp. | reverse complement strand
CGCCCATCTCGTCTTCGAAGGCGCGGATTTGCTGGCTGAGGGTGGACTGGGCCACGAACACGGCGTCGGCCGCCCGGCCAAAGTGCAGCTCGTCGGCGAGGGCCGTGAAGTATCGGAGGTGTCGCAGCTCCATGGTGAATGGGGATTTCGACGCGGGAAAAAGGGAAACGTCCGCCTTTACGACGGAAAAGCGCTTCGACTGCACTCAATTTGTACGGACGATCGATGAAATCGATCAATCCGAGCGAAAAACTCCATGAAACGGGATCGAGGGGGAATTCTATCATCTACCGCGAGGCTGATAGAAGAGATAATCGACTGGGTTACACGCTCGTAACGTGATTTCAGTGCTCGTTTGCCTCGCTGATTCGCCTAATCGAATTCCTCGAACGGAATCACTGCTTTTCGGCCCTCCTCCCTTCATAACCCATCTTTTCAACCGTGACGCTTTGGTCCCGACAGGGCGCCGTCCTCGGAGCGTGCACCCTGGCTTTTTTCGCCACCATGGCCGGACGACTCGTGATCAGTCCGGTCGTGCCGTCCATCGGCGACGCGTTTGCCATCCCCAACGGCGCGCTCGGCCTCGCCCTCACCGGCATGTGGATGGGGTATGCCGCCGCGCAATTTCCGAGCGGCCTGCTGGCCGACCGGTACGGGGAGCGGCGCATCATTCTCGTGGCGGTGGGCGGCACGGCCATAGCGAGTGCACTCCTCGCGTTATCGCCCACCTACCCGGTCTTCCTCTTGGGCACCGCCGGGCTGGGAATTGTGGCGGGCCTCCACTACAGCGTCGCCACGTCGCTGCTCACCCGCACGACCGATAAGATCGGGACGGCGATCGGCATTCACACGGCCGGGGCGCCGGTAGCCGGGGTGCTCGTGCCCATGGCCGCGGGGGCCATCGGCGCGTGGTGGGGCTGGCGGTGGGCGCTCGCGCTCGGGGCCGTCTTCGCCCTGCCCGTCACGGCCCTCGTACTTTACACTGTTCCGAAGCAGACACCGGTGCGCCCCCACCAGTCGGTGTGGAGCCGCCTTCGTGTGAGACCACTGCTGAATCTACTCCGCCGCCCGCCCATTGCCCGCACGGTGGGGCTGTCCGCAGTCGGCATGTTCGTCTGGCAGGCCACCGCGTCGTTCCTGCCCGCCTTCTTCGTGGTGCACCACGGGTTTTCGGAGGCCACCGCGGGGGCGTTGTTCTCGGGATACTTCCTCGTGCAGGGCATCACTCAACCGGGCCTGGGCGCCCTGTCCGACCGCATTGGCCGGGACGCCACCGCAAGCTTCGCCATCGGAATGGGAATCATTGGGTACGGCCTGCTGGTGTGGGGCACCGGGCTGGCGACGGCGGTCGTGTCGGTGTCCCTTGCGGGCCTATCGATGGGCTGGGGCGCGGCGCTCATGCCGAAGTTCATGGACCACCTGGACGACCACGAACGCAACTCGGGCTTCGGGCTCGTCCGCACCGTGTACATGATGCTCGGGGCCGGCGGCAGCGTCGTCACGGGCTTCATGGCCGACCTTCTGGGATGGGGGGTGGCCTTCCTCGGCCTGGCCCTACTCCTGGTGGGCATGCTCGCGGCTCTGTTCTACATTATGGGACACCCACAGGCAACACCGGCCCACCGCTCGGTTCGCGTTTCGTCTTGAAGCAGAGAAGGCACCCCGGCCGTCAGCCGGTGTTTTCAGCCGAGTCTACTGGACGATGGATGGTGCGGGCCCTCTCCCGAGGAAGCAAACAGCGGGAAAACGAATTTCCCTGGATGTCGGCGGCGCGACGTTTACGCCACGGTCTGGCTAAACGAAACGCTCCTGACAAGTACACCGAACCCGGCGGGTCACGCCCCCATCGCCGCCTTCGACCGGAGGATGCGCGAGTCCGGAAGCACACCCCGCTGCAGCACGAGCCGCGCCATCTCGACGATCGTGTGCACGCCGAGCTTCTTCTTGATGTTCTCCCGGTGCTTCTCGACGGTTCGAGGACTAATGTTCAGATACTCGCCGACCTCCCGGCTCGTGAAGCCCTCCGCCGTGAGCTGCACGACTTCTCGCTCCCGCATCGTGAGGGGCTTGCACGGGTCCGAGTGCTCCGGTTCGTCAGTCTCCACCGTCTCCAGGAGCGTGTCCGGCAGCGAGTCGCTGACGTACCGGCCTCCGCCGCGAACCGTCGTGATGGCCCGACGTAGCTCGTTCAACGGATCCTGCTTGAGCAGATAGGCCGAGGCGCCGCGCTCGAAGACGGCTTTTGCCCGTTCTACGTCGGTACAGGTCGTGAGCACGAGGGCGTCCACCCCGAGCGTTCGACGCTGAAGGTGATACAAGACGTCAAAGCCGTTCAGGTGGGGGAGCTTGAGGCTCAAAATCAGGAGGTCGGGGGCGTGCTCTTCCACGGCCGACACGGCCCCGAAGCCGGTCTCCGCGGTGGCGACCACCGATCCCTGCATGCGTTCGACGACCGACCGGACCCCCCAGCGCGTAACGTCGTGGTTGTCGGCAATGGCAACGGACATAGACATGGGTAGATAGAGGGTGTATTGCGGTAGCGTGAGAGGGATTTGTGACCCAACCGGGGACCGTCCCCGGCCGAGCCGGCAGCTTTACCGGAGCCTCTTTTCCCGAAACCGAGGCTCTCGATCGCCTCCGCTGAACCGAACCCCGTCGGCCGAGATGGAAGAGGACACCCCTTCGAGGACGAAGTTGACGTGTGTGCACTGAACGGCGGCGTCCGACGACGGAAAGTCGAATACCGCTCCCGGCGTCACGCCTTCGGTCGACGTGTCAGTGTCGTAGTCGACCTCCACGATGATATTGTCTCCATCTTGGATGTAGTGGTACGAGGTCGGCTCCTTCTCCATAGTCGCAATTGCACCGGTCCCGTTATTCGACGACTTCAACTTCGGGGGCTGAAGCGTCGCCATCCTTCGCTCCCGGTCCGTGCTTTCATTCCGGCAATTGACGGCCACCGAGGCCGGCTGCAGCGGATTGAACCGGGCCCTGAGCACCTGCCGATCGGCCGAGATGCCTTCGTGGGTAATGCGCGTGACGTTCCGATCACGACGCGCATCCATCAGCTCAATCGAAAAGGTTTCGCCCTCGGAGATGGACACGGGCTCGAACAGAAGGTCGGCACGAGTGAAGGAATCGGCTCGAATTTCGACCTCATTGGGATCTTCCGAGCGCCGGTCGACCTCGTCGGACTCAAGGCTCACGGCGTCACAGCCCGCAAGCACGCCGAGGACGAGCGCGAGTGGCAGTGCCTGTCGAAGCGTGCGGGGAATGTTCAGGTGGGTCATGGCGTTGTCGTTCAGTGGGAAAAACGAGAATCATCGAGGCTGTCTCACTTCTCAATCAAAGGATAACACCTCTAACTGCGTTTTGAATGAGAGAAAGCGAGCATTTTTTCTACGCGGAGCGTGCAGGGCAATGAGCGGATTGTAGTAGACGGGCCGAACGACGCGTTCGGGCAGAAATAAACCGAAAAACGTCCGAAGCGTCGTGGGCTCTCTCTTTCGTTCGGCGTACCGCCCCACGAAAAAAGTCGCGGAGATCGTTTCTGCCGAGATGGAACACAGGCCCCCTCACTCTTCCGAGAAAATGTTTGGCTACTTTCGCCGAGATCAGTATGTTCGCAATGGCGGCTTTTCCCACCAGGACGCTTCCTACTCATGACTTTGAACCGCTTGTCCTTCACAGTGCGCCCCGACCACCGGGAGGAAGTAGTCACCGGGCTGCGCCCCGACCAGCAGGTGGAAGTATCCCGACGGCTGTCGCGGATGCGCCCCGAGCGAGGAGATCTAGATCTCCATCGAAGTAGTCAGCCCGGGGGAGGTCACGCCTCCAAACTGGACGTTTGTTCTGCCCGATCCTCTAAGCCGGACGATCGCAAGACACGACCACCCTCCTTCTTCAGTCCGTCATTTTCCTTTCTTGCGATCCTGTTTTGGAGCCTATTCCTCGGTCTCGCTGGCGGAGCACATCCGCCTGTGGGCTGGGCACAGGACTCGACACAAGTGTTAGCGGAAGGACGAATTTTTCACAGCGCACTAGGACGTCTCTATCACTACCGCATAGTGGCCGACAGCACCGTCCACATTCGCCAAGAAAAACCTCCCGTAGACCTCTCGATTATCCTTCCGGCCTCAACGCTATCTTCAATTTTCCGTAGGACGGAGGAGCAGCTTCTTTCTTCCGATCAAGAGACCGAGTATTTAGGGATTGGATATGAAGACCGATCTCTTGTACTTCGAGTCTCTCAGCAATTTGACCTCTACGTGCTGGCAACCCTGATCATCGTGGTCCTCGTAGGGGGAAGCGTGCTCGCGTGGCTGTGGTGGCGCCTCGCGAAAGAACAGAAGCGACGGCGTGCGCTCGCCCAGTCGCGGCGCTACCTGACCGAGGGTCGCGAAAAGGAGCGGGAGCGCCTCGCACAGGAGATTCACGACGGGCCCGTCCAGGACCTGCACGGGCTCCACATGCAGCTCCAGGCCCTCTCGGACGCCGGAACGGACCGGCTCCAGAGGATGGGCGACGAACTGATGCGTGTGACGAGTGAGCTCCGCGCCATGAGTGCCGACCTGCACCCACCGGCCCTCCAGCGCTTCGGGCTCGCGGCGGCACTCCGCTCCCACGCCGACCGTCTACAGGAGCGCCACTCCCCCCTCGACGTAACTGTAGATCCTGCGTCCGACGAACGGTCTATTCCGGAGGAGCATGCGCTTCCTCTCTTCCGCATTGCGCAGGAGGCGATGAACAACGCGGTCCAGCACGGCACGGCCCAGCACGTCTCCGTCCAAATCCGGGCGGAGGAGGACGACCTCGAACTGGAGATTCAGGACGACGGAGACGGATTTACGCCGCCCGACGACTGGCACGCCCTCGCCGAAGGGGATCACTACGGCCTGCTCGGCATGCGAGAACGGGCCGAGGCCATCGGGGCAGAGCTCGACATCGAATCGGCCCCCGGCACCGGGACGCGCGTGCACCTTCGATGCACACGGGAGGAAGGCGTCCCGAATTCTGGTTCCCCCTCGCCGGCCGCGTCTCCTTCGCCCTAATTCGCACCGTCCTCACTCGTCCCTTCACCTTCTTTCCTCTCCGATCATGCAAGACGTGCGCATCGTCATTGCGGACGATCATCCCGTCGTCCGATCCGGCATCCGGGACATGCTCGACGAAGCCGACGGGCTCGACGTCGTCGGCGAAGCGGAAAGCGGTGCGGAGGCCCTCCGGCTGGTCGAAGACGAACAGCCGGACGTGCTGCTACTGGACGTCGAGATGCCGGAACTATCCGGTGTCGAGGTCGCTCGGCGCCTCCAGGAGCGGTCCAGTCCCGTCCGGCTCCTGGCCCTTTCCTCTTACGACGATCAGGAATACGTCCAGGGTCTGCTCGAGGGCGGAGCGTCCGGGTACCTGACGAAAGAAAATGCGCCGGAACTGATCATCGAAGCCGTCCGCGCCGTCGCCCGCGGCGAGGTGCGCTGGTTCGTCCAACCCTCGTCTTCCGGCGATCCTTCTCCCAGCCTGACGCCCCGAGAGAAAGACATTCTTCAGCTCATGGCGCGGGGCCACTCCAACGACGCGATTGCAGAGGAGCTGCACCTCGCCGAAAGTACCATCCGCAAGCACGCGACGAACGTGTACCGCAAGCTCGGCGTGGACTCGGCGCGCGAGGCGATTGCCTGGGCCTGGAAAAATGGCATTATGTCCGAATCCACCGACGAGGAAAGTGTCTCTTCCGACACGGGGTAAACGACACCCTCACCTTTTATCTTCCTGAACACTGCAAACGTGCGTGCGTGATGGAGGACGATCATATGTTAAAATATCGATCGAGTGGAGAGACGCTCACAGCAACAGCGCCTCCGCGCGTTCGGCCAAGATTCTGACGTACGACCGCCCGCTCACAGCTCCGAACGAGTGCCTGTGTGCAGTCGTTAAACGGGAAGATCATTCCCTGCCCTAGAGCCCGGCCCCTCCATGATTGCACTTCTCCTCGGTACGCTTCTCCTTTCCGGTCCCCTCACGGCGCCGGACACGAGCTGGAAGCACGAGTCGCTTCGCGCCCAAATGGTGGAGGAGCAGATTGCGGCCCGCGGCATTTCCGACCCAGCCGTGCTCGACGCCATGCGGTCGGTGCCGCGCCATCGGTTTGCCCCCGACCACGCCCCGGAGCTCACCTACTCGGACCGACCCCTCCCCATCGGCCACCAGCAGACGATCTCCCAGCCCTACATCGTGGCTCGCATGACGGCGCTGGTGACCCCCGACTCCATGGACCGCGTCCTCGAAATCGGCACCGGCTCCGGCTACCAGGCCGCCGTGCTGGCCGAAATTGCCGACTCGGTCTACACCATCGAGATTATTCCCGAGCTGGCCGCCACGGCTACCAAACGGCTTCGACGACTCGGCTACGACAACGTCGCGGTCAAAAACGCCGATGGCTTCAAAGGATGGCCGGACCGAGCCCCGTTCGACGTCATCGTCGTCACGGCGGCGCCCGAAGAGATTCCGCCGCCCCTCGTCGACCAGTTAGCGGACGGCGGCCGTATGATCATTCCGGTGGGCCCGTCGACCCGCACGCAGCACCTCACGCTCGTCACGAAGGAGGACGGCGAGGTGTCGACCCGTGAGCTTACCCCGGTTCGCTTCGTCCCCTTCCTCCGAAACGAGAACTGACCGCCCCCGACGATGGAGCCCCCCTCTGCGTGGCCCGACTTGAACGCCGACCAACGGGCGGCCGTTACGGCCTCGATGGACCCGCAGCTCGTGGTCGCAGGCCCCGGCACCGGCAAGACGCGCGTGCTGATCTGCCGCGCCGCCTACCTCCTCGAGGAGAAGAACGTCCCCCCCTCCCGCCTCGTCCTCGTCACCTTCACACGCCGGGCCGCCGCTCAGCTCACCGACCGGTTGGCCACCCTCGTCGGTCCCGACGCACAGCACGTCCGGGCCGGCACCATTCACCATTTCTGCTACGACACCCTCCGCACCTACCTCGACCCCGCCGACGTGCCCGACGACTTTATCGTCGTCGACGACGCAGTGACGGACGCCTTCTGGCAGCGGTGGTACGAGCAGAATGAGCGGTGGTGCGGCGAAAACTACTTCGGAAGCTACCGCCAGCTCAAAACGCACGTGAGCCGCATCAAGCTCGGCATCGACACGGTGTCCGGTCGGCTGAACGAGGGTCTGCAGGCCTACGGCGAGATGCTCGCCGAGCGCGGCGCCCTCGACTTCGACGACCTGCTCGCCAAGACCCGCGACCTGCTGCGCGACCATCCGGACGTGCGGGCCGCCCTCGCCGACGAGACGCAGGCCCTCCTCGTCGACGAATTTCAGGACACCGATCCCGTACAGTTCGACGTCGTCCGGCGCCTCGGGGAGGAGGGCGTGCACCTCTTCTGCGTGGCCGACGACGACCAGTCCGTCTACCGCTTCCGGGGCGCCCGCCCGGCCAACCTCCGCCGCTACATCGAGCACTTCCGCTGCACGCCGGAGCGGGACACCCTGCACGTCCTCACGACGAACTACCGGTCGAACCGGTCGATTTTTGCGGTGGCCGAAACGGTGCTCGACGGCGAGGAGCGCCTGAAAGAGCGGGGCGACATCCGAACCCGAAACGAGGGCGTGGAGCCGGTGCGCCTCGTGGCCTGCGACGACGCGGACGCCGAACGGACCTTCGCGCTCAATCAGCTCCGAACGTGGATTGAGGAGGGGGCCGACCGGAGCGATTTGGCCGTGCTCACGCGCTGGAACCGGCGCCTCACGGCCCTGGAGCGGAACGTGCTCGGGGCCGGCATCGCCTGCAAAACGAGCAGCAGCGAGGACCTCCTCGACACCCCGCCCGCCGAAAAGCTCCACGCGCTGCTCCGCGTCGTCGACGCCCGCCGCCGCAGCCGGTCCGTCGACGCTCCGATGGCGGAACTGCTGGAGCACCTGCTGCCGGACGCCGTGAGGGCACAGCTGCACGACTTCCGCGAGCGAAAGTTGTCCGACGCCTCCGCGTGGACGGCCTTCCAAACGCTCGTCTCAAACGAGCGGGCCCGACGCAGTGCGGGCCTCGACCGCCCCGGGACGCGCCTCGATCGAGTCTACGCGACGATCCGCAATCTGCTGCAGAAGACAAGGGAGGAGGATCTTTCGATCGGGCCGTTCGCCCGGGAAGCCCTCCACCAGCTCGGGGATCCCCTCCAGCTCCTCAAAACCCACGCGGACACGCTCACCGATCCCAACGAGATCGCGTCGATCCGGGCCGGAGGCGACGTCCTCGACCGGTGGCACGAACAGCAGCGCCAGTCCGACCCGCCGCGTCTCCTGCTTCATCATCGCACCCCGCAGATTACCCGGCTGTGGCGCCAGCTCGTGCGGCGCGCGCTCGGCGTCGAGACGGATCCGCCCGCGCCGTTGCCGGAAGCACAGGAGGCGCTGTTCGTCCGCCCGGCCGACGAGGGCATTCCGCCGCTCGGGGCCGAGGACGTCGTGATCACGACCAACCTGGAGGGCCTCCTCCGATGGGCCGAACGGACGGGGGCCTTCTCCAGCGACACCGACACCCCGCACATCCTCCTGCTCACCCCCAACGCCGCCGTGCCCTCCGCGCGGCAGAAACTGCTCGGGGTCGACCCCTCCGAGGTGCTCGTCGTGGACGTGGAACGAGCCTTCCACAGCCCGTCCGTCCGCCTCTTCAAGCTCCTGCAGCGGGCCACCGGTCCCTCCACCGCCGAGCCCCTCTTTCCGGAGTACGTGATGGTCGACCTCGAAGCCACGAGCCTCGACCCGCGACAGTGCCGCGTCGCCGAGATCGGGGCCCTCAAGGTGCAGGACGGATCGGTCGTGGACCGCTTCTCCGAACTCGTGGCACTGCCCGACGACCTGACCGACGACGAGGCCGACACTCTGCGCACCGTGTGCGGGCTCGACCCCGACACCGACTTCGCGGACGCCCGGCCCGAATCGACCGTCTGGAACGACTTCTGCGACTTCGTCGGAGCCGCCCCGCTCGTCGCCCACAACGGTCAGCGCTACGACTTCCGCGTGCTCCGTCGTCTCGCGGACGAGCACGACGCCGACGCCTGCTGGGCCACGACGTACGACCTCCTCCCCGCCGCCCACGAGCTCTTCCCTGCCCTCCGACGCTACGACGCCGCCTCGCTCCGCGCGTCCCTGCTCGGCGACGACACGGACACCGCCCACCGTGCCCTGGCCGACTGCGAGGACCAGCAGGGCATTCTGGAGCACCTCCAAAAAGAACGCGCCCGGCAAAATCGCATTCTCGCCCACGAGCCCCTGCTCCCGCTGCTCGTCGCCGCCCTCACGTACGAGTCCCCCCCACCCGAGGCTCTCTCGCCCGACGCGCAGGTCTTTCTCCAGGTGGGCCACACGTGGGCCCTGCGCGACGCCTCGCCCGCCGGCGACGACCTGCGCTCGCTCCTGCCTCGCGCCCTCCCGGACCGCATGCGTCGGCACGACCTGTACGCGCTCATCGACGAGGACGCCCTGCTCACCGTCACCGCCGGCCTGCAACCCGGACTGGCCGACCGGCTCGAGGCCCTGTTCGCCCCCTACGCCGACGAGCCGCTGCAGAGCCCGGCCCTCGACGATCTGCTCACCCACCTCGCGCTCTGGGGCGAGGAAACGTCCTCCGAAGGCGAAGATGTGGTCACCCTTTCGACCTACCACAGCGCCAAGGGGCTCGAATTCGAGCGCGTGGTGTGCATGGACGTGCACGACAGTGCCTTCCCGCCGTACTTTGCCCGCGACCCCGAGGAACGTCGCGAGAGCCGCCGCCTCCTGTACGTGGGCATGACCCG
>CAZCUZ010000100.1:6802-9889 GCA_964502085.1 uncultured Salinivenus sp. | reverse complement strand
GGACTTTGTGGAAGAAAAGGAGTAAGTGAGGATGTCAATCCCGTCCGCGGCAATCGAGTTGGGAGTCCGAGTTTCAGTAAAAGTTTGGTGCTTTTCGAATTCGTTCGACCCATCAAGGATCGGGCTACTAGAAAGGAATCATTCGTCTGGATCCCCCCTCATCCTCGAGAATCATTATCTTCGTACCGGTTCTGAAGCTCGGAAAGCGTATCCTAGAGCCGCTCCTGGACCGGGTAGTAGCGAAGCCCCGCGGCTCCGATTTGAGGTGCCATTTGTCAATCATGGCCGTCTGGTAACCGACGTCCTGACGCAAAGAGGGAACGAAGTTCAGCTCGTCACTCCGCTGATGTAGCTGTGCATGCCGCTGAGCATCGTGGCGCGGGACGGAACGCAGATGGAATTGGTCAAAGCCCATCCCCTCCTCCGCCAGCTGGTCGATATTGGGGATCGGCGTATGCTCCAACTGAAGGCTATAGTCGAGCGCCCTCCGATAGGCCCCGACGGCCTGAACCGCGTGGTCGTCCGAGTACATCGCAATGATGTTGGGCCGTTTCGGAGGGACTTCCCTCGCCTCCGAGGCGCAGCCCCATCCCACAACAGCAAGGATGGCACCCAGCACGAAACCGGCCAAGAAACGCTCCCTCCAAGCAGAAGACATGTACGCTTATGCTATTTTTTGGTAGATTACCGGGGGGCGTCATTTCTTTCGACAGGAGGACAGATCTCTCAGGCCAAAAATCTCATTACAGCGGGGGTAGCCCTGACAAATCGGCCTCGCAGGAAAAAACATGTCTATTCATTCGGCCGCCAGGGCTCGGGCCCACCTGCCTTTTGCTGCAAGAAGCGGGCGTCCACCGCCTCGTACCACTTGTGCAGCCGGGATCGCATCCGGTCGACGCGGGCCGGATGTTGTCTGGCCACGTTGTTGCGCTCCCCGCGGTCGACGGCCAAGTCGAAAAGGCGCACCCTCCCTGCTTCGTAGTCTTCGATCAGCTTCCATCGCCCCATCCGAATGGCCCCGCCCGGAAAGCCGCCCTGGTTCGAATAGTGCGGATAGTGCCAGAAGAGGGCCGGGCGGCGAAGGCCCGACTGCCCCCTTAGCACCGGCACCAGCGACGTCCCATCGACGTGCTGATTGGGGCGAAGGGGGAGCCCCGCCGCGTCCAGCAAGGTCGGGTAAAAATCGGTGCTGATGACGGGCACGTCTGTGGTCCGTCCCTCCGTGGTTACCCCGGGCCAGTGGATGACGTAGGGCTCCCGGATGCCTCCTTCGTAGAGCCAACCCTTTCCCCCTCGAAGGGGCCGGTTGGAGGTGTTGTGCCCCTCCGACGTCGAGAGACCCCCGTTGTCAGAGGTAAACACGACGATCGTCTCGTCCGCCATTCCGTTTTCCCGAAGGGCCGTCAGCACCTGCCCGACCGCGCGGTCCAGGGCCTCGACCATCGCGGCGTAGACGGGATGCCCCTGCGCGACCCGCGCTTTCCGCGAACCCGCGTCCGGCCAGACCTGCTCGATGCCCTCAAATTCGTCGACCGCTCCGAGACCCTGACGTGCCCGCTTCTCCCGATATTTTTCGATGAGGGAGTCGGGCGCCTGCCTGGGATTATGAACCTCGTAGAAGGAGAGAAACGCGAAGAAGGAGTCCTTACGAGACTGCTCGATAAACGCTTCCGTCTCTCGCGCGAGGCGATATGGCAGGTACTCCCCCTTCGGCCCGTCCTCCAGCCTGGGATTGTCGTACGGCGAAAAGTATCCGCCGCCCCCGTGGGCCGACGGCGAGCCCGCCCGCCATCCTCCCTTGTTGACATCGAAGCCCTGATGCTCGGGCCAGTGCCGCGGCTCGGATCCCAGATGCCACTTGCCCGCAAAGAAGGTCTCATATCCGGCCGCCTGGAACGCCTCGCCGATCGTCACCTGACTGGTGTCCACCGAGCAGTCATACGCCGCGTGATCAAATCGGCCCGATCGATCTCCACAGAACCAGTCGGTGTGGTTGTCGCGACTCGGATAGCGACCGGTCATGATGCTGTGTCGAGTGGGCGAGCACACTGGATTGGCCGCGTAACCGTCGGTAAACATCAGCCCCGCCTCGGCCAGCGAATCGATGTGGGGCGTCTCGTAGAACGTGCCGGGATTATAGGCGCCCACGTCCATGTAGCCGAGATCGTCGGCCAAAATGAAAAGAACATTAGGCCGAGTCGGCTCAGGATCAGTCTCAGAATTGGAAGCAGCATACCCGGTTGTGGCCAGCACGAGGAGGGCGCACGCGAGAGCAGGAGCTATTAAAAGACAAGGAAAGGCGACATCATCGAGCAAGTTAGAGGGGGTTCCCATTCGTCGAAACAGCCAGATTTTCGCTGTGCGAAGATGCCACAACCGAGATAGCGTCATTGGATGATAAAAGGAAGATTCGTGGCAGAGAGGAGTGTACCTTGCATCCTTTCGCAAACGAGAATTATCTACGTGGACGTCCCCGGAAATCGTGGACAGTCGCAGGCTATCATGCCGCGACGGGTGTTCGGGGTTCTTCCGGTGTTCAATGTTCTTTTGAGTACTACTCCTCTTCATACTGAATTGGCGATCGGGAGTCAAGAGCCGAGTACAGTCAGTGCGGATTATACCACGCAGGGGTTAGCCGAGGGTACGTGACCCAACCGGAGACCACTGCCCCCACGAGGCCAGATCAACTTCAACACCTCACTCAAGGGCGCTCTTTTTCGAAGGGAGAACGCTTAACTGCCACTACTCTGTCCTAAACCGGGATGTGGTGCACAGCCGCCTACTCGAGACGCGTCGGGAGTTCAACCGAAAACGCTCGCTTCCCCAAGAGGCTGCCGTCCACGTATATGAGACCGATGCCACGCCGCTCGGGATCGGCCGGAAGTACCTTGGCCGTATCAACGTGGGGTCGGTGCTTATGGCCGAAGAAGTGCAAATAGAGCGCGTAAAACGCTGGTCGGATAGCCGTGCGACAACCCCCTGCGAGCGGCTCCCTTTCTTGCAAAGGCAAAGCTCGACGACGGTGTGGCCGCCTGTACTCGCTTTTCCTCGGTGAACCGTGCAGCGGCAGTACGTGCGGCGGTCCGG
>CAZCUZ010000100.1:4498-6702 GCA_964502085.1 uncultured Salinivenus sp. | reverse complement strand
GAACCGGATCGCCGGTTTCGATGCTGTTGCGGGCGGCGATGCCGATGAGGATCGACATGGCACCGTCGCGGCTGTCGGCCATGTGGCCCAGCGGATCCGGTTGATCCGTCTCCCGAAAAATTCGGTCCTGCAGGCGTTCGTCCCCCCCGCCGTGTCCGCCACGCTGAAAGGTGACCGGCTCGACGTCATGGTCGTTCCAGAGAGTGTGCACGATAATGGGCTGCTGGGTCATCTGGTCTGCATCCTGGTCCATCTCCATCTCGTGCAGCTCCTCCTGGCTGAGCTCCCCCTCGTCCATCCACGGGATGTCCTGCCACGCCTCGATGCGGCCGTCGGTCCCGTTGAAGGCAATGCGCCACCCTTCGAAGGGGGAGTAGGTGGTCAGCGAGTAATTGACCGTCACGTTGTTGGCGTACTGAATTTGGGCCGACATCTTATCGTAGATATTGACGTCGTGCCGGAAGAGGCAGTTGTCCCGAATGTACCCGTCGTGGTCCTCGTGGTCGACGTAGAGGTTCATGAGGTGCTCGTGCTCAGTAATGTCCCAGTAGAAGTCGCACTTGTCGGTGTGCGGGCACGTGCGGCATTTGTCTCCTCGAAAGGAGTTGTTGCTTCCGTAGTGCTCGAGGTCGCCGTACGCCATCACCTCGCTCGGCTCGGACTGCAGCCACCAGTTTAGAAGGTCAAAGTGGTGCGTTGCTTTGTGGACCAGAAGGGTCCCGCTGTGCTCGCGCTCGCCGTGCCAGCGGCGAAAGTACGAGGCCCCGTGATAGGTGTTGAGGTACCAGTGAAAGTCGACGGACGTCACTTGGCCGATCGCGCCCTCGTCGAGCAGCTCCCGGATCCGCGTCATGTACGGGCTCCATCGGTAGTTGAACCCGACAATGAGGTCGTTGTCGGAGCGGCGTTCGGCGTCGAGGATGGCCTGGCACTTTTCCTCGTCGATCGTCATGGGCTTTTCGGTAAGCACGTCGCATCCCATCTCCAGGCCCTGGATGATGAACCGATGGTGCGTGGCGTCCGTCGTCGTCACGATCACCAGATCGGGATCTTCCTCCCGCACCATCGGCTCGAAGTCGGTGTACGTGTCGCACGACACCCCCATGTAGTCCTGAGCGAAGTCCAATCGACCCGGATTGTGATCACAGAGCCCCACAAATTCCAGCAGGTCCCCGTACCGGTTTACCAGATCTCGGCCCCAGAATCCGATGCCCCGAATGCCGGTGCCGACCAGGGCAACCTTGAGTTTGCGGTCCGGGAAAAAACTCAGGGCCGAGGAGGGGACCCACGCTCCTGCAGCCAGCATGCTGACAGAAGCAAGAAAATGTCTGCGGGACTGAGTCGTAGGCATGGTTTCCGTGGAGGTTCGGCGACCGATCGAAAAGAGAGGTTTGAGCTTCACTTATTTTACAAAAATATGGAGACGTGGTCAACGTCGAGATGAGTCGACGATTACCGAGCGGAAAAGGAGCGGGGCGCAGACTGCTCAATAGGGGGGATCTCATGCGACGATCCCCGATTAGAGCCGGAAAAGGTCTGTACGGCTAACCTCGCGGCACGAAGCGGGACTCCCCCTCAACGAGCGTGCACCGCCGGTACCGGTAGACAAACGGGAAGGGACGAGAAGAAAAAGACATGGGATTACCCGTTGTTGTCGCTAGATCGGGCACAGACGTATCCGTCCATCCAAGCATTCTTTCCGTTGGATCATTGAACATCTCCTCCTCTGGGGGCGGCCTGTCCTGAAAGTATGCCCTCCATCCTTACTGCCAGACGCCCCGTGGACCTGCCCCGGGTTGGTGGTTCTCCCGCACTTTTTCGTGCTATGCCCTCTAGAGGACTCGCTTCCGGAGCAAGTTGAAGCTCGCCCGGCCGTACATTTGCCGTTTGACCATCTTGAGACGATTAATCTGGCCTTCGGATTTGGCCGACGAGTTTGAACCAACGGAGACAACAATCCGAAACTGGTTGAAGCAAACCGATCGGGACGAGGGAAAAAGCGCCGAGGGTCTTTTCACCGATGAGCGGAAGGAGCTTCGCGAGCTCCGAAAAAAGTTGCGTGTGCTGAAGCAGGAGCGGGATATACTGGCAAATAGGTGTCCCTCCGGGACGGCCTGGTTCGCACGGAAGAACGGAGATGTACCTCCAACATCTTCCAGTTCATAGAAGCGCACCAGGCTGAATTTCCAATCAGCGCGATGTGT
>CAZCUZ010000100.1:0-4398 GCA_964502085.1 uncultured Salinivenus sp. | reverse complement strand
CCTCAGCTACCAATCCCCACAGCGCTACGAAGAGGAGTACTACTCACGAGAATCCTTACAATCCGAGGAACCTCATTCACCTGTCGCGGCGTGAAAGCCGCACACTGTCCATTTTATCGGGGCAACTCCATTCCCTCCAGTGCTCAACCATGAAGTCAATCCGTTCTTGCAGACCGTTGCCCAGATTAGACTCAGCCTCCTTCACCTCCTGGACACGCTCCTGAAGCCGATCCCTCAGTCGTTCGAGTTCTACATAACTCCGGTGTCGAAGCTCATCCCATGCTTGCCGATAGATCTCCCTAGGGTCCGTCCACTCGTCCCACCCATTCCAGTGACGCGGAGCGGAGTTCAGATTAGATCTGGAGCGAATCTGCGAAAAAGATGGGAGGTCGTCATTACTCATCGGCATCAAATCCCTATTCGACGTCGCGCAATTCTTCACACTGTACTTGAAACGAATGGTTCCAACGAGTATATAGTTTGTGAACGAGATCAACAACGGAACGCCTCCAAATGCCAGACGCCGAAGACCTCATCAGCTTCACCGATGCCGCGGAGGATAAAGACTGTGGCCGGACGACCCTTTGGCGAGCCGCCAAAGACGGCCGGTTAAATGCCATTGACGTGAGCGGTCGCCGTATGCTCGTGATGGACGAAAAGTACGAATCGTTCGAACCAGAAGAGACCGGCGCCCGGATGCACAGGGATAAAGACACGCCCAACGACTCCGAATAGTACATCCAGTCCATGCCCATCGACACGCACAAGGTGTTCAAGCACCTCAAGCGCGACGACGTTTTCACGGAGGAACAGGCCGAACGCGTGGCCGAAGCTCTGTCCGAAATGGACGTTGCCAGCGCGACGACGGAAGACCTGGAAGGCGTCGAGAAACGGCTGAACAACCGGATTGACGAGGTAGAGCACCGCCTAAACCAGCGCATTGAGCTGTCCGAGGAACGGTTGGGACAAAAAGTGGAGCAGGTCCGGAGCGGCCTCACCCGATCCGTGGTGGCGTCTGTCGCGGCCGGATCGGCGTTTCTCGCCGTCGTGATTCCGCTGTCGATCTACCTGCTGGGGTAGTGCCCCGGGCCACACGTCTTTTCCCGCAACTCATCCGCCTTCCCCATACGATCCGTCACCCTCCGCAAACGCGGAAATCGGTACTACGCCCGGTACTATGACCCGGAGCGTCCCCGCGGGGATCAGCGGTGCGAGCGCACCTTGAAGACCTCTCGGAAGGACGTGGCCGAACGGCGCGTCGTCGAGAAGCGCAGGAAATTCAAGGCCGGGGACTGGAGCCCGTGGACGGCGGGTGGCGGCCCGGAGCCTCTGTCCCTCACCGGGGCAATCGAGACGTTTCTGGAGGCGAAAAAGCCCACCGTCACCGAGCGCACCCTGGACACGTACGAGCAGCAACTGGAGGCGTGGGCCGAAAAGTGTCCGGCGGGGATTATGCTCCGGGACGTACAGCCGGACCACGTCCGCCGCTACATCCACGCCGCCGACATTGCGCAGAGCACGCGGCACAAGCGATACCGTCACATAAAGGCGTTCCTTCGATGGACCGTCAAGGCCGGGCACCTGGAGAAGGGCCGAAGCCCAATTGACGACGTGGAAACCCCGGATAAAGGGAAACAGGTCCCTGCCTTCCTCACCGTCGACCAACTCGAACGCCTCCTGGAATACATTGACTGGCACGCCGAGAACAAGGAAGACGCGCTCGGCAAGCTCCCGGATCTCCAGTGGCTCAAGGATACGGTTCAGATTGCCGTGGCGACCGGACTTCGCCGGGGCGAATTGTTAAACCTCCGCTGGGAAGACGTCGACCTCCCGCAGCGGCAGATCCACGTTCGCAACCGGGAAGGCTTTCGGACGAAAGACGGAGCCGAACGCGTGGTGCCAGTCCGGGGACCGGCCGTGGACGTCCTCCGCCGACTGAAAGCCGAATCAGATGACTTGGGCGGACCGGTGATTACGGACCGAGACGGGAAGCCCGTCAAGCCCGGGCGCGTCACCACGCGATTCAAGGACATGGTTCGCGGGGCGAAGCTGAAAAACCGCGACCGCCTCAACTTTCACTCGCTCCGGCACACCTGCGGGGCGTGGCTTGCCAGTAAGGGCGTCTCCGAACGGATCATTCAGGAGATCCTCGGGCACGCCTCCTCCTCCTCGACCACGGAAATCTATTCGCACATCACGTCCAGTGCCGTCGAGGGGGCGATGGAAAAAGCGTTCGGATCGTAGGTCCCCAAGTCCTCCCCACAATACGCCCCACAGTTTTTCTTTTCCATGCGTGACAATTCGTGCGTTCACACATCATTAACAAAAAAGTTCCCCCGATACCGCTACCTAGCGGCGCTCAGAGGCACTTACCTTGGATTCGTCTGTGTAGGCCCGGGGGGATTCGAACCCCCAACTCACGGATTAAGAGTCCGTTGCTCTACCAGATTGAGCTACGAGCCTAGCGATCGCTGCGGAGAGCAGCGTAAACCGTCGATTCTCTCCTACATCCGGGGCCGTCTCAGGTTCGCCGACATCGGCCCTCATTCCGGACTCTCGCCTACAATTCCACTCGGGTTTCACAAGCTCTCACGCTCGGGGCCTACACGTCCAACTCGTCGGCGTCCGCGGCGTGCTGCATGATAAAGTCGAACCGCGCAGAGCTGTCTCGCCCCATCAGCTCGGTGATCGTCTGCTCCGTCACCATGCGCTCGGTGTCGGGGATGTCCACCTCGAGCAGGCGGCGGGTCTCCGGGGAGAGGGTCGTCTCGTCGAGCGTGTCCGGCATCATCTCCCCCAGCCCCTTGAACCGCTGGATGTCCACCGACAGGTTGCGGCCGTCCTGCTCGATCTCGTCGAGGATGCGCGCCTTGTCCGCGTCGTCGAGAGCCCAGTGCGTCTCCTTCCCCGCGTCGATGCGGTAAAGGGGCGGCTGGGCGATGAACACGAAGCCCCCCTCAATGAGCGGCGTCATGTAGCGGTAGAAGAATGTGAGCAGCAACGTAGCAATGTGGTGCCCGTCCGAGTCTGCGTCCATAAGCAGGATAATCTTGTGGTAGCGCAGATCGGACAGGTTCAGGTCGTCGCCAATGCCGCACCCGAGAGCCTGGACGATGTTGGAGAGCTCCTTGTTGCTCTGCACGCGATTGAGGGTGGCCTGCTCGGCGTTCAGCACCTTGCCCCGCAGCGGGAGCACGGCCTGCGTGGCCCGGTCGCGCGCCTGCTTGGCAGAGCCGCCGGCCGAGTCCCCCTCCACGATGAAGAGCTCGCACTCGCTCGGCGTATTCGACGAGCAGTCCGCCAGCTTGCCCGGCAGGTTGAGCCGCTTCTTGGAGCCGGATCGGCCCCCGCTCCCGCTCGACGCCGACCGACTGGCCCGCCGCGCCTTCGCGGCCTGAATGACACGCGACGCAATGGCCTCGCCCGTCGACGGATGGTCGTTCAAATACTGCTCGAAGTGAGTGCGGAGGGACCCCGATACCATCGACCGAACCGACGGGTTGTTGAGCTTGTCCTTCGTCTGGCCCTGAAACTGAGGGTCGACGACAAAGAGGTTGACGATGCCTACCAGGCCCTCCCGCGTGTCCTCGCCCTTGATGTCGAGCCGGTGCGGGACGAGGTCGTGCGTGTCCATGTACGAACGCACTACACTCCGGATGCCGCTCTTGAGACCCTGCTCGTGGGTGCCTCCATCCTGCGTCGGAATGCCGTTGACAAACGTGTGCAGCTGCTCGTTGGGCGCGTCCGTCCACTGGAGGGCAATTTCGAGGCGCCCCTCCCCCTCCACCTCGTCGTCCTCGAGCATGAAAATGTCCTCGTGAATCCGGTTGACCTGCAGGTCCTCCACCAGGTGCTCCAGGTACTCCTCAATGCCACCCTCGTGCTGCAGCTCCACCCGCTCGTCGCTCGTCTCGTCCACGAAGACGATCCGCAAATTCCGGTTCAGGTACGTCTTGACTTCTAACTGCTCCCGGATCCAGGCGGGATCAAACTCGACGGACTCGAAGATCTCGGAATCGGGCCGAAAGAAAATCGACGTCCCCGTTCCACGCGCACTCTCCTCGGTTGTCTCCAACTCTGTGACCGGCGTGCCGCGGCGGAACGTCTGCCGAAACTCCCGACCGTCCCGCTTCACAGTCGCCACCATTTCCTCGGAGAGGGCATTTACGACCGAGACGCCGACGCCGTGCAGACCGCCGGACGTGATGTAATTGCTGGCGTCGAACTTGCCCCCGGAATGAAGAGTCGTGAGGATGAGCTCCAGCGTCGGAATTCCCTTCTCCGGATGGTCGTCCACCGGGATGCCGCGGCCGTTGTCCGTCACCGTCACGCTCTTCCCGTCTTCGTGGAGCGTGACCTCGATCGTGGAGGCGTACCCGTTGGTCGCCTCGTCGACCG
>CAZCUZ010000099.1:0-9957 GCA_964502085.1 uncultured Salinivenus sp. | reverse complement strand
GTACCCGGCATAAATGCCCTCCTCATTCTGGGAATCATCCTCCACGTCCGAAATCGCGAGGTCAGCATCGGACGCTCGCTCGTAGACGGCGTTGGAGGACTGGCACCTGCGTTCTCCGGAGAACGGCTGGCTCACGTTCGGATCACAGAGATTGCTGAGGAAGGCGTTTTCGAACGCACCGGTGTCGGCAAAGGGCATGAGGCCATTGCCCACCTGGACGGTTTCCACGCGGGGCGCCGAGAAGTCCCCGAGCGTTAGACTTCCGTCTCCGACGTAGTCGAAGCCAATGTCGGAAACGTCGATGTTCTTGTCCCGACGCTGAAGCTGCCCTCCGGTCTTGACGAAGCCGGAGATGCTACTGAGTTCGAACGGCACGCGAATGTCGGTCTTCGCCGCGTAGGTGTTTTCGATGCTTTCCCCGAACTCCAGGCTGAGGTCGTTGGCGTCGTAATTGGCCCCATTGCCAATGTAATTGGGATTCTTCGGGTAGAAGTCGAAGAGGAAGCCGCTCATGTCAGCGACGCCGCCACCCCGGGTATTAATGCCATCCCGGACCGAGGTCTCAAACTCGCCGTCTTCGGACCGGCTGTCCGTCACGCCGCGCGTGTAGGTTCCACTTGCCGACCACGTGATGGCCCCTCCGAACTGCTGCTCGAAGCCGAGATTCCCGCCCCAGAGCGACTCCTCCTCTTCGGTGTCGCTCAGGTCGACGGAGCCGAATCCGCGGGCGAATTCGACCTTGGACCCGTTGACGGTGGGCGTGGGATCACCCTGCTCCGAATCGAACGTGAGGTTGTACTCCAGCTCGTTGTCGAGTCCGCGTTCGTCCGTGTACGTGTAGTACGGACGGAGGTACACCGACGTCTGCTGGTTGGGCTGCCAGTCGAGGCTTGCGTTGAGGGCAAAGCGGCGACGCTGATTCCGCTCCACGATTTGCTCCTGCGCGTAGGGAACGCCAACGTCCAGGTCTCGCTCTGTGGTCACGTCCCAGCCTTCTCCCTTGAGCCCCGAGGTCGTGAAGTCGCGCCGGGAGCCGCTGGCCGACACCAGGAGGCCGAAGCTATCGTCCGGGCCGACCTTCGTCCCCGCCGTCAGGTTGGTGCGGAAGGGGAACTTCGTGTCGGTCAGGGCCGGGACTTGCTGCTGGTGGCTCAGGCCGCGGATCGTGCCAAAGGCAAACGATCCCTCGCGGTCGAAGGCCGAGAGCGTATTAATGTTGACGGAGCCGCCGATTGCGTTGGCGGGCATGTCCGGCGTCACCGCCTTCGTGACCTCGACGTTCGACACCATCTCGGCCGGGAGCAGGTCGAGCGCCGTAGCACGCGAGCCGGCGGTCGACGCCAGCGTGTTGCCGTTGAGCGTCACGTTGTTGAGGTTGGCCGCGCCGCCGCGGATGGACACGAAGCGGCCCTCCGTGCGGTCATTTCGGAGCACGATGCCCGGCAGACGCTGCACGGCCTCCGCGACGTTTTTCTCCGGCAGGTTGCCGATGTCGTCGGCCGAGAGGGCATCGACCACGTTGATGGCCTGCCGCTTCTGGTTGACTGATCGCATGTGACTTTCGCGCAGGCCGGTCACGACCACTTCATCGGCCTCCGTCACCGTGCTTTGAATTTCGACGTTCTGGGTCACGGTCTCTCCCGACGTCACCTCGACCGACACACTGCGCTCCTCGTAGCTGACGTACGAGACGGTCAGCGTCTGGGCGCCGGAGGGGACCTCCGGGAGTCGGTATCGTCCGTTTTGGTTGGTCGACGTGCCGAGGGAGGTGCCCTCCACGATCACGTTGGCGCCGGGGAGAGGCGTCCCGTCCTGCGCGTCCACGACGCGACCCTCGATGCTTCCCGTGGATTGAGCGTGGGCGTACAGGGGCGTGAGGAAGAGCAGAATCCCGCCCAGGCAGAGCCAGGCGAGGAATCGTCGGGGGGAGAGAAGAGCCCTATCGACGTTGTAGGGTAGGATCATCGCTGTGGATGGGTTGATGATGAGGATGATGGTGGAGGACGGAGGCATCGAGCAGTCCCGGGTGGGACGCCGGTTGTGCCGCCTCCGCTTTCTCGTTCCACATCCACAGCCTAACCACGAAATGTGATCTCGGAATTACTCCAGTAAAAACAAATTTCCAAGGTACCGTATCGTAATGTTAACGAGGGCGCGAGGAGTGAACAGAGGCCCCCGTCAGGAGGATTTCCCGTTTTGAGAATCTATCGCCGCCCGCAGTCAGACGAAAAGTCCAGAGCGTCGGCAATGTCGGCCCAGTCGAAGGCGACCGTGTTTCCGTCATTGTGGACCGCGTAGAAGGCCCCCTGCTCGAACGGCCCGAATGCCCGCTCCGTCACAACAATGCCGTCGGTGTTGCTCACCGTTTCTCCCCGAAAGGCCCCGACGTGTGCGAGGGTGTTCCGATCAAAGACGTGAAAGGTGTTGGCCGTCTCCGACTGGTCGGTCGTGATCCAGTACCCGTCGGCGGTTCCGCATTCGTAGAGCACGATGCCCTCCGCCTCGCTTCGGAAGTACCGAGAGGGAATCGTCTCGCCGGTGAAGGTGCCGTCGAGGGTGTACTCCTTTATTTGCGCCTCCCCTTCTTTTTCCTCCGCGATCAGGAGGCGGTCGTGGGCGGGGTCGGCCCAGATCGACTCGACGACCTTGAGCATACCCTCGCCCGAGGTGGCGCCGAAATTCCGGACGTGATCGTGCCGGACCTGTCCGTTCTCGACCGTAAACCGGTACTGCTTCACGCGCTCGTCCAATTCAGACGGGGGCGGGACGCTCCCGTCCGGCTGTGCGTAGGCGTCGGTCACGTAGAGCTTGTACGACTCGTCGTCTTTGTAGACGGTGAGCCCGTACGGCAGCTGGAGCCGATCCTCGCCCTCCCCGACGGCCCGCTGCCACCCGAGCGGCTGTCCGAAGGCGCCCAGCGGCTCGAAGGACGGCAGCGAAAAGACCTGCACGCGCCGGGTGTCGCGCTCGACGACAATCATGAGGCTGTCGATCACCGCCACGCCGTTGGGCCGATCCAACTCGCCGAGCTCCGTTCCCGACTCGCCCACCCGACGAATCGGCGTTCCGGTGACGGCGTCGTGCACTCGGATGACGTCCCCCGCCTTCGCCGTCGACAGGAGCCAGTGCTGCCCCTCGGGCCCGTGCCAGACGGCCGGCGTGTCGACGTTGTCCCACGTGTCCCGCGGCGTCTCAAACACCTCCGACACGACAGCGGGATCCTCCGTCGTCGAGGGTTGTGCGGGGCAGAGGGGGACGAGAAGCCCGCCTATCAACGAGAGAAGGACTCCAACAATCCAGCGGGAAGCGAGCGTAGTCATAAAACGACGGAATTGAGGAGAAATGAGAGAATCGGGGGGATAGAATGCAGAACGGGCCGGCTACGTGTGGACGGCGGCCGACGCGGTCTCGGAGTGGACAGCAATTTCAGTCTGTGCCGTCGCGGGGTGCCACCGCCGCACCGAGAGCGTGCCGTCGCCGGCCTCCACGAGGGCGGTGCAGTGCTCCACCCAGTCGCCAGTATTCGCGTACGCGGCGCCCTGAATTGTCCGGAGGGCCGGGACGTGAATGTGCCCGCAGATGACCCCGTCGACGCCCCGGCGCTCGGCCCGCCGGGCCACGGCCCGCTCGAAGTCGGCGACGTACTGCACGGCGCGCTTCGTTTTCGTCTTTGCCGCCGCGGCGAGCGACCAGTACGGCAGGTTCATCCATCGGCGGACGTGGTTTACGTACCGGCTCAGGGTGAGCAGACGGTCGTAGGCCCATCCCCCGAGGCGCGAGATCCAGGGGGCGTGTCGCACCACGCCGTCGAACTCGTCGCCGTGCAAGACGAGGAAGCGGCGGTCGTCGGCGGTGGTGTGGATCGCATTTTCCTGGAGGGTAATGCCGCCGAGGCGAAGGCCCGGAAACTGGCGGGCCGCGGCGTCGTGGTTGCCGGGAATGTAGATCATTTCCGCCTCGCGGGCCCGCTCGAGCAGGGCCTGGAGCACCTCGTTGTGGGCCGCGGGCCAGTACCAGGAGCGCTGCAGGGCCCAGCCGTCCACAATGTCGCCGACGAGGTAGTAGCGGGCGGCCTCGTGGTGCCGCAAGAACTCAAGGAGCGCATTCGCCTTTGCGGCCCGGCTTCCCAGGTGGAGGTCGGAAATCCAAATGGTGCGGTGCTGATACGGCATACGTCGGCAGAAGCGTCCAACAACGCCCCTCGGTGAGTCGTCACTCTGAAGCGGTCGGGGCGAGGGGAGAGTGCGAATGGGAGTGGGAGGGGAGGACCGGGATCGAATGCTCGCTCCATTCGGCCCGCGGCTCCACGACGGCCAGGTAGGCATACCGCCGGGCCACCGGCACGACGGCGCAGGAAAGACGGCCTTCCGTCTCGAGCGTGCGGAGGGTGCGTAGAAGCTCCGGTCGGGGATGCACGTCAAAGAGGGAAAGCCACGTGTGCAGAAGAGGGGGGAAGCCGTTCGGGAGATCCGCCTGGTCCCAGAAGTCGACGATGTAGAGTCGGCCGTTGGGCGCGAGGTGGGTCAGGGCCTGCCCGAGGGCCGTGCGCCACGCAGGAATCATCGAAAGCACGTAGGAGAAGAAGATGACGTCGAACGGCCCGTCCACCCCGAACTGTCCCTTTGGATCGAGGCCCTCTGCGAGTCCCTGCGCGAGGGTAACCTGTCCCGTGCAGCCCGCCCGGTTCAGTGCGGTGCGGGCGGTGGCCAGCATGGCGAGCGAGGCATCGAGGCCGTACAGGGTGTGGTGCGGCGCCGTCTCGGACAGCACGCGAAGGTTGCGGGCCGTTCCGCATCCAATTTCCAGCACGGATCCGGCCGGCCGCTGGGAAATGCGGTCGAGCATTGCGTCGCGGCCGAGAAGATAGTAGCGTCGGGTGGCGTCGTAGACGTGTCGGGTCCACGCGTACATCCGGTCCATTTTCTGAGCCGGGTCCTCAATCGACGTGGGATCGGGGGCTCGACGCGAACGCATCATGGGCAAAACGCCGGGTCAGCCGGTAAAGACGTACAAGTGAAACATGCCGTAGATGGCGGACCGGTCTCGCAGGTGGAGCGTTTCGGATCGGGCGCGCTCGTAGGAAAAGCGGGATCGAAGGGCGTCGGGCAGGGCGGGCTCCACGACGGACGCCCGCCCGGCCGTCCGAAAGACAATGCGGGCGCCGGGGGCCCCGACCCTCGCAATCTCGGCCCAGAGCGCAGCGATGGCCTCCCGGTCCATCCAGTCCATGGCGTCGAGGAGCACGAAGCTGTCGAAGCTGCTGTCGGGCTGGTCGCGCAGCGCGGCGGTGAGGGACGCCAGCTGCGTCTCGACGCGGTCGAGGTGATACCGAAGCTGGGCGTGATGCTCTGCCCGCAGATACGCCGGAAGGGCCTCCCGCTGCTGCGTGTCGTACCGCCGCCCGAAGGCCTGCCAGGCGAA
Source organism: uncultured Salinivenus sp. (assembly GCA_964502085.1). Taxonomy (GTDB): domain Bacteria; phylum Bacteroidota; class Rhodothermia; order Rhodothermales; family Salinibacteraceae; genus Salinibacter. The sequence continues at coordinate 4,536 of CAZCUZ010000099.1, read as the reverse complement.
GTAGTTTTCCGAAAGGGGAAACTCGCAAACGAGCCGCCGGAGCCGGGCGCGGTACACGTCGACGATGGCGTCTTCCTCTCCCTCCACGAGACTCCGAAACTGCCGCGGCGGAATGCCGAGGCTGTACAGGGCCGTGGGCCGCTCGGCCAGCCAGCGGACCAGGCGGTGATCGAAGAACGGAGCGACGCACTCCTCGAAAAACTGGCGCTGCTCGGCCAAGCTCGTGGCCTCGAGGAGCTCTGCGGGACGACGGTCCTGGAGGAGGTGAGAGAGCAGGCCAGTGAACCGTTGGAAGTGAGGAAGGAGCCCGTACTCGTAGAATCCTTCCTCGAACGCACGAATTCGTGGGCGCCGGAGCCCGCCCAGGGGACGAGACTCCCAGAAGTGACGGGTACTCTCGTCGAGGTGTGGACGGATGTGTCGTTGATAGGCCACACCGTTTTGGGGGCCGGCCCCGACGCCGAAAAACTGGAAGAAGGCCTCGTGGGTGGGAAGATGTTGAAGCGCCGCGATCCGAAGGCGCGTGAGCGCCATGTGCGCTTCGTTGACGTCCACGGCCAGAATGTGCTCGGGCTCGTGGGTGAGGTAATTCAGCACGTTGCATCCGGCCGACGCGATCGTGAGAATGCGGCTCGTCTCGTCGAGTCGCAGGGCCGTTGCATCGATCCTCGGGTCTTCCCAAATCTGAGTATACACGAGCCCTTGAAACCACAGCGTGAACAGCCGCTCGCGCACTCCCGTCGTGGACAGGATCTGGTTGTTCTGGACGGCACGGCCGAGGCGCGTGGCAGTCGGGCTGAGCATGGGGGCGCAGCAGAAAACGGGGAAAAGACGTGCGCCATGTTCACCCGTAAACGTAGGGGCCGCGCATTACCTCGCAATTACTCGGAGATTACGAAGCGATCATTCCTCTTCGTCTCGTCGTACGCGGTATTGTCTCGCCGAGACGGTCCGCGGAGGGGGGTTGGGGGAAGAGAGGCCGATCTCCGGGGCTCACGTTAGGTGTTGACACGATCAAGGTTCACGAGCTGCTCCGCGTCGGTCATCACAGCCCGGCCCATCAGCACGGTGCTAATCATGCTCGTGAGGCCGCCCGCGGCGAAGATCATCGCCATGATGACGAACTGGTAGAGGGCGGCGTAGATGGGGTTGTCGCCCGCGAGGATCATTCCGGCCATGATGCCGGGGATCCAGACCCAGCCCAGGCTCTTGAGGGAGTCGACGACCGGGATGAGGGCGGCGCGGACGCTGTCGCGCACGTGCGAGGCCAGCACGCGCTCCGGCGGGCCGCCCAGGGCGAGTCCGACCTCGATCACGTCCCGGTTGGCCGTAATCTCTTCCCGGAAGCGGTCCAGGGAGAGGCCGTTGATCTTCATCGCGTTGGCGATCACCATGCTGCCCACGGGCACGAGGCTCCGCACGGTGGCCTCGATGGCCCCGGCCCACGTCATGAGGACGATGGTGAGCCCGGCCCCCACGCCAATCGACAAAAACGAGATGCGCGTGACCTGGGGCAGCCCTTCGCCCCGCTGCTTGGAGATCCAGGTGGCTCCGCCCACCATGCCGAGCAGGATGACGGCACTCCAGGCCAGCGGCACCGTGAGCAGCACCCCGATGAGCAGGCCCATCGCCACGACCTGCACGAAGCCTCGCACGAACGCCGTGCTCAGCTCCGCCTCCAGCGCGAGGCGCCGCCACCGCGCGAGCCCCACCACGACCCCGGCCAGCAGCGCCGCCGCGCCCACCTGCACGAGACCCGTCAGCACGACGGGCTCCTGGGCGCGCGTCCAGACGTCAGCGAGGGCGGACTGGATTGGCATGCGGGATGTTGAAATCGTTTATCGAGAGAATCTGCGTTCCCCGTCTGGAATACTGGTTGCCGAAGGTATGGGGAAATGGGAGTTGTACAGACCGGGGAGGGGGCGAAACCATCGGCATTCTCTAGCGTCGCGTTCTTCGGAGTTTTCGAGGCGTGCTAGATTGCTAGATCTGACATGCTCCATCTGACAACCTGAATTTGACTATACCTACTACCGAACGACTACGATGGGTTCAACGCCTCTCGCTCATGAATCGCCCGGCCGACGTGAGGATACAAAAACTTGCCTGATTCAAAAGCCTCTCCGTGTCATGAACCTCTGTAGGAGACCGTCCTGCTCCAATGAGTGACCCGTCCCGCGATGCCCTCCATCTTGAGCACAGTGTGGAGCTCGGCGACGAGGAGACCGATTGACCTCGACGGTGGCTGTGGCTACCTTGTCGGGATCCGTACTGTCTTCTCGTTAACCGCTGTGTCCTCATGCCTACCGTCGCCATCACCGGCGCCGCCGGGGCCATCGGCTCCGTGACCGCCGAAACGTTCGAGGACGCCGGGTGGGACCTCGTCCTCCTCGACTACGGCGCCGACAACGAGGCCACCCTGGACGCCTCCTTCCCCGAGGCCCTCACCTTTGACTGTGATCTGACCGACGCGGAGGCCGCCCGGGACGCCTTTAGGTCCATCGGAGAGGCCCGGTCCCTCGATGCCGTCCTCGCCATTGCCGGTGGGTTTGCGATGCACCCGGTCGCCGAGGCGACGACGGACGACTACGAGAACATGATGGACGTCAACGTCCGCACCCTCGTCAACACGGCCCGGGCCGCCCTGCCCGTGCTTACGGAGCAGGATCGAAGCTTCCTGCTCGGCGTGTCGGCCCCGGCGGGGATCGAGGGGCAGGCCGGCGCGGCCCTGTACGGGGCGTCGAAGGGGGCGGTGGCCGGCTACGTGAAATCCCTCGACAAGGAGGGGCGCGAGGACGGTCTGCGGGCGAGTGTGCTCTACCCCATGGGGGTCGTCGACACCCCCGCCAACCGGGAGGCCATGCCGGACACCGATCCGTCGACCTGGATTGCTCCGCGCGAGCTGGCCGACGGGATGCTTCACCTCGCCACGCGGAGTCCCCGAGGACACGTCCGCGAACTCAAGGTCCACGCGACCGCCGGGTAATCCTCGCTGCGAGTCACGTTGCATCAGGGCCGGTCGTTTCCCCGTGTGCGGAGCGGAAACGATTCGCACGGGGAGTAGGGGGCGGATTTTGAGACCGTTGGTTCAATTCACCGGGACGAAGGACGCGTGCCTCCGGGAATTCTTTCCGGATCGGGGACCAGCGGGTACGTGAATCCGTTTCCGGGGTCTGCCCGTTGGGGAACCGGACGGCCGTTTGTGAATCGAAGGACCCACACGGGGGCCCATTCGGGCTCCGGATCCATTCTTTCTTCTTTCTGCGGGGGCCTTATGACTGCCTCGACTGCCTCTTCTCAACCTTCGGCCCTCGTCACGGACCTCACCGACCGTGCGGGAGCCTGGTTGCACGTGACCCTTGCGCCGCACCTGGGTCGGGCCGTCGCGTTCCGGCTGGACGATGCGCCCATTGGGGTGCTCCACCACGACGGCCTGCTCGAGGTCCCGCTCCCCGCCCCGATCCGGCGCGTGCTCGTCGACGACGGCCGCGCCGCTCCCCACGCCGCCCGGTCGGGCGCCGACTGGGTGGCCACGCCCGTGGACACAGCCGACGATCTGGCGTCGGCGACCCTGCTCCTCCGGCTTTCGTACCTGTACCGACGCCTCCTGCGCAGCCAAACCCCGGCCACACTTCGCCGCATCCGGGTTGAGATTTCCCAGTATGCGCTTCCGGACGCCCTCGACTCCATCTACGCCGCGATGCTCGCCAAGCGGGAGTCCTACGGTCCGACGTCGGTGTGGACCCGGCCCGCGGCCCCGTCCGAGTAACGGTTCCGACCGGCGCGTCGTCGCCAATCGGTTCTCACCGTCCGAGGAATTATCTCAAAACGGTCGAATGATACCGGCTGTGATATCGGAATCGCTCGACAACGGCGATCCTCGCACATACCCGATCCAGCAGGCATCGGCGTTTACACGTCTACGTCTTTTGAGATAATCCCCAAGGAGACGGACGCATAAACCGATTTTTCACGCAAATCGCTTGGCAAACCCGGTTCCGTCCGCGACCCTTTGTAAGAGGGCAGGAGACTTCGTCCCGCTGCCGCTCCTGTCTCCAACCTGCACGTCTCGGGGTGCATTGTTCGGGGGGCAATCCGTCGTTCGCCCGCTCCGTGTGCCACCGCCTCGCAGCGGAGGACGTCCATCTTCCACGCTACGCCGTTTTCCGAAATTGATCCGTCTCCACGCATGACCACGCGCGACAAGCTCCAGTCCATTGCCATCAATCTCTGGTGGAGCTGGAGTCCCGAGGCTCGGTCTCTCTTCCGTCGTCTCAACCCGGAGGTATTTCGCACGTCGGGCAACAATCCCCAGGCCGCCCTCACCCTCGCCCGGGAGGAGGTGCTCGAGGACCCCGACTTTCAGGCGGACGTCGACGCCGTGTACGAGGAGTACATGGAGTACATGGATCGGGAGCCGGAGATCGAGGACGCCCCTGAGACGGCCTACTTCTGCATGGAGTACGGCATCCACGAGAGCCTGGCCCTCTACTCGGGCGGCCTCGGCGTCCTGGCCGGGGACCACACGAAGGCGGC
>CAZCUZ010000098.1:0-10068 GCA_964502085.1 uncultured Salinivenus sp. | reverse complement strand
TCCGCCGTCCTGCTCTCAATCGGGCTCGCCTCCGTGCCTGTCCACGGACAGTCCGAGTCTCTCCCCTCCCTCGAGGTCTCGGAGGACGGTCGCCACCTCGTACACCCCGACGGCACGCCCTTCTTCTGGCTCGGGGACACGGCCTGGGAGCTCTTCCACCGGCTCGACCGCGAGGAGGCCGCGACCTACCTCGACGACCGCGCCGAGAAGGGATTCACCGTCATTCAGGCCGTCGTTCTCGCCGAGCTGGATGGGCTCAACACGCCCAATCCCTACGGCGAGACCCCGCTTGAAGACAACGACCCGACCCAACCGAACGAGGCCTACTTCGAGCACGTCGACTTCGTCGTCAACCAGGCCGAACAACGCGGGCTCTACGTCGGCCTACTGCCCACCTGGGGCGACAAGTTCAACAAAAAGTGGGGCACCGGTCCCGAGATCTTTACTCCGGAAAATGCGCGGGCGTACGGCCGCTTTCTAGGAGAACGCTACCGGGACGCACCCGTCATCTGGATTCTGGGGGGAGACCGCAATCCCGAGACCGACGAGCACGAGGCCATCATCCGGGCAATGGCCGAGGGCCTTCAGGCCGGGGACGGCGACCGCCATCTGATGACGTATCATCCGCAGGGTCTGTCTCAGTCCTGGCAGTGGTTCCACGAGGACGAGTGGCTGGACTTCAATATGTTTCAGTCTGGACACGATTCCTACGACCGCCCCAACTACGAAACCACCCGGAAGGGCTACCTGCTGGATCCGACGAAGCCCGTCATTGACGGCGAGCCGCGCTACGAGGATCATCCGGTCAAGTGGGAGCCGAAACACGGCTGGTTCGACGCCTTCGACGTGCGGCAGGCGGCCTACTGGTCGGTCCTGTCCGGCGCCTTCGGGCACACCTACGGCGACCACAACATCTGGCAGATGTGGGCGGAAGGCCGCGAGCCCGTCAACCACGCTCGTACGCCCTGGCACGAGGCCATCGACCACGTCGGCGCCGCGCAGATGGGGTACCTGCGCCGACTCTTCCTCTCCCGCCCGTTCCTGGATCTGGTGCCCGACCAGTCCATGCTGGCCGAAGCGACAGACACGGGTGCCGCCCACCAGCGCGCCGCACGAGACGAGCACGGACGCTTCCTGATGGTCTACACCCCGTACGGACGGCCGGTGTCGGTACGGCTGGACGCAATTGACGGAGACAGGGCGCGCGTCTCCTGGTTCAATCCCCGAACGGGCGAGGTTCCGGCCGCCGACACCGTCCGGACAACGGGCCCTCGCTCGTTCGACCCGCCCGGTGAGGCCGAACGGGGCCGCGACTGGGTGCTGGTCGTCGACGACGCAACCGAATCGTTTCCGCCCCCGGGAACGACCGACTGACGCTCCGCTTCTCCCACGCCTCCGCTTCCTCCTCCACAGAGCGCCCACGCTCCATGCCCGAACTCGTCCTCATCGCCGCCGTCGCCGAAGAGAACCGCGTCATCGGCAAGGATCACGACCTGCCCTGGCATCTCCCCGACGACCTGAAACGCTTTAAGCGGCTCACGACGGGTCACCCACTCTTGATGGGCCGCCGCACCTTCGAGTCCGTCGTCCACCAGTTCGGCGGGCCCCTCCCCGACCGGCGTATGGTCGTGCTCACCACCCAGGGCACCTTCGACGACTACCCCGACGTCGAAACGTACGACTCGATCGACGCGGCCATGGACGCCTTATCCGACGAGGACGTCGTATTCATCGGCGGGGGCGAAGCCATCTACCGACAGTTCCTGCCGAAAGCCGATCGCCTCGAACTGACCCTCGTGGACGGCACGTACGAGGGGGACACCTACTTCCCCCCCTTCGAACACCTGATCGGCGACGTGTTCGAAGAGACGGCGGTCGACGAGCGCGACGGCTTCCGCTTCGTGACCTACGAGCGGGTGGAGGCGGACGCGGGCTGATCGCGGCGGTCTACACTCTCCCGCTCGAAAAAGGCCTCGATGCGGTAGTGCTGACGCCGGGCGTCCTCGTAGCCGATTTCGAGAAGGGCCTGCAGATACGCGGGCTTGAAGAGGAGCATACTGAGCCAATCCGGCGTCGGATCGGAGCGCCACTGCACGGCGGAGAGCATCGCCCCCATCGCCCCCCCGATGTCGACCTCGTAGTCGGCCGCCAGGGCTCCCAGATCCTTCGAGGGGCGCACGATGAGGAGGTCAATGGGCCGCAGGCGCCCGCGCTGGTCGGGCCGCAGGCGGCGGAGGAGGCGGTTGATGCGGCGCAACACGGCGGCGTCGTGCTCCAGCACGTCGAGCATGAGCACGTTGGCGAGAATTCCCATCATCTGAAAGAGGGACGGATAGGCCGCCGTGCGGCCCGCGTGGTTGGCCTCGGCCCGCGACCGTTCGTACCGGGTCGAGATGACGAAGAGCCGCTCGGCCCCGAGATGGATCGCAGGGGCAAGCGGATCGAGCATCCGGAGCCCTCCGTCGCCATACCAGGCATCCTCGAGCCGCACGGCGGGAAAGACCACCGGAAGCGCCGTAGACGCCATCACGTGGTCGAGCGACAGGTCCGCCCGTCGACCGACACGGTTGGGCCGTTCCCATCCCTCGATGGCGCGTCCCTGCACCCAGGTCACCGCCTGCAGGGTCGCGTAGTTGGACGTGGAAATGGCGAGCCCCTGGAGCCGCCCCGCCTCCATGTTTTCAGCCACGCCCGTAAGGTTTCCCTCCTCGTCCGTCGGGAGGCGGTGATCGAGGTATCGCCGGAGGGGCGCGGTGTCGAGCAGCGTCTGCTTCGGCCCCGGGGTCCCTCGAATCATCGAGTGCGCGACCGTCCACAGAGAGCGCGGCTCGAACACGTCCTCCATCGTCAGTTCCTCCCAGTACGACGACAGCCGAGCCGTCCGCTCGCGCCAGGGTCCCGGATCGGCGGCGAGGTGTGCAGCGTTGATGGAGCCGGCCGACACTCCCGTCATGAGCGGTACGGCCGCCGTCGGAAACGCCTCTCCGACGTAGGAGAGAACACCGGTCTGATAGGCGGCGCGGGCCCCTCCTCCTCCAAGCACGAGAGCCGCCCCCGAAATGGAGGCATCCGACGTCGAATGCATGGGAACGTCGTTGGAGGAACCGTCACTCATTACCCTAATGCCCGGAGAACCCGGCGATTTTTGTAGAGAGCCTCACGTCCGACCGACCACGCCCCCATCCGCGGGGGCATTGCTCGTCGTCCCGCGAAAAGGGACGCCGGTGCAATGTAGGGGACGCTCCCTCTGCATTCAAGACGTGTGCCATTGATACTTGCGGCGAACGTCGGGATCCCGCGTCCGCTTCAGGACGCTCCCGCACTTCTCGCATCGGAAGAAGACCTCCTTGACGGGGGCCGAAATTCCGAGCATAAAAAAGAATCCGGCTCCCCATCCGTGCCGCGGCTCTGCCGTTACCCGCGGATGGCTGATATCGTGTCCACACGGACAGGTCGCCACCTCCTCTCGCTGGACCGCCGCTCGCCTGGTGACCGTCACGGCCGCCGACCCCGCGGCAACGCCCCCTTCCACAGGAACCGGGACCCCTCCTCCGCCGGGAGAACGAACGTCGCGGGTGTCGAACTCCTCGTCCCGCCACCACATCTCCGGCTCCCGGTCCTGTAGCTCCGGCTCACGCTCGAACACGTATCGATCCGCCGACCACGGCCCCGGCCCAAACACGAACACCACGACGAGCAAGAAGAGCACAAGCGCCGAAAACTCGAGCGACTGGCTCGGCGCGAGCAGCCCTTCCTGCAGGTGCACCAGAAACACGGCCCCCACGAGAATCGGAATCTGAAGGAGCGCCGCGAGACGGGTGAGGAGGCCGACGGCGAGCATCAGTCCCCCGAGCAGGTGCACAAACGACACGTAGTGGACAAGCCCCGCCGAGGCCACCGAAAACTCCGACAGATCGACGAGCGCCTCGATTCCCTGTGCCTCCGAGATAAAGAGAATGCCCCGCACGAAAAGCCCAATTCCCAGATAGATTCGAACGAGGTCCAGCACAACCTCACGGTGGTCCGAAATCCAATCGACGACGGTTCGATACGTAGACATGGCGACGCACAGGCTCGTGAAAGGGTGTACGAAGGTGCACTCGTCGTCCCGTTTCCCCTCTTATACTATGAACGAAGGGTGAACTCGTTGCATAATTCCTGTGATCGCCGTCTTTCCGACGAGTCGAGGAGGCGCTCGCGCCCTCCCACGACAGTCCCCTCATCGACGGCGGGCAGCGGGCGGGACCCCGAGAGCCCGAAAAACAAATGTACGGTCTCGGCTTACAAGGGGAACCGGTCACTGCCGATTTTCCCAATGGTTGTCCTCCATGTCCTCCCCCCAGCTCTTCCCCGCCCTCCCCGACGCCGCCCGCGTCTGGGTTCACCCGACCACGGCTCCCCTCTCGGACCACACGCAGACGGCGGTCCTCGATCAACTGACCGCGTTTGTGGACGGGTGGACCTCCCACGAGAACCCCGTTCGAGGAGGGGTAACCGTCCTGTACGACCGGTTCGTCGTGCTCGCCGGGATCCGAACGGACGGAGAAGATCCCTCCGGATGCGCGATTGACGACGCGAGCCGCGCCCTGAGCGCCGCCGCCGACGCCCACGACGTCGAGTGGGTCCCCTCCCTCCACGTTCTCTACCGAACGGACGACGGGGCCGTCGCGGCCGTCTCGCGCTCGACCTTTCAGGCGCGAGCCGAGGACGGAGCCGTCACGACCGACACGACGGTCTTCGATCCGAGCGTCACGAGGCTCGGCGCCGTGCGGCACGGTGCCTTCGAACAGCCGGCCGGTCAGTCGTGGCACGCCGACGCCTTCTCGCTGCCGACCCCGGCGTGAGCTCTCGGACTCGGCCCGTTCGGTCTCCCCACGGTGCAAACGCACCCATTCGGGGCACCGTCACTGCGTTTCGTTACGGGACTTCGCTTGCGTCTGCTTCCGCTATGGCCACCAGTGTGTCGGGATCTCCCCGGAACGTGCTGCTCGACTGGCTCGCCCGGATGGATCCGTCGCGCCGTGAGATCTTCCTGGCGAGCCTGGCCCTCCTCGTCCTCTTCGTCATCGGCACGGTCGGCTACACCGTCCTCGAAGGATGGTCCTGGATGGACGGACTGTACATGACGTTTATCACCTTCTCGACGATCGGCTTCCAGGAGGTCCACACCCTGTCCGACACCGGGCGGCTCTTCACCCTCGGCCTCGGCATTACCGGCATCAGCATCCTCACGTTCGTGGTCGCCCGCTCCGCCCAGCTCCTCCTCGCCAGTGAACGCCTCCGCGAACGCAACCTCATGACGCAAATCAACGCCCTCTCCGACCACTACATCATCTGCGGGTACGGCCGCGTGGGCCGGCGCCTGGCCGAAGACCTCGACGCCGCAGACCGCCCCTTCGTCGTCATCGACGTTGCCGACGAAGAGATCGAGGACCTTCGCAAAGCGGACATCCTGCACGTACAGGGAAACGCGGAGGAGGAAGAGATTCTGAGAAAAGCCGGCATCGAACGGGCCCACGGCCTCATCCTGACCCTCCCGGAAGACAGCAGCAACGTCTTCGTGGCCCTCACGGCCCGCGAGATGAATCCGGACCTCTTCATCCTGGCCCGGACCATCGACCACGACAATCGCAGCAAGCTCCGCAGCGCAGGAGCCAACAAGGTAATCGCACCCAGCGAGGTGGGCGCCGACCGCATGGCGCAGGTCGTCCTCCGTCCCAACGTCGACGACTTTATGGAGCGCGTGCTGCACACACACGCTCTCAGCCTGCAAATCGACGAGGTCGAGGTGCACCCCAACGCTCCCCTCGCCGGCCAATCCCTCGCGGAAAGCAACTTCCGCCAGCAGTTCGAAGCCGTCGTCATCGGCATGATCGACGGCGACACCGAGGAAATGACGTTCAATCCGCGACCGTCCGCCCGCATCGACGCCGGCGACGTTCTCATCGTACTCGGCGACTCAACGGTCATTCAGAGCCTCCGCAAAACGGTCTGCACCCCCTGATTCCAGTTCGCCGGCCCCGGACGTCGCGGCTTCAACGCCGCCTCGGTTCACCGGACGGGAAGGAAACGAATCCCTCCTGCACAGGTACCTAATTTTGTCACATCGATTTTTTAAGTGACTGATCTCACGCCCCCGAATGCCTCTCTCCCTGCGGTCCGTATTGGTCGGCACCGGACTCCTTCTGGTCGCGAGTGCGTGCGCCCTTCCTGCCGCCGCTCAGGGGTACTTTGATCAGTACGCGATTGAAGACCTTCTCTCCAACCGGGTCGAGAATCTCAACGAGCTGCCCGACGTCTATTACGAGTATCTCATTCTCGACGACCAGAGCGGCAACAGCGTCGTGGCCCGAAACCGATTGTACGAGCGAATCGGCAATGGGGACACGGAGCTCGGTCGGAAGCGGGCCCTGCTCATCGAACTGCTGAATCGCCAGAAAATCCCAAATATACCGCTGGGCGACACGCTCGTTGCCCCGACGCAGTACGGCCTCGACTTCCGAGCCTACTCGCCCTTTCCCCGCTACTACCCGGGAGCCCACACCCTCGACAAGGTGTTCATCATCCACAAGAACGTGCAGGCCTTTGCCGCCTACGAGCACGGAGCGCTCGCGCGCTGGGGCATCGTAAACACGGGCGACCCCGACTCGACGGCCACCCCGAACGGCCGGTTCAACTTCAACTGGAAGGAGGAGGAACGCGTCTCGACGCTCAGCCCGCCCGGCGAAGAATGGAATATGCGCTGGGTCTTCAACTTTCACGCCGGCCGGGGCATCCACATCCATCAGTACTCCATGCCCACCGGAGGCCCCATGAGTCACGGCTGCGTCCGGCTCGTCGACGCCGACGCCAAGTGGGTGTACGACTGGGCCGAGCCCTGGGAAACGACCGAAGGCCACATGGGCCCTTCCTCCATGCAGGGCAAACTGCTCGATCCCGGGACCATGGTGCTCGTCCTGGGCGAGGAGCCCGACGACGATCCCCAGCCCTTTGAGTATAGAAACCGCTATCCCGTCCTGAAGCGCGTCCAGCTCCCGAACGATCCCTACGCGGTGCCGCCCGGCACCAACCAGCAGGAAATGTGGGATCAACGGCGAGAGCCCCAGGCGTCTCGATAGGCCGTCCGCACCCCTGCGCTCAGCCCCGCGTCATCGACAGTTCGGCCAGCAGACGCGTGTAGGGGTCGAGCGAGACGGAGGACGGGGCCTGCGGACAATCGACGCGCTCCTGCACCTCCCGGTCCTGCATGAACAGGGTCGTGGTTTGACGCTCCTCAAACTGGAGGGCCACGTCGACCGACACGTCGAACGAGGGGGCCTCCTGCGTCTGCCGCAGCGTCACCACGCACTCCCCCGCCTCGGCGTCGTGACGCCACTGCCCCTCGATGACCGGATGGCCCGCCCGCCGCGTCCACTGGTCGAAGAACGCCGCAAGGTCCCGCCCCGACACCTCCTCCATCACGGCGCGGAAGTCGCGGGTACGGGCATTCTGATGGCGATAGCGATCGTAGTAGGCCCGGAGGCCCTCCCAGAAGGTGTCCGGTCCCACCTCGTGCCGGAGCATGTGCAGAACCCAGGCCCCCTTCTGATAGGGATTTGTGTTGAGGAGCTCGGTCGGATCGCTGAAGGTCGTGTCCACGAGGGGGGCCTCCGGATTCGCCTCGTGGAACGTTGCCACTCGGGTGCGGGCTCCGCTCATGTACGCTGTGAAGGCCGCCTGTCCACGAGCGTGCTCCAGATACAGGCCCGCGAGGTAGGTCGCAAAGCCCTCGCTGAGCCAAAGGTGGGGCCAGTCCGCCTCCGTCACCGTGTTGCCGTACCACTGGTGTGCAATCTCGTGGGCGAGGAGCGACGTGTCATCTTCGCCGTCGGCCACCGCCTCCTCGCTGTAGAAAATGGCGGATGCGTTCTCCATGCCGCCGTACCGGGTGGTCGACTGCACGTTGGCGAGCTTGTCGTACGGATACGGCCCCAGATTCTCCTCGAAGAACCGGAGAATGGGCGGCGCCTGTCCGAGATCCTCGAAGCCGGGCCCCCGATCCTCCGGATACACCCAGCTCTGGACGGGCACACCGTCGACGGTCGCCACGGTGTCCACGGCAAAGTCGGCCACGCCGACGACAATGACCTTCGGGGGCAGCGGCACGTCGGTGCGCCAGTGGGTGACGCGCATGCCGTCGGCCGTCGAGTCGCTCACCAGTGCCCCGTTGCTCACCACCTCGTACGCCGCCGGGGCCGTCACGCGAAACTCGACGGTCGCCTTGTCGGAGAGGTGATCGACCACGGGCAGCCAGTGGCGCGCCCGGTTGGGCCAGTTGTCGCCGAAGAAGGTTCTGTCGCCGTGCCGGTTGGTGTCAATGATGAGACCGTCGGACGGCACGCCCGCATACTGGACCCGAACCGTGTGCGTTTGCCCTTCCGCAAGGCGATCGGGCGTGAGGCGCAGCACGTCGTCGGTGTGCGTATAGGAAACCGATCGGCCGTCCGTCGAGACGTCAGCCACCCGCATGCCGGTCTCGTCCACGCCCTCCGGCGGCCCAACTAGGTCGAGGCGAACGGCCGTCAGGGTGTCGCTGGTGACGCGAAGGCGCACCGTCGCAGTGCCCTCGATGCGGTTCGTGGTGTCGGACAGGGTGAGGGCAAAGTCGTAGTCCTTTACGTCAATGCCGGGCTGGGGTCGAGCGGCAGGCCCCCGGCCGTCGGGCTGCGCGCAGGCAGGACCGCCGACCCCGACGACCCCACAGGCAAGAACGAGCACGAAACGGCGACACCACGAAGAGAAGAAGATCCCCATGTTGAAGAATTGGCACGTCAGCTAGGCAGTCTACTTCGAGCCTAGCTTGCACGAATGTCGGGACGCGAGGGTTCACTGCACCGCAGGGACGGACGGTACGCTCTCACGACCCTTCTTCGAGGCTTGCAGAATCCAGCAATCCGTGTGGAGCCGAGTCATTCAGAACGGAGCCGAGACACGAGCGACGCGAGGGGCGAAGGTCATGCCCGTGCGGGACCGACGACAGACGTCGTTCCGAATCAAGAAAAACCGTGGAGGGGGAAGAGCCTTCCCACACAGATCTTCTCTTCAGCGCCGAAGAATGCGGGTCCCCAAAGAAACCGATTGGAGAATTACGTGTCCCGACGTCGCCCGACGATGACGAGCCCGATGCCGACCACGATGGCCCCTCCCGAGGCAACCGGGGTAAAGGGAATGCTTCGTTCCTCTTCCCGCTCTACCTCCACCGGCCCCACGTCGGCCACCTCCTCTTCCGTCGTAAACGAGATGCCGGTCACGGCAAATCCGAGAATGCCAATGATAATCAGGATCACCCCAGCAGTTTTCATCACGTCGAAACCGATGTATTTGAATGGCAGATGTCTTCTTTCTCTAGGACGTACGCAGCGGACGACCGATTCCTCTCGCCCGTCGGCGTGCAGGACGCCCTCAGGCCTCTCTTACACTTACAAATCGTTTCGACCGAAGATAAGAGAAATCACAAACAAAACCAGAAAGACGACGAAGAGAATTTTGGCAATCCCCGTCGCTGTCCCTGCAATTCCCCCAAATCCGAGAACGGCAGCAATGAGAGCAATAATTAGAAACCCAACGGCCCATCGTAACATGGTAGAAGAAGAGTTGTGTGCAGGACGAACGGATCTGTCGTTCTCGATCGGAGTGCCGGTCCTCCCGCGCCGTCCAATCCGTCAGAGACGAATCCCCTCACCCGGGACGAGAAAACCTCAAGCATGAGAACCAGTGGCGTCTCTCACCCCAGACCAGAGCAAGAATAGGGACGCGGGCCCCTCGTCGCACAATCCTTCCCGCCCACCGCCGGTGCTCCACAAGCAAAAAGCCCCATCACCATCGACTGACGCGGCAGGCGCCAGTGATGACGATGGGGCATTTCGTGCCGACCAATCCGGCCGAAGAACCCTCGTACCCGCGACTCGGGATTAGGAATTATCTCAGAAGACGTAGACGTGCAAACGCCGACGCACTGTCGGAATCGGCGATGTGCGAGAATCGCCGCTGTCGAGCGATACCGGCATCACAGCCCGTATCATTCGACCG
>CAZCUZ010000097.1:0-10471 GCA_964502085.1 uncultured Salinivenus sp. | reverse complement strand
GAGCTCATGCCGATGCCGCCAATGCCCACCATGTGGATCTGGCGGATGCGGCCCAGTGCCGGTTGTTTGCGTAATTCGGTCATCGGTCGAAGGAGGCAAAATCGAGTGTCAAGGGCATCTCCGGAAGAGCCGCGCCGCCGGCGCGGCTGTACTTCCAAAATTGGTGATGTACCTGTGGAATCAGCCTGTGCGGTAGTGATCGGCGAGGGTGAGAACGTCGCGGGCGATGACGTCGGCGGCCTCGGGACGGGCCATCTCGCGGGTCGTCTCGGCCATCTCCTCTCGGGCGTCGCGATCCGCGAGCAGGTCATACACGACCTCGGCAAAGCGATCCTCGAGCTCCGTCTCGGGCAGCAGTCGCGCCGCCCCCATCCGCTCCATGCTGCGCGCGTTTCTCTTCTGATGGTCGGCCACGACGTTGGGGGAGGGCACGAGCACGGCGGGCGTCCCCGTCACCATCAGCTCGCTGCACGTGAGAGCGCCGGCCCGGCACACGACGAGGTCGGCCGCCGCGTAGGCCCGGTCCATGCGGTCGATGTACTCGACGAGGCGAAGCTGCGGGTGCGCGTCCACCCGCTCGGCGACGGCCTCGTGGTAGCGACTGCCCGTCTGCCACACTACGTACACGTCGTCCTCCGCAAAGAGCGCGTCCAGATTCGCCTCCACCGCGCCGTTGAGCGCCGCACTGCCGAGCGATCCGCCCATCACCAGCAGAACGCGCCCGTCGTTCGGCAGCCGCAGGGCCGAGCGAGCCTCGTTCGGGTCGGCCTCTCGGAGCGACCGGCGCGTCGGGTTGCCGCTCACCACAGCCCGATCCGCCGGCACCCATTCCTTTGCTTCGGGAAAAGCGAGATGGATGCGGTCGGCCAGGTGGGCCAACAGGCGATTCGTGACGCCCGCGTAGGCGTTCTGCTCTTGAATGAGGAGCGGTCGTCCGCGCAGCCACGCCGCCAGCAGGACCGGCCCGGCCACGTAGCCCCCCGTGCCCACGGCCACGTCCGGCTCGATGGCCCCCACCAGCCGCCAGCTCTGCAGGAGGCCCTGCAGCATCCGAACGGGCGTCATCAGGTTTTCGGCCGAGAAGCTGCGCTGGAGGCCCTGCGCAGTAATCGGATGCAGCGCATAGCCCGCCGCCGGGACCGCCCGCGCTTCGAGTCGGTCTTCCGTTCCGGCAAACACGACGCGCGCCTCCGGGCGCCGGGCCGTAATGGCGTCGGCCACGGCAATGGCGGGGTACACGTGTCCCCCCGTGCCCCCACCGGCCATCAGTATGTGCGGAGGTCGTGTCGCCATGTTATTCAGGATTGTCGTAACGGTGCAGTCTCAATTCGCGAGAGGTCGCGAGATGCATCTCGCGACCGTCCCGTGGAACGTCAGCGTATGTTGGTCATCCCCCTCACACAAAGTCCCTGTACTCCCGCCGCTCCTCGTCGGGGGTCCGCGTTTCCGATTGCCGGGAAATGTTGAGGAGGACCCCGACCATGACGCCGTTGGCCACCATCGACGTGCCGCCGTACGACACGAAGGGCATCGGGAGCCCTGTCACGGGGAGCAGGCCGCACGAGACGGCCGCGTGCACGAATCCGTACGTCACGAGCAGCGTGGTAAAGCCGACCGCCAGCACGAGCCCCAGCGGGTCGGGGGCGTCGCGGGCAATGCGCAGGTAGCCGCGAAAGAGCAGCACGCAAAACCCGAACAACAGCAGGAAGGCCCCGATGAGCCCGTATTCCTCCGCGACGATGGCGAAAATAAAGTCGTTGTAGGGCGCGGGCAGAAAGTCGCGCTGAACGCTCTTGCCCGGCCCCGCGCCCGTCACGCCTCCCACGGCAAACGCGATGCGGGCCTGCTGCGACTGATACAGCTCCCCCCGCGGATTCATTACGTGCTCGGTCGAGGTCTCGTCAAACAGGCTGGCCCCCACGTACGCCTCCAGCCGGGCGGCCCGGTGCGGCGACGTGACGATCAGCCCCGCCGCCAGGACCGCCCCCAGCACGCCGAGTCCGGCAATTTGCAGGACGCTGACCCGCCCTACGAAGCACATCAGCATGACGGCGAGAAGCAAGACCGCCGAGGTGGAGAGGTCGTCAATTCCAATGAGCAAAATGGTCCCGAACACCCACACGAGGATCGGAAGGAAGGCCCGGCCAAAGCTCTTCACGTACTCTTGCTTTTGAACCAGCAGCACGGCCACGTAGAACACCAGGGCCACCCGCGCGAGGTCGGAGGGCTGAAACCCAAACCCGGCGACCTCCAGCCAGCGGTCGGCCCCCGCCGAGAACGACCCCACGATCTTAACGGCCAACAGCAACAGCAGCGCCCCCACGAGCCCCAGCCGACTGTACCGGGCCAGCGTCCGATAGTCAATGAGACTCACCACCCCCATGACGCCGAACGCAATCCCGACGCGGACCACGTGCCGCACCAGAAACTGCTCCGGCTCGGTGCCGGCCCGCACCTCGGCCAGGTACGTGATGGCGCTGTACACGGCCACCACGCCCATCGCCGCCAGGCCCATCACGACCCACACGACGTACTTGTCCGCCGAGGCCCGGTCGGTCACGGTCTGTTTGAGGGTGTCAACGAAGCTCATCGGTTGTCGTCCTCACCTATGGGATTGAATTCCACTGAACGGAGTATTAAAGCGTGACGCGTGATGCGTGAAATTTCTTCCTCACGTTGCCACGCCTCACGTATCACGTCTCACTCATCACAAGAGCGTCTTCACGAGGCGGCGGAAGAGGTCGCCCCGCTCTTCGTAGTTCTCGTACATGTCGAAGGACGAGCAGGCCGGACTCAGGAGCACGGCGTCGCCCGGTTCGGCGAAGCCCTGTGCCAGGTCGAGCGCCTCTTCCATCGACCGGGCCCGGGTCCGCTCGTCCGCCTCGGCCCCCAGTTCGTCGTATACTTTCTCCGCACTCTCCCCCATGGCCACCACGGCCCGCACCCCCTCGCGCACCAGCGGCTTCAGGTCGGTGTAGTCGTTGCCCTTGTCCCGCCCCCCTGCAATCAGCACCACGGGCCGGTCGAAGCTCTTCAGAGCGTACCACACTGCGTTCACGTTGGTCGCCTTCGAGTCGTTGACGTACAGCACCCCGTCGACCGTCCGCACCTCCTCGAGTCGGTGCGGCACGCCCTCGAAGCCGGCCAGGCTCTCGCGGATGACGGCGTTCTCCACCTCCATCACGCGGGCCGAGACCGCCGCAGCGAGCGAATTGTACAGATTGTGACGCCCCCGAAGGGCCAGCTCATCTCGTTGCATGAGCGGTTCGTCCTCGTCGTCAATTCGAAGAAAAATGCGGTCGTCCCGCAGGTACGCTCCCACGTCCGGCTCGCCGGATTGGGTGAAACCCAGGTCCCGAAACCCGTGCTCTTTCGCCGCCGCCTCCACGGCGTCGGCCACGAGCTCGTCGTCTCGATTGTACACCGCCACGTCCGCCGCCCCCTGATTCCGAAAAATGTTGAATTTGGCCCGGGCATAGGCGTGAAAGTCGTGGTCGTACCGGCCCAGATGGTCCGGCGTCACGTTGAGAAGGACGCTCACCCGCGGGCGAAACGTGTCGACGTGATCGAGCTGGAAGCTGGAGACCTCCAGCACCACCACGTCTCGCGGCGTCGTGTCGAGCACGTAGTCCGAAAACGGATACCCGATGTTGCCGGCCACGATGACCTCCCGGTCCGGAGCGTCGGCGAGGGCCTGCCGGAAGACGTGCCCGGTGAGGCTGGTCGTGGTCGTCTTGCCGTTCGTGCCGGTGACGGCCACGATCGGCGCCTCGCAGAACCACGACGCCGCCTCGATCTCCGAGTACACGTCGAGCCCCGCCCGTCGGGCCTGCTGCACCACGTTCGACTGCGTGGGCACCCCCGGACTCAGCACGAAAAAGTCGGCCTCGATGGCCCGGGCCGTGTGCCCCCCAAACTCGTATTCGACCCCGACCTCGTCGAGCGCCGCCTCCAGCCCCTCGGGCGGCGGCCCCTGCTCGGTCAGAAACACCTCGGCTCCCGCCTCGGCCATAAGCTGCGCCACAGCCCGCCCACTGCGCGCACCGCCGACGACGGTCACCTGTTTTGTGCGGACGTCGCTTGGGGTCATCCATCCGGAAGGCTTGAGCGAAATTGAGCGAGTGAAAGTACGAGCGAGGCCGTGTGCTTCTGCCAGAGCGTTTCACGTTGGAGCGTTGAACGTTTCCGTTCTCTCGATCTATCGAGAGCATACCGTATTCGGCTCGTCATTCTGTTCTGAAGCAGGCATTCCGTCACGGGGAAAGAAACAGTCTACCGCAGTCGGAGCGACAGCAGGGCGGCGATCACCGTAATGGCGGTCACGATCCAAAAGCGCGTCACGATCTTTGCCTCGTGGAGGCCGAGGGCCTCAAAGTGATGGTGCAGCGGGGCCATCCGGAAGATGCGCTTTCCGGTCCCCGTGCGGCGGCGCGTGTACTTGTAATAGCTCGTCTGCAGGATGACGGACACGGCCTCGGCGAAGTACACGATGCCGAGCAGGGGCAGCAGAAGCTCCTTGCGCACCATCAGAATGGTCGTGCCCACCGCGCCCCCCAGCGCCAGGGAGCCGGTGTCGCCCATAAAGACGGTGGCCGGATAGCCGTTGTACCAGAGAAACCCGAAGCAGGCCGCCGTCACGGACGCCACGAAAATCGTCAGCTCGCCGGTGCCGGGCAAAAACATGACGTTGAGGAACGTCGCGAGCTCGACGTTTCCCGAAATGTAGACGAGCGCAATGAGCCCGAGCGACACGAAGGCCGTGACGCCCGTCGTGAGGCCGTCGAGGCCGTCGGTAAGATTGACGGCGTTGGAGACGGCGGTGATGATGAAGATCACGACGGGGATGTACACCAGCCAGCCCAGGTCGACGCCCAGCTCCAAGAACCGAAAGAGGTCGTAATCGAGCAGCTCATCTTTGAGAAAGGGAACGAACGTGAGCGTATTGTACTCGGAAAACTGTGGATGGAAATAGAGCACGCCCCCTACGAGGAGACCCACCCCCACCTGCCCGGCAATTTTGTATCCCGGGGGGAGCCCGTCTTTTTGCTTCTGTACCGTCTTTACGTAGTCGTCGGCAAACCCCAGGACGCCGAGCGCCGCGGTCGCGGCCATCGCAAGCCACACGTACGTATTGGCCACGGCGCCCCAGAGCAGGGTGGCTCCCAGCACGGACAGGAGAATGATGATGCCGCCCATGGTGGGCGTCCCGGCCTTGTGTCCGTGGCTCACCGCCCCGGCGGACTCCCCTTCGCGCACCTGCTCGCCGAGCTGCTGCGTCCGTAGCCAGCGGATGATGCCGCGTCCGGCGAACAGCGCAATGCCGAGCGCCGTGATGGACGCCAGGGCCGCCCGCACGGTGAGGAACCGGATCACCTGGAACCCCGGCGGGTGGTACACCTGCTCAATGTAGTCGATGAGGTAGTAGAGCATGCGTATGGGAGTAGAAAGCGTGGGTGCGTGAGAGCACGGGCCCGTTCGCCCACGCTCCCGTGCTCCCGCACTCACTCAGCCAAAGTATTTTCGAGCGATTTCGCGGTCGTCAAAAGGGTGTTTTTCGGTGCCGATGACCTGGTAGGACTCGTGTCCCTTCCCGGCAATCACGACGACGTCGTCGGGGGCTGCTTCCTCGGCCGCCGTCCGAATTGCTTCTTCTCGATCTACGATCCAGCGGACCTCGCCCGGGCGGCTCACGCCCCGCCGAACGTCGTTCATGATGGCCTCCGGCTCCTCCGTGCGCGGGTTGTCGCTCGTCACGATGACGCGATCGGCCCGCTGCTCGGCAATGCTGCCCATCGTGCGGCGCTTCGTGGCGTCGCGATCGCCCCCGCAGCCGAACACGCACCAGAGGGCGCCTCCGACAGGGATCACCTCGCGCGCAGCCCGGAGAATGTGTTCCAGCGCATCGGGCGTGTGCGCGTAATCAACAATGACGGTCGGGCCGTCCCCGAACCGCAGCTGCTCAAACCGCCCCGGCACCGGCGGCGCCTCGGCCAACACGTCGAGCACGGCGTCGACCTCGTGCCCGCAGGCCCGGCCGACCCCGTAGGCCGCCGCCAGATTGTAGGCGTTGAAGCGCCCGGTCAACCGAACGTGCCGCTCCCGCCCGTCGATCGACAGGCGCAGGCCGTCGACCGTGCTCTCCAGAATGTCTACCGGAATGTCGGCCGCCTGCTCGAGAGCATAGGAGACCGGCGTAGCAGCGGTGTCGGCCACCATCTGCGATCCCGCCTCGTCGTCGGCGTTGTAGAGGGCCGTTGCCTCGGGCCCGAGCCCGTCGAACAGCGTTTTCTTGGCCCGCCGGTACGCGGCCGGTGTGCCGTGGTAGTCGAGGTGGTCAACAGTGAGATTCGTAAAGATGGCAATGTCGTACCCGAGGCCGTGCACGCGGTCCTGGTCGAGGGCGTGGGAAGAGACCTCCATGGCACAGGCCGAGCAGTCGTGGTCGACCATGCGCCGGAGGGTGCGCTGCAATTCGATCGGGCCCGGCGTGGTGAGGGCCGTTTCGCTCGCGCCCTGTCCCGTCCGCACCTCGACAGTGCTCAAAAGGCCGGTCCGCTCGCCCAGTTCGTCGAGGAGGTGGTGAACGAGAAAGGCGACGGTCGTCTTTCCGTTTGTCCCCGTCACGCCGATCATCCGCAGGGCGTCAGCCGGATCGTCGTACAGGGCCGCCGCGGCCTCGGCTACGGCCACGCGGGTGTCCGAAACGTGGGCAAACACCGCGGTCGGAAAGCGTTCGGCTGCCCCCTCGGGGACCTCTTCGCACACCACGAGCCGAGCGCCGTTTTTCACCGCCTCCTCGATGAAGGAATGCCCGTCGGCCTCCGTCCCGCGGATGGCCGCGAAGCCTCCACCGGACGTCACCTCTCGACTGTCGTCCGTCAGGTCCGCAATCTCGAATGCGTCGGGCGCCTCTGCTCCCGTCTCCACACCTGTCAGGAGACCCTGCGTCTGAAAGCGACGCCGAAGGGCCGTCCAGGCCACCGAGTAGGCACCTGCGTCGGGCGAAGAGGCCCGGCTCATATGGACGCGGTCGGTCGGCATGGGCCCTAGGAACCACTTTCGAGAAGAACGCGAGAAGGCATCGGGGCGCCCGGGTCCGGCTGCTGGTCGGCGACCGTCCCCTGCCCGTAAAGGCGAACGTCCATCCCCCGGCGCTGCAGCCAGTTCAGCGCGTGGCGCGTGCTGGTGCCCGTGAGGTCCGGAAGCGCAGCGGTCGAATCGTCGGGCAGGGACGGCTGCCGCAGAAGCGAGTCGAGGGGGGGAGAAAGCGACGGCTGATTGGTCGTCTCCGCCGTCATGCGCTCGACGACCGACGGAAAAGTGCCGGCCCACCGCCGCGCCACCCGTCGAAAGATGGGCGCGGCCACCGCACCGCCGTAAATGCTCGTCTTTGGCGCCCCCACGATGACGAGCAGCGCCACCTCCGGCTCGTCCGAGGGAAAAAAGCCGACGAAGGACGCCCGCGCCTGCTCCTTCGTGTAGTCCCCGTCCGTCACCTGAAGCGCCGTCCCCGTCTTGCCGGCAATCTCCAGCCCATCGATCTGCGCCTCGGTCGCCGTTCCGGTTTCGACGGCCTGCTCGAAGGCCGGGCGCAGTGTGCGGGCCGTTTCCGGATCCATCACGCGGCGGATCGAGTCCGGCCGGTTGCGCCAGAGCGTCTGCCCGGTCACGCCTTGCCGCTCGGCCACCACGTACGGCTTCATCAGCCGGCCGCCGTTGGCGAGGGCGCTGTAGGCCGTGAGCAGTTGAAGGGGAGTTACGGCCGCCTCGTATCCGATGCTCATCGAGGTCAGCGTCGTCCGGCTCCACTCGTCGGGCGTCTTCAGAACGCCTTCCTGCTCGCCCGGCAGGTCGACCCACGTGGGTGTGCTGAAGCCCATGTTGCGGGCGTACTGGTAGAACGTGCCGGAATCGAGGTGGCGCTGGGCGATTTTCGCCATGCCCACGTTGCTCGACTTGGACAGCACCTCGTCGACGGAGATCGTGCCGTGGGCCGTCACGTCCTTCATGGTGTGCCCGTGAAAGACGGCCCACCCGTCGCCCGTCTCGACCGAGTCGTCCATCGACACGAGGCCCTGGTCCACCGCCGCGGTGGCCCCGACGAGCTTGAACGTCGATCCGGGCTCGAAGCGGTCGGTGATCACCCGATTGCGGCGGGCGGCGTCGCCGGCCGTCCCGGGCCGGTTCGGGTTGTACGTGGGCACGTTGGCCATGGCCAGAATGGCGCCGGTCTGCGGATCCATGGCCACGGCCGTGCCCCACGCCGCCTTACTTTCCTGCACGCCGCGACGCAGCTCGTCCTCGAGGGCGGCCTGCCGGACGAGGTCGATGGTGAGCACGAGGTCGTCGCCGTGATCCGGCTCCTTCACCTGCCCCCCCACGAATGCCTTGATGCGGCCGCTCCGGTCGCGCTTCACGATGCGCTTCCCCGGCGTCCCCGCAAGCGCGTCGTCGTACTTCATCTCGAGGCCCGAGAGCCCGTGCCCGTCTCCGCCGACGTGTCCCAGCACGTGGGCCGCCGTCGTTCCGTGCATGTAGCGCCGGGCAAAGCGGGGCGTGAGAATGACCCCGGGCACGTCCCAGCCCTGCACCGTTTCGTATTGTCGTTCCGTCAGGCCGTCGTAGAGCTCCACGTACTCCGGGCTGTACCGATTTTCCACCCGGCGCCGAAAGTGCGCCGCCGACCGGTCCGTGAGCGAGGCAAGCCGCTCGTACAATGGATCCGCCGCCGTCGAAAAGCCGTCCACCGTCGGATCCAGGGCGAGGTCGTACCGCGCGGTGTTGGTGGCCAGGGCCCGCCCCGACCGGTCCAGGATGCTGCCCCGCATGGCCGGAACCTCGACCGTGGACCGGGCCTGCTCCTTTGCCCGATCCCGCAGCTCGGCCTTCTCCGTGATCACGATCCACCCCATCTGGGCGGCCACGATCACGGGCACGATGCTGAGCAGCGTCAGCACCATGTACATCCGGGTCAGGATTTGATCTTTCGGCTTCATAACAATTGCGAGTTTCGAGTGGCGAATCGCGAATCAGGGATTTCTCTTCGCAATTCGAAAATCGTCATTCGACACTGACGGGCGGTCCGTAGGTGACGCTCTCCTGGAGCCCCAGCTCGCGCGCCTGCTCGTAAATCACGGACGGACTGGTCTTGCGGGCAAACTCTCCCTGCAGGCGATTGTGCTTCAGGTGGAGACGCTGATTTTCGCTCCGGAGCTCCTGTACCTCGCCCAGAAGATCTTTCGTGGCGTGGACGTGGCCCACGTAGAGCGTGAACCCAGCCGCCACCAGGAGCACGATCGCCGCAAACCGGATCGTCGAGACCTTCTCCAGAAAGGTGTCGTCGGACGACTCCGGTCGACGTCGGTTCGTCGGCTTCTCGAGGTCGGTCCAGGTCGGAAGCGCCGTGCCGTGGCGCGACCAGCCCGATCCTTCCCCCGTCTTCGGGGGGGTGCGCCGGGGAGACCCGTTCGTCGACCGGCGGCGCCGGCTCGTGGAGCCGGACCGGGATCGGTCTGGGGAGGACGTCGATCGGGGTGTGCTCATGTCAGGTCACTCGGGTGTGAATCTACGTCTCGTCGGTCATAGGGGCTTCGATTACGCGTCCGGGGGAAGATCGAGGTGCTGCGTCGCGGGGGCCTCCCGGCGCGTGCTCCTGCGCTCCTCTTCAGACTCGTCTCGCGACCACTTTTGCGCGGCTTCCTCTTCACGCACCAGCTTCCGGCCCTTGTCCACGGCCTCGTCCGACTCCATCACGAGGTGGCGTACGAGGGTGCGGAGTTCGTCCTGCTCGAACGGCTTGGCCAGGTAGGCGTCGAAGCCCGCGTCGAGGAAGTGCCCATCGCCCTCGGGAAGGCTGTGGGCCGTCACGGCCACCATGGGCACACCCCAGTAGGGCGTCTGCTCGCGCAGCCGGTTGACCACCTCCGTTCCCTCCCCGTCCGGCAGCTTGAGGTCGACGAGCAGGCCGTCGTACGGCACCGTCTCGGCCATTCGCAGCGCGTCGGCCACCGTGCTGGCCGCGTCGGTCCGCACCACGTCCCGGAGGGCATAGCGCATGAGCATGCGCGAGGCCGGATCGTCCTCAATCACCAGCACGATGGGCCGGTCGTCGGGCGCAGCCCGCTCGGCTTCGCGAATCTGGCTCCAGAGAATGTCGGGGTCGGGAAAGATGCTTTCGGATTCGTCCATGGCGGATCCCGTGGAATGATGGAACAGAGCAAATGGGCACGACGCAACGAACGCGAAGTGAGTTCAAGCAGCTTCTTGGGGATGCAGTGATTTCGACCGAGGAAATCTCAGATTTCCAGCGCCGAATAGACGCTCGGAGTGAAGACACGAGCGAAGCGACGGACGCAGTAACTCTCCCCACATCCAGCGGAAACGCATTCGAACGATCCCATTCTCTCGAATGCGGTTCTCTTGCTCGGATGGGGAGAACGATTGAATCCCCCCCCATACGCCCGACTGCACT
>CAZCUZ010000096.1:7481-10504 GCA_964502085.1 uncultured Salinivenus sp. | reverse complement strand
ACGCTCCTGAGCGACCTCACACGCATGGTCACCATGCAGACCCTCTACCACGACGGCGGCTTCTCGAGCATGGGCATCTCCGACGAAATCGTGGACGCCCTGGAGGACAGCCTCACCGACGACGAGTAAAGGCGTCTCGGCGAGACGCCTCACCCGCCTCCTCTCGAGGACTCCATTCTCCATGATCAAGCTCTTCGTCTCCGACATCGACGGGTGCCTGGCCCGGCCCTACGAGCCGTACGACCTGGACGGATTCACCGCCCTCCGGCGGTACGTAAACGACGCCGGGCCGCCCACGGCCGAGCACGCCACGCCCGCCGTGTCGCTCTGCTCGGGGCGCTCCTATCCCTACGTCGAGGCCCTCACCCAGGCGCTGGACCTGACGGTGCCGGTGCTCTTCGAGGGCGGAGGCGGACGATTCGACCCCGTAGAGGCCCAAACGACGTGGAGCCCGGCTCTGACCGACGCGATCGAAGCAGAAATCGAGGAGGTCCGCCACTGGTTCGTCACCGAGTGCATCCCGGGCACCCAAATGTCGATCGACCACGCCAAGCGCACCCAGGCTGGGGTCGTGTCTCCGGACCCGAACGAGATCGTCGACGCCCGATCTCAGACCGAGGCGTTTCTGTCGGACAACGGATCCGACCTGCGGGTCTTTTCGACGGACATTTCGGTGGACGTGGTGCCCCCCGGCATCACGAAGCGCAACGGATTGGAGTGGCTCACCGACCACCTCGACGTCGAGATGAGCGAAATCGCCTACATCGGGGACAGCGACTCGGACCTGGAAGCCCTGACGGCCGTCGGGACCTCCTTCGCCCCCGCCAACGCCGACGAGGAGGTGCTCAAAGCCGTCGATCACGTCACAGACGGCCGCGTGCTCGACGGCACGATCGAGGCCTATCGACACTGCCTCAATGAAAACCGGACGTAACGCGACTGCGTAGCGCACGTCCGAACCTCCGCTCCCGCAAAAAGTAGCAAAACAGTCCGCTGCTTTCTGCACGATCTCTCCCGATGCCCGCCCCCGCTCCTCCCATGCGCACGGTCGGCCTGCTGCTGTTGATGATTCTGATCGGAGGAGGGCAGCCCATCTCCGCTCAGCTTTCGAGCTCCCTCCCCGCGGACTGGAACGAACTCGCGGAGTCCGGCCGGTCGGCCCCGTCCTCAAACCGTTCTCTGCAGCACCCCTCCAACGCCCCCGACGCATCGCTCAGTCACGTCGTCGGGCGAGAGGCCACCCTCTTCAACCGAGCGGACTCGACGGCACCCGTCGCCGCACTGCCGGCACGGACGCCGCTTCATCGCCTCGACTGCTCCGGATCCTGGTGCCGCGTGCGCACCGACGACGGGCAGACCGGGTACGTGGCCGTCCCGTCGATCTCGAACGTCTGGATCCGCGTGTCGAAGGCCGAGCGTCGCCTCTACCTCTACCGGGGCCCCTCCCTCGTCAAGACCTTCAACATCGACATCGGCTACAACACGTTTGCCGACAAACGACGACAGGGCTCCCGCGACCGTCGAGACCACTGGCGCACCCCCGAGGGCACCTTCTACGTCGTCGATAAAAATCCACAAAGTGAATTTTACAAGGCGCTCGTTCTCAACTATCCTACTATCGCCGACGCCGACCGCGGACTGAAGCAGGACCTCATCTCTCGCCAGGAGTACGAGGCCATCGTTCAGGCCCAACGGCAGTTTCGCATGCCGCCCATGGACACCGACCTCGGAGGATGGATCGAAATTCACGGAGAAGGAACGGGGGCCTCAACGAACTGGACCCAGGGATGCGTCGCCGTCCAGAATTCCGTCATGAACCGACTCTGGGTCGAGGTTCCGATCGGCACGCCCGTGCTCATCGAATAGTCGGACGCACCTGCAGACAGCGTCGGCCCCTACCGATACGACCCATTCTACTGCCCCCCTTTACTTAGTTCCTACCACTCACCTACACACGCCCATGGTTGCATCACGCTGGATCGCAACGACCCTCACTGGACTCCTCCTCGTTCTTGCCGGATGCGGGGGCGAAGGTGCTGATCCGTCGGCTCCGCCGTCCGACTGGAATGCCACCGAGACCCGCATGTGGAGCCCGGACGTCGACACGTCCGAGGTCTTTCGCGACATGAGCAGCCTTTCGGCAATGGGAATCCTCGACGAGGACGAACTTGCCCTCTCCGGCACGATCACGCAGGAGCAGTTCCAGAAAGCCATTAAGAGAAGCCTTACGGAACTCTACCGAAGCAATCCCGAGATCGTCGACTCGCTGTTCGCAGAGCACGCCGTTCCCGTACTTGAGGAGGCCGAACTCAGCAGCGACGTCCTGGAAGGCGAACAGCTCAAGGACAAGTTCCTCGAGAAAAACAAGCAAAAGGCCCTGAAGGCCATCGACAAGCACTACGAGCAGCCGATCATAGACGAAGGCATTACCGGGTTGCCGTACCCGGACAGCCTCCGGACTGAAGAGAACAGTGGTCGCGTGGAGGTTCAGGTACACGTGAACGAAAGCGGAGAGGTCGACGCGGTCGAAGTCATAGAGGGCACGCACCCGACGCTCAACGCCATCATTATGCGAGCGGCCGCCACAGAGACGACCTGGAACGCGGCCTACGTGACCGAAGACGGGAGCCAGGTGGCGTATCCCGGCTGGGGACGCCTCTCGACCAACTTTCCCGCCCCGCGCTAACCCCGCTCTACGGCACCACCTGAACGTCGGATGGGACAATCGGGATCGGCCTCCTCCCGTCCAAGAGCCGAAGTCCAACGGACACGCTCCGCTGGGCTTCGGCTTTTTCGTTTCCCCCCTGCCGTCCGCCAGAACCGACATCTGAGCGTCTTATACCAGACGCCGAGAATCATTCTTCACGTCGACCCGAGAAATACGGAACGAAAACGTCGCGAGGTACCACACGAAAGGACCTTCGACCCCACCTCGTGACGAACGTCCTTTTGAGTCCCCGTTCTACCTGTCCCCCGATCCTTCGGAATTGGCATTATACCGAATCCCAGTCGTAGGATTTGGG
>CAZCUZ010000096.1:0-7381 GCA_964502085.1 uncultured Salinivenus sp. | reverse complement strand
CGGAGTTGGCATTATCCCACCAGCACACCCGCGATCGTCGCCGTCATCCACGAGGCGAGCGCCCCGCCCAACACCGCCCGAAGGCCCAGAGCAGCAATCTCACTTTTCCGTGAGGGCGCAATGCCCCCAATGCCCCCGATCTGGATGGCAATGGACGAGAAGTTCGCGAAGCCGCACAGGGCGTAGGTGCCGATCACGACGGATCGCTCACTCAGATTCGCACTCAAATCCCGAAGGGACGCGTACGCGACAAACTCGTTGACGGCCACCTTTTCGCCGAGGAGCGTGCCGAACTGGAGAATGTCGGCCGCCTCGACCCCCATCGCCCAGGCCAGCGGGGCAAAGAGAAACCCGAAGACGGCCTCCAGGGACAGGGCCTCGAACCGCCCTCCGGACGCCTGCTCGACCAGTACGTTCAGGTTGTAGAGCTCCGTGCCGTAGACCGTCGGCGCCCCCACCCACTCGAACCCGGCGTTGATGGCCCCGATGAGGGCAATGAACGCGAGCAGCATGGCCCCCACGTTCAGCGCGAGCCGCAGCCCGTCGGACGCCCCGCTCGCGGCGGCCTCGATGACGTTGTTGTCCTCCTCGTAGTCCTTAATCTCGGCCCCGCCCTGCGTCTCGGGCGTCTCCGTCTCGGGCACCAGAATCTTCGCCATGACGATGGCCGCGGGCGCACTCATCACCGAGGCCGAGAGGAGATGCTTGGCAAAGAGCTGGCGCGACTCGGGCGAGTCGCCCCCCAGAAACCCGATGTAGGCAGCCAGCACGCCCCCCGCGATCGTCGCCATGCCGCCCGTCATGAGCGTCATAATCTCACTCCGCGTCATGTCCTCCACGTAGGGCTTCACGGCGAGGGGCGCCTCCGTCTGCCCGATGAACACGTTTGCCGACGCCGCCAGCGACTCGGCCCCCGAGATGCGAAGGGTCTTCTGCATGATCCACCCCATGCCGTTCACGAGCGGCTGGACCAGCTTCAGGTAGTACAACACGCTCATCAGCGACGCAAAAAAGATGATCGTGGGCAGGACCTGGAAGGCAAAGTTGTTTCCCTCCTCCGGATTGCCGAGATCGCCGAAGATGAACTCCGAACCCTCGTACGTAAACGAGAGAAGCGTGTCGAAAAACGTGGCGAGCGTGTCGAAGACCATCTCGCCCGGCCCCGTCTTGAGCACGAGCAGGGCAAACGCGAGCTGAAGCCCAAGTCCGACGGCGACGAGACGCCAGTTGATGGCCCGGCGATT
This sequence comes from uncultured Salinivenus sp., assembly GCA_964502085.1. Classification (GTDB taxonomy): domain Bacteria; phylum Bacteroidota; class Rhodothermia; order Rhodothermales; family Salinibacteraceae; genus Salinibacter. The sequence goes on along the minus strand of CAZCUZ010000096.1, from coordinate 6,137 downwards.
CGCGGAGAAGAGAACCGCGATGCCGAGAAACACCGTGACGCCGATGAGGCCGCGGAGGAGGGCAACGGGAAGCGACATGAAGCGGACGCGGAAAGTCTATGCGAGAGCGTGGGGCGTAAAATAGAAGGGAACGCCGAAATGACAAGCTCTCGTCTCGCACCGCGGCCCGGACGTGGAGACCGTCTCGACCCGAAAACGCACTTGCGTTCGACGTCCCCTCAAACGGGAGAGGGCGCCGGGAAACTCCCCCAGCGCCCTCAACGGAAGCGTCTCGACGACTCGACTCTACCGGTCATTCGCCTCCCGAAGACGATCCGTCCTCAGAGGTCTCCGCGGTCCACGAATTGTTCTGCCGATTTACGTCCGGCAGAATCTGATTGGGATCGATCTGTACTTCTTGCAGCGTCCCGTCCGTCAAGGTCAGCGTGTGCGTGTCCGTCGTGAAGAAGGCCTCCGCCGGAATGCGCCGCCGCTCAGAGGACCCATCCTGGTACGTCACCTGCACCGTCACCGGAAGCATCAACTCCTCCCGCTGCTCGACGGTCACCTCGGTCGTTTCCCCGGTTGACACGTCGGCCACGGCGTGGTCGACGTTGTCGGTCTCGTAGAACCAGCTGCGCCAGAACCAGTCGAGGTCCTCCCCGGTCACGTCCTCGATGGTGCGGAAGAAGTCGGCCGGCTTCGGGTGCTTGTACGCCCACCGGTCGAAGAACGCCTCGAACGCGGCATCGAAGCGCTCGGGGCCCACTACGTACTCCCGAAGCAGCATCAGCCCGGTGGCCGGCTTGTAGTAGGCGAGGAGCCCAAGGGCCGGGTCGCGGATGTGGTCGGCGTAGGTCATAATCGGCTGGTCGGAGTAGGGGGAGGGAGCAAATTTCTGCCCGATGATGCGCGACGCCTGTCGCAGGCTTTGCTGATTGTCTCCCCCGTAGAACGCATCCTCCGAATACTGATTCATGAACGTGTTCAGCCCTTCGTCCATCCAGGCCCAGCGCCGCTCGTCGGTGCCGACCACCATCGGAAACCAGGTGTGCCCAAACTCGTGGTCGGTAACGCCGAAGAGGTCGCGATCACGGGACTCGACGTCGCAGAACATGATCTGTGGATACTCCATCCCGGCCACGACGCCCCCCACGTTGATGGCGTTCGGGTACGGGTACGGGGCCAGAAAGTCGGAGTAAAACTCGACGGAGTGCTGCACGTACTCGGTCGACTCCTCCCAGCCGGGGGTGTCCTCCGTGCCGAGCCCTTCCTTCGGATACACCGACTGGGCCAGCACGGTCCGGTCTCCTGCGTCGGCGCTCGCCGCATCCCAGATGAAGGCCTGCGAGGCCGCCCACGAGAAGTCGCGCACGTTCTCGGCCTCGTAGCGCCAGGTGAGCGGCCCGCTGCCGCTCGGACGCGTCTCTGCCGTCCCCACCTCGTCCTGCCCGAGAATCGTCACCGTTTCGCGGCTCTGACGCGCCTCGTCCAACCGGGAGCGCTGGGTCTCCGTCAGCACCTCGTCCGGATTCTGTAGACGCCCCGTCGCGGCCACGATCATGTTGCGCGGCACCGTAATGTTGACGTTGAAGGTGCCGTACTCCAGGTAATACTCGCCCTGTCCCAGGTAGGGCAGCGAGTTCCAGCCGTGCACGTCGTCGTGGACGTACATCCGCGGGTACCACTGTGCGAGCTGGTAGACGGTGCCCTGCTCCACGTCCAGAATGCCGTGGCGGTCGGCCCCGAACTCCGGAATGGCAAAGCTCCACTCGATCGTCAGCTCCAGGGTGCCCCCGTCGGCCGCGAGCGGCTCCTCGAGCGGCACCGCGAGACGCGTGCCCTCGACCGAGTAGTCGGGGGCCGTCGTGTCTCCGTCCCGCTGCACTTCAATGGCCGAGAGGTCGTATCCAGCCCCCTCGAAGAAGCCGCTAAAGCGGGCGTCGGAGGGCACGACGCGCGCCCCTCGGCTGTCCGACTTGAAGTAGTTCTGCTCGAGCTGCACCCAGAGGCGATCCAGCTCCTTGGGAGAGTTGTTGGTGTACGTGATCGTCTGCCGACCCGAGAGGCGGTTGTCGGCGGTGTCGAGCTCGACGTCGATCCGGTAGTCGGCCTCGTTCTGCCAGTACTGATCCCCGGGCCGCCCGTCGGCGGCGCGATACTCATTGGGATCGGGCAGATCGAGAACCTCGAAGGACTCAAGGTTGTGTTCCGGAACGTTCTGACCGAAGGCGGGAACGGCTACGAGCAGCAATCCCACCACCATGCAAAGAGAAATGCGGATGCGACCGATCATGTCAACGGCAGTTCGATGCAAAGGGGACGAATGCAACGAAAAGATAACAGTCCCGTCCCCCAATTGGAACGAAGAGCGGATTAAAGGAGTGGCCGCCGCGCCCTCCCCCCTCGAGAAATCACGAACGTCCCCTCATCGGTCGCCCCGGACACACGACGGGCTCAGGTCCTCTGCTCGAAGATTTCCTTCATCTCTCGACGAAGCTGTTCCGGCAGCGATCTCGCGGTCCCCCCCACCGTCAGGGTCACCGTGCCCGTCTCGGCCATCGTCAGAAAGGTTTCCTGCGTGACGAATACCTCGGTGGGTCCCACTCCGTCTTCCGGCCGACTGACGCTCTCGATGGGAAGGGATTCTCCTCCGTAGCTGAGCGAAATGTCGGCTTCCGGATCGGCCCCAATCAGGCTCAGCGCCCATCGGGTCGTGTCCGGTGCCTGAATGCCCATCGCCCGGACGGACAGCCCCTCCGCCACGCTGTGCGGCTGGGCGGTAACGGTCATCTTCTCCCCCTGCGCCCCCTCCACCGTCGTTACGTTTCCCGACTGTGCCTGAACGGGAACGGCCGCAAGGAGACCCAGAAGGACCAGGAACAACACCGGCGTTGAATCGAGCATGGGACAGCATCGGGTGTGGATACAAAAAGGAGAGACGGTCCCCCTTCAACGCCGAACGGGAGGGGACGTTCGCCTCTCCCCCGTCCACGCCCCTCCCCAAAGACGAACTCCGGTCCCGACCCTACCGCTGCTCCCCACCGTCGAAGACGTCCCAGATCTGATTTACCTCATCCGTGGGCGGTCCCTCCTCTTCGTCCTCGTCGCTGGACGTCGAGGACGACTCCTCTGCATCCACGTCCTGTACGTCCTCCTTAATGGCTTCGAACTGAGACTCCCTCGCCGACAACTCCTCTTCGTCGGAGGCGTCGTCTTCGTTCTCGGAGGTCTCGTTCGGCTCGCTTCCCGGAAGACGATTGGGAAACAGGGAGTCTACCCACTCCTGACTCGACTTTTCGCTGGAGTCGGACTCGCCCGTCGTCTCCTCCGACGATGCGGCGGACGACGACGCTCCGTTGCCCGCCGGTGCGCCGCGCTCCTTCTCACCGAGCGACGAAAGCACGTCCTGTTCTTCCTGCAAGGTGCCTCGCAACCGCTGCACGATGGAGCGAAGCTTGGCCTGCATGTGCTCCAGTTCCTCCCGCTCCTCGGTAAGCTCCCGTTCGTTTTCGTGGAGACGTCGCTGCTTCTCTTTCACTTCTTGCTCTCGCTCCTCGGCACGTTTTCTCGCCGCCTGGGCTTTGTCGGCCGCGTCGCCAATCTCGTCGAGTTTCTCCTGAAGGGTGTGCACCCGCTCCTCCATCTCGTCCCAATGCTCGGCAATGTGGTCGAGGAAGGAATGCACTTCTTCCTCGTCGAGCCCGCGAAGACTGGTGGAAAAGGAGCGATTGCGTATGTCGGATGGGGAAAGCATAATTGGGGAAAGTTCGATGCCAAAATGCCATTCGACCTAAAATCGGTTTCACGTGACGAAAGTAGGTGCAAGAACCGTGCACAACCTTTTCTCTTCCATCACATTCGAAAATCCGGGCCCCCATACTGCCCCCTAGTCCCCGCTGCACCGGTTGTGAGGAGAGAAACCGCCCGGACACGAGCGCGGACTCTTTTTTTCCATCGTTTCGCTATTTCACGTCTCCGTAAACATGGACACGTCATTTTCCGACAAGCAGAGCGCACGAACCACCGTCTGGGACGCACTGGATAACGAAGGGATCGCTCGGTTTCCGTTTCCGCCTCACGGACGCATTCCAAACTTTGCCGGGGCAGAAACGGCCGCCGAGCGCCTCTTCCACACCGCCCCGCTCGCCGATGCTGAGCTCGTCAAGGTGAACCCGGACGCCCCACAGCGATACGTCCGCATCGAGGCGCTGCGCCGCGGCTGCACGGTGTTCGTTCCGACCCCGCGCCTCCGAGGAGGATTCAAGCGCCTCGATCCGGCCGTCATTCCCGAGGCCGAGGTGACGGCCGCCGCGAGTCTCTCGAACATGGACCAGTGGGCGGACCCCGTTGCCCTGGACGCCCTCCCCTCCCTCGACGCGATTGTGACGGGCTCGGTGGCCGTAACGCACGAGGGGCGACGCTGCGGAAAGGGCGAGGGGTACAGTGACCTCGAGTACGCGATTCTCCGGGAACTCGGCCACGCTCCCGTCCCCGTCGCCACGACGGTCCATCCGCTCCAGGTGGTCGACGACCTCCCGGCGGACGCTCACGACGTGCCCCTCTCCCTCGTCGTCACCCCCGACGACACCATCCGGGTGGAGAAGACGCCCCCACCGCCGGACGGCGTCGACTGGTCTCAGCTCTCCGAGGAGGCCCTCGACGAAATGCCCGTCCTGAAAACCCTCCGTCGCACCACGGAAGACGACTCGTGACGAACGGGTCTCCGCGGCGAACCGACGCCGGGACCACCGGTTGAGTTGACCCCCCTCGTCGACCCGATCCCAACGCCTCATTCGCTTCCGTGCTCTCGTCCCCGATGCAAACCCGTGCGCCCGTCCTCCGTCCCCGAATTTTTGCCGACGTCCCGTCCGTCACGGGCGGCGTCAGCACCCGACACGGCGGCGTGAGCGGCCCGCCGTACAATACGCTCAACCTGGGACGGCACGTCGACGACGACCCGAGCTGTGTGGAAGAAAACCGCCGCCGGTTCTGTGCGGCCCTCGACACCGATCCCGCCTGGCTCGCCACCGCTGGACAGGTCCACGGCTCCACCGTCCGCGTCATCGATGCCCCCCGGCACGAGCCGTTTTGCGACGGGATCGTGACGACGACCCCGAAGGTGCTTCTCGCCATCGCCACGGCCGACTGCGCGGCGGTGCTCCTCGCCGACCCCGAAAATCAGGTTGCCGGGGCCTGCCACGCCGGCTGGCGCGGGGCCGCCGCCCGCATCGTCCCCGACACGGTGGAGACGATGGAGACGCTCGGCGCGACGCCGGACACCCTCCGGGCCTTCGTCGGTCCCTGCATCTCGCGAGACGCGTTCGAGGTCGGCCCCGAGGTGGCTGCCCGGTTCGACGACGCCGTGGTCCACCGACGCGACGAGTGGCCTCGCCCCCACGTGGACCTGACGGCCGCCCTCCGTCAACAGCTCGAAGAAGCGGGCCTCTCCCCCGACGCCGTCGAGGTATCCGACCGCTGCACCGCGAGCGAGACCGACACCTTCTTCTCACACCGTGCCTCCGGCGGAACCACCGGCCGCATGTTCGGCGCGGTCGTCCTCCGCAGCTGACGTCCGTCCCTCCGCTCGTCGTGCCCGTTCGTCCGTCGACCTACACGCCGCCGACGACCCCTTTCTCGCCGAGCGCTGCTACCCGACCGAGATCGCCGACGAGCACCCGTACGTGACGCTCGCGGTGCCGGACAGCGGCGGACACGGGGGATTCGTCTCCTTCAATCCGTGCAACCACGGCAGAAAATCGACTCCCACGAACGGATCTGCCTCAGAGCCCTCGTAGCACGCCCCAGGCAAAAAGGCCCCATCCGGCGAGGAAGGCGGCCCCGCCGATCGGCGTAATCGCCCCGAGCCACGACGTGTCCGTGAGCACGAGCGCGTAGAGGCTCCCGGAAAAGATCAGAATGCCGGCGATAAAGCAATACCCGGCTCCGCGGACGAGAGGACCGCCGCCCTGTGCGGCCCCCCATCCCACAACCAGCAAGGCCAGCGCGTGGTACATCTGGTACGTAACGGCCGTGCGGAACGTCTCCAGCCGCTCCGGCGTCACGCGCCCCTCGAGCCCGTGGGCCCCAAACGCCCCGGCCGCCACCCCCAGGCCCGCCAGAAGTGCTCCGATCGCAAGAAAGAATCGTGTCATACC
>CAZCUZ010000095.1:9447-10747 GCA_964502085.1 uncultured Salinivenus sp. | reverse complement strand
GTCGTCGAACGCAGCGGATCGGCCGTCTCGCAGGTCGTGGAGGAGCTGCGTGATTGTCCCTGGTTCCTCGGTGCCGTTGGGGGGGCTCATAATGTGCAGGGCTTCAATTTACTCCGACTGCTTCTCTGAGTCTTCACGGTTTTGCGTGAACGGTGATAGAAATAATTTTCACATATAAGAAATAGGGAGAGACACGCCAGTGGTTCCAGATCGGAGAGGAACATTCGCCCGGACGCAGCGGACGACAGCTCCGCTGATCCGATTACGCCTGGTGAAGAAGGGACGGTCGAACGGACGCTTGACCGGTTTGCAAAAGACCATTCACTTCCTTTCCCACCTCTCCACTCCCGTTCATGACGTCAACTCGCATGAAGTCGACTCGAACGACACCTGTCAGCATCGCTGCTCTGCTCCTTGTATTCGCCCTCTCCGGGCCCGGGACCGTTCATGCAGTCGACGATGAGCTCTCCGGGGAGCACCTGGAGCCGCTCGTGCCGGAAAATCTGACTGGCTACCCCCTCGCAAATGTGAACGTGAAGAAGAGTAGCCCGGCCGTTCGAGCCGAGTACCGGCCGGACACCGAAGACGCCTCGATCCGGCTCGTAATCTCGTACGGCAAAGATGCTGCCGATGATTACCGAACATTGCGTGGGAAGATGGCGCTTGCGGCGGCCGAAGGCGAGATGGACCCCGATGAGGTCTCCGTCCAAGGACGGACGTTTGTCGCCTTCCAGATGGGGGACCGCTCCGTCGCAATGGCATATTTCGATCACTTTCTCCTCGGCGTCAATGTAGAAGGCCTCGACGCCCCGAAGGAAGCGATCGTCGATTTTCTCGAAGACGTGGACCTGAATCGCTTGTCGGAGTGGACTCCGCCCGAGAACGTCGAGTATGCACTGGACGACTCAGGCGCGGCTGTGCCCGACTGTTTCGACGCGGAGTGTTTCAGCGACCATCTGTCTCGCTGCGAGGAGGCACGGTTCGTTGGGGCACTCGGACGACGTATCACGGCGGCGTACACCATCGAAGAATCGCTGGCGGACGACCGGTGCCAGGTATCCCTCGTGTACACCGACAACCCAAATCCGGCGTGGGAGGACGCGCCCCTGTACTTCACCCTGGATCCGGCCGAGGGCTTCTCGATGGAAACCGTGAAAGCAGTGATGGAGGACTGCCTCAATGGGGACGGGGACACCTACGACTGCGAGGGGCCGCTTCTCGAGCACATGCAGGACCAGTGACTCGTCTCTCTAAGTGAGTTCAAGCAGCTTCTTGGGGTATGCAGTCATTTCGACCGGAG
>CAZCUZ010000095.1:6655-9347 GCA_964502085.1 uncultured Salinivenus sp. | reverse complement strand
CGGAGCGACTGACGCAGTAAATCTCTCCAAATCCAGCGGAAACGCATTCTAACGAACTCATTCTCTCGAATGCGGGCTTCTTGCTCGGATGAGGAGAACGATTAAATCCACAACCATGCACTTGACTGCACTTAGCCGCCCCGTCAATCCAAATATTTTGTATACGCCGGGGTGGAACGGATGCCATTCGTCTTTTCCTGTCGTCCTTCTCCGACTGGGACTTCTCACGTCAACGGTCCTGGAGACCGACGCATTTTTCTCTGTCGATACCTGAATTTCCAGACACAATGTCCATGTATATCCCCTTTTTCACTTCACGAGTGCACCTCAGAACAACCGGTCCCCTCCTCCTGGGACTCGTCGTCCTGTTCGGGGCCTGCGACGACGGCAATCCGGTCGACGCCGAGGACGACGAGGGGGATCCAGCGGAGGAGCTCGTCCTCGAGGGACAGTTGGATGGCTATAGCGGGGACGGAGAGCGCGTTTGGGCCGGTCCCGATCTGGCGGAGGGCTCCATCGAATCGGACGGCAGTTTCTCGGTGACGCTTCTTGGCATCGACGACATTGAAGGCGACCTGGAACCCATCGATCCGGAGGCATCCGCACTCGATAGCTTTTCGGGGTTTGCCTGTGAGGAGGAGGCCCTCGAGGCCGTCGGTTCCGACGTTCGTTTCGCCATGGTGCCCAACTTCACGTATAACGTCGACGATCTCACGTTCATAGGGCTGACCTCGCAGGCAGTAGACATCACCCTACCCCTGCCGCTGGAGGAGGGGACGCACGTGCGCTGGATCTTTGCGGAGGAGTCCGTCGAGATCGATGCCGAGTGCCGGGGCGGCAACCGGTCCATGAGCCTAAATCTGGCGGCCGGGTGGAACGAGGTCATCATTGAAACCGACCGCCCCGGTAACGACTGGGTTCACGATCAATTTACGGGCGAGCGGCCCGAGAACGTGGACTGGATGATTGGGGAGTAAGACCTGGTTGGCGGATGGTCTACGGCCTGCGACTTCGCGGATCTTGTGCAGAACGGCTTCAACGCTCGTCCGGCAGCGCCGCTACAGGAGCTCGTTTGAGCACCGTTCTTTGCACTTCGTCCACTTTGCCTCGGTTTCGCATCCATCCATCAATCAGGTTCTAACCGTTTAACACCGCCGGGGCAACCGCAGGCCACCTTACGGTCGTCCACGAGTTCTGGAGGAGGGTAATAGGGCATACACACATTCTTCACGTCTTTCCGTGATCCGGTCACGGCCGTGTTTTCACATCTGCAATGTTGAGGGGTGTAGTCGCCCGTCCGTCCCGTGCTCTTTCGCAGAGCACGTTCGACGACGCTTCCGGACAGTCACCTCATACGTTAAGGGTATTTTCTGGGGTTAAATTTCACATAATATGTGTGTCTTAGGAAGGTTGGTGTTATTGAAGGTCTTGGTGTTTTATATTTCTTCATGTCCGTAGTGTTGGGGCAACGTTCGTATTGCAGGGTGAATGCCCCCAATATTCTCTTTGATAGAAGGGGTTCGTTTTTCTTGGATTAATTTATGTATGACCTATGTCATTTCGTGTCAAACCAGTTCTATCTGTCACGTTATTCCTTGCGGTTTCGCTCATTGTCTTCGGCTGTGATTCAGGGGGACCAGAGGATAACGGGGAAAGCGAACCGCCAACGGCCGACGTTGCGGTTACACCCGGGACCTCCGTCGAGGTCGGGGAAGAAGTCACTCTCGACGGATCGGGGTCGGAGGATCCGGACGGCGACGAGCTCGCCTATACGTGGTCTCTCGATGCTCCTAGCGGCAGTAGCGAGGAGCTTTTGTCGACGAGTGCGGAGGTTTCGTTTACGCCTGACGTGAGCGGCGACTACACGGCGACCCTCGAGGTGTCGGACGGAGAAGAATCTGACACGGACGAGGTCACGATCACGGCGGAGGCCACAACCGTCGAGGTCAACTCAGACATTACGAGCGATCGAACGTTTACGCCGGACGAAGCTTACGTTGTGACGAGCACAATTTGTGTCGAGAACAATTCGACCCTCACGATCGAGGACGGAGTACGGGTCGAGTTTGAGTCGGAAACGGGACTGAAGATCTGCGGGGACGGGTCGGCCCTCGTGGCGCAGGGCACGGCCTCAAACGGCATTACCTTCACCGGAGCCACGGAGGAGGCGGGCTTCTGGAAGGGGATTGGGATCAACTCTGCCAACGTCAACAACGAGCTGTCGGGTGTGACGCTCGAATATGCCGGCGGGGGGGATCTCTACACCTTCATCGAAGGGACGGCCGCTCTCCAGCTGGAGGACGGCAGCAAGGTGTCGATTACCAACTCGACGTTCCGCAACAGCGACGCCTACGGCATTCAGGCCAATGAGGGGGTTGAGTTTACCGACTTCTCGGACAACACCTTCGAGAGCAACGAGAGGACGTCGATGAACGTGCAGGCCGGCAACATCGGGTCGATGGACACCGGCACGTCCTACGAGTCGTACGTTCGCGTGTACGGGGGACACATCAGCGACCAGACCCTGACGGTGTCGCCGATTGACGTGCCGTACCGGGTCGCGGGCGTTCGCCTGATTCAGGAAGGAAGCGACGTGACCGTGGAAGCGGGCACGACGTTCGAGTTTGAGTCGGGCGGCGGGCTGACGGTGAACGGCGACGCGACGGCCTTCAAGGCACAGGGAACGTCCTCA
>CAZCUZ010000095.1:0-6555 GCA_964502085.1 uncultured Salinivenus sp. | reverse complement strand
CGGGCTGACGGTGAACGGCGACGCGACGGCCTTCAAGGCACAGGGAACGTCCTCAAACGGCATTACCCTCACTGGGGTAACGAAGCAGGCCGGTTTCTGGAACGGGATTGGATTTTCCTCAGCCAACGTCAACAACGAGCTGTCGGGTGTGACACTCGAATATGCGGGCGGGGGGGATCTCTACACCTTCATCGAAGGGACGGCCGCTCTCCAGTTGGGGGGCGGCAGCAAGGTGTCGATTACCAACTCGACGTTCCGCAACAGCGACGCCTACGGCATTCAGGCCAATGAGGGGGTTGAGTTTACCGACTTCTCGGACAACACCTTCGAGAGCAACGAGAGGACGTCGATGAACGTGCAGGCCGGCAACATCGGGTCGATGGACACCGGCACGTCCTACGAGTCGTACGTTCGCGTGTACGGGGGACACATCAGCGACCAGACCCTGACGGTGTCGCCGATTGACGTGCCGTACCGGGTCGCGGGCGTTCGCCTGATTCAGGAAGGAAGCGACGTGACCGTGGAAGCGGGCACGACGTTCGAGTTTGAGTCGAACGGCGGGCTGAAGGTGAACGGCGACGCGACGGCCTTCAAGGCGCAAGGGGCGGAGGCCGATAGTATTGTCTTCACTGGGGAGACGAAACAGGCAGGGTATTGGGAGGGCCTTGGTTTCGACTCCGCCAATTCGACGAACGAGCTGTCCCACGTGAAGGTCGAGTACGGAGGTGGGGGCGAACTTTACACCTTCATCGGGGACGTGGCCAACATTCAGGTGCTAGAAGGTGCCCAGCTCACACTCGAGAATTCGCTCATCAAAGACAGTGCGGACTACGGCCTGTACGCCGACGACGGAGCGAGTGCCGTGTCGGAGAGCAATAACACGTATCAGGATAACGTCAGCGGAGGGACGAACTACTGACCTCAAGGCTGGGTCACTACATTCAGAACAGCCCCGGCCCCGTGTCGTCGAGTCGGGGAATACCCATTCCGACAACGCAGAGAGCGACGTGAATGGGTGCAATACGAGCTACCCCGTGCCTTCGATGACGAAGGAGATCGTCCGATGCGTGCGATTGCGTCGGCGATCCGACGTTCCGCGAACGCCCCAGCTTTTCACGAGGCTGGGGCGTTCTTTTTTGCTAGAGTGTGGGGCTGAGGTGTGCAGGGGAACTCCTACTTAGAGGCGCTGGAGCACGCGCTCGGCCTGCCGGAGGTGTCGCTCCTCATGGGCGAGCGTGGCCTCGAACCAGGCGCCGAGGCTGATGCGAAGAAGGGGCACAGCGGGCGAAGAGACGCGGATGCGCCGGAGGTCGAGGCCCTCGGCGTCGGCGACGCAGCCGGCAAACTGGTCCTGCAGGGACCGGAAGTCCTCGATCGTTTCCTTTGCGTAGAGGGTCTTCGAGGGCGCCGGTTTGAACACCGACGGCGCCGTAAACGTCCACCCCGACGAGGGCTGCATGGACCGGACGAACCAGCGGCTCACGAAGCCGTACTGGAACGGCGGCTCGCCGTAGGGGCCGTCCTCTCGGCCCGTTTGAATGGCTCGTTCGAGGGGGGTGAGGAGCAGCCAGCCCGCCGTGTTGAGGTGGTCGAAAATTTGGGCCACCGACCACGTCTCGGGGGTCGGGCGTGTTCGGAGTGTGTCCTCGTCGACGTCGGCCGTAAGGACGGTGGCCTCCTCCTTCATCGACCGAAAGCGGGACCGGTAGTCCTCGAGTTGGGGATGCATGGGCTAGGCGCGGTCGAGTTCGAGCACCCCCTCATTGACGAGAGAAGAGAGGAGGTCGACGAAGGCGTCGTCGTCGAAATGCGGGACGAACCGCTCCGCCGGAAGCACGTCGCGACCCGTGACGAGCGGAGCAGCGTACGCGAGGTCGGCGTCGAGCGCTCGGGCTTCCCCATTCACGAAGAGGGTGGCAGTGTCGTCGTCGTGCTCGATGAAGGCGAGATTCGACACCGGTCCCCGACGCAGGTCAATGTCCTGCTCGAGGGCGTCGGTGAGGGCAGACGAGGAGACCGGCGCGTCGGGCGGCACGGCCCGGCGGTCGTGCGAGGGCTGCGTGAGGTACTGGCCGAGCCAGCGATCGATGGAGTCGGCGTCCTCCACGAGGCCGCGCAGGAGGCGGTGCACCTTGGCCCGAGCCGCCTCGTGAATGGCGCCGGGATGGTCGACCGGAGACAGGTCCGGGTCGCTGTACCGGGCGTTCGGGTCGAGCTGCTCGACGGCGTGCTGCAGGAAGTTGCCCACGAGGGCCTGGTGGCGGGGGGCTCGGAAACCGACCGAGTAGGTCATGCACTCGTCGTCCGTTGCGATGCCGTGATGGGCCACGCGGGGCGGGAGATAGAGCATGTCGCCGGGCCCGAGCACGAACTCCTCGTCCGGCTCGAAGTCCGCAAGAATGCGCACGTCGAGGTCGGGCACGATCTCCTCCGTCTCCACCGGCTCGGTGCCGATGCGCCAGCGCCGGTGGCCCAGGCCCTGGATCAGGAAGACGTCGTAGTTGTCGATGTGGGCCCCCACCGTTCCCTCCCGGGGGGCGTAGCTCACCATGACGTCGTCGATCCGCCAGTCCGGCAGGAAGCGGAAGCGATCGAGCAGGGCGCCCACCTCCGGGATGAGGCGGTCGACCTCCTGCACGAGCACGGTCCAGTGCGTTTCGGGAAGGTCGAGGAACGCCTCCTGCTCGAATGGGCCGTGTCGCAGCTCCCAGGGATTGTCGCCGCCCTGCTTCAGGACGAGACGGCTTTCGACGCCCTCTTCGCAGGCGAGCCCGGCGAGCTCGTTGGGAGACAGGGGCGAGCGGAAGTTCGGAAGAGCGTCGCGAACCACCAGGGGCTTCTGTTGCCAGTACGTGTCGAGAAACTCGGCGGGCGAACGATTACCGAGCAAGGTGGAAGTGGGAGCAGACGTCTCCATGTCGGCGAAAATACCTGATAGAAAGAGGAGAAGAAGAGAAGCGGTTAGGGGCTATAGACGGGGCATATATAAATAGAAAAATGATCGAATGGGAAGTGCCCCCCTTATCCAAAGAGCATCATGAGTCCCTTGAGGGCGGGCCACAGGAGGAGCAGGACCAGGAGCCACGCGACCCACTGCACGCTCGATCGGCGCTGGGGAAATTCATATCCGCAGTAGGGGCACTGCTCGACGGTGCCCGTGTCGTCGAACTCCAGGGCACAGGAGGGGCATTCGCGGGAGGGGGCCATCGCGAACGGGGGAATCTTCGGAAGCGGAGTGGAAACGGCGAGAACCCGGGCGACAGCTAGAGCTGCGACGCCAGTTCATTGAGGAGCATGGCAATGTCTTCCTCGCCCATGTCGTCCGGATCGGGACCGGGAACGCCGGGCTCGGCGTCGTGCAGCTCTTCGCGGGCCGCCTCCAGATCCAACTGATGTAGAATGACGGCAGCGGCGCCGGTGGCCGCGGCTGTGAGCAGGAGGGTCTTGAGAAATTTGGACATCGGTCGTCGAATCAGTCCGAGGAAGAGTACACGTCGGTCAACGGCAATTTTGGGGTGTGGGTTCTGCGGAATCGAGTGGGACGATGGAGAGCGAACTTGAGCACGGTGTGCGGGTTCAAGCGCCGCTCCAAACACAAGGGTTTCGTCCCATGAACGCATTCGTTCGTCGCACGCTCTTGCTGTTGCTGTTCGGCCTGCTCGCGGGCGGAGGGGGGGTCCTGCCGGCCTCGGCGCAGGAGGAGCCCACCATTCCGATTGCCCGCGTGCAGTATCAGGGGGGCGGAGACTGGTACAGCGACGAGGAATCGCTCGTGGAGCTCCTCGCATTCGCCCGCCAACACACCCTGCTCGACGTGGGCACGGAGGAAGAGGTCGTGGAGCTCACGAGCGACAACGTCTTCTCTTATCCCTATCTGTACCTCACGGGCCACGGCAACGTCACCTTTTCCTCGGCGGAGGCCGAGCGACTGCGTCGTTACCTCTTGCAGGGCGGCTTTCTGCACGTGGACGACAACTACGGGCTCGACGAGTACATCCGCGAGGAGCTGCAGAAGGTTTTTCCGGAGAAAGAGCTCGTCGAGTTGCCCTTTGATCATCCCATCTACCAGACCCGATACGACTTCCCGGACGGGCTGCCCAAGATTCACGAGCACGACGGCGAGCGGCCGCAGGGCTACGCCCTCCTCGACGATCACGGACGCGTCATGGTCTATTACACGCACGAGACCGATCTGGGCGACGGGTGGGAACCGGCGTCGGTGCACGACAATTCTCCCGAAAAGCGGCGGGCCGCGCTTCGCATGGGCGTCAACATTCTCACCTACGCGATGACGCATTGAGGCGGTGTCGGCGTTTGACGTCTGGCATTGGGGGCGAGGAGGGAAGAAGCAAAGCGAAGTGCTCCTAAAATTTGCGTGTGGATTTCAGGTTTTCGCCGCGGTGTCGTACCTTGCTCACATTGATTGCCGGGGCCGTGAAAAGGGGGCCTTGGATCCGTTTGGCGCCCGAATGCGGGTCCGGCCGCCACCGCCCGTGCTCTTCACGTTGATCTGCGCTTCCAAGCCGTTTCGTTCCGATGAGCAGCCTGCCCACCCAAGATCCCGAAATCTACGACGCAATTCAGAAGGAGGTTCAGCGCCAGAACGACGGGCTGGAGCTCATTGCGTCCGAGAACTTTGCGTCTCGTGCTGTCCTCGAAGCGATGGGGACGCCCCTCACCAACAAGTACGCCGAGGGCCTGCCGGGCAAGCGCTACTACGGCGGCTGCAAGTACGTGGACGTGGCCGAGAATCTGGCCCGCGACCGCGCCCAGGAGCTCTACGACTGCGAGTGGGTCAACGTGCAGCCGCACGCCGGAGCGCAGGCAAATGCAGCCGTCTACCTCACGTTTCTGGAGCCCGGCGACACGTTTCTCGGCCTCGACCTCTCCCACGGCGGGCACCTCACCCACGGGTCGCCCGTCAACTTTTCCGGCATCCTGTACAATGCGGAGTACTACGGCGTCGAGAAGGACACTGGGCGCATCGACATGAACAAGGTGCGGGATCGGGCCAAAGAGGTGCAGCCCAAGATGATTTCGATCGGGGCGAGTGCCTATCCGCGCGACTTCGACTACGCGGCCTTCCGCGAGATTGCCGACGAGGTGGGGGCCTACCTCTGGATGGACATGGCCCACACGGCCGGCCTCATTGCGGGGGGCGTGCTGAACGATCCAATGCTGCACACCCACGTGGTGACGACGACGACGCACAAGACGCTCCGCGGTCCCCGTGGGGGCATGATTCTTCTAGGGGAGGACTACGAAAATCCGTTCGGGAAAACGGCGCGCAAGAGCGGGCGCACCAAGATGATGAGTGAGCTGCTCGACTCTGCCGTTTTTCCGGGGACGCAGGGAGGTCCGCTCATGCACGTCATCGCCGCGAAGGCGGTGTCGTTCAAGGAAGCCCTGCAGCCCTCGTTTGCCGAGTACGCACAGCAGGTCGTCGACAACGCGAAGGCGCTCGGCGCCGAACTGACGGAGCGGGGCTACGACCTCGTGTCCGGAGGCACGGACAACCACCTCGTCCTCATCGACCTGCGCAACAAGGGCCTGACCGGCAAGACGGCCGAGGCGGCCCTCGAAGCGGCGGGCATTACGGCCAACAAGAACATGGTTCCTTTCGACGACGAGAGCCCGTTCGTGACGAGCGGCCTGCGGCTGGGGAGCCCGGCCATGACGACGCGCGGCTTCGGCACCGACGAGTTTACCCGCGTGGCGGCTCTCATCGATCGGGTGCTCCAGGATCCGGAGGACGAGGACGTACAGCAGAGCGTGGAGCGGGAGGTCAATGCCCTCTGTGACGAATTCCCCCTCTACGACTTCGTCGTTGCGTAGGGGACGGCGTTTTGGGCGGAACGTGCCCGTGCGATGAGCGGTTCGTTCTGTTCAGCGCCTTCGGATCCGTTCCCTTCCTTCTCATGACTTGACTGCTGCTTCGATGCCGTCGATGGACCGCAGTACATTGAGTTCATCCGCCCGTGCCGACCTCGTGGAGCTCGGCCGGCGTCTCTACGACCGGGCCCTTATTCGGCGCGAGGATGAATTGATTACCGACCCGCGGGGCCAGCCCATCGGCTGGCTGCTGGACACCCGCATTCCGATGCTCGACGGAGAGCTCTTTTCGGAGGTCGGGGCCGTCCTTGCCGGGCGGCTCCGCGACCGCGAGGTGTCGCAGGTCGTCGGCTACGGGTTCGGGGCGTATCCGCTCGTGTGCAGCGTGCTGGCTGCGCCCGAGAGCGAGGCATTTCGGGGGGGGCTCGTTCGGGACGAACGGAAGGAGCATGGGCGCCGGCGGCTCGTAGAAGGACCGATTGATCCGGACGAGCCCGTCGTGTTGCTCGACGACATCATCAACAGCGGCCGCAGTGCGTCTCGCGCCCTCCACCTGCTTCGGCGCGAGGGGCTCGACATCGTCGGTCTGCTCACGCTCTTCCACTTTACCTGGAGCAGTGGCCAGTCTCGCATCGAGACCGAGGGGCTCTGGGTCGACTCCCTGCTCGACCTCAATCTCCAGGACGGCAAGAGCAGCGGGTCCGACAGTGCGTAGAGAAGACA
>CAZCUZ010000094.1:0-10792 GCA_964502085.1 uncultured Salinivenus sp. | reverse complement strand
CAGCCCATTCGAGACCGCTCGCAGCTCGAGGCATAAATTAAAACAGACTCTCAGAAAGGAACTCAGTCATCGCCGCCGGAGGACGACCTCCCCCTCGTGGGAACTGACGTGAAAAAGAGGTCCTCCTCCCTGAACGGCTCCCCGGTAGTTGTGCTCATCGGCCCGCAGGGCATCAAGATCGAGGTCACCCTGGAGCCGTGCGTCCGATCCCAGGTCCGTCGAAAGGTCAAATCCGGCATCGGCAGGGACGGACACGGCAACGGTCCCCTCGTGTGTGTCCACATCCACCGCCCCGAGGGAGTCCACGGCCACGTCGGCGCGTCCCTCGTGCGTGGCCACCCGAAGGTCCCCGCGCACGCCCTCGGCCGTAACCCTCCCCTCATGCGTGTCCGCGGAGAGATCCCCCCGCACGCCCGACACCTCAATCGTCCCCTCGTGCGCATCGACCTGAACGGGCCCCCGCTGACGCGACACCGCCACGTCTCCTTCGTGGGTGTCGATTTCAAGCCCCGCGGCATGCCCGTCCACCTCGATTTTGGACTCGTGGTCTTCGATGGAAAGCGCTGCCGCCTCGGGGACCGTCACGGTGTAGTGGACGTCCGGATGCGAAACCCCGTATCCAAAAATTTCCGGCCCAAACGACCACTCGGGGTCGACGGCCTCGAGATTGCTCTCGAGCGAGAACTGACGGTTGAACTGTTCCGTGTCGATGGCCGCCTCTTCGACCACCTCGGCACTCTGTCCAGACACGATCCGAGCCTCGTACGCGACCGCGTCGCGGCTCCAGGTGGAGACGGAAATGCTCCCCTCATGATTCTCAATCGAGACGGTCTCTCCCTCGAACGTCACTGTATCCCGAACCGTGCGCTCGTGGGACTGGGCGTGAACGGGCACCGCCAGTCCGGCGATCCCAACGACGCAGAGGAAAAACGTGAGACGACGATACGTCATGGAAGTACGAAGAGCTGTGTTGGAGAAGCGAAAATACGTTTGCTGCCGTTCCCTAGGCGATGCCTTCGATGCCTCCCTCCATTGGGGCTGGTATGCTTTTCAGAGAGAGAAGATGACCTCGAACCGTCGAACCGGCCGCCTCAGTCGACGACCCGTCGACCGAGGAAGACGAACGATCGACCCGGCAGAGTTCTCAGCCGAACATGCTCTGTCCACCAAAGGGACCGTTCCTCCGTCGTAGAAACGAGACAGGGGCATTCCCCACCCAGGTTGCACCCGGGGGCTCGCACTCCATGCACCTTCTGTAAAAAAGCGTGCACGATTGACCGGTGGCCGTCGACCGACCTGAACCTTCCCGCCGAGGGTGGGTGCAAGCGCCTCCGCACCCCTCCACGACGCGTCCACGACGATGCCCGAGTCCCCCCTCCTTCAGCTCGACGAGGTCGTAAAAACCTACAGTGAAGGAGAGACGGAGCGCACGGTCCTCGACCGGGTGTCCCTCACGCTGGACCGCGGGAGCGCCGTCGTCCTGATGGGGCGCAGCGGCGCCGGAAAGAGCACCCTGCTGAACCTCGTGAGCGGCATCGACCTCCCCACGTCCGGCCGCGTGACGATCGACGGGTCCGACGTGACCGCCCTCTCCGAAACGGAGCGAACGCTCTTCCGCCGCTCCCACATCGGCTTCGTCTTCCAGTCGTTCAACCTGATCTCGACGCTCACGGTCGGCGAAAACGTGCTCCTGCCTCTCGAGCTGGCCGGGGCCACGTCGGAGGCCGCACAGCGCCGGGCTCAAGACGTGCTCGCGCAGGTCGGACTGGGCAATCGCCTCGACAGCTTCCCGGACCGGCTCTCGGGGGGCGAACAGCAGCGAGTGGCGGTGGCACGAGCCCTCGCGCACGATCCCCTGTTCGTGCTCGCCGACGAGCCGACCGGAAATCTGGACTACGACACGGGCCAGCAGGTCCTGTCCCTCCTCTACGACCTCAGTGCAGACACGGACACGACCCTCCTCGTGGCAACGCACGACCCCGAGGCCCTCGAACGGGCGGACCGAATCCTTCACCTCCGGGGCGGCACGCTCCACGATGAGATCCCCGACTTCCTCGCCTCCAGGCCGTCGCAGTAGCCCCAGCCGCCATCAGATCCGTACGCGACGAACTCGGACCTAATCGCCCCTCTTACCCAGACGGTTCTCCCGGCTCTCTACAGCCTTTCTCTCTATGAGCCTCCTCCAGCGCTCCAGCCTCCGATACCTCACGCACCACCCCTGGCTGATGGGCCTGTCGGTGCTCGGGGTCGCGATCGGGGTGGCCGTGGTCGTCTCGATCGACCTCGCCAACACCAGCGCGGAGCGGGCCTTTCAGCTGTCGGCAGAGACCGTAACCGGCACGGCGACGCATCAGGTGGTCGGAGCAGCGGGCACGCTCGATGACGACGTGTATCGTCAGCTGCGGACGGAGACCGACGTTCGGCCCTCGGCCCCCGTGGTCGAGGGCTACGCCTCTCTCCAGCGAGGGGACCGGACCTTTCAGGTCGTCGGCATCGATCCGTTTGCCGACGCCGCGTTTCGCCCCTACCTCGGGACCGGCCCCGGCGGGGAGCAGAACATCGACCTGGGCGCGTTTATGACTCAGGACGCCGCACTTCTCTCCGCCCCCACGGCGGAGGAGTTGGGACTCTCTGCAGGCGACACGCTCCGCGTCGGGGTCGAAGGAACGACCCATGCCGTCCTGCTCGCGGGCCTCATCGAGCCGGAGGACGAACGAACCCGTCGGGCGATCGCCAACCTTCTGGTCGTCGACGTGTCGACGGCCCAGACCCTCTTCGACATGCGCGGGGAGCTCAGCCGCATCGACCTCCTCGTGCCGTCCGACGAACGTACGACCACGCTCGACCGCATCCGAACGGCCCTCCCGGACGGCGCTCGTCTCCAGCGGTCCGAGACGCGCACCGAGACGATCGAACAGATGACGCGGGCCTTCGAACTGAACCTCACCGCCCTCAGCCTGCTGGCGCTGGTCGTGGGGGCGTTCCTCATCTACAACACGATGACGTTCTCGATCGTGCAGCGACGCATCCTCGTCGGTCGGCTTCGCGCCCTGGGGGTCACAAAGCGACAGATCTTCGGGCTCGTGCTGGGCGAGGCGGCTCTCCTCGGTGCCGTGGGTACGGGGCTCGGGCTTCTGCTGGGCATCGCCCTGGCCACTGGGCTCGTACAGCTCATTGCCCAGACCATCAACGACCTGTACTTCGTGGTACAGGTGAGCGAGCTGTCGATCACGCCGTGGATCCTCATTAAGGGAAGTCTTCTCGGGCTCGGGACGACGCTGGCTGCCTCCATCCCCCCGGCCTGGGAGGCCACGACGGCGCCCGTAAGCACGACGCTCCGTCGATCGGCGCAGGAGACCCACGTACAGGCCCTCGCCCCGCGACTTGCGGCGGGGGGCCTCGCCGTCGGGGCGCTGGGGGTCGTGCTCCTCGCGGTGACGGAGCAAAGCATCATTGCGAGCTACGCGGCCCTGCTCTGCCTTATGAGTGCGGCGGCCCTGGCGACCCCACTGGCCGTGATGGCGCTGGCCCGGGGCGCACGGCCCGTGCTGGACCGCCTCTTCGGCGTCCTCGGTCGCATGGCCGCCCGCGGGGTCGCGACCAGCCTCAGCCGCACCGGCGTGGCCATTGCGGCCCTCACGGTGGCCGTCGCTGCGACCGTGGGGGTCGGCCTCATGATCGACAGCTTCCGCGGCACGGTCGAGGACTGGCTGACGCAGTCGCTCCAGGCGGACGTCTACGTCCAGCCGCCGAGCCTCGTCTTCCGCGGCTCGACCGCCACACTCGATTCGACGGTCCTCAACCGCCTCCGGACCGTCGAGGGAGTGGCCGGGGCGTACACCATTCGCCGCGTCACGGTGCAGGCGGACGTCGGACGCACCAACCTCGTCGCCAACGAGCCCGGCCCGGAAACGTCTGACGTCTATCAGTTCAAGGTCGGGAATCCCGACGAGATCTGGCCCCAATTTCGGAGCGGGCCGACGGTGGTCGTCTCCGAACCGTACGCCTATCGGCACGACCTGGCCGTCGGTGACACCGTGCGCCTCCAGACGGATCGGGGACGGCAGGCCGTTCCGATCGCAGGCATATACTACGATTACGGGTCCGAGCGGGGCACGGTTATGATGAGCCGCTCCACCTACGAGCGCTTCTACGACGACCGCGGCGTGTCGGGGATTGCCTTCTACGCGGCCGACGGACAGGACGTGGACACTCTCATCGCCGAGATGCGAACCGCCGTGCGGGGCCTACAGGACGTCGTCATCCGCTCGAACCGCACCCTCCGCGAAACGTCGCTCGAAGTGTTCGATCGAACATTTACGATCACGACGGTCCTGCGCATTCTCGCAGTCATCGTGGCGTTCATCGGCGTGCTCAGCGCGCTGATGGCCCTCCAGTTGGAGCAGCGGCGCGAGATGGGCGTCCTCCGGGCCACCGGCATGACGCCCCCTCAGCTCGGGGGCTTCGTGACGCTCCAGACCGGCCTCATGGGCGCAATTGCGGGCCTCCTGTCCCTTCCGCTCGGCTACGCCCTGGCCTACGTCCTCGTCTTCGTCATCAACAAGCGGTCCTTCGGCTGGACCCTCCAGCTCACCGTCTCGACCGACGTGCTCCTGCAGGCCCTCGTCCTCGCGATGGGGGCGGCGCTCCTGGCGGGGATCTATCCGGCCTGGAGCATGGCGCAATCCAGCCCGGCCCTCGCCCTGCGCGACGAGTAGGTCGTCGATACGGTGGACGGAGGCCCGCTCGCCCGTCCCTGGCCATCTCTTCGGAATCTTGCATCCCAAATGAGGATGCAACGACCGACCGGCCTTACCGAAGATGCTCGTACAACACATCGAGGAGCACGCCCCGATAATCGTTGCTGTGCTCCCAGTACATGACCCCGCCCAGGTCCTCGTCCCGAATAAACCGGGCCTTGTGGCGAAGGGACTCGGGATCTTCGTACGAGATGAATGCCGACGAGTCCGGGGCCCACAGATACGGCGCCTTCGCACTGTCGTCCCAGTGCCGGGTGAAGCCGTTGCGATTGACGTATTCCGTCACGAGCGTTTCGTAGGAGTGGTATCCCGCAAATTCCTCGTACGGCTGATTGAGCCCGTTCCGCTCCGCGTCGACGCCCGACCACATGCGTCCGTAAAACGCCACGCCGAGGGTCAGCTTCTCGGGCGGAATGCCCGCGTCGAGGTGCCGCTCGACCGCCGCGGCCGCCGTTCGTGTCGGAGCGTCCGGATGCGCGGACTGATAGAGACCGGTGTGGTGACCGGTCGTCTCGGAGCCGGCGGTGAAGAAGTCGTACGTCATAATGTTGACGAAGTCGAGCACCTGGTGCACCTTCTCCATCTCCGTGTGCTCGAAGAACGCCTGATTGTCGTTGCTCGCAATGGTGAGCAGGTAGCGGTCGTCCCCCACACGGCCGCGTTCGTCGCTCAGCGAGTCGAGCCGAGTGCGCACCTCCTGCAGCAGCAGGGTAAAGTTGCGTTCGTCTTCGGGACGAGCCTCGATGCCGCCCACCGCCTGTCCCGGAAACTCCCAGTCGATGTCGATGCCGTCCAGGCCGTAGTTCTTCACCATCTGCACCGCACTCCGGGCAAAGCGGGCCCGAGACGAATCCGTCAACGCGGCATCCGTAAAGTTCTTCGCCCCCCATCCCCCGACCGACACCAGCAGCTTGAGGTCGGGATTCTGCGCCTTCAATGCCTGCAGCTGAGAGAGGTGGTGCGGAGCCCGCTCATTCTGAAAGTAGATCGTGTCCGCCTCGCTCACCTTCGCAAAGGCGTAGTTGACGTGCGTCAGCTTCTCCGCGTCGATCGACCAGATGTCCGCCTGGCCGGTAACGTAGCCGATGATTCGATAGGGCGACTCGTGCCCGTCCGACGCAGGCCCCGGATCACTCGTCGTACCGAGACACAGGAAGACAACGACCGGCAGGGCGAGCACAAAGGAAATACGAGACATCAGTGGAAGGCATTAAAAGAAGAATAGGCGCACGAAGAAGGGGTCACGTCACGACATTTAGCCAGCCGCCGTCGACGTAGTAGCTGGAGCCGAGACAGTAGCTGGCCCGGGGCGAGCACAGGAAAACGAAGAAATCGGCCAGCTCCTCCGGCGACGCAAACCGACCGATGGGCGCCTCCTCTTCCGCGATGGCCGTGAGGTAGTCTTCCGGGGTCTGCTCATCGTCGGCCGCGGCCTCCCGGGCAGCCTCTTCCCAGGGCTCGGTCTGCACGAGACCGGGATGAACGCAATTGACCCGAATGTCGTCGTCGGCCACCTCGTTCGCCAGGCACTTCGACAGCATGGAGAGGGCAGCCTTCGTGACGTTGTAAATCGGCTCGTGGTCGAGCGGCTGCCGGGCACAGATCGAGGCGTTGTGGAGAATGACGCCGCCCCCCCGCTCCCGCATCGAGGGCACCAGCCCTCGGGCCAGCCGAACCGCCGCCATGACGTGCAAATCCCAGTGGTACTGCCATTTTTCGTCCGGCGCCTCCAGAATATTTTCGTCGGTCCCCACGCCCGCATTGTTGATGAGAATGTCCGCTCCGCCGAAGGCGCCTTCGATCTCGTCCACGAACCGCGAAAGATCGGCCGGCTCGGTCACGTCCGCCTCCACACCGAGCACGTCGACGTCGTGGGTTCGCTGAAGCTCGGCCAGTGCCTCCTCCAAACCCTCCCCGTCCCGGGCACAACACGCGACGTGAACGCCTTCCCGAGCGAGACCTTCCGCGACGGCCCGGCCGATACCGCTGCTTCCGCCCGTAATGACGGCGACGCTGTCGTCGAGCTGGAGATCCATGGCTGCCGAGAAACGGTGAAGGAGAAGGGATTCGCCTCCAGAAGGAGTTCAAAGGATAAGCGTCGACATCCGAAGTTCCGTGCTGGAACCGGTTCCGAATCTGAAATAATCAGACGGGAGTAACAGTTCTACAAGAATGATCCTTGCACCGAACTGTGCTCCTCTCCCCCCATTCCACGAGCGTCGGGCCTTCTGGACTCATTCCGCCCTCCATGCGTCGATCTCACGTTCTTCTTTTCGGCGGACTCCTCCTGGTGGGATCGCTGGGCCTCGGAGCGTACTGGCTGACGACCGGATCGGCCGAGACGGACCTCCAAACCTCCGTCTCCGTCGCCGACGCAATGAGCAGCGACACGAGCGGCTATCGCCGGGCCGACGCGCCCCGGGACTTCACGTTTCCGGCCGACCACGGCCCACACCCGGGCTTCAAAAACGAATGGTGGTACCTGACCGGAAGCCTCGACGGCCCCGACGGCACGCCCTACGGCTACGAACTGACGATCTTCCGGGTTGCTCTCGCCCCTCCCGGTGAATTCGCATTTTCGGCCGAGGCCTCCGACTGGCGCACGAATCAGCTCTACATGGCCCACTTTGCCGTGGCCGACGGCGGCGACGAGACCTTCTCTGCCTTCGAGCGCTTCGGGCGGGGCGGCGCCGGAATTGCGGGCGCACAGGCCGATCCCTTTCGGGTCTGGCTGGAAAACTGGTCGATGAGCAGCGTCGGCAACGAGACCTTTCCGCTCCGCCTCAGGGCCGAGGAGAACGGCGTCGGGATCGACCTCACCGTGCACCCCGAAAAGCCGATGGTCCTCCAGGGCAATGACGGTCTCAGCCAGAAGGGCCCCGGAAGCGGCAACGCGTCCTACTACTACTCCTTCACGCGAATGGCCACTACCGGCACCCTCACGACGGGCAGGGACACCGTGCAGGTCTCGGGAAGCAGCTGGATGGATCGCGAGTGGAGCACCTCGGCCCTCGGTCCCAACCAGGTGGGATGGGACTGGTTCTCCCTCCAGCTCGACGACGGGCGGGATCTCATGTACTACCAGCTCCGCAGCGAAGACGACTCCGCAAGCCGCTTCAGCGAGGGTGCCCTCGTGGACGCAGACGGCTCCACCCAGCCGATCTCTCCGGAGGACGTGACCGTCCACGTTCTCGACACCTGGACGACGCCGGACGGCACCCACACCTATCCGGTAGAGTGGCAGCTCCGCATCCCGTCCGAAAACCTCGACCTGCACGTACAGTCGATCATCCCGAATCAGGAACTGGACGTGTCGGTCCGGTACTGGGAGGGCGCCGTCCGGGTGGAGGGCTCGACCACGGGCCGTGGCTACGTGGAGCTCACGGGATACGGAGACAGCCCTGCCTCCCCCACCTCTTAACCGGCCTCCCGAAGCCACTCGTCGACCTCCCCGCGGAGGGAAACCGCTCGGTCGGGATCGTAGTCGAACTCTCGGTGGACCCAGTCTCCACTGTCGTCGAGGAGCGGCCGATATCGAGCCCTGTACCACTCCGGCCGCGACGCGAGATCCTCGAGGGCCTCGGCGGCCGTATCGACGTCGGCCTCCGTATTGTACAGGCCGAAGGAGACGCGGACCATGCCGGGCTGCGTCTCGGGACCACAGTCTTCGTCCGACGCCTCCTCCTCAACCGCCCCCGTCCCGGCCCGCCCCAGCAGCTGCCGGACGAATGGCTGGGCACAGAAGCATTCGTTGCGCACGGCAATGCCAAAGTAGTCGTTGAGCGCGGCGGTGACCAAGCCGTGCGGAAGTGCGTCGAGGTTGAACGTAACGACCCCGATGCGATCGGCCACCTCCAAACGGTGGGAACCGTAAATCTTGAGCCCGTCGATGGCCTCGAACCGCTCCAGAGCGTACTGCGTGAGGGCCCGCTCGTCCTCCTCGATCACGTCCATCCCGATGCGACCCAGCAGATAGAGCGTGGCGGCAAGACGAAACGCCCCCGGCAGGTTCGGCGTGCCCGCCTCCTCTCGCTCCGGCAGGGCATCCGTAATTTCATATCGGCCCGTCTCCACCCGATCCACGATGCCCCCGCCCACTTCCTGCGGCTCGAGCCCCTCGAAAAGGGCCTTTCGGGCCACGATGACGCCGGGGCTGCCCGGCGCGTAGATCTTGTGACCGCTCATGCAGAGCACGTCGATGGCCTCCTCCTCTTCCGCCCCCTGCACACTGAACGGCATGTGGGCGGCCGACTGCGCGGCGTCGACCACGCAGAGCGCCCCGGCCTCGTGCGCCAGCCGCGCCACCTCGTGCACCGGGTTGGTGATGCCCGTCACGTTGGAGGCCGCCGTCACGGCCACATAGTTGAGCCGCTCCGCGTGCTCTCGAACGGCCGACCGCAGGGCCGACACGTCCACCCGTCCCGCCTCTCCGTCCGGATCCTTCTCCAGCGGCACGTGGACCACGTTTCCGACGTGTTTTCGATGCGGGAGGTCGTTGGCGTGGTGCTCCATCATCGTCGTGATCACCACGTCGCGCTCCGGACGACGCTCGGCAAGCACGCGGGCCATGCGGTTGAGGCCGCCGGTCACGCCGCTGCCGTTGAAGACCACCGTGTAGTCGTCGGAGGCGTCCACGAACTCGCCGACGATCTCGTGAGCCTGGTGGTAGAGGTGCGTCGTGATCCGGGCCCCGAAGTGCAGCTCCGAGTGTGTGTTCGCGTAGTGCCGCAGGGCGCGCCGGACGACCTCGTCGGCCACGGTGAGGCGCAGGTTGGACGCCGCGCTGTCCAGGTACGTCCGACGGGTCGCCGAGCCGTCGGCGAGCGGGTACTCGGTGTCGAGCCCCGTGAAGGCCGTCCGCAGGGCCTCCAACAGCTCTCGTCGTTCGGATCGAGTTCCGAAAGGCTCGATGTTCGTCGGCAGCGTGGAGATCGGCATGAGCACCGGGCGAATTGAGAAGGGACGAAGACGAGGTTGGAAATCCTACTGCGCGTCGAGACGATAGTTCGTGCGTGATCGCCGCTCCGGCTCTGTCTTTCAAGCTGATTTGCGAGTCCCCTTATTCCAGCCTTTTTTCTCAGTCCGTACCTCCAAAACGGATGCTCACGCGCCATGCGCCTCCTTCTCTTCTTCGTCCTCTCCCTCGCCCTCGCACTCCCCGGCCAGGCCCAACCGAACGACCACGGGCTCTGGACGATGTACGAGCATCACCTCAAAGGGGCGAAGTACGTGGACCTGACGTTTGCGTTTGAGCCCACCAGCCCCGTCTGGCCCGGCTTCGACAAGGCCACATTCGAGGCGACGACGGCCGGCAATGCCATTCCCGGCTACGTCGAAGAGGGGGATCCCTTTACCTACGACGAGCACGGCTTCGTCGCTACGTCCTACGTTCTCCCGACTGATCAGTACGGCACGCAGCTCGACCCGCCCGCGCATTGGAACGAGCGCGGCGCGACGATCAGCGACCTGCCGCCCACCTACGCCGTGCGCCCGCTCGTGGCCATCGACGTCCACGAAAAAGTGGCGGACGAGCCGGGCTACCACGCCAAAGTGGCCGACGTGAAGGCGTGGGAGGAGGAGCACGGTGACATTCCGGAGGGAGCCGTGGTCATGTTCCGGTCCGACTGGCACGAGCGCTGGACCACGCAGCCCGACCGCTACAACGAAAAGCCGTTCCCCGGCGTGGGCCTCGAGGCTGCGAAGTACCTCCACGAAGAGAAAGACATCCTCTTCCACGGCCACGAGCCGCTGGACACGGACACGACCGCCGGGCTCATTACGGAGGACTGGACTCTCAACAACAACTACGCCCAGGCCGAGGGGGTGACGAACCTCGACAAGGTCCCCGAGCAGGGCGCCCTCATCGCCATCGGCTTCGCCAAGCCGAAGGGGGGCACCGGCGGGTACGCCCGCTACGTGGCCATCTGTCCGCCGGACTGGGAGCACGGTGTGACGATCGAGGAGGCCCCCGGTGCTCCCCTCCCCGAACACGACCAGCCCCTCCGGCGCGACGAAAATGGGGTCCTGCGCCC
>CAZCUZ010000093.1:0-11151 GCA_964502085.1 uncultured Salinivenus sp. | reverse complement strand
GTATCGCGAGAGCGAGGATCGATGCGGCGAACATCGGTCGAGGAGGAGGCACGTAGTGGATCTACTTGTCGACGACGAGACCGATTTGCAGCCCATTCGAGACCGCTCGCAGCTCGAGGCATAAATTAAAACAGACTCTCAGTCACGCCATCACCGTCCGAAGGGCCGCCTCGAAGGCCTTTACGTCGTCCATCGTGCCCATGCTCACCCGGCACCAGTCCGTATACGGGGGAAAGGGCCGACCAACCTCCACGCCCTGCTCCCGCATCTCCCGCTGAATCGTCCGAACGTCGCGCCCGGTCCGAAAGAACACGAAGCTGGCCTGCGAGGTCGCATACTCCAATCCGAGATCGTCGAGTACGGACGCAGTGTAGCTCCGAGCGTCCGTAATCGTGCGGCGACTTTCCTCCTGAAACGCGGTGTCCTTCAGGCTCTCCGAGGCGGCGTGCAATCCCACCACGTTCGGCATGCCCATGCTGTACGCGTCAAGCCGCTCGATAATGTCCGGACGGGCAATGCCGTATCCGATGCGGAGCCCCGCCATTCCGAACAGCTTCGAGAAGGTGCGAGACACGATCACGTTCTCCCCGTTCCGGACCAGTCCCATCGCAGACGGACGCTCCGCCTCGTCGACGAAGTCAATGTAGGCCTCGTCCACGAACACCACGGCGCGGCGCGATACTTCTTCACAAAACCGGTCTAACGCCTTCGGGTCGACGACGGTCCCGGTTGGATTGTTGGGGTTGCAGACGAACACGAGCGACGTGGAGGCCGTCGTGCGCTTGTCCATAGCGGCCAGGTCGAGTCGCAGCTCGTCGGTGAGCGGCACCTCGTTCACGTACCCGCCCATCGTGCGGGCGTACTCCGTCACCCCCTGATAGCTGGGCGTGCCCGTCACGACCTCGCCGCCGTCGAGCCCGTAGGCCGCCCCCGCCATACAGAGCACCTCCGACGATCCCGTCCCGAGAACGACGTGGTCGGTCGACACCTGCTCGCGCTCGGCAATCTGCTCGACGAGGGTTCGGTACGTCTCGCCGGGATACCGAAAGGATTGTTCGAACGCGTTCATCACGACCGCCCGCGCCGCGGGGGAGGGACCGAGCGGGTTCTCGTTCGAATCGAGAAGGACGACGTCCTCGGGCGGAACCCGTCCCTGCACCCGACGAGGATGAAAGGACGACTCGGCCGTCGAGGAGGTGTCAGAAACATAGGTGCTCGTCCCGAGCATGAGTCCGGCGCTCAGCCCACCGGCCTGTCGAATCCACTGTCGACGATCCATGGGAAAAAAGCTCGTGTAGTTGAAAAAGACAGTTCGTTCCGTCGCATCGTGACAAACGGAAAAGCGGGACGGCCGCTCGTCGAGAACGACCGTCCCACCTCCATTTTGTCAGTGCCCCGGCCTCCACCTAGAATTCGTACTTCACGCGAGCGTAGTAGAAGCCGCCCGCCGTGCCGTAGGTGTTGTCGAACTGATTCACGTACGGCCAATTGCCCGAGTAGCTGTTGTCGAACGTCTGGCCCTGATGCGTGACGGTGCGCGTCCGGGGCGGGCGCGTGTCGAACAGGTTGTTCGCGCCGACCCCGAGCGTCAGTCCCCGATCGAAGCTGTACGCCAGCTCGGCGTCCATCAGAAACGTCGCCGGCACGCGGTTGTAGTGGTCGAGCCGAATGACCTCCTGGGTGCCGTCGTCGTCCACGTCGTTGGTCGTGGGACTCACCTGTTCGCCGGGCCGCCAGCCGCGCAGCATGAGCTGAAAGCCGCTCACCTGGTAATTCACCGTGGCGCTGAGG
The DNA here is from genome assembly GCA_964502085.1 of uncultured Salinivenus sp. Classification (GTDB taxonomy): domain Bacteria; phylum Bacteroidota; class Rhodothermia; order Rhodothermales; family Salinibacteraceae; genus Salinibacter. The sequence continues at coordinate 9,360 of CAZCUZ010000093.1, read as the reverse complement.
CTGGACTGCGGAAGGGCCTCCTCGAACTCGAGCTGACAGAGGCGATCGCAGAGCTCGGCCTGCCGGCTGGAGAGCTCCCCGGGCGTCGGGTTCACGCTCCGCACCTCGCGCTCCCGCCAGTTGAAGCTCGACGTCATCCGGAGTTCGCCGTACGAGCCGAGAGTGGCGGCGTACGTGCCCACCACGTCCACCCCGTAGGCCCGGGTGTTGATGGCATTGGCGAAGAACGACCCGGCGTTCAGGTTGTCCAGCTCCGGAAACTGACTGAAGAGCTCGTCGATCTCCGGATTCTGCGACCGGATGAACGTGGAGGTGGACGTAATCCGGTCGTCGACTCGAATGTCGTAGCCGTCGATCGTCAGAGAAAAGCGCTCCGTCGGCTCCATCGTGAGACCGCCGCTGAAGTTGACGGACGTTTCCGGATCGAGGGCCGGTGCTCCGAGCGCCTGGGCCGCCCGACTGTCGAGCGGAAAGGTCCGAATCTCGATGCCTTCCTGAAACCCATCTCCGTCCACGTCTTCAAACCCGGTTTGCGTCGACGAGAAGTTGCTCTGGAGCAGCGCGGGCGCCTTGAAGCCCGTGTTCGCCGATGCACGAACGGCAACCCCGTCGATGAACTCGTACCGTCCCGCCACCTTGTACGTGACGGTCGATCCGAAATCACTGTAGTTCTCGAAGCGCAGGGCGGTCGAGAGGAGAACGTCTTCGGTGACGTCCGTGGTCACGTCCACGTACCCTCCCGCGTTCTGCCGCCACGTGTTTACCTCGTCGCCGGGCGTAAAGCCGGGGAAGCACTGGTTCCCGACCGAGGGCTGATCGCCCTGGTCCGGCCCGGCCGGAATGTCCATTCCCCCGTCCAGGTACGACTTCGGCTCCCCCGCTCCAATCTGGTAGTTCTGAAACCGAAGCTCGCCTCCGACCGACACGTTCAACGAGCTTACGGCGTCGGTCTCGACGGTCCGCGTCACGTCGACGTTGTTAATGATCTCCTGCGAGGACTTCGTCCCCACGTCCATGTACGTCGGACTGTATTCCTGGTACGTGGCGTTGTGGGTCTCGTCCATGTTCCGGTCGAAGTGGTTCCCCCCGTACTTCGAGCTCACGTCCCACGACCAGCGTCCCCCGTTCCCCCGAACCCCCACGGCGGCCGACGCGTCGGTCGAGTTGTTGACGTACATCGGCGTAAAGCCGTCCGGGTACTGCACGTTGTACCGCGTGGACTGCACCGGCAGCCGCGGATAACACCCGCTTCGCGAATGCTTCCGGGTGACTCCGCCGAACGTGTAGCCCGTTGCGTTCGTCGACTCGACGGGGATCTCTCCGTTAAAGAAGATGCCGCCGTCGACTTTCTCCGGCTTCCCCATCTTGAACGTCCGCTCCGGGTTTTCCTGCCAGATTTCGTTCAGTCGGTCCTGCTCCGGAGAGTAAAACGTCGTGTCGACGCCGTCGTCCGGCACCACGTCCTCGTAAAAGTCGTCGACCTCCTCTCCCGTCTTGTCGTCACTGACGACGGGGGCATCTTCATTTACGGTCGTGCCCCAGTACTGCTGGCGCTGGTCGGGACCGGTCCGATTGACGAGCCCCCGGTATCGGGCCTGTCCCGAGAGCCGAAAGTAGCCTTCGTCTCCAATCTCGAGCCCGTGATTTAGGCTGAGGTTGTACGTTTCCCCATCCCCCTCTGCGTACAGACCGCTCTTGGCAGAAAGATCGGTGCCCACGTCGTCCTTCAGAATGACGTTGATGACCCCCGCCACGGCGTCGGAGCCGTACTGGGCCGAGGCTCCGTCGCGAAGGACCTCGATGCGTTCGATTGCATTCGCCGGAATGGCGTTGAGGTCAACGCCGGCCGAGTGTCCGCCCGTCTCGATCGCGGCCTTGTGCCGTCGCTTCCCGTTCACGAGCACGAGCACCTGGTCGGGCCCGAGACCCCGAAACCGAATAGGCCGAACGGTTTCCGTGCCGTCCCCCATCGCCTCACGGGGAAAGTCGACCGACGGGACCATCTTCTGCAGCATCTGCGCCGTCTCGACCGTTCCGGCCGCCTCCAGCTCACTGCTCGACACGACGTCCTTGGGCGTGGGCGACTCGATGGCCGTTCGCTGCATCCCACGCGATCCGACGACGACCACGTCGTCCATGTTGACCATCGAGGTCTGGAGGACAAAGTCGAGCGCGGCGGACTCTCCTGCCTCTACCTCCACGGTCTTCTCCGTCGCCTCATAGCCCGTGTAGGTGGCCCGCAGGGTGACCTCCCCGGGCTCGACGGACAGGCTGTACTGCCCCTCGGCGTCGGTCGCCGTTCCCTCATTCGTTCCGGCAATCCGAACGTTCACGCCGACGAGCACATCCCCCGCACTCGCGTCCGTGATCGTCCCCTCGACCGTCGCCTCCTGGGCATGCACCGGTTGTCCTATTCCCACCAGGACGACAACAATCAAGAGCACCAGGGACGCGCACCCACCCCGGAACCATAAAGAAGGAACAGACGCAGGCCTCCCCCCTCCGTCCGTCTCGAAGAATGATCGGGTCGTGATCCTCGTATCCAGTTCGTCCATTGTGACCTCCACCGTTGTGATTCGTACACGAGAATGCCGAATCACACTCGCACGCCCGGTGGAAAAGTCCAGCGCTTTGGGCCTCGTTGCGCTAACTCGATAAACAAATATTAGTGTCGTAATACAGAAATGCAAAAATTATCTCCGATAAAATACGATTGTACACCATTAATTTTTTTGTTTTGGCCTGTAAACGATTACAATTGAAGTATGCCTTTAAAATGAACGTAAAGCAAAGATGAAGAGAAGCGGTTTCAGTGCACAAAAAGGGGTTTCAGGGGCTCGGCCGGCATTTGACGCCTTGACTCTTTCCCTCACGAGGGTCAGCGTGTGGGCAGTAATCACACTCGCGTTCACCGGAGGGAGAGTCCAGCGCTTTGGGCCTCGTTCGTTGGGAGTTGCTCCTTCGAACAGATTAGCTGGACGCTCTATGACCCGACGCGAATTCATTTGGAACGTGGCCCGCACGGGGGGATCGGCGGTTGCGGCCATGTCGGCGCTCGGCCTGCACGAATCGTCATCGCCCCCCACCCTTCCCGAGCGGCAGGGAACGGGAGGCGACCGGCACGTCCTCGTCCTCGGGGCGGGACTCGCCGGTCTGGCCGCGGCCTACGAGTTGCGCAAGATCGGCTACTCGTGCACCGTGCTCGAGGCGCGCGACCGACCCGGCGGACGTTGTTGGACCGTGCGCGGAGGCGATTCGGCCTCCGAACGGAACGGCCCCACCCAAACGGCCGCGTTCGACGGAGGCCACTACATGAACGTGGGTCCGGCCCGCATTCCCCAGCATCACACGCTGACCATGGACTACTGTCGCGAGCTGGGAATCGACCTCGAGGTCTTCGTTAATGACAACGAATCGGCCTACTACTACGTCGAGGGAGAGGGCTCCCTGTCCGGCCAGCGCGTGCGGGCCCGCGCGGTCGAAACGGACCTCTACGGCTACACCGCCGAGCTGCTGGCGAAGTCCATCAGACAGGACGCGCTCGACACTCCGCTCAGCAAGCAGGACGAGGCGCGGCTCCTGGCGTACCTTCGCGAGCGCGGGGCGCTCTCCGACGACCTGGAATACGAAGGGACCTCGCGCCGGGGATACGCGACCAATCCCGGCGCGGGGCTGAACAAAGGAGAAGTGGCCGACCCCTACACCCTCGAGGCCATCATTCACAGCGGCTTCGGGGACGAGTACAGCGACGCGTACTCGTTCAACCAGCAGCCGACGATGTTCGAGCCGGTGGGAGGCATGGATCGCATACCGATGGCCCTGACCGAGAAGATCGACCCGGACGTCGTGTACGGGGCAGAAGTGGATGGACTCTACAAGCACCCGGACGGCGGCGTCGAGGTCACCTATCAGGACGCCCAAAATCGCCCGCAGAAGATAGAGGGCGATTACTGTGTGTGCACGCTTCCCCTTCCGATCCTCAGTTCCCTCGACCACAACCTCTCTTCCGACATGGCCGAGGCCGTCTCGGCCGTCGACTATTCGCGAACCGGCAAGATCGGCCTCCAGTTCTCCCGTCGTTTCTGGGAGGAAGACGACGAGATCTACGGCGGGGTGTCTCGTACCGACATGGACATCACGCAGATCTGGTATCCCTGCCACGACTTCTTCTCCTCGAAAGGGCTGCTCGTGGGCTACTACAACTTCGGCGACCCCGCCGAGAAGGTGGGGGCCCTGAGCGCAGAGGGCCGGGAGGAACTGGCCCTCCGGCAGGGACGCAAGATCCATCCTCAGTACGACGAGGCCTTCGAAACGTCCTTCTCGATCGCGTGGCACAAGACGCGCTACCAGCGGGGCGGATGGGCCAATTACACCGAAGAGAACCGCACCGAGCATTATCCCCGAATTACGGAACCGGACGGGCCGATCCACCTCGCCGGCGACCACGTCAGCTATCATCCGGGTTGGATGAACTCGGCGTTCACGTCGGCCCATCGGGCCGTAGACCGCATCCACTCACAGGTGTCGTCTCCTACGGCCAGTGGAGGCGAATGACCCCCAACCATCATTCCTTTTTCTCACGAATCTCGTGTCTTTCATGCGCCCCCTCTTCACTACTATCCTTCTTCTCGTTCTTTCGTGCAGCATTGCCGCCGGGCAAGCGTCGGATACCCTCGCGTACGTCGGCGATCCCTCGTGGTCCATTTCCCAGGCGGTCCAGATTCCCGAGGATCGCTCCATGTTCTGGACGAGCGGCACCGTCCCCCCACCCGTAGACACCACCGCCGCGGAGGACGACCCGGCCCACTACGGCAACGTGGAAACCCAGGCCACCGGTGTCCTCCAACGCATCGAAGACCTGCTCGCCGAACGCGGCATGACCCTGAACGACGCCGTGTACCTCCGCGTGTACCTCGCCCCGGACAGTACGGGGACCGTCGACTTCGACGGATGGTCCGCGGCATACGACAAATTCTTTGGTACGGAGGCGACCCCAACCAAGCCCGCCCGGTCGACGGTCGCGGTGCATCAGCTCGTCAACCCCGGCTGGCGGATCGAGATCGAAGCCGTCGCCGTGCTCCCCAAAGACCAGTAATCGCGTTCCGGCGTCCTTCCCCAGAAAGGGCCCCAGAGCCCCACCCCCTGGAGCCCCTTCCACGTCCGGACACGAACGAATTCGGGCTCACAGGTGTATGCCAAAGACGAAGAAGGTCGTTTCCGTGTACGGATTCAGGACGTACCGCACGCTCACGGGGAGCGAAAAGGTGTCCGTGATCGGGAGCTCCTTCGACGCCGACAGGCCGGTATTGATGACGCCCGCCGCCTGGGTTCCGTAGAATGCACTTGCGCTCGGTGTGCCCCCTACGGTCATAGCCAGGTCGACGCTCTCGACGCTGAACGGATAGCTCGCCTCCAGGTATACCGAATGGTCCGGCTCGTTGTGGACGAATACGCCCCCGTAGAGGGAAATCGGGAAGCGATCGGGGCCCGTGTAGCTCAGCGACGACTCGATCTGATGGGCCCCGCGTCCATTCCCCTCAAAATTAAAGAACCCTGCCCCGGCGCCGGGAAAGTAGTAGTCGGTCACCCCGACCTCGACCATTCCCCCGGCTGTTTCGACCGAATAACGTGCATAGAGGTCGTGCTCGTCGACCCCGGCTGCCCCCGGGCTCGTGGCGAACGACCCCCAGGACCCGACCGTAAACCCGTTGGCCGAGTACGAGAGCGACGGCTGGATGCTAAGAGATTCCCCAAAGTCGGTTCCCCGCCACACGTACCGGCTCACCACGTCGGCCCCGAGGTCGACCGGCTGTGCCTGGGCAACGGGCCCCACCCCCGGAACCAGAAAAAGGATGAGCGCGAGCGCAGCACCGAGACTCGATTTGAACGTAGACATAGATGCCTCCAGTTGATTCTTGATCATGGGAGTACGTGAGAGAGAATCGAGCGGGGATGCACCGGTCCAGGATGGATCCCCGCTCTGGGGGCATCGCTCGTTGCCGGCAATGCGCCCCTTCGTGCTTCGTGAATGAGGAAAAAAGAGCGGCCCTCCCCCCTCTCGAATCCCCTATGAGGGCGAAGGGACCTCCCAACGACTCTGGAAGCGCAGTCACACTGTACCTCCAGCATTTTTTGTGGTTATGGAGATGATTTCGCCACGTACTCTACCCAAAACCTTTTAAAACCACAAAAACTCCACCACCGGAAAAGCGCTACCAAGAAAGCGCGGAAGCGCTTCTCCTTTTCTTTTCACCAAATCCCCACACACCTTCGACGAGGGCGGGACGATGTGCGCAAGGCGAATCGGCCTCACGGACGGACACGAGACGGGCGACGACGGTGCACTCAGAAGAGGGGAATCCCACACGAGTCGACGTCGGGCGGAACGCGCGGGAAACGACCGATCCCTGCTGATCGGCGCTCGCAACTGCTACGACGTTTCAGGGACGGCACGATCGAGTGGAGACGATCCGACCCTCACTCCGCCCGCCGGACGGGCTGCTCCTACGCCGCGACCTCCGGGCTCTGCGTCTCCCCTCCACCGCCCCCGATCGCCGCAATCTCCCCGCCGCCCGCCTGCGCCGCCCGGGTCCGCTCCAGCTCCTCGCGCAGGTACTGTGAGGTGTGCGTGTCGGCCGCCGCCAGGGCCTCGGGCGTCCCCGTGAACAGCACTTCTCCCCCCTTTCGCCCCCCCTCGGGCCCGAGGTCGATGACGTGGTCGGCCTGCTTGATGACGTCCACGTCGTGCTCGATGACGATCACCGTGTTGCCCTCGTCCACCAGCCCGTGCAGGACGTTGAGGAGGTGACGCACGTCCTCGAAGTGCATGCCGGTCGTGGGCTCGTCGAGGATGTAGAGGGTGTCGCCCGTGCCGGGGCGGGAGAGCTCCTTCGACAATTTCACGCGCTGCGCCTCGCCCCCGCTCAGGGTGGTGGACGGCTGGCCGAGCGTAAGGTAGCCCAGGCCCACGGCGTCGAGCGTCTCGAGGGTGCGCCGGAGGCGCGGCTGGTTCTCGAAGAAGTCAAGGGCCTCGGCCACGGTCATGTCCAGTACCTCGGCGACGTTCTTGCCCTTGTAGCGCACCTCCAGGGTCTCCGGATCGTAGCGCTTGCCCTCGCACTCGTCGCAGGTGACGTCCACGTCCGGGAGGAAATTCATCTCGAGGGTCACCGCACCCGTGCCGCCGCACTTCTCGCAGCGCCCCGGGTCCGTGTTGAAGCTGAACCGGCTCTTGTCGTAGCCGCGGATCTCGGCCTCCGGCAGCTTGGCGAAGAGGTTCCGGAGGGAGTCCATGAGCTTCGTGTACGTGGCCGCGTTGGAGCGGGGCGTGCGGCCGATGGGCTGCTGGTCGATCTCGATGACCTTGTCGAGGTGATCGATGCCCTCGACGCCGTCGTAGGGGAGGGGCACCGTCTTCGCATCGTGGTGGTGCCGGTGAAGGATGGGAAAGAGCGTCTGGTTGACGAGCGTCGACTTGCCGGAGCCGCTGACGCCGGTCACGCAGATGAGCGTGCCGAGCGGAAACGCGACCTCCCGTCCCTTCAGGTTATGGCCGGTGGCGCCCGTGAGGGTGAGCGTCTCGCCGGTGCCCCCGCGGCGGTCGTCGGGGAGGGGAATGACGCGCTCGCCCTGCAGGTAGGCGGCGGTGAGACTCCGGAAGTCGTAGTGGTCGCTCTCGTAGGCGGCGGCGCGCTCGGCGACCTGCCCGCGGGCCACGCCGTTGTCCTCGATCTCTGCCTCGGACGTACCATTCGTCCGTTCGTCACCCGTCTGGCCCGCCGGATCCACAGTGAGGACGGAGGGGGGGCCGGTGGTGATGACGTGGCCCCCATGGATGCCGGCGCCGGGCCCGAGGTCCACCACGTGGTCGGCGGCCTCGATCATGTCGCGGTCGTGCTCCACCACGAGCACCGAGTTGCCGAGGTCGCGGAGGCTCTCCAGGCTCTGGATGAGGCGGTTGTTGTCGCGCGGGTGCAGGCCGATGGACGGCTCGTCGAGCACGTAGAGGACGCCGGTGAGCTGGGTGCCCACCTGCGTGGCGAGGCGGATGCGCTGGCTCTCACCCCCGCTGAGGGTGCGGGCGGGACGATCGAGCGTGAGGTACCCCACGCCCACCCCAACGAGGAAGTCGAGCCGCTCGCGAACCTCCTTGAGGATCGGCTCCGCGATGCGCTGCTGTCGCTCACGATCAAAGGGCACGTCCTCGACGAACGACCGCAGCTGGGCGAGGTCCATCTGCGCCAGGTCGGCGATCGACTTGTCGGCGATGCGGTAGTGGAGACTCTCCTGCTTGAGCCGTCCACCCCCGCAGGTCGGACAGTCCATCTCGCGCATAAACGACTCCGCCCGTCGCCGCTTTTTCGACGAGCTCGTATTGTCGTACGTGTGCCGGACGTGCTCGTAGAGGCCGCCGAAGCGGTGCTTGTACTTGACCTCGCGGCCCTTGTAGCCGTAGGTAATGTCGAACTGCTCGTCGCCCGCCCCCTCCAGGATGACGGCGCGCTGCTCGTCGGTCAGGTCCTCGATCGGCGTGTCGAAGTCGAACCCGTAGGCCTCGGCCACCGCCTCGAGCTGGTTGAAGATCCAGATGTCGCGGGGCGTTCCGAGCGGCGCAAGCGCCCCCTCCTCGATCGTCTTCTCCGGATGGGGAATCACGAGCTGCGGGTCGATCTTCTTTGCCGTCCCCAGTCCCTCGCACTCCGGACACGCGCCGTACGGAGTGTTAAAGGAGAACATGTTGGGCGACGGATCCTCGTAGGAGAGGCCCGTCTCGGGGTCCACGAGGTCGCGGCTGAATAAGTGGTCCCCGTCCGCAACCGGTTCCCCACCGTCGGACGAACGGCCGTCCGTCCCTACGTCATCGGGGGTATCTACGACATTCGCAATCAACGTACCTCCCCCCATCTCCAGCGCGGTCTCGACGGACTGACTCACGCGCGAACGGATGCCCTCCTTGACGACGAGCCGGTCGATCACGACCTCCACGTCGTGGGTCTCGTAGCGCTCCAGCTTCATGCCGTCCTCGTAGGTGCGCATCTCGCCGTCCACCCGAAAGCGCTCAAACCCCTGGGCGGAGGTCTGCTCGAAGAGCTCGCGATAGTGGCCCTTGCGCGCCTTGACCACCGGGGCGAGGATCTGGAGACGCGTGCCCTCGGGAAAGTCGAGGATCCCGTCGACAATCTCGTCGTCGCTCTGCTGCCGCATCCGATTGCCCGTCTCGTAGGAGTAGGCCGTGGCGGCACGGGCGTAGAGCAGGCGCAGGAAGTCGTACACCTCCGTGACGGTACCCACAGTGGAGCGCGGGTTGCCGCTCACGGTCTTCTGCTCGATGGAGATGACGGGCGAGAGGCCGTCGATGTA
>CAZCUZ010000092.1:0-11376 GCA_964502085.1 uncultured Salinivenus sp. | reverse complement strand
GTCGAGGAATCTCTCTGAATCCGGCGAGGTCCAAAACAAGAGGGCAGCTTCTCTGACAACCGCTCTTTCCGCTGGATGGGGAGAACGTTCGATCCCAAAGGGATCGATTGAGGATGCACTGGGGGACGGATCGGCGGCGGATGAAGTCCCACTCACGGTGGATCACGTGCGCCCGGGGGCGCCCGTTACTGTGGGCATTCCCTTTCCGCAGGGCGAGTTGCAGTCGCCGGAGCACGTGCGCGTCCTCACGGCGGAGGGCGAGGAGATTCCGTCGCAGATCACCCCCGTTACGACGTGGGCCCCGGCCGACTCCAGCCTGAAGTGGGTCTGGGTGTTCTTCTTTGCGGATCACGGGAATGACTATCGCCTGGAGTACGGGGCGGACGTGCAGCGGGCCCCGGTAACGGGCGAGCGCATTCGGTTCGTCAACAACCAGCGCCCCTACGGATCGACGAGCATTTCCACGGGGCCTCTTCGATTCGAGGTCGACAAGGGGGCGGAAGGGGGCTTTTTGGATCACGTCCAGTTCGACCCCGAGGAAGATGGATTTGAAGCAGAGGACACCGTTGCGACGGGGCCGGCGGGGCGAGGCTCCTACCTCGACCTGCTCGACACGGTGGGGCTCGACTCGTCTCGGGCCACCGTCACGCAGACGTTTAAGGAGAAGGGTTCGGGGCCCCTCCACGCCGTCCTCCGCATCGAGGGCACGTACCGATACGCGCGGGACGACAACAACCCGGCCCCGTTCGTGACGCGCATCCACGCCTACGCCGGAAAGCCCTACATCCGAGTTCTGCACACCATCACCTACACGGGCGAGCCGGACCGGCACCCGCCGATCGAGGGGCAGCACGCCGCAATCGCCACCAGCGCCGAAAACATCGTCGACGAGGATCGTCTGGAGGGCGATCCCCGGTGGACTCAGCCCGAGGATCGCATTGCCGGGGCGGGGCTCAACCTCGACTACGAGTTGGCCGGCCCGCTCACGGTCCGCACTGCGTACCGGGAGGGGGACTGGTGGGCTCCGGACGCCCCGCAGTCCTACGAACAGGCCGCCCCCGATGCGGGCCGGTTCTCCGTCGTCCAGACGGGCCCGGACTCCTCGCACGTTCCCCCGATTCCAAACTCCTCGGCCACCGAGCGCATCGACGGCTTTGCCGCCCGCGTTCGGAGCGACGGCACCACGCAGGTCGACGCGACCACGGCGCCGGGCTGGATCGACGTGACGGGGGAGGAGCGGGGCGTGGCCGTCGGGGTTCGCCACTTCACGGAGGCGTACCCGAAGGAGCTGGCGGTGGACGTGGACAGTCAGCGCGTGCAGGCCTACCTGTGGAGCGACACCGCTGATCCGATGAGCTTCGCCCGTGGGTCGAGCGAGGCGGACGGGGGGATGGTCGACAACTTTGCGCAGGGCCTCACCAAGACCACCGAACTCGTCTACCGCTTCCACGAGGCCGACGCGGACCTCGCCGACGTGCGCCGCTCCCTCGATCACGTGCTCGACCCGGCCGTGGCCCACGCGCCCCCCTCCTGGTACGCCGACAGCCGCGTGTACGGCCGCATGGCCCCGCGCTCCGACGAGTACAGCACGTTCGAGCGCGGCATGGACTACAAGTTTCGATGGTGGCGCTTCAATCAGCAGTGGGAGCCCTGGTACGGCGCCTTTACCTTCGGCGACGGCAAAAACTATTACTTCCGGGACGAGTGGTTCGAGTATTCCAACAATGAGCCGGCGGAAGACTTCATGTGGTGGATGCAGTTCATGCGCACCGGGGAGCGCGACTACTCCCTCACGGGCGAGGCCATGAGCCGCCACACGATGGATGTCGACAACACCCACTGGCCGGACGGGCCCGACTATCGCGGGGACACCAATCCGGCCCTCGACTGGTGGCAGGCGAAAAACGCGCCGTCCGGATCGCCCTACGTGGGGATGGGCCGTCGGCACGGCAATCAACACTGGACGGCCATGCTCAGCGCTCACGTGTGGGTCCCGGGTTGGATCGCGTCGTACTACCTGAACGGGTATCACCGGGGGCTGGAGGTGGCAAAGAAGACCGGCGACTACTACCGGCGTCGCGTCTTTGGAAAACACGGCCTCACGGGACGACGGCTCTACCTCTCGGTGTGGAACCTCGTGGAGCTCTACGACGCCACGAAGGATCCCCGCATTCGCGAGGAGCTCGACGCCCGCGTGAATCGGATGCTGCGGCTGCAGGAGGAGCAGGGCGGCAGCCTCATCATGGACCGGTACGGCTACGCCCAGGTGTACGTCGCCCGCGGGCTCGGCAAGTACTATCAGTTGACGGGCGACTCGGCCGTGCGGGAGGCGTTGATTCGCCACGCCCGATGGGTGCGAGACAATCCGCCCCGGAACCACGAGATGGAGTCCTACCTTTCCAGCATCTCGACCCTGCTGGTGGGGTATCGGCTCTCGAAGGACGCCTCTCTGTACCGAGCCGCCTACGATCGTGCACAGGCGCTGCGTACGGACCCCCTTCCGCTCTCCTTCGACGAAGGTGCCACGCAGGCTGAACTCGCCGAGGTCCTCGAGGACGTCGATTATCTGCCCGTCTCCCGGAGCGAACCCGATCAGCGGCCCATCTGGAGCATCACGAACGGGCTGCGCATCTTTGGGTGGACACACGCCTACAACGTGCCCTCCCTGGTGCACTGGCTCGAAGAGGAAGGACCGCCCGATCTGCCGGAGGAGGACTCCGCTGCGCCTTCTCAAGAGTGAAACGTGGCAGAGGACGCGCCGTGATCGGGCGGAATGGGAGAGGGCTCCTCGGATTCCGGTGATGCTCCCTGATTTGCGTTTTTTGCTGAATTGGGGAGCAGTTTCTCCTCCGGAGGAGTTCGGTGCCCTTTGGGTGCGATCACCGTATACCACAGGACTCTGCTTGGATTCCCTTTCTATCCATGGACATCGATTCCGCAACGCTCCGGCGACGCCTTGGATTGACCGGCGGCATTCTACTGGGGGGCGCCCTCCTGCTCGTGCCGGCACCCGACGGCCTCGATCCGGCGGCCTGGCGGACCGCCGCCGTCGGGGCCCTCATGGCCGTGTGGTGGATTACAGAGGCGTTGCCCATCGCCGCGACGGCGCTCGTGCCCCTCGTCCTCTTTCCGCTGCTGGGAATCGCGGACGTCGACGGAGCGGCGACACCCTACGCGAATCCGCTCATTTTCCTGTTCATGGGCGGATTCATCATCGCCCAGGCCATGCAGGTCTGGCGCCTACACCGGCGCATCGCCCTGGGCATCGTCAACTGGGTCGGCGTCCGTCCCTCCTCGATCATAGTTGGCTTCATCCTCGCGTCGGCCTTTCTGAGCATGTGGGTCAGCAACACGGCCACCGCGCTCATGATGCTGCCCATCGGGCTTTCCATCATCGACCTGACGCATGACCGGCTGTCCGATCGGGACGAGGAGATGCCTCCCCACTTCGGCGTCGTGCTGGTGCTGAGCATCGCCTACGCCTGCAACGTCGGCGGCATGGGCACCCTCATCGGGACCCCGCCCAACGCGCTGCTCGCGGGCTTCTTCTCGGAGTCGTACGGCATCGAGGTGGGCTTTGCCCAGTGGATGATCGTGGGGCTGCCGCTCGTGGTTGTGGCCCTGCCCGTGGTCTATACGGTGCTCACGCGGGTATACCCGATCGAGCTGGAGAAATTGCCCGGTGGGGCTGCAATTATCGACGAGGAACGGGCCAAGCTCGGCCCCATCAGCACGGCCGAGACGCGCGTGGCGATCGTCTTCGGGCTTACGGCCCTGCTCTGGATGACGCGGCCCCTGCTGAGTGACGTGGTCCCCGGCCTGTCCGACGCCGGGATTGCCATCGGGGCCGGTCTCGCCCTGTTCTTGTTTCCGGCGGGGACGGAGGATCGGGCGCTCCTCACCTGGGAGGACGCGGAGGCGCTTCCGTGGGGGGTGCTCATTCTCTTTGGGGGCGGCCTCAGTCTCGCTGCGGCCATCAGCGACACCGGGCTGGCCGAGTGGATGGGACAGGGGGTGAACGCCCTCAGCGGATGGCCCATCCTGCTGGTGCTCGTCTGCACGGTTGCTCTCATCGTGATGCTCACGGAAATCACGAGCAACACGGCGACGACGGCGGCCTTTCTGCCCATCCTGGGGGCCGTGGCCGTGGGAATTGGAGAAGACCCGTTCCTCCTCACCGTGCCGGCGGCCCTCGGGGCGAGCTGCGCGTTTATGCTTCCGGTAGCGACGCCGCCCAACGCCATCGTCTACGGCAGCGACCTGCTGACCATCCCGCAGATGAGCCGGGTGGGCGTGTGGCTCAACCTCCTGTTCATCGTCCTCGTCACGGGCCTCGCCTACGCGCTGCTCGGCCTGGCCTTCGGCGTCGAGATCGGCACGGTGCCCGGCTGGGCGGCGGGGTAATCGGTGGGGGCCCGCACGCGAGAGGGCCGACCCCCGGAAAGCGGACGCTGGCCCTCTCAACTCCCCAGTCCTAAGAGTCCGGTATGTTGATTTTCCCTCGCGAGAGCGAGGACCGATTTGCAGCCCATTCGAGACCGCTCGCAGCTCGAGGCATAAATTAAAACAGACTCCAACTCCGAAATCCAGAATGGATTAGTAGCCGGTTTGCCGCGTGCCGATGCCGTCGGGGAGGCCTTCGTAGTAGCGGAAGTGCTCGACCGGCGTGCCGTCGACGCTGTCTGCGTACACCCGCTCGCGAATGCTTTCGAGGTACTGTGCCCGCTCTTCGGGGGGTAGCTCGGACCGGTAGTCGCTCCAGGCGGAGCTGAACTGGCTCATGTGTGCGGCCACCGCCTCGACCTTGTTTTCCCCGTGCTCTCCGTCGATGTCGACGCTCACGTTGTGGGCCTCGTCGGGGCTGTCGTAGAACAGGTATTCGTCAATCCGATGGGCTTCGAGCCCCTGGTGGTTAATCTGCCCCGGAAAGAGGAGGCGCCACTCGGCCGCCCGCGCCGCGTCGGCCGACAGGTACGCCGCCGCGCGGTGGTCGGTCTTGTGCCAGACCTGATAGCCGAAGCCGGGGTCGAACGAGAACAGGACGTCCGGCTGAATCTCTCGGACGTGGCGGACGAGGCGTTTGACGACTTCTTCCTCGTCGGCAAACTCGAGCATGCCGTCCGTGTAGCCGAGGTTGACGTAGTGATCTTCCGGAATGCCCAGTGCCGAGAGGGCCTCCAGCTCCTCTCCGCGGCGAATTTGGGAGAGGCGGTTGCGGGTCATGTCGGGGTCCTTGGTTCCCACGTTCCCCGTCGTCATGATGAGGACGTAGATCTCATTCCCGTTTTGCTGGAGGCGCGACAGGGTGCCGTAGGCGTGGGAATCGTCGTCCGGATGGGCACCGGTGACCAGGATGGTTTTTCCGCTCCACTCCTCGATGGGGGTGTCCGGCTGGGTCGCCGCACCGGTGGGAATGCCGCCGGTCGTGTCCGGCTCTTGGGCGAGGGCCAACAGGGGAAGGCCGAAGAGGAGGACGAGAGCGGGAAAGAGTGTTTTTAGGGTACGCATGGGGGAAGGGGCCAATGGGAAGGGGCGATGAGGGAACGAGCGCTTCGAAAAGACGCCCGGAAGCTCTACTCGTAAGACACGCGTCGACGCTACGTCCCCCATCGATCCCCCCGAATCCACACGCCCCGCCTCCTCCTCCCGGATTGCACGGAGCACGCCGGGGGGAGGAGCCTGGGCAGAAGAATTCCTAGTTTCCGTCGACTTCGATTTCGAATGGCACGCGCGTTTCGTTCCAGTGCAGGACGCAGGTGCCGGACGTCTCGCTCACGTTCTCGAAGTAAAACATCATCATTTCTACCTGCGGACCCGACTCGGGCGTGGCCTCTACGCGGAGTACGTCCCCGCTTTCGTCGTACTCGGTGCCCCACTGGTTCGCGTTCTCGTTAAAGATGATCGTCCAGGAGTCCGCCCCGGGAATGGTGTACAGCGAGTACGTGCCGGCCGAGAGCGGCTCGCCCTGCACGGTCACGTCCGACGAGAAGGAAATTGTTGTGGCCTCGTTGGCTCCGGTGCGCCAGACGTCCCCGTACGGCACCAGGCCGTCCTCACTGAAGATGGTTCGGTCATTCACGAACGGACGGCCGTAGGTCATCCGCACCTCGGTGGTGCCGATGGTCTGGGACACAGTCGCGTTGGGGCTCACGCGGGGCTCGTCGTTGCCCCGTTCCTGGGCCGTCGTCGGCAGTGCGAGACCAGCGAAGAGCAGGAGGGAAAAGAAGAAAGAAACAGAGCGAGTCGAGAGAGTCATAGAAGGCAGTGATTTTGATGAAAGAATCGGAGGAGTCCCATTGCAAATCGAACGATGCCACATATCCGAAAAGGGACGGTCGGGAAGGCGTTCCCCACGTCCTGAAGTTCACGGCAACAGAGCCGCCACGGGTTCGGGCAAGACATTGACGTGCAATCGCCAGGAACCGGCTACTGGAAATTCCAGTCGGTTGGTACGATCTTAACATTATCCAGATCCAAAAGCCATTTGTTCGGGTGAACCCTCGAACGATTCTTTTTCTGTGACCAATGCTGCCGGACCCATGAATCGTCGTGTGAAACGGCAAATTCTCATTGCACTTGCCATTTTTGCGGGCATCGTGCTCGTCTTTGCTATCATCGCCCAGGTGGGGTGAACGGCTGCCGGGCTCCGTACGTCTCGGGTCGGTGCCATCCGGGAAAATAACGACCTCTTCTCACGGCCGGACCGCCACGGCAATCGCATCTCGGTACTGGCAGAGAAGCGGTTCCCTTTTTAGAGTCTGTTTTGATTTTGAATCGTATCGCGAGAGCGAGGATCGATGCGGCGAAAATCGGTCGAGGAGGAGGCACGTAGTGGATCTACTTGTCGAAGACGAGACCGATTTGCAGCCCATTCGAGACCGCTCGCAGCTGGAGGCATAAATTAAAACAGACTCTTAGGGCAAAACGCCCCCCCATGCTCCCCCGCGCCCTGATTGAAAGGAGGAAGTGGTCCTGGGCTGCGTCCCGAACGGACGTGGAAAAACTGCTCTTGGGGTGTCCCCTTTCTCCCATGCTTTCCGGTCAGAGGGGCACGATCAGGGCAACGGAGCCTCCATTCGGGATATTGTGTTTTTAACATGCAATCGCTCCGGCAGGATCGCGAGGAAGTTGATTTTCGGACCCGTGTGGGAGAAAATGGATAGTCGGAAGCGCTTGTGCATTCACGTTCCTATTCCGTACCGACATGATTTTTCGATCTGAGCCGGGGAGCCGATGGCCCCTCGTCGTTGCTCTTTTGATTCTGGGAAGTGTGGGCGTCGGCTGTGCGAGTACGCAGTCCGCGTCGAACGGGGGGCAGATGGCCGCGTCCCCGAACGGCAACGGGCAAGACGGCATTCAGCCATTCAGCGAGGTCGTTCCGGACACGGCCCAGACGGATGAGGGCCTCATTACGACGCACAGACACGAGGACGACCTCTACGTCGAAATTCCGGACTCCCTTCTCGGGCGCGAGATGTTGATGGTGTCGCGAATCTCGCAGGCCCAATCGGACCTCGCCTACGGCGGCGAGAAGGCCAACACGCAGGTGCTCCGCTGGGAGCGGCGCGACGACGATCTGCTGCTTCGCGTCGTGAGCCACGAAAAGACGGCCGATCCCAACGATCCGGTTTTCCAGGCCGTCCGCAACTCGAGTTTCGAGCCCATCCTGAAGTCGTTTTCGATCGAAGCGCTCAACGAGGACTCGACGGGCGTCGTCGTCGACGCGACGGACCTGTTCACCACCGACGTGTCGTCGCTCGGTCTTCCGGAGTCGGCCCGGGAAGAGTACGGGGTGACTCGCCTCGACGAGGAGCGAACGTACCTGGCCGGCGTCGAGAGTTTTCCCAAAAACACGGACGTTGAGGCGCTGCTTACGTACGAGGCCGCGGAGCCTCCGTCCAGCGAGCAGTCGGGCACCATCAGCGTGGAGATGAACCACTCGATGGTGCTTCTGCCCTCCGATCCGATGACGCCGCGCCAGTGCGATCAGCGCGTCGGCTACTTCAGTGTGGAGCGCACCAACTACAGCTCCGACGAGCAGCAGGCCGCAGAGGAGTGCTTCATCACCCGCTGGCGTCTGGAGCCGACGGACGTGGAGGCCTATCGGAACGGGGAGCTCGTGGAGCCGAAGGATCCGATCGTGTACTACGTCGATCCCGCGACCCCCGAGAAGTGGCGTCCGTACGTCGAGAAGGGCATCGAGGACTGGCAGGAGGCCTTTCGGGCGGCCGGGTTTAAAAACGCCATCGTGGCAAAGACGGCCGCCGACGCCGACTCCACGTTCGATCCGGACGACATCCGGTTCTCGACGGTCCGGTGGTTTGCGTCCGAAATTCCGAACGCCTACGGGCCGCACGTGCACGACCCGCGCTCGGGCGAAATTTTGGAGAGTGACATTGGGATGTACCACAACGTCCTGAGCTTACTTCGCAACTGGTACTTCGTGCAGACGGCGGCCGTCAATCCGGAGGCGCGGGGGCGGACGTTCGACACGGAGGTGATGGGCAAGCTGCTTCGGTTCGTGGTGGCACACGAGGTAGGACATACCCTGGGCCTGCCGCACAACTGGGGCTCCAGCCACGCCGTGCCGGTCGACTCGCTGCGGTCGCCGTCGTACACCGCGGAGCACGGCACGGCCCCCTCCATCATGGACTACGCCCGGTTCAACTACATTGCGCAGCCGGATGACGGGGTGGAGCGCTTCGTGCCCGACATTGGCGTGTACGACCGGTGGTCCGTCGAGTGGGGGTATCAGCCGCTGCCGGACGTCGACGGGGTGGAGGACCAGGCGCAGGTGCTCGACGACATGATTCTGGAGCACGCGGACGACCCGCGCTACTTCTACGGCCGGCAAACGCTCGATCCGGTCGACCCGCGGTCGCAGCGGGAGGACCTCGGGCGCGACGCCGTGGCGGCGGGAAGCCTCGGGGTCGAGAATCTCAAGCGCATCGTGCCCAACCTCGTGACGTGGACGCGGGAAGACGGGGAGGACTACGACGAGCTGGAAGAGCTGTACGGGGCGGTGGCCAATCAGTGGGAGCGCTACCTGGGGCACGCGGCTCGGCACGTGGGCGGTGTGTTCGAAACGTACAAGACGTACGAGCAGGACGGCCCCGTCTACGAGCCGGTTCCGGGGGAGCAGCAACGAGAGGCCCTGCAGTTCCTCAACGGACAGGCCTTTCAAACGCCCGAGTGGCTCGTGGAGGCCGACGTGCTGCGCCGGTTCGAAGCGTCCGGGGCCCTGGAGCGCATCCGGGAGGCACAGGTAAATACCCTTGAGCTGCTGCTGGAGCCCCAGCGGATGGCCCGGCTGCTGGAGGCAGAAGCGATGGACGATCAGGCGTATCCCCTCGGCGCCATGCTCGAGACGGTGCGGGAGGGGATCTGGCGTGAGCTCGGCGACGGAGAACCGATCGGGCCGTATCGCCGAAATTTGCAGCGCGGCTACCTCACTCGCATGGATCACCTCATGAACGCCGAGGTGGAGTCGTCCGACGTTCCGGATGCCTTCGAGGACTACGTGATTCAGACGCCCGTGAACGTTCGCCAGTCGGACATCCGGGCGTACGTCCGGAGTGAGCTCGAGACGCTGCGCGGACAGGTCGAGCGCGCCCTCAAGGTGGCGAACGACTACCAGACGGGGATTCACCTGGAGGACGTGCTCGCTCGGATCGACCGAATTCTCGACCCGGACGTGGAGAGAGTTGATGTCGAAGAATAAGCCCCTGTGGCTGCGTGTCGCTCGTTGGGTCAGCCGGCTGGGGGGCTGCTGTGTGCTCGCGGGGCGTACCTGGGTCCGAGAAGCGGGCCGAGACCGGTGAACACCGGGCACATGCGGGTCCGTCACCCGGCCACCCTCGGGGTGAACGTGATCGCGCGTGTGGCTGGGTGCGCCGTCGCATCGCCCTGGAGAAGCTCCTTCCGGGATGGAAAAAGAGGCGTCGTCCTCCTACGTTTGTAGGAGAGAGTATTCGCTCGATTCGTATCGTTCTCCGCCTCGATGGTCCGATTGCTTCACCTGGCCGACGTGCACCTCGACACTGCCTTCGAGGGGCGCTCGGCCGCCCTCCGAGAGCATCTGCGCGATGCCCTTCGCACGGCCTTCGAGCGGGCGGTCGACTGTGCGATCGACGAGGCGGTGCACGCCGTTCTTCTGGCCGGCGACCTCTTCGACGACGACCGGCTGAGCGTGGCGACGGAGGCGTTTCTGGTCGAACAGGTGGAGCGGCTCGACGAGGCGGGCATCGACACGGTCTACGTGACGGGGAATCACGATCCCGGCGGCAGCGGCTTTCGCGCCGCCAAGATTGACTGGCCCGAGCACTTTCACTACGTCGATGCCCGCTCGCCCACGTCGATCGAGCTGACGGAGCCGGACGGCGAGCCCTGCGCCACGGTCGTGGCTGCCGGCCACGTCGACGCGCACGAGGAGGACAACCTGGCCGCCCGTTTTCCTCCCGCCGAGGGGCCCGAGCCCACGATCGGACTCCTCCACGCCCACGTGACCGCTGCGTCTCAGGTGGAGGCACACGACCGCTACGCTCCCTGTACGGTCGAGGACCTGCGATCGCCCGGCTACGACTACTGGGCCCTCGGCCACATTCACACGCGCCAGCAGGTGGCCGAGACGAACGCCTGGTACGCGGGCAACCTCCAGGGCCGCTCGCCCCGCGAGACCGGCGCCCGCGGCGGGCTGCTCGTCACGATCGCCCCCGACCGCCCGCCGGACGTCGCGTTTCGCTCGTTCGCCCCCACGCGCTGGGAGCACCTGACGCTCGATGCTCTCGGCGACGTGGAGACGGTCCAGGACCTCGTGCAGACGGTGCAGGCCGCGTATCGGGAGGCGGCCGAGGACGCGACGGCCACCGACTGGCTCCTGCGCGTCACCCTCCGCGGCCCCTGCCCGATGGCGGACGAACTCGCCTCCGCCGAGCAGGTAGACGAACTGGAGCAGGTGATGCGCGAACGACTCGACGCCGGATCCGGCCGGGCCGTCCGCGACGTCGAGGTCCGTCCCCGAACCGTCGTGCCGCCCGTCGACCCCGACGAGTATCGGGGCGAGACGCACCTCGTCGGGGAGACGCTGGCCCTGCTCGATCGAGCCTGTACGGACGACGAGACGCTCGACGTCGTGGCGCCGGACGTGCTTGCGGGGGCGCCCGACGACGATCCGGAGGCTCGTCGCGCCTACCTCCGCTCCCTGCTCGACGGGCTCGATCGAGAGGCTGTAGCACGGCTGCTGGCCTGGTACGAGGACTAAGCAGACACACAAAAGAACCGTAACAATGAGTCATTCCGAGCGCAGCGAAGCAGGCAATCTCAGATTGCCAGAGTCGAGGCGCCCTGAGCGAAGCGAGGAAGTAGTCTTGGGCTGCG
>CAZCUZ010000091.1:0-11445 GCA_964502085.1 uncultured Salinivenus sp. | reverse complement strand
CTTTCCTTCCTAATCCAGGACAATCAAGTGCACAACGATCCAAGGGAGCTGGTATCACGTGCGCGTCGCCCGGCCCTCCGTGAGCCGACGTCGTCGTACGTTGGAGTCTGCGGATCGAAGAGTGTGTCGCCGGACGTCTCCGGGGGGCGAAGTGCTCTGACAGATCGAGGGGCGTACGCATCAGAGGCGGGACCTCCCCCGAGGGTCGTCGCGGGTCAAGGATCATCCCGGCGAGTTCTCGGGAAAGGGAACGGCCCCGGTGACTCGGAGGAAGGAGAGCAGCACGTCGCGCGGCACGTCGGTGTCGGAGAGGTCCAGCCGGAGATGCCCCCGATCGCTGCGCCGATTGACCTCGACGAGGACCGGTGGAATCGGACGGAGTCCCTGTGCGGCGTCGAGAGGAACGACGAGTTCGAGAATCCATCCGTCCTCCCGGAGCCGCACGGCCTGTACTCGGTCCCACTCGAGTCGAAACGCCGTCCGGCCGTCGGCCCGCATGAGAATCCGATCCTTCGTCATTCGGAGGACGACGTCGGTCGCTTCGTCCGGAAACTGGCGCGCCACGAAAACGGCGACGGCCCCGGCCACCAGTGAGGCGGCGCCCACCCCTAGCACGATCGTCCAGAGGCCGGCGGCCCAGACGTCCATCACCTCGAGGATAAGAAAGAACCCGACGGCGAGCATGCCGGCGAGGACGCGCCAGAGATACCCCCCGCATCCGGCCGGGGCCTGCTGGTTGATCGTGAGCCCCTCCGGGAGGCGCTGCCGAGCGGCCCGAGCCTCGTCGTACTGCGCACGCCGCTCCGGATCGCAGAGGACCTGGTAGGCCTCCTTCACCTGCTGAAACCGGCGAGTGGCGTCGGGATCGTCTGGATTTCGATCGGGGTGCGTCTCTCGGGCCTTCTCGCGGAAGGCATCCCGAATTTCCTCGGTCGACGCCGACGGACGCACCCCTAGCCGCGCGTAGTAGTCGGGAGGCACGTCGTCGTCACGGGTGGACATGAAAGGACCGTTCGTCCGTCAGCCACGAAAATTAGGACCCGGCTACGCCCGAGGGAAGGAAGGCCGCCCCCGTCAGGGACTTGTAATCGTCGAGAAAGTCCTGCGGGATCAGCAGGCGACTGGTGACGAGGGGGTCGCCCAGGCCGGGAAGCACCGTCTCGGCCGGCCGCTGCTCGACGGCCTGCCGGTAGGGCTCCGCCTGTTCTCGCCAGTCAGTCCCACTCTCCGGGTGCGGCACCGGCGAGAACACGTAGAAGGCGTCGTGCCCGTCGGGAGCCATCGACGGATCCGTCGTCGTCGGGTGGTGCAGGTACAGGCTGACGTCGTCGGCCAGCGTTTTGTTGTGGAAAATGTCGTCGAGCAGTCCCTCGAAGAGAAAGGGCACCGTGATGACGGTGGGGCCGGCGTCGAAGGTGAAGCCCTCCTGCTCGAAGACGCGGGCCCGGAGTCGAACGGCGGCGGCGAGCCCCCCGAAGCCGGCGCCGACGACGACGGCGTGGGGCGCGTCTGGGCCGGCGGGACGAGGCTCGGTGCGGAAGGGTAGCGTCATCGCGGTGGACGAAACGATCGATCCAGCTCATGAATGGGACGAACGGGAGGCAGAGAGTGGATCATGCCTACGGTTCCCGGTCGATTCGTCCTACGGACCCCCCTGGAGGAATAAACGGAGGGGGATCGATCGGGGTTGTCACGTTCCCTTTCCGTTAGGTGTCCTCCCGAGCCGCCCGATCGGCCTCGACGTGTCGTCGGATGGCCGGAACGGAATCGCCGCCAAACCGGCGGAGGAACGCGTTTGCCACCGTGTAGGCGACGGTGGCTTCGGCCACGGTGGATGCGGCCGGAACGCTCGTCACGTCGCTTCGCTCGTAGCGGGTCGGTTGCGC
Organism: uncultured Salinivenus sp.; assembly: GCA_964502085.1. Lineage (GTDB taxonomy): Bacteria > Bacteroidota > Rhodothermia > Rhodothermales > Salinibacteraceae > Salinibacter. The sequence goes on along the minus strand of CAZCUZ010000091.1, from coordinate 9,559 downwards.
CTCGCCCGTGGCCGTGTCGACTGAGTCGAGCGGCTTGATGAGCGTCGGAATGGGTTTCATGTAGCCGCGGACCACGAGGGGCATGCCGTTGGAGGTGCCGCCTTCGGTGCCGCCCGCGTGGTTGGTGCGTCGCGTGTACTCTCCGTTTTCCCCCTTTTCGATGGGGTCGTGTACCTGCGAGCCGCGGCGCCGGGCGTTGAAGAAGCCGTCGCCCACCTCGGCGGCCTTCTGTGCCTGGATGGAGCAGATGGCCTGCACGAGCTGCCCGTCCAGCCGCCGGTCCCAGTGGACGTAGGAGCCGAGGCCCGGCGGTACCCCCGTCACGACGACCTCGTAGACGCCCCCGAGCGAGTCGCGGTCTTTCTTGGTCCGGTCGATGTGCTCCACACAGCGCTCGGTCATCTCGTCGTCGAGCATGCGGGTGGCGCTCTCGTCGGCGGCTTCGTAGAGGGCCTGCGCGCCTGTCCCCTGCTCAATGATCACGTTGCGGCGGTCGATCCACTCCTCCGGCTCGTCGAATCCCACGTCGCCGATGCGGACCACGTGACTGCCCACCTCGATCCCAAACTCGTTGAGCAGTTGTCGGGCCACGGAGCAACAGGCCACGCGCATCGCGGTCTCGCGGGCACTGGACCGGTCGATGACCGGGCGAATGTCGTCGTGTTCGTACTTCTGGAGCCCCGCCAGGTCGGCGTGGCCGGGGCGCGGGAGCGTCACCTTCTCCAGATCGTCGGGCGGCGGTCCGTCGACGGCCATCTTTTCGGGCCAGCCTGCCTTGTCCTTTTCGTAGGCGCCGTTGTCGATGCGAAAGGAGATGGGGCTGCCGAGCGTCTCCGAGAACCGCACCCCCGAGTATATGTGCACCTTGTCGTTCTCGATTTTCGAGCGGCCGCCGCGGCCGTACCCGAGCCAGCGGCGTGCGAGGTGTTCGTTGATGTCGTCGGGCGCGAGGGGCAGCTGGGCCGGCACGCCTTCGATGATGCCGATGATGGCTTCGCCGTGCGATTCGCCGGCCGTGAGGTAGCGGAGCATGAATGTGTGCGTTGGGCGTTGATCGTTAAGCGTTGGGCGTTCAGGGGAGAGGCGCGTCCGTGTCCAACGCGCGAACGCTGGAGGCCCTCTTCACAAATCGGGCAACAGTTCAAAATTGTACTCACCGGTACTGAACCTCGTAGAAGGCCAGCGTTCCGTCGGCGCGCTGCACCTGCACGAGAACGGGACCGTCGGCGTCCTCGAGGTGCGACTGGATGTCTGAAGGCGCCTCAACGGAGTCGTCATTGAGGGCGGTGATGACTACGTCGCGCGGAAGGCCCGCCTCGGCAGCCGGTTGTCCCTGCTCGACGTAGGCCACGTACGCCCCTTCCCCGAGATCGAAGCGAGACTGCATCTCGTCGCCGACGGCCCGGAGCCCCACGCCCCACTGATCGAGTTCCACCACGGCCTCCTCGGAAGATTCCGGCTCCGGGCGCGACGGGCGCTCGTCGTTGGGCACCGGACCGGGCTGCGGCTGAGACCGCTGGTCGCTGAGCCACTCCTGAAAAACGGGCGTATCCTCCCCCATCAGCCGCACGTCGACGGTGCGAACCTCTCCCTCTCGCCACACCTGCAGAGACACGACCTCGCCGGGCCGTTTCATGGCGACGACGCTCTGCAACTCATTCGGTGCGTCGACCCGCGTCCCCTCCACGGCCTCCACCACGTCTCCACGCCGGACCCCTGCCCGATCGGCGGCGCTGCCCCCTCGCACATTCGCAATGTACACCCCTCGAATCTCCTCGAGCCCGAGCTCCTCCGCAACGTCGTCGGTCACGGCCTCGATGCTCACCCCGAGGTAGCCGCGCCGAAGCTCCCCGTACTCGAGGAGATCGGTCACCACCCGTTCTACGAGGGAGGACGGAATGGCAAATCCGTATCCTTGGTATGCCCCCGTCCGACTGGCAATGGCCGTGTTGATGCCGATCAGCTCTCCCTCCATGTTCACGAGCGCCCCGCCGGAATTGCCCGGATTGATGGCCGCGTCGGTCTGAATGAAGTTCTCGATGCGGAACGTGCTGTCAATAATTTGCAACTGGCGCCCGAGGGCACTCACGATCCCGGCGGTCATGGTCGAGGTGAGCCGAAAGGGATTGCCGACGGCCACCACCCAGTCCCCTACTTCTACGGCGTCGGAGCTTCCGATCGGAAGTACAGGGAAATCGGAGGGCCCGTCAATCTTCACGACGGCAAGGTCCGTCGCCTCGTTCGCCCCGACGATGCGCCCCTCGTACCGCCGCTTGTCGGTCGTCTGCACCTGGATGCGCTCGGCCCCGGCCACGACGTGATGGTTCGTCACCACGTATCCGTCGGGACTGATGAGCACCCCGCTCCCGAGGTTCTGCTCCTGCGGCGGGCCGCGGAAAAACTCCTCGCCGCCCCGCTCATCCTCTCCCGACTGGACGCGGACCGAGACGACGGCGTCCCGTACGCGTTCGGCCACCGACCGAAACTGATCGCTCAACGATTCGGGCCGGGACGACGAGGCGTCCAGTCCCGAATCGGCTCGGTTCACCGTCGCCTCCGTCGTCGGCTCCTCATCCACCTGCCGAACGAGACGGGCGTCCGGACGGGGCGCGGGATCCTCCTCCAACACAATCATGCCGAGGATGCCGGCGAGGAGCCCCACGAGCACGAGGCCGATCCCCACGAGAAGTCGAATGAGGCGCCTGGAGGCGGGCATGGTCACCGAACGGGAAAGCGGTGCAAGCAAAACGGATGTCTCCCCCACCCCAAGCCGGAGGAATTGTTTCGGATTCTCGTATGGCTCAAACGATCCCGCGCCCCGAACCGACCCGCCTCTCCAGGACTCTGGAGAAACTTTCGCCCTATTCATTCGCGTAGATTGTAGCGCAAACGCACGCCCCCTTCCACTCCCCGCCCCGCTCATGCGCGTTGCCTGCCTCGTAATGATCGCAGCTCTCGGCCTCCTCAGCGGCGGGCCGGTCGCTCCCACCCACGCCCAGGTCGAGATCCCGCCCCGCTCGTTTGAAACGGCCCTCGAGCAGGCAGAGACGGCGCAAACCCCCATTCTGATCGAGGTCTACACCTCCTGGTGCCCCTACTGCCAGCGCATGCAGGATACCGTGTACGCCGATTCGACCGTGCAGAGCTACCTCGACACCCACTTTACCTACGTCCGCCTCAACAGTGACACGACGGGCGGCGGACCGCACCGGTACGCCGATCAATCCCTGTCGACGAAGCAACTCGCCTCCGTGCTCGGGGCCCGGTCGGTGCCCACCACCGTCTTCCTCAAACCCGACGGCACCCCCATCGCCCGTCAGCCCGGATTCATTAAGCGGCCCACGTTTCTCACGATGATCCGGTTCGTCGGATCGGGAGCCTACAAAGATCAGAGCTACAAGGAATACGTGAGCCGGTAGTCGAAATATTATTCGCGTTGGGCGTCTTTCTTTTCCCAAACCCGGGCCTCCCCGTTCGTACTCGCTCAACGCTCAGACACTGTTTGGTGAATTGATGTGTCGCCGAGACACAGTCGGCGAGGATGCAAGATCCTACTCAACTGAACCGTGCACTCGACAGCTGTCGGAGCCGGGTGAGTGCAGAAGCCATTTTGCACGAGATCCACGAAGTCGCAGCGCCGGGAACGAGGCCCTCGTAGATGGCCACGACCCAGTACTCCCGGGGGGCAACAGAACGTTCGCCAAACAGCGTCTCACTCCATAACGCATCACGAAGTACGGCATGCGGGTCAGCTACAATGACGGATACTACGTGCCGCTGCCGGACGGCCATCCGTTTCCCATGGCCAAGTTTCCGGCGCTGCACCGGATTCTCCTCGACGAGGGGTTGATTGGGGCCGCGGACGTCGTCTCGCCCCGACAGGCCGACTGGGCCGACCTCCGACGGGTCCACTCCGCCGAATATCTGTCCCGGCTGGCCGAGGGCACCCTCTCCGATCGTGCCGAGCGAACGATGGGCCTTCCCTGGTCGAAGCGGCTCGTGTACCGCTCCCGCCTGGCCGTCCAGGGCACCGTCAACGCTGCCGTCATGGCCCTCACGGACGGCCGTGCCGCCAACCTGGCCGGGGGCACCCACCATGCCTTTCCCGATCGGGGAGAGGGGTTTTGCGTCCTCAATGACGTCGCCGTGGCGATCCGCGTGCTCCAGAGGGCCTGCTGGGTACGCCGGGTGCTGGTCGTGGACCTCGACGTGCATCAGGGCAACGCCAACGCTGCCGTGTTTGCGGACGACGACTCCGTGTTCACCTTCTCGATGCACGCCGCCAAAAACTATCCCTTCGAGAAGCCGCCCTCCTCGCTCGACGTGCCGCTCGACGACGATACGGACGATGAGACGTACGTTCAGGCGCTGAGAACCCATCTCCCCCGCACGCTCGACACCGTCCGGCCCGACCTCGTGTTCTACCTCGGCGGCATCGACGTGGCCGCGGACGACCGCTTCGGGCGCATGGCCCTCACCCGAGAGGGGCTCCATGCCCGGGACGGCTATGTGCTGGAGCAGGTGCGCGACCGGAACCTGCCCGTCGTGCTTCTGCTCTCGGGCGGCTATGCCGAGACGCCGGAGAAAACAGCTGACCTCCACGCCATCACCCACCGCGAGGCCGCCCGCGTCTTCTCTTCTACCCGCTCGGCGGCATAAGGACGGGCGATTCTCTCCTTTGCTTCCATGCCCCCACGCTCTCCTTCCCCTACCCCCCCACGCGCTACGGCGCATACGAAATACGGTAGATAGCTCCCGTCTGATCGTCGGAGACGAGGAGCGCCCCCGCCGGCGTCTGCAGCACGTCCACCGGCCGTCCCCAGTTGTCGCCGTCCTGCAGCCAGCCGGTTGCAAACGGCTCGTAGCGCGCGGCCTCCCCGTCGTCGTTGAGCCGGACACGGGTCACGCGGTAGCCAATCTTGGTGCTCCGGTTCCACGAGCCGTGCTCGGCGATGAAGACGTCGCCCCGGTACGCGTCGGGAAACTGCGGGCCGGTGTAGAAGGTCATGCCCAGCGCGGCCACGTGGGGCCCCAGCGCCTGCACCGGCGGCGTGTAGTCGGACGGATCGTGTCCCTCTCCGAACTCGGGATCGACCAGGTCGGCCCCGTGCACGTACGGATAGCCGAAGTGCTGACCGGGCTCGGTCAGGCGGTTGAGCTCGTCGGGTGGCCGGTCGTCGCCCCACCAGTCGCGTCCGTTGTCGGTAAACCAGAGATTCTCCGTGTCCGGGTGCCAGTCGAAGCCCACGGTGTTGCGCACACCCCGGGCCACGAGGGTGCGTCCGCTGCCGTCCGGGGCAATCCGATGAATGGCGGCGTACGGATCGCCCTCGTCACAAACGTTGCACGGCGCGCCGACGGGCACGTACAGGCTGTCGTTCGGGCCGAAGGCGACGTACTTCCAGCCGTGGTGCTCGTCGGTCGGAAACGCGTCGGTCACGACCGTCGGTTCGGGCGGCCGTCCGAGGCGACCCACGACGTCGTCGTACCGCAGGATGCGAGAGATCTCCGCCACGTAGAGGTCGCCGTCCCGCACGGCCACGCCGTTGGGCGTGTTGAGCCCGGAATCGACGACGAACGTAGAATCCGCACGCCCGTCGTCATTCGTGTCTCGCAGGGCGTAGACGGCATCCCCGTCTCGCTGACCCACGAAGAGCGTTCCGTCGTCCGCCAGCGCCATGGAGCGGGCCTCCGAAAGCTGATCGGCGAAGACCTCGACCCGAAATCCGTCCGGGACCGCCAGCCGGTCGAGGTGAAGCGCGTCCCCCCCGGAGTCCGGCAGCGAAATGCCGCAGCCCGTCAGGGCGAAGAGCAAGAAGATCAGGACGTACCGCATGAACGAAGGTCCGGCTGTGCGTATCGCCCGTCCCTCGGCGTCAGTCAATGAGCGCGAGCACCTCGTCGGCCTGTTTTCGGTTGTACCGAAAGGCGATGTCCTTATAGTTGATGACATCGATAATCGTCCCGATGAAGCAAAGGCCCGCGGTGAAGAGATAGAGCAGCCCCATCCCCATCTCGTCGATCACGAACCGATGTACGCCCGCCACGACGACGAAGCCCAGCAGGGCGAGCAGCAAAATGAGCTGCGGTTCCTTCCGTCGCTCTCGATAAATCCGGGCAAATTGCTCGGCCTTTTCCTCCGGCAGGTCGTTTACGAGTTCGGCGACGTAGAGCTGTTCGTCGCCTTCGAGCTGCGGCAGGTGATTGAGCACGTTTGACATTACGAAAGCGGAGAATTGAATTCGGCAGAGGATAAACGAGAGTGGACGTGCCGGCGGTCTCGCACGAGGCGCCCAACGTGGCCGACGAGGACGAGCACGGCCGGCACGCCGAGCGGATGGGCCTGGACCGACTCGGCGAACGCCCCGCGTGCGAGGTACGCAACGGCGTGCCCCAGCCCACAGCCCGGGCAAAAGGAGACCCCCACCCCGTCGAGGGGGCAGAGGCGGAAGAGATGCTCACCCCGAGGATCCATGGTCGCCATCGCCGCAAGCCCGATTACCCAGAGACCCGCCTCCAATGGAATTCCCCGCAGGATCGAACATCCATCGTCCCAACCCCGGCGGAACCGTGCCAACCGAAATCGGGCTGACTCTTCGGGATCCATCTTATAGATTGAAGATGCTGATTTGCGACGATCCGTTCCTCCTATACTCACACGACTCCGCCCCGTTCATGCAGCACCTCGTCCGCCTCGGACTGTTCGCCCTGTGCGTCGCTCTCGTTCCCGTCGTCGGCCTCGCCCAGCCCGCTTCTCCCCTCTCGGTCGAGCAGATCATGCAGGAGCCGGAGACCTGGGTCGGAGACTGGCCCGAAAACGTCCGCTGGCACGAAAACGGCGAGGCGATCTACTTCGACTGGAACCCGAAGGGCCAATACGAGAGCGACTCCCTCTACAAGGTGCCGCGGGGCGGCGGTGAGCCCACCGACGTCTCCCCGGAGGAACGACGGTCGAACCCGCCGTTCTTCGACGGCTGGCACCACGGCGAGCACGTGTACACCGACGACTTCACCCGAAAGGTGTACGCCGCCGACGGCGACCTCTACCTCTACAACCGAGAAATCGACGAAAAAACCCGCCTTACCGACACGCGCGCCGTCGAATCGTCGCCGCGGTTTACGCCGGCGGGCGATCGGGTCCTCTTCGAGCGCGACGACAACCTCTTCGCCCTCGACCTGTCCACCGGCCGCGTGCGCCAGATCACCGACCTGCGCTCCGGCAACGAACCCGACGACCCGGAACCGACCCCGCGCGAGAAATTTCTCGAGGAGCAGCAAACCAAGCTCTTCGAGACGCTCCGCGAGGAAAAAGAGGAACGAGATCAGGCCGAAGCGGCCCAGAAACGGGACCGACAGGCCGACGACCCGCCCCCGACCTTCTATACGGAGGACAATGAGGTGAACCAGCTCCGCCTCGCCCCCTCCGGCCGCTTCGCCACGTTTGCCCTGCAGTCGGAACCGGACGCCGCCGACCCGACCCAGGTCATCGACTACGTGACGCTCGACGGCCACGCCGAGGTTCTGGAGGCCCGGCCCAAGGTGGGCATTCCTCCCGAGGACGTCTCCTTTCACGTGCAAGACCTGGAGCGGGACACGACCTACGAGGTCGACCTCCATCAGCTGCCGGGCGCCTACGACGTGCCGAAATACCAGCAGGAGAAGGGCGTCGAGCTGGACTCGAGCGAGGCGAAGCGCAGCCTCTACAGCTACGGCCCCTACTGGAGCCCCGACGGCCGACACGCCGTCCTGGTGGTGCGGGCCGACGACAACAAAGACCGCTGGATCGTGCGGCTCGATCCGGAGACCGGTGACCTCACGCTGCTCGACCGCCAGCACGACGACGCCTGGATCGGCGGCCCCGGCATCAACGCCTACGGCGGGCCGGGTACGGTGGGGTGGATCCCTCCCGAGTCCGGGACAGGCTCGAATCGCTTCTATTTCCAGAGCGAGGCAACGGGCTGGAGTCACCTCTACACCGTGAACGTCGAAACGGGCGAGACTGAGCAACTCACCAGCGGCACCCACGAGGTCTACGAGCCGCGACTCTCACGAGACGGCTCGACGTGGTTCTTCGCGAGCAACGCCCACTCCCCTCATCAGCGGCACCTCTACCGGATGCCCGTCGACGGCGGCCCTCGGACCCGCCTGACGACCCGCACGGGCACGCACGACGCCGCGCTGAGCCCCGACGGCCAGCGGCTGGCCCTCCTCTCCGCCACGACGAACCGCCCGCCCGACGTGTACCTGAAAGGCGTCTCGTCGAAAGAAAACGTGTCCCGCGTCACCACCTCGCCGACCGAGGAGTGGAGCCAGTACGACTGGCGCGATCCTGAGATCGTCCACTTCGAAGCCTCCGACGGCGTGGAGGTCCCGATGCAGATCTTTCGTCCCGACAACCCAAACGGGGCGGCGGTCCACTTCGTCCACGGCGCCGGCTACCTGCAAAACGTGGTGAAGGACTGGACCCATTATTTTCGCGAGTACATGTTTCACAACCTGCTCACGGACCTCGGGTACACCGTAACCAACGTCGACTACCGCGGCTCCGCCGGCTACGGACGCGACTGGCGCACGGCCGTCTACCGGCACATGGGCGGCCGCGACCTGCAGGACTACGTGGACGCGTCCGAATGGCTCACTGAGACCGAGGACATCCCCCCCGAGCGCCAGTTCATGTACGGCGGCTCGTACGGAGGCTTCATGACGCTGATGGCCCTCTTCACCGCCCCGGACCACTTCGGCGGCGGCGCGGCCCTCCGCTCGGTCACCGACTGGGCCCACTACAACGACGTCTACACCTCCAACATCCTGAACACCCCGCAGACGGACTCGATCGCCTACGCCCGCTCCTCCCCCATCTACCACGCAGAAGGACTGGAGGACCCGCTGCTCATGCCGCACGGGCTCGTCGACACGAACGTGCAGCCGCAGGACATCTTCCGCCTCACGCAGCGCCTCATCGAGCTGGGCAAAGAGGACTGGGAGCTGGCCCTCTACCCGGTCGAGGGACACGGCTTCGAAGAACCGTCCAGTTGGACCGACGAGTACCGCCGTATTTTGGAGCTCATTCGCTCGTCCGTCGGCCCGGCCTCTGCCGAGTGACGCACAGCCTTCTCCTCCCTCTCCTTCAACACACGTTCTCGCACTCGTTACGGAACCGCATCGCCGAGACTGATCGCCGCCGTCGACGTTCGCACCGACACCCCCGCGAGTACCGACTGGGAGAAGTTTGTCGTCCACCCCGTACGACAGGTCCCGGACGTCCGACACTCCGATCGAAGGGCGAACGGTCCTTTTTGTCTGATCGGTTGTTGATTGCCGGTTGTGAAGCGAAAGGAGCCCGGTCCAGTCACGATTCTCAAAGCACCGGGACCATCCCCACCCTGCAGCCAACCAAAAACAGTCCCCCGATCCACCAATCCTTCATTCGTCTCGGAGGGTCCGGGCCGGATCAATGCGGGCGGCCCGATTGGAACCCACCACGCCCACACCCTCTCCCTCATTCTCCCGTCCCCTCACTGCTTCACCGTCTCGTCGAGCGGGCGTCCCATCTCCTCGT
>CAZCUZ010000090.1:0-11524 GCA_964502085.1 uncultured Salinivenus sp. | reverse complement strand
GCTTCGCTGCGCTCGGAATGACTCATTGGTAAGGTTCTTTTGTGTGTCTACTTAACACCATATGGTCGCTTCTCTCGGGGTCGAGACATACGTCCGAACGTTCAGAGGATCGTGCCCCTGCTCTCGCGGTACACGTCCCTCGAACGGGTGCTACGCTGCCGTGCGTTCGACGAAGTACTTTTCCTCATGGATCGCGTCCTCGGGCAGGCCGGCGCGTTCGAGAATGCCCTGAGCGTGTTCAATCATCTGCGGATGGCCGCAGGTATAGGCCGCTGTATCGGACGGTGGGAAGCCATGGGAGTCCAGGTGCTTGCGGAGCACGTCTTCGACGCGGCCCCGCTCGCCGGTCCAGTCCGGGTCGTCCCAGGGGCGGCTCACCGTCGGGACGTACGCGATCCAGTCGGTTTTCTGATCCAGGCGGGAGAGCTCCGCTCGGTAGGTCCCCAGCTCCCAGGAGCGGCTCCCCCCGTGTAGAATGAGGAACCGATGGGGGGTGTCAAGGGTCCCGGCGTCGAGGGCTCGGAGCTGGTGCCGGATGATGCTCACGTAGGGGCCGATGCCCGTCACCGTGGCGGCCATCACGTGGTGGCGACGGGCGGTGTCCAGCACGAAGCGGCCGACGATTTTCTTCCGCATCCAGACCTCCGCACCGGGTTCGAGGTCCCAGAGACGGGGTGTGAGCGTCCCCTCGTCGACTCGTTCGATAAAGAACTCGAGGTCGGTTGTGCCCGGAACGGACGCGACGGAATAGGGACGGAGCAGGGGGCGATCCTTCGTTTCGTCGACGAGCCCGATCGTGGCGTACTGCCCCGGGGTGAAGTCGACCGGATCCGGCGCCCGGAGACGGAAAACTGCGAGGTCCTCCGAAAAGTCGACGCGCTCGATGAGCGTGAGGGCGGTATAGCGGTCCCGGTCGATCGCCATAAGGGGAGAACGAATTCGAACCAGCTGCGAGCAAACGATACGCCGAGACGCGTTACCGGTCGGCGTCGAGCAACCGGTCGATCAGGTCGACGGCCGAGACGTCGTCGGCCTCGGCGTTAAAGTTGGGCACGATTCGGTGTCGCAGGACGGGAGTGGCCATGCGCCGCACGTCGGCTTCGACTGGGGTCATGCGGCCGTCGAGGGCGGCGAGGGTCTTCGCTCCCAGAACGAGGTACTGAGACGCTCGGGGGCCGGCGCCGTAGCTCAGATAGTTTTCTACGAAGTCCGGAGCCACCTCCGTTTCCGGGCGGGTTCGCGAGACCAGTTGGACGGCGTACTCGATGACGTTGTCCGCCACGGGAATCTGGCGGATGAACGACTGGTAGTGCTGGAGTTCGTCGGTCGACATGACGGGCGTGGGGGAGGCCTGGGGGCCGGCCGTGGTACTGCGGACGACTTCGACCTCCTCATCGAAAGAGGGGTAGTCGAGCCACACGTTCAGCATGAACCGGTCCAGCTGGGCTTCGGGAAGGGGGTAGGTGCCCTCCTGCTCGATCGGGTTTTGGGTGGCGAGGACGAAGAACGGATCCTCGAGGATGTGCGTCTCGCCGCCGGCGGTAACGTGTTGTTCCTGCATGGCCTCGAGGAGAGCCGCCTGGGTCTTGGGGGGGGTTCTGTTGATTTCATCGGCGAGGATGACGTTGGCAAAGATGGGACCCTCCGCAAATTCAAAGTGGCGCGCTCCCTCCGAGGTCTCCTGAATGATTTCCGTGCCCGTGATGTCGCTGGGCATGAGATCGGGGGTGAACTGGATCCGACTGAACTTGAGGTCCAGGGCCCCCGCCAATGTGCGCACCAGCAGGGTTTTGGCGAGGCCGGGGACCCCGATGAGGAGGGCGTGGCCTCGGGCCATAAGGGAGACGACCACCATTTCGATGATGTCTTCCTGCCCCACGATGACCTTCCCAATCTCCGCGCGTAGATCGTCGTACGATGCACTGAGGGCGTCGAGGGTCTCGGGGTCCTGCGCGTCGGTCGAGGGCATGGGCGAATGTGCAGTCTGGGGGAGAGATGCACTGCCACCCCGGGTCTGCGGTGCGTTCGAGGGGACAGGCAGAATCCAAAAGGCAGAGACAGAGAGGAGGCCCGTCGTTACCTCATGCTTCGAAGGGCCGAGAGATCGTCTTTCGTGACCCGAACGTCGACGTAGACCTCGTCTCGCAGCTGATCGATCCACTCCCGCATCTTGCGATTGCGCTTGTCCTGGAGCGCCAATTGTCGGATTCGCCCGTAGTCCGTCTCGAGGCTCGCGCGGTGAGCCGCGGTGCGCTCGTCGAGCCGAACGATGTGGTAGGCCTGGTCTCCCGTCAGCAGTTGGACTTCGCTCGGTGTGCTGATCTCTCCCACCTCCAGGTCGCTGATGGTCTCGCGCCAGGAAGAATCCAGAGCGTCGAGGACCAGATCGGACGCTCCATCCTGAGGATTCGTCACGCGCCCGCCATTCTGTGCAGACCGATCCTCCTGGGAGTGCCGCCGAGCCATCAATTCGAAGGATTGGTCGTGGTTGAGAACGGAGTCGCGCACGGTGCTCAGAAAGGACGTTGCGCGCTCGACGGCCTGTTCTTCCGACTGAACTTTAATGAGAATGTGATTGAGATCGACGTTGCTCCCGGACTCCGAGTTGACCCGCACGATGTGGTAGCCCTGCTGGTTCTCGTTGTAGAAGACCTGTGAGATTTCTCCGACCGGGGTTCGGGAGGCCACGGCGGCAAATTCCGGCACGAGCTGATCGAGATTGACGGTTCCGAGGGCCCCGCCCGACGAGGCGGTTTCGGAATCGTCGGAGTATTGGCGAGCCATGGCCTCGAATGAGGAATCCCCGCTCTCGATCGAGTCCCGGATTGTGCGGAGCAGCGTTTGGGCTTCGTTTTTGGCGTCCTCGGTGGGCTCGGGGTACTGGACGATGTGAGAGAGACGGACCGTCTTCGGAATGTCGGGAAGGGAGTCGGTCGGGATCTCTTCAAACCATTGCCGCACCTCGCTGGGGGTGACGTCGATTTCTTGCATTCGACGTTGTTGAAGACGCTGGGCGAGGAGCTGAGACCGGAAGTCCGAGCGGAACGTTTCCTTAATTTCCAGAATGCTCTGTCCGTACGCCTGCTCGAGGGCCTCTTCGCCGCCCGCCCGGCTGGCCATCTGGTCGATACGCCGATCGAGCTGTTGGGAGACCTGTTGATCCGAGACGTTCAAGGTCGTGTCCCGTCGCGCCTTTTCTGCGAGGAGTTTTTGATCGATCAGGTCTTGGAGCGCCTGCATCCACAGGTCATCCGAGTAGCTCATCTGCTGTTGCTGGGTCTGGCGCCGGACCATTTGATCGACCTCCGAGGTGAGGATGACGTCGTCACCCACCACTGCGGCGATCCGGTCGAGGGTTTGCTGCTGGGCGTGGGTGGGAGGCGCCAGGGCCGTCGTCGAAAGAAGAACGAAACCGAGGAGGAAAGGCACAGGCCAGAAGCTGGACCTGTGGGGTGCCGTAAGGGGCATCAAACGCATGCAGTTGAGCCGATCTTCGAACGAAAAAGAGAGGCGGGAAGGCGCACTCACCGAAGCCGATTACGGGGTTTCGATGAGACTGTCGGCCTTTGCCCGATCACGAAGGCGTTGAACCTCGCGAGCATACATCTGTTTCCGGTGTCGAATTCGGAGCCGCCGTCGGATTTCCGACTCGATCCACCGGAGCTCCGGTTCGGATCCCTCTGGGACGCGCTGAACGACCTGGAGGACGTGATAGCGATCCGAGTCCGGGATGACGGGGGCGACGTCGCCTTCACCGAGCGCGTCCAGCTCGTCTCGGACGTATGGGAGTTGGGCAAACAATCGGCTTTCGGGGAGGAAGCGCTCTGAAAGCCGTTTGGCCCGAGGGGGACGGTGGGCGTACTCTTGACTGAGACGGGCCCACACGGAGTCGATGGAGGCCTCCTGGGCCTGTAGAAGCTCCTGCCGAACCGTCTGTGCCGAGTCTTCCTGGGCCGTCGACAGGTATCGGACCTGCACGTACGGTTCGCGAAGGGTGAGTTGGTCCTGATGCCGCTCGAAGTACGTTTGGACTTCCTCGTCGGTCGCCTCCTGATCCATCTCCTCGTAGTACCGATTGGTGAGGGTCGTCACCAGGGTATTTCGTCGACGCTTCTCAAGGCGCCGCTGCACCTCCGGGTCTTCGGCCAGGTTGAGCCGTTCGGCCTCGCGTAAGAGGAGGGTTTGTTCGACCCACTGTTCGATGACCTGCTGGCGGGCCTCGGTCGAGTCCGGGACCGGTCCCATTCCCCGCAACAGCCGAGTTACGTCCTCCTCCTCTAAATAGTGGGTCCCCACCCGTGCAACGTAGGAGGAGGGGGCCTCTTCCGATTCGCATCCCGCCAGGGCGATCCCCACGACGAGGACAGCGAGCAGGACCGGAACGGGGGAAAACGTCGAACGAGGGCGGAACCGCATTGGAGGAAAGGGACCAAGCGAGGAAGAAGAGCGAGGGCTATCGGTCGGCGAAGGCGCGCCGCAGGTGCTCCGGATAGGTGGTCACCTCATACTTCCGACGGAGCCGAAACAGAACTTCGTCTTCGTACTGGTTCTGGTAGTCCTGTACGACACTGCTTCGCGCCTCGTCGAACGTCTTCCGTCGAGGGGAGAGAACGGTGTCGCGGACGAGCACAAGGGATTCGCCGCTCTGTCGGATCGGCCCCACGGCGGTGTGATCGTCAATGTCGAGGACGCGGCGATAGACCGTGGCGGAGCTGTCGGTCACCATCGCCGTATCGACGCGGACGAGGGAGTCCGCTGCGGCCCGTTCGACGAGCGTGGAGAGGGCCTCCGAATCGGCGCCCACCGAGGTGTAGGGGGCCAGGAGGGAATCCGTCGGCGCGCGAAACACGGCGGTCCGAACGCGTTCGGGAAAGCGGTACTGGTCGCGGTTTTGTCGGTACAGTTGACGAAGACCGCTGGTGTCCTGCGCGGCGGCCGTCCACACCGAGTCTTCCATAAATTCGAAGGCGAGAAGCCCCTCTCGGTACTCTTTCATCTCCGCGGCAAAGGCCGGGTCTCGTTTTTCGAGTCGGGCCTCTGCGTACCGAACGGCGTTCTGGTTGAGAAAGTCGTCGAGGACCTCTCCCACGGTCATCTGGGCGCCGCCGTCGGTGTTCATCACGTGCCGAGCCAGCTGGGACAGCGTGAACGTGGAGTCCCCGAGCGTCGCAATCGTTTCCCGAGAGGGGGCGTCGGCGTCCACGAGGGACAGGAGGGGGCGGGATAGCGTGTCGAGTGTGGAGACGGGCGCAGCGTCCACGATCGCGGCGGTGTCGACCCGGCTCTTCACTTCGGCCCGGACGGATTGGGCAAACGCTTCCTTCCGGCGTTCGACCCGGGGGCGATCCGCTATTTGCTCCTTCAGGTCGTCGTAGGCCTCCTCGTAGGTCGGCTGTTCCTCTCGATCTGTGAGTTTGATGAGGTGGTATCCGAATCGAGTCTCGACGACCGGCGACACGGCCCCGACCGAGTCGAGTTGCGGGACGGCGTCTCGGAAGGGGGAAGGAAGAGCCTGCAGGGACTCGACCATGCCGAGGTCGCCGCCGTTCGACGCCGATTGAGGGTCTTCAGAGTAGGCTTCTGCCAGGGAGTCGAAGGGGGCACCGTGTCGTACGATTTCGGTCCGGAGCGAGTCCAGCAGGGCTCGGGGCGAGGAGGAGGTGTCCGGCCGGAGCATGATGTGCGAGAGCCGAATCGGGGGACGCGCCGGCCGCCGCTCATGGACTTTCAGGATGTGGTAGCCGTACTGGGAGCGAAAGACGTCGCTCACGCTGTCCGGGGGAACGGAGTACATCCGCTTCTCGAACGGCTCGACGAGTTGGCCGGCCCGGACGTAGCCCAGGCGGCCCCGGAAGCCGCGCTCTCCTTTCTGCTGGGCAGGGGGAGCGTCGGAATGGCGGTAGGCAAGCTCTTCGAACGGGACGCCCTGCTGCAGCGAGTCGACGAGCGACTGCATCGTGCGAACGGCGTCGACTGTGTCCTCGGGCGGTGCATCCGGGTCCACTCGAATCAGGAGGTGACTGACGTCCACTTCCTGCTGTTGCCGTTCGTAGAGCGCGCGGGTGAGGGGTTCGTACACCTCGGTTCGCATGATTCGGGGCCGCGCGAGCTTGTGGCGATACGAGCGCATCTCCTGCTGGACGCTCGGGAGGGAGTCGAGTCCTGCGTCTCGGGCTGCTCGTACCTTCAGGCGATAGTTGACGTACTGCTCCAGGAAGTCCTCGTACGCCGCAAGGGAGTCGGAGGGGGATTGGGGGTTTGCGTCTCGATAGGCGGCCTCGAACTCCGACAGCGTAACGGTCGTGTCGCCGATCACGGCAACGACGGGCGGGGAGGCCTCGTCCTCTTCGTCGGAGGTGGTGGACGGCCCGCCGGCGCAGCCTGCGAGAAGAAGGAGACCGACCAGAACGAACCCAGCGTGTGAAGTCTTGACCATCGAATTGACGACGTCAGCGAATGGTGGAGTGAAATCGGAGGGAGGGTGTACGGAAGCGGCTCGCCCGATGAGCCGATCCTTTTCCCTTGGTCACAGCCACACTCAGAATGCAATGCTCGGGGACTCGTTTCACGGTGCTCGGGGGACGGCGGGCTTCATTTCGCAAAACACCCGCCAATTTGCCGGCGTCGGAGGAACCGGTCTGGGCCGGGTGCCTACGATTTTGTGATCATCGATCCCGACCCCGGACGGTTTCGGTCCGGAGGGCGGGCCGGATTTCTCTTTCGCCGCCTTTTCGACCAGACTCCTACTCGATCGTCATGGCTGACGACTCCGTTCGCGTGCGTTTTGCCCCGAGTCCCACGGGCCGCCTTCACATTGGGGGACTTCGGACGGCCCTCTACAATTATTTGTTTGCCCGCAAGCACGAGGGATCCTTTCTGCTCCGCATCGAGGACACCGATCGGAGCCGGTACGTCGAAGAGGCAGAGGACGACATCGTCGACGCGCTCGAATGGACGGGGTTGACGTACGACGAGGGGCCGGGGATGGGGGGAGAGCACGGGCCGTATCGTCAGTCCGAGCGCGGGGATCTCTATCGCAAGTACGCCGAGCGGCTCGTGGAAGAGGGGGCTGCCTACTACGCCTTCGACACGGAGGAGGAGCTCGCAGACCTTCGCGAGAGCGGCGGCGAGGGGAGCCCGGCGTACGACGCATCTACGCGCCGGGACATGCGCAACTCCCTCACGCTCGACGCCGACACGGTGGAGCAGAAGATCGAGGGAGGGGACGACTACGTCATTCGCCTGAAGGTGCCCCGCAACCGCACGATCCAGTTCGACGACGAAATTCGAGGGGGCGTCTCCTTTGATTCCGAGGAGGTCGACGACCAGGTGCTCCTGAAGTCGGATGGGATGCCGACCTATCACCTGGCAAACATCGTCGACGACCACCTCATGGACATCTCGCACGTGATTCGGGGCGAGGAGTGGCTGTCGTCGACGCCCAAGCACGTGCTGATGTACGAGGCGCTCGGATGGGAGCCGCCCACGTTTGCGCACCTTCCCCTCATCATGAGTCCAGAGGGGGGAAAGCTCTCGAAGCGCGACGCGGATCGACTCGGCATTCCCGTGTACGTCCGTGACTACCGCGAGGCGGGGTACGAGCCCGAGGCGCTGCTCAACTTCCTCGCGCTCCTGGGCTGGAATCCGGGCACGGAGGAGGAGTTGTTTTCGCTGGACGAGATGATTGAGGCGTTCTCGTTGGACCGCGTGGGGGCGAGCGGTGTACAGTTCGACGTCGACAAGCTGCGCTGGGTCAACGAGCACTCCGTTCGGGACCTCTCGGTCGACGAGCTTGCAGAGCGGGTCCGACCCGTGGTCGAGGAGGAGGGCTACGAGGTCAGCGACGAGCGGCTCCGGGAGATCTGCTCCCTGGTCCAGGAGCGCGTGCAGGTGGCCCCGGAGGTCGTCACCGAGAACCGCTACTTCTTCGAGGATCCGGAAGAGTACGAAGAAGAAGGGGTCGAGAAGCGGTGGAAAGACGAGTCCGCCGATTTGCTCCTCAAATACGCCGACCGGCTGGAGGAGGTGGACGAGGATGACTTTGATACGGATACCATCGAAACCGAGCTGCGCGACCTGGCCGACGAGGAGGACGTGGGCGCGGGGGCCGTCATCCATCCCGCCCGTCTCGCCGTCAGCGGTCGGTCGTACGGGCCGGGCGTCTTCGGCCTGATGGCCGCCGTCGGCAAGGAGGCCTGCATTCGCCGGATGCGTGCAGCGGTCGACCGGCTCGAGTAGGTTTGGGGCAAGGGATGGAGGTGGGGAAGGGGCTGGAGGTTGTTCCATCGTCCAGCCTTTTCCCTCTCCAAACGTTACTCAAGAGCCTTCTGGAGGAGCTCACGGGCGAGTTCGGGATTGGCGGAGCCGTTGGTTTCCTGCATGACCTGCCCCATGAAGAAGCCGATGAGGCTCTTCTTGCCGTTGCGGTAGCGTTCGACCTCCTCGGGATGCTCGTCGAGCACGGAGTCGATAACGTCCTGAAGGGCGGCCGTGTCGTCCACCTGTCGTAGTCCCTCTTCCTCCACGACGTCATTCGGGTCCTCTCCGGTTTCGAGCATCCGGTCGAACACGGTCCGCCCCGCCCGATTCGTAATCGCGTCCGTGTCGACGAGGCGCACGAGCTCGGCAAATTGGACGGCATCGAACGGAAGGGCCGCCACGCGCCGGTCCTTCAGTTCGGCGCGAAGCTCGTTGACGATCCAGTTGGCGAGGGCCGAGGGGACGTCGTACACGTCTCGTGCCGACTCGAAGAAGTCGGCCAGGGCATCCTCGCCCGCAATCGTCGCGGCGGCCTCTCGATCGACCCCGAGGTCGTCGTGGATGTATTCGAATCGCTCGAACTGCTCCTGGGAGAGGAGGTCCACCGGATCGGTTTTGCCCTCGAGCGATCGTTTCCGCTGCTCCTCTTTCTGTTGCTCCTTCTCGCGTCGACGTCGTTCGATCTCCTTGCGGGAGAGGCTGGAGTCGGACTCGCCCCACGTGTCGCGGAGGGGGACGATCTGATTGAAGACGAGATTGTCTTCGGACGAGTCCTCGGGGTCGGGCCAGTAGTAGCCCTGCCGGACGAACTGGACGCGCGCATCGGTGAACTTTTCGGCGGCCGCGGGCTCGAGGAGGCCTTCCTGTACCGAAAGGGAGTCGGGGTTGAGGTGCTCGGTGAAGGGCTCGTCTCCGCCCCGGGGATTGGGCACGTCAAAGAGGCGGTCGTAGACCCGCGCCTCGAAGGGCACGCCGTGCTCGGCCGAGACCCACTGGAGGGTCCCGTCGGGCGACCGTCCGTCCGGCGACGTTCCTCCGCGCGTGTCCGGATCGATCGTCCCGCGGAGCTCGATGACCTCGCCGTCCTCCTTTACGACCTCCTCGCAGGTGAAGAAGTATCCGTGCATTAGCCGCACCTCGCGGCCCGGCGCCAGCCGGATGAAGTCGTCGGGCGGATCCTCGCGAAAGTCCTCGCGCTCGACGTAGAGCTCGCGGGTGAAGGGCACCTCGCGGGGTTCCTCCTTGTCGATGTCGCGGGGCCAGTGAGAGGCCTCGATCCAGTCCACCTCTCCCTCGTCGACGTTCGTCACGACGACCTTCAGTGGATCGAGCACGGCCATCACCCGCGGTGCCTTCTCGTTCAGGTCGTCGCGAAGGGCGTGCTCGAAGTGGGTCATCTGCACTCGGCTCTGCGAGCGCGTTACGCCCACGCGACGGCAGAACGAACGGATGGCGCTGGGCGGGACACCGCGGCGGCGTAGCCCGGCGATGGTGGGGAGCCGGGGATCGTCCCACCCGTTCACGAAGCCCTCCTCGACGAGATGGCGGAGGCGGCGCTTGCTCATCACCGTGTAGTCGAGGTTCAGGCGGTTGAACTCGTACTGACGGGGGCGAGACGGAAGCTCTTCATCCTCCAGGCAGTGTTCCATCACCCAGTCATACACGCGCCGATTGTTGTCGAACTCCAGCGTGCAGAGAGAATGGGTGACGTCCTCGATCGCGTCCTCGAGCGGGTGAGCGAAGTCGTACATCGGGTAAATGCACCAGTCGTCTCCCTGCCGATAGTGGTGCGCGTGCTTGATGCGGAAGAGGAGGGGATCCCGCATGATCATGTGCGGGGAGCTCATGTCGATTTTCGCCCGCAGGACGTGTTCGCCGTCGTCGAATTCTCCCTCGCGCATTTTTCGGAAGAGGCGCAAGTTCTCTTCGACGGAGCGGTTGCGGTACGGAGAGGGTTCTCCCGGCTCGTCGACCGTGCCCCGGTACTCTCGAATCTCCTCCTCGTCCAGGCTGTCGACGTACGCGTCGCCCTGTTTGATAAGCTTGATCGCGTACTCGTAAAACTGATCGAAGTAATCCGAGGCGTAATACTCGTGCTCCTCCCAGTCGTACCCGAGCCAGCGGACGGCCTCCTTGATGGAGTCGACGTATTCGCTGCTTTCGGTCTCCGGATTGGTGTCGTCGAAGCGGAGGTGGCACCGCGTCTCGGCCCGATCGGCGTAGTCGTGTTTGATGCCGAAGTTGAGGACAATCGACTTTGCGTGGCCGATGTGGAGGTAGCCGTTGGGCTCGGGGGGGAAGCGGGTCACGACCCGGTCTCCGTAGGTGCCCTCCTCCAAATCTTGATCGATGACGTCGTAAATAAAGTTGTTGCGGTCGGAGGACCCATTCGTGTTGGAGGGAGAAGCGGAAGTAGACACAGGTAGAGACGACTGGTCAGGAATAGAAAAAGATGCCCCCTGCACGGGAGCAGAAGAAACCGTTCGGTCAGGACCACACGAAAGTTCCCAATCCGGAAGCGATTCCTCACGGGAGGTGGGACAAAGGGTCCGTGAAATTTTGGGCCTCTCCGTCGATTGCTCGGCGGACTACGGCGCGCGGAACGGGGAGCAGGCGTAGGACGATTCTCGCAAAAGCGAGGGACAGCCGAACTCCTCCGAATGCTCCATTGAACCGGTCTGTACGCGGCGAGCGAGAAACCGGCCCGGGGAGGATCGGTGCGGACCCTGGGGGGTGACGTCCCACTCGTTTCGCTGCACCACCCCTTCGAACCGATTTTCGCGAAGCCGGCCAGAGATGCGCACTCGGTCGAGTTGCAGTTCCATCCTAGAGCCGTGAATCTGGACGAGCGCGTCCATCCGTCCGCGCCAGCTGTCTAGGAAACGACCTTTTAGCCGGCCCTCCTCGACGGTAATTCGGAGCGTTCCCCGCTGCAGCGCCCTCGTGCCGTTCGTACGATATTTCCAGACGCCGGTGACCTTCGCGTGCTCGGCGGCAATCTCTTCGGGGGCTCGGGTTGTAGAACAGCCAAGCATTAGAATGAGGAGTACGATCCCTGTCCCAGCGGCCTTTGCTGTTGGAGAAGGAGGAACGGGGACGTGGGGCATTGAGGGCAATCACGACGGCATACACCGGAGGGAGTGTTGGGAGATTGTTAAGATATGATTGACTTCGGGTTCCTGGGAGAAATCACGTCTTGGGTGCTCGGCTTCAGTGTTTCGCGAGCGAGCGACGGTAGATCCGGAGCAGTTCCTGGGCGGCGGCA
>CAZCUZ010000089.1:0-11721 GCA_964502085.1 uncultured Salinivenus sp. | reverse complement strand
TCCCGCCGTTCCATTTCGTCGAGGAGCTCGAGGGCCCCGATCCAGAAGCGCTTCAGGGCAAATCGGTGGCGAAGGGACAAATTGGAGACGAGAGGGCGTCCCTGAGCCAGAGCGTCCCGCACCCGTACGCTTTCCTTCCACAGGAGCCCCTCTACGTCCTCGTCCACTTCGCCCAATTTCAGCTGCTCGACCGTGACGCCCCTCTGCCGAAGGGTCTCCAACGGGATAAAGAGGCGGCCGTCGCGAACGTCGTGCGGCAGGGTGACCAGCCGCCCGAGGTGAAAGAAGCCTCGGGCCAGCTCGTCGACGTATCCCATATGGATGGACAGCTCCACGCCCGCGAGCCCGGCCAACAACCGACCGTGCGGGAGGACCCATCGCCCCACGAAGCGCCGCAGGCCCGCGGGCGTCTCGAAGCGCGTCTCCCCCACCAGCAATCGTGCGGCGTCGACCTGGGCCGCAAGAAGCGAGCGGTCGAGGTCGTGCTCCTCACACGCCGCGTAGGCCTCTCTACAAACCGACTCCGAGAGCAACCGAAGGGACTCCCCCGCACCGGCCCGATCCCGTTCCGCGTCGAAAAACGCGTCTCGATCCCCGTTCTCGATCACGTCAGAGGCGGGCGTCGCGAGGGCCGAGTGCCAGTGCCACAGCGCGTGGGCGGCAGAGCGACGGCGGCGACTCCACTGGTCGTAGAACGGTCGCGGGAAATGTACCGTGTCGTCGTCAGGCATGACCGCAGAGACAAAAGAAAACGAAAACGGGGTCCCAAACAGCAAACGGGGAAGCCGAAAGCAACCGGCTTCCCCGTTTGACGTGAGGTGGAGAACCGCGAACGGCCTACGCCTCGGCGAACTCCTGCTTCACGACGCTAATCTGGCTGCCGTCGAGCACCATCTGGAGCTCGCGATCGGAGAGGTCGTGCTTCACGACGTAGGTCTCGCCCTTGTCCGCATTTGTGACCTCAACGTCGGTTCCCGACTTCACCTGATCGCGCAGGTTGCGGAACTGGAGCGTGTCGCCCTGCTCGATGCTGTCGTAGTCCTCGTCCTCCTTGAACAGGAGCGGCAGGATGCCGAAGTTCGCCAGGTTCTGCCGGTGAATCCGGGCGTAGCTCTTGGCGATCTTGACGCGCGTACCGAGCCAGCGCGGCGCGATGGCGGCGTGCTCGCGACTGGAGCCCTGCCCATAGTTGGTTCCGCCGACCACCGCAAAGCCGTTGTCCTGGTACTCCATGGCACGGTCAAAGAAACTCTCGTCCACCTGCTCGAACACGAATTCCGAAATCTTCGGAATGTTGGAGCGGTACGGCAGAATGCGCGACCCCGCTGGCATAATCTCGTCGGTCGAGATGTCGTCGCCGACCTTGAGGAGCACCGGAAGGTCGAACGAATCGCTGAGCTCCTCGAATTCGGGAAGGGAGACGACGTTCGGCCCCTTCTCCAACTCGAGGCCCGTTGCCTCTTCTTCGGAGGGCGGCTCCACGAGCTGGTCGGTGTTGATGATGATGTCGTCCGGCTCCCGCGCGTTCGGATACTCCATGTCGTAGAGGTCCTCGAGATCGCGCGGATCGGTAATCTCGCCGGTGAGAGCCGAGGCGGCCGCCGTTTCGGGACTCACGAGATAAACGGCGTCTTCCTTCGTCCCGGAGCGGCCGGGGAAGTTGCGCGGCACGGTCCGGAGCGAAATCTGACCGGTGGCGGGCGCCTGCCCCATCCCGATGCAGCCGTTGCAGCCGGCCTGGTGAATGCGAGCACCGGCACGGGTCAGCATCTGGAGGTGACCCGTGTTCATCAGGTTCTCCAGAATCTGCCGCGACGTCGGATTCACGTCGAAGGAGACGCGATCGTGGACCTGGTAGCCGTCCACGATCTCGGCGGCGCTGGCGAAGTCGCGGAAGCCCGGATTGGCCGAGGAGCCCACGTAGCTCTGGTAAATCTCCTGGCCTTCGACCTCGCGCACCGGAACGACGTTGCCCGGACTGCTCGGCTTGGCAATCTTGGGCTCGAGCTCCGAAAGGTTGATTTCTTCGTGTTCGTCGTACGTGGCGTCGCCGTCCGCGCGGATTTCGCGGAAGGCGTCCTCACGGCCCTGCCGCTTGAGAAAGCGACGCACCTCCTCGTCGGCCGGGAAGACCGTGCTGGTGGCCCCCAGCTCAGTGCCCATGTTGGCGATCACGTGACGGTCCATGCAGCTGAGGCTGTCGAGCCCCGGACCGTAGTATTCGATGACTTGGCCCACACCGCCGTCCACGTCGTGCCGCTCCAGCATGGTGAGAATGACGTCCTTCGCGCTCACCCAGTCCGGCAGCTCGCCGGTCAGCTTCACGCCCCACACCTCCGGCATGTTAATCGTGTACGGCTTGCCGGCCATGGCCATCGCCACGTCGAGCCCGCCGGCCCCGATGGCGAGCATGCCAATGGCCCCGGCAGCAGGCGAGTGACTGTCCGACCCGATGAGCGTCTTGCCGGGCTCCCCGAACCGCTCCTGGTGCACCGGGTGGCTCACGCCGTTGCCCGGGCGACTGTACCAGACGCCGTACTTCTTGCAGGCGCTTCGAAGAAAGAGGTGGTCGTCCGGGTTCTTAAAGTCGGACTGGATGAGGTTGTGGTCGACGTACTGCGCGGACAGTTCGGTTTGGACGCGGGGAATGCCCATCGCTTCAAACTCGAGCATGACCATCGTCCCCGTGGCGTCCTGGGTGAGGGTCTGGTCCATTTCGAGGTCAATCTCCTCTCCCACCTCCACACCGTCGAGCGATCCGTCGGCAAGGTGGCTGTCAATGAGTTTTTCTGCTACGTTTTTGCCCATAAGTGGTCAGTCGTGTTAATCTGCGGGATCGGAAGTGCGGCCCTTTCGGACTATGGAACGTAACGTGTACGGACGGAAGATGGTAGCGATTCGAATAAAAATTGTGTGTTCGCCTCCAACCGTCCTCGGGCTCAGGCGTCGTTTCCCTTCCCTCCCCGCTTCCACGGCGGATCCTCGTCGCTCAGAAAGGCCTCAATCCCCGCCCGGCAGTCGTCGGTCCCCCGCGCAAACGCATTCATCTGTACGGCGTAGTCCAGCGCCTCTTCTAGTCCCATGCCCGGCAGATGGGCCAACATGCGTTTGGTCAACGCCACGGCCGACCCACTGGTCTCCGTCGCCAGCTCTCGAGCCAGCGCCTCCACCTCCTCCTCCAGCGCGTCGGGCAAAACGGCTCGCGTCACGAGCCCCATCTCCGCCGCCTCCCCGGCCGACAACAGCCGTCCCCGAAGAAGCAGGTCGCGAGCAGCCGTGTCACCCAGCTTGCGGCGCACGAACACCATTACGATGGCCGGCACAAAGCCAATGCGGACCTCACTGAAGCCCAGCGTCGCCTCCTCCGACACCAGCGAAAAATCGCACACGGCCGCAAGGCCGCACCCGCCGCCGACGGCGTGCCCCTTCACCTTGGCAATCACCGGTTTTGGATGCCGGTAGATCGTCCGAAACAGCGTGGCCAGAGCCCGGGAGTCGCGCTCATTTTCGAGCGGAGTGGCGTCTTGCATCGCTCGGAGAGACGACAGATCCGCCCCTGCCGAAAAGGCCGACCCACTTCCCTCAAGCACGAGTGCACGGACCTCGTCCGCGTCTTTCACTGCGTGAAGCTCGTCGGTCAGAGCCGACACGAGCTCGGCGTTGAGCGCGTTGCGCTTGTCCGGTCGGGCAAGCCGGAGCGTTCGGATCGAACCGGTCGTTTCGGTCTGCAAAACGGAGGCCATAACGGAAGTCGCAGTCAAACAGAGCATGTCGAATTTCCTCGCGGCTGCGTCAGGGTGCACGCTGCCCGAGAGCCGGTTACGAGCACCCACCGATCACCGACGGAGGACGCGTTGACGTATTCCGGACGCTGACGGAATCGGCGAGGGTCGCCTCCCCTTCTAAACATGACAGACAAAAGGAAAGAGGCAAAGAAATACACCCCCCTGTCACCGATCCGCGAGATAAAACCGGTAGAGGGGCCACACGTCAAGGACGAGTTCTAATGCGCGATCCACGAGACGGGGCCCGAGGGAAAGGGTCTCGTCCCGCGAAATGTAGTGTCGAACGTAGATTCCCTCTGCCCCCTCCACCGAATCGGGAATGCCGTCGAGCGGCCCCTCGTAGACCGACATGGTCTCCTTCTGTCCGGAGCCCCGATGCGTGTAAAAGACCCAGTCCTCGTGTTCAAGTAACGGATTCATCACGTCCAGATAAGTCCCTGGGGCGTCAAGGATTCGATCTTTTGCCTGCTTTAAAAGATCCGTCGCGTAGGCCCCCACGTAGAGCCCGACCGCAAATCCGTCCGGCGACACCCGGTGCGTGATCTGCACGTCTTCCAGTCGACGCGTGCGGGGGCGGTAGAACGACATCCAGAGGTGGTCGTGGCAGCCGCCCGCCCCGAAGTCATTTTTCAGGAGCCGACTAAAGACGTGCCGTTCGGTCTCGAAGCCGAGCCGATTGGGCAGCACCCAGTTCACGACGAGGTCGTCCCGGTAGCGACGAAAGGGGTCTTTGAGATGATCCGTCACGCCCGGCTTCTCCTTTTCATACTGATCGATGTGCGGCTCGGCCCGAAGCCGATCCAGCATCGCAAACACCTCCGGCGACCACCCTTCGAACGACCGGTCCAGCGTCGACGGCAGCTGCATGTCCTCGACCGAGACCGTCGGGGGCTCGAGAGCGTCGGAAATGACGTCGTCCATGACGGATGTGCTGCTATGCTCTCACGTACTCATAGCGACCTACGCGAGGACGCTCACGTCGTTCACTTCGGACGCTGCCCGCTCGATAGGAATCGCTCGTGCCCCTCTCCGGCAGAAGGAACCGCACCGGTCCGGTGTGACTACGACAGAACGGATTTTACAAGAACTCGTGAACCGGATCGAGAAGCGAAGACGTTCATTTCCAGAAGCGCTTCCATCGAGCCCGGTTCCTTCACTCAGTTTCTTCGCGTCTATGCAATACATCCTCGCCCTCGATCAAGGCACCACGAGTTCTCGCGCCATCCTCTTCGACCGGACGGGACAGATTCAAGCGGTCGCTCAGAAGGAGTTCGAGCAGATCTATCCAAAGCCCGGCTGGGTGGAGCACGACCCGGACGAGATCTGGTCGTCTCAAATGGGCACGGCCTCCGAGGCGCTGAGTCGGGCCGGCGTACAGGCGTCGGACGTTGCGGCCGTCGGCATCACGAACCAGCGCGAGACGACCATCGTGTGGGACCGGGAGACTGGGAACCCGATCCACAACGCCATCGTCTGGCAGGATCGGCGCACCTCCGGCCTCTGCGACCAGCTCAAAGATCAGGGCTACGTCGATCTCTTCCAGGAAAAGACGGGCCTCATCCTCGACGCCTACTTTTCCGGAACCAAGATCAACTGGCTCCTCAACAACGTGGACGGCGCACGCGAGCGGGCCGAAAACGGAGAGCTCGCCTTCGGTACGGTCGACAGCTGGCTCGTCTGGCGCCTGACGGGCGGACAGCAGCACGTCACCGACGCGACCAATGCCTCACGGACCCTCCTCTACAACATCCACGAGGGTGCGTGGGACGACGAGCTTCTCGATCTCCTGGACATCCCCCGCTCGATGCTGCCGGACGTCCGCGACAGCAGCGAGGTCTACGGCAAGACGCGCGTGGACGCGATCGGAGACAACGTTCCCATCGCGGGCATGGCCGGCGACCAGCAGGCGGCTCTCTTCGGTCAGCTGTGCACGAGTCCGGGCCTCGGCAAAAACACCTACGGCACCGGGGCCTTCATGCTGCAACACACCGGGACCGACGCGGTCCGCTCGGAAAACGACTTGATCACGACCGTCGCCTACCGGATCGACGGCACGACGTACTACGCCCTCGAAGGCTCGATCTTTATCGCCGGCGCAGTCGTGCAGTGGCTCCGGGACGGACTGCAGATCATCCGCGATTCGGCGCAGGTGGAGTCTCTCGCCCGCACGGTGGACGACAACGGCGGCATCTACCTGGTGCCGGCCTTCGTCGGGCTCGGGGCCCCGCACTGGGATCAGTACGCCCGGGGCATTATTGCGGGTATTACGCGTGGCGTCACGCAGGGACACGTCGCCCGGGCCGCCATCGAGAGCATGGCCTATCAGGTGGCCGACGTCATCGACGCGATGGAGGCGGACTCCGGAATCGAAACGCGAGAGCTGCGGGCTGACGGGGGCGCCGCCGCAAACAATCTCCTTCTGCAGTTTCAGTCCGACATCCTCGACGTCCCGGTCGTCCGCCCGAAAACGCTGGAGACGACGGCTCTCGGGGCCGCCTATCTCGCGGGGCTGGCGGTGGATTTCTGGAAGAGTCAGGAGGAGATTCGCGACCAGTGGGAGTTGGACCGCAAGTTCACCCCGGAGATGGAGGCCTCGCGGATCGAGACGCTGCGGGCCGGATGGAGCAAAGCGCTCGATCGTGCCAAAGCATGGGAAGAGCCCGAGGCGTAAGCGACGGCGAAGAGCACGAACTCCCCTGCCCCGCAGTTGACGCGGGGTGCCTGTCACAGCCTTCGACGTACCTCGTCCCTCCCTCCATTATGAAACGCGAAAACGGAATTGACGCACTCGAGCGTCGCCCCGAGCCCTGGGACTTCATCATTATCGGAGGTGGAGCGACCGGCCTCGGCACCGCCATCGAGGCGGCGTCGCGCGGATACGACCCGCTCCTCCTCGAGATGCACGACTTTGCGAAAGCGACGTCGAGCCGATCGACGAAGCTGGTTCACGGCGGCGTTCGGTACCTCGAACAGGGCAACGTGTCCCTCGTCCTCGAGGCCCTCAAAGAGCGAGGCCTCCTCCAAAAGAACGCCCCTCACCTCGTCCACAATCTCCCCTTTGTGGTTCCCAACTACGACTGGTGGGAGGGCCCCTACTACGGCATCGGCCTGAAGCTGTACGACGTGCTCGCCGGTCGCCAGAACTTCGGGCGGTCGAAGCACCTGAACCGGGAAGAGACGCTGGATCGCATCCCGACGATCGAGCCCGACGGTCTTCGCGGAGGGGTCATCTACTACGACGGGCAGTTCGATGACGCCCGCCTCGCCGTCAACATGGCCCAGACGGCCATCGAGCAGGGCGCCGTGGCAATCAACTACATGAAGGTGACCGACCTCATCAAAACGAACGGTGTGGTCGACGGGGTCGTCGCCGAGTGCCAGGAAACGGGGACGGAATACGAACTCGAGGGACGCGCCGTCATCAACGCCACCGGCATCTTTACGGACACGATCCGAGAAATGGACGCCCCCGACGCCGCCTCCACCCTCCGCCCCAGCCAGGGCGTGCACATCGTCCTCGACCGGTCGTTCCTTCCGGGCGACAGTGCCATCATGGTCCCGAAGACCGACGACGGGCGCATTCTCTTTGCCATTCCCTGGAACGATCGCATCGTCGTCGGCACGACCGACACGCCCGTCGACGAGGTCTCCCTCGAACCGACGCCCACAGTTGACGAACTGGAGTTCCTCCTCGAGCACGCCCAGCGCTACCTCGTCAACGATCCGGGGCCCGAGGACGTGCTGAGTACGTTCGCCGGCATCCGCCCCCTGGTGGCCCCGCCCAGCAGCAGCGGCGAGGAGACGTCGGAGATCTCCCGCGAGCACCAGCTGCACATCTCCAACAGCGGGCTCGTCACCATCTCCGGCGGCAAGTGGACCACGTACCGGAAGATGGCGGCCGACACCATCGACCAGGCTGCCACGCTTGCCGACCTGGACGAACGCCCGTCCGTGACGCACAACCTCCCCATCCACGGCTGGCACGAACATCCCGAGGAGTTCGGCGACCTCGCCCCCTACGGCTCCGACGCCGTGGAACTGCAGGCCCTCATGAAAGAAGACCCGTCCCTCGACACCCCCATCGACGAACGACTCCCGCTCCGGGAAGCGCAGGTCCTCTGGGCCGTCCGGGAGGAGATGGCACGAACGGTCGAGGACGTGCTGGCCCGACGCACGCGCTGCCTGTTGCTCGACGCCCGGGCCTCCATCGAGGCCGCCCCCCGCGTGGCGAAGCTCATGGCCGAGGAAAGGGGACGCGATCGGGACTGGATCGATCGACAGGTCGAGGCCTACACGTCGCTGGCCGAAGACTACCTCGTAGACACGTATATCGAAGAGGGATCTCCGTCCTCGTAAGAATCTCCCGAGTGGTCCCCTGTTACGGCAGCGGCACCCAGACGGTCGTTCCAAAGACACCCACCACCTTGAGGATCGCAATCAGCAGCGTGCCCATCACGATGGCCGTGGCCGGGGGATCCCAGTGCGTGTCTCCGTGGGCGTAGACGAGGCGCTGAATCCACTCCCCAAAAAGGGCACACACGACGCCGAATGCGCCCCCCACGAGGAGCGCCAGCAGGTCCGAGCCGCCGCTCACGAGGGCGGGATCCACACCCTCTCCGCTCGCCACCACCGCGAGGGCCGCCGTGCTCGCCGGAAGGGTGATGTGGTGCGTGACGGGAATGTTTTCGACCCCGAGATTCAGGAAGAAGAGAGTAGCTGCACTGATGCCGAACGCGAGGAACGGACTGCCTGTCTCCACCGCAGCATACGCCCCGAGCACTCCGCAGACGAGCCCGAGAAAGGCAATGCGACTCCAATGATACTGATGGGGAAGCCAGGGCTCCACGGTCAAACGGGCCCCCTCCTCGTCTCCCCGACGCTCCCCGCGTTCGAACGGCGTCATGTCGAGGCGGCTGCTCCCCTGCACCGTGCCGAACACCTCGTAGCCCAAAAACAACCGGTGGAAGAAGGCCGACAGCACCACCCCCATGGCAATCGGATCCCAGGGCAACCCAAATCCCCCGGACACCTGTCGAATCACGGCCCCGAGCACCCCGAAGGCACCCCCCACGGCCAGCACGTCGATTCGCGTTCCGTGTGCAAAGGTAATGTCCTTGGCCATGTGAAACGGGTGGCCCGTGTCCATGTACCCCTGCTTGGCCGCGTAGGCGGCCGCCGCCGCGCCGCCGGCAAACGAGATGTGCGGACCGAAGACCGGGCCAAACGCCACCGCGCTCGTGATGGCGACGCTCACGTCTCCGCCCACCGCCTGCCCAACCAAACTGGCCGCCTCCCCGGCAATGACCATAAAGCCGGTAAAGGCAAATGCCGGAAGCGCCCCCACCGCTGCCCCAAATGCTCCACCCGCAAACGCAGCGAGGAGAAGATACAGCCAGTTGACGTCCAAAAGCGCTTCCATACAAGTACAGGGAGAATGAGGAGAACAGCGATCATAGCACCTCTTCTGTGTACGAATTCTGACCCGTGTTGTCAAGAACGACGACCGCGTTGGAGCCCCCTCTCCCCAGCCGGTACGCCCTCGGGAAGCAGAATGCCCTTCCGTTTCAGCTGTGCTTCGGAAGATCAGTGAGGTTTAGGTCGTCAACGACCGATCGGGTGTGGGGAAGTTCGTGCTGCACCTCCGGCAGGTCCCGGATCATTCGTTCGAGCGTGTCGGGCGTGTCCACGTCGTACCACCGGGGCAAAACGGTGAGTCGGGCCTCCGTCCTGCCGATCCGGGTGAGGGTATCGGTAAAGACCTTGTCGTGGCTGTAGGTCATCCCTTCGAAGAGCCGGGGGGAAAAGGCACTCATCCCGAGGAGATAAAAGCCCCCGTCCTCGCTCGGTCCAATGCAGATCGAGGAATCGGCCTCGATGACGTTGAAGGATTGCCGGACGAAGGATGGCGGCAGAGTCGGGTGATCGGTCCCCACGACCGCCGCCCGGTCGTAGTGCGCGGCAAGCACCTCCTGAAAGGCGTTCTGCATGCGAGGGCCGAGGCCCGGCCCTTGCTGTTCGAGAACGGTAACGTCGGCCGGAATGCCGTCGAGGCCCTCGTCGGGGAGCGGCGGCGCCAAATAGAGACGGACGTCCACGTCCAGTCGTGCGTAGAGCTGAAGGGCATCCCGAAGAAAGGCCTCGTAGAGCTGGGCCGCCTCGGCGGGGGTGAGGACGGGGGTAAGACGGGTTTTGACGTGGCCGGGCCGAGGCACCTTCGCAAAGACGAGAAGAGCGGCGTCCATGGAAACCGAAGACAGGCAGAATGAGAAGTGAAAGGGGATTGCCGGCCCCGGCCGACTACCCGTTCCGCGTCATGCGCTCGAGAATCGACTGAAGTTTTTCAAGGGCAAAGTCCACATCCTCCCCATCGTTCTCGGCTCCCAAAGAAAACCGCACGGCCGCCGAGGCCGTCGAGCGGTCCAAACCGATGGCCGTGAGAACGTGACTCGGCTCGAGCGCCCCACTGGTGCACGCCGATCCGGCAGACACCATCACGCCTTCCATGTCGAGGTTCAGAATGAGCATTTCCCCGTCGACCGGCTCCCCGTCAACCGGCGGAAAGGCGACATTGACGACGTGCGGAGCAACGGGGGCCTCCTCGAGCGGCGTGTTCAGCACGTAGTTGCAGGGAACAGCATCGTCGAGACCGTCGACGAGGCGACGCTGGAGTCGAACGAGCCGCGCGGAGCGCGCTTCGGCCGTCTCCACGGCCCGTTCCAGGGCGGAGGCCAGCCCTACGACCCCGGGAATGTTCTCCGTACCGCCCCGACGCTCCCGCTCCTGTCCTCCGCCCTCCACGAGCGGGCCGAGGTCGACCCCCCCTCGAACGAAGAGCATCCCAACCCCCTTCGGCCCGTAAAACTTGTGGCCGGACACGGAGAGCAGATCGACACCGAGAGCCTCCACGTCCAGGTCGTACAGACCGGCGGTCTGAACCGCGTCGCAGTGAAAAAGCACGCCGTTCGCCGCACACACCTCGGCAATCGCCGGAACGTCCGTACACACCCCGATCTCGTTGTTTGCGTGCATCAACGAGACGAGCGCAGTGCGATCGTCGACGGCTCGATCGACCTGTTCAGGGGTCACGGCGCCGTGCGCCCCCGGCGATAAAATCTGGACCGGATGGCCCTGCTCCCGAAGACGTTCGGCCGGTCGCAAAACGGCCTCGTGCTCGGCGGCCGAGGTCACGAGACCCGACGCCGCTTCTCCCTCTGCCCCTCCAAGCACGCCTTTCAGGGCAAGATTATTGGCCTCCGTGCCTCCACTGGTGAACACGATCTCCCCGGGCTCGGCCCCCAGACAATCCGCGACGCGCTCTCGGGCATTTTCCAGCGCGACCCGAGCGTCTCGTCCAAGCTGGTGCACGGACGAGGCGTTCCCGTAGTGCTCGGTGAGGTACGGCCTCATTTCCTCCAGCACCTCGGACGAAAGAGGCGTCGTCGCGGCGTGGTCGAGGTAGACACGGTCCATGCAGGCCCACCTACATCTCAATCTCAAAGAGCACGGGAAACCAGACACTCTACCATACGCCGCGCCCCACAACCTGATTCCCTCAGCGGATACGTCCTGCTATAGTTCAAACGATGTGTATCCGTCTTCGGATACCGGAAGAGAGCCCCCCGGGGCGACGAACGCGGGCTCGCCCTCCTTTCCGATCCAGCGACGAACAATGACCAACATCGCGCATTCACGTGTCGACCGTTTTTTTGCCGGTCTCGGTCGCCTCAGAACGGCTTGTGCTCCAGCACGAGGCAAACGTTACATTCGTCGCTCTGAGCCCTGTGCTGAACTCGATTCAGTATTGACTCTGAGCCTATCTGACATCCGATACGGTTTCACCGACCAGATGGATGGCTCCACGAGAGCGAAGCGACTGACGACGTAAATCACGTTTGGACATCTTATACCAAATGCCAAGGTTGATTGTGCATTTTGC
>CAZCUZ010000088.1:0-11744 GCA_964502085.1 uncultured Salinivenus sp. | reverse complement strand
ATTTCCTCAATTCGCGGAATCAGGTCGACCATGCCCATCTGCTGAAACCGACCCTTCTTGGGCAGATAGGTCGCCGCGTAGAAGGGCCTGCGGTCCGGGGTGAGCAGCACTGTAAGCGGCCAGCCGCCCTGCCCCCGCATCATCTGGCACACGTTCATGTAGAGGGTGTCCACGTCCGGCCGCTCTTCCCGATCCACCTTAATCGAGACGAACGTCTCGTTCATCATCTCCGCCACCTCCTCGTCTTCGAAGGACTCCTCCTCCATCACGTGACACCAGTGGCAGGTGGAGTAACCGATCGAGAGGAAGATGGGCTTATCCTCTGCCTTCGCCGTTTCGAAGGCCTCTTCTCCCCACGGATACCAGTCGACGGGATTGTCTTTGTGCTGACGGAGGTACGGGCTCTGTTCGTCGGCCAAGCGGTTCGGCATGGAGGAGCAGAACAGATCAGGAGAAATCAGTAGCGGACGGAACGAGTCAACGAAGACACTGACGCGCCGTTCTCCGATCCTCCATGGTCACTTCACTCTTCGTACGAACCTAGAATTTTAAAGAAGCTGTCCAAACAGCACCGCATTGAGGAAGAGGCCGTTCGTGCCGTACCAGAACGCACGGAAATTGGGGTTGTCCATGAACAGAATCACCTGTCCCCCGCCCACCTCGTGAGCCTCGATTGACGCTGCTCCCCGAGCCTGCTCGCGCTGTTCGTTGGAGAGGTACCCGCTGAGGCGGGGCTCCTCGTCGTCGTACGTCCCCACCGTGGTCCCGGGCGCATCGCTCGGGTCGTAGAAGCCCGTACCGACGCGGAAGACGGGCACAGTGTCGTCGTAGCCGTACGCCACGGGATGAGTCGGATCGAGATTCGTCTGGAAGATCGCCCCCCCAATGCCCTGTGCGGCATACGCTTCGGGTACGTCCGCGTAGGGCGTTCCCTGAACTAATGAATCGACGTCTAAGGATCGCTCAGTCAGCTCGACCAGGTCCTGATCGATCGGCCATTCGACCGCGTCCTCGATCGCGATGAGCGTGCCCCCGTCTTCTACCCAGTCCGTTACTGCGCTCTCGGACAGGTCGCTGTAGTTCCCTCCCGCCAGCACCATCGTGTTGTAGCGACTGAGGTCGGCGTCCGACACGTCACTGATGTCCAGCAACGAAACCGGCATCTCCATTCGTTCGCTGAGCAGATGCCACACCTCCCCCACGTTGTACGAGCTGGCCCCACTGTAGCGAGAGCCGCCCCCCGTCCCCGTCAGCAGCGCCACGCTGGGAGCCTCCAAAATCTGGGAATTCGCACTTCCGAGATCCGGCCCCGCCGGCGTAAGGCCCTGCTCTACCGCGTACACGTCGACGTAATCCTCTGCTGCAATGCGCTCTACGACGGCGTGGACGGTATCCGGCGAGACCCCCCGCTGCTGCACCTGCACCACGATGCTGCCCCGTCCGACGTCCTGGGATTGCCCGCCGCTCTCGACGGTGTACGGATCCGTCATCACCCGAGGCCGCACGTCGTTCTCCAGCAGACGCTGAACGGCCCGCGGGCCAAAGTAGTCCCCCCACGGGAGCACGTAGGCATAGGAGGAGCGTCCTCCAACCACGGAGCCGCTCTGATAGGAGATGTCCTCCACCGGATTCCCCCGCAGATTGCCGGGGACACTCGTGAGTGCAGCGTAGTCCACTCCAAAGGCAAGCGGCAGGGTCCAGGTCGAGACGTCGTAAAAGATCGAGTCGGGATAGGTCGAGGTCCGCTCCATCGCCGCTTTTACGAAGCGCCCCTGCGGCTGATCGAGCGGCACCGCGTAGGCGTCCCCCGCCTGGAACGTGCGTCCGTCGGCTTCGACCGTTTGCCCCAGTTCATAGAGCCGCACGTCGTGGCGGTCGAGTACCTGTGCCAGGGCAAGCGCCCGGGTGTCGTGGTCGTCCCGATCCACGACGTAGGCCTCGGTGTCAACGTCCTGTAAAGCCTGCTCCCGATTCGCAAAGAAGTCTCGCTGATAGCGGAGAAAATCGGTGCGCAGGTCGACCACGGCCCGGAGGGTCGACAACGAGGTCATAAACTGGTTGCGCACCGTAAAGCCGTACGTAATCTCTCCCTTGCTCGTCTCGCGCTTCAACGCCCGCGAAGATGCCTGCTCAAAGAGGATGCCGATGGACCCGTTGATGTCCGGATAGGTCGATCCCTTTCCGTAGTAAAAGTCATCGAAGGTTTCCCGGGTGTAGAAGAATGAACCGATCTGTTCGAGGTAGTCCGCATGCCGCTCCGCGATTGCTCCGGTCAGCTCCTGATTCCGCTGGGGCGTGTTGGGATTGGT
Source organism: uncultured Salinivenus sp. (assembly GCA_964502085.1). GTDB lineage: Bacteria > Bacteroidota > Rhodothermia > Rhodothermales > Salinibacteraceae > Salinibacter. The sequence continues at coordinate 9,435 of CAZCUZ010000088.1, read as the reverse complement.
GCGACTGGGCACGCCGGGCTGAAAAAAGTAGGTCGACTCCGATCCCATCTCGTGGAAGTCCGTCAGGACCTGCGGCTTCCACTCGTGAAAGTACTCGATGCGTCCCTGAGACGAGGGATGCTGGACGGGCAGCCAATCCCGATTCAAATCGAACAGGTAGTGGTTCGTCCGTCCGCCGGGCCAGGGCTGATTGTGCTCGCGATCCTGTGGATCGGCTGTGGGCGTGCCCCCTCGGTTGTCATTGACCCAGTCGACGAAGCGGTCCCGACCGTCGGGGTTGAACATCGGGTCGATCAGCGTTACGGTCTCGTTGAGCGCGGCCTCGACGTCCGGCCCATTGCCCGCAGCGAGGTGGTAGAGGAGCAGTATGGCCGCTTCCGTGCCGCTCGCCTCGTCGCCGTGGATGCTGTAGCCCATGGTCACGACGGCAGGCATGTCCTCGAGCTCCTGATCCGACACACGTTCCGGATCCGTGGTGAGCCGGCGGCTGGCCGCCTGGATGTCCTGAATACGATCATGATTCGACGGATCCGTCACGACCGCATGGATCAACTTGCGCCCCTGGTAGGTCCGTCCGTGGGAGCGCAGATCAACGCGATCGCTTGCGTCGGACACGGCTTCGAAGTATCGGACGACCTGACCGGATCGCGTGTGTCGCGTCCCAATCTCGTGGCCGATAACCTCCTGCGGCGTCGGGATGGCCTCATCGTAGCTCTCCGTGCCGGGGACGGGCGTCTCGATGGACACGGGCACCTCCTGGGCCCCCGCGGGCGTCCCTCCCAGGAAGAATGCGAAAACAGCGCAGAGAAGAAGCCGACGGCTCAGGATGCTATGCATGAAATATCGGGTTAAATTGAACAGATCCAGGTGCGTAGAGAGGGCGAACTCAAGCCGTTTCTAGTATACGAATCAGAAGAGAAAGGAAAAATTCTCACTTCGTAAGACGTCCCTTATACGCTCATGATTCCGACCTGTACGTCCATCACATTTGTGTGGGTGGGACCGGGACGAAGGAGCTGATCGATCGCTTCAAAAAACGGATAGGCATCATTGTCTGCAAGATGGACAGAGGGATCGCACCCGGCTCGTCGGGCCCGCTCCGACGTATCGGGCGTGGCCCAGGCTCCCGCAGCATCTGTGGGTCCATCAATGCCGTCCGTTCCGCCGCTCAGAAAAACAGCCGGGCCGTCGTACGCCTCCATCTCGAGGGCGGCGGCGAGCGCCGATTCCTGATTCCGTCCCCCTCTCCCCTCCCCCGTCACGGTAACCGTCGTCTCCCCGCCCCAGAGCCAGCAGGTCGGCCGATCAGGGGACGATGACATCATCGCCTGCACGTGCTCGCGAGCAACGGCCTCTGCTTCGCCCTCCATCCCCGAGGTGACGATTTCCACCTCATATCCCCGCTGCTCCGCCGCTCGCCGGGCGGCGTCGAGAGCCTTCTCGTTGGAGCCGACGAGCCTCGTGCGGGTGCCGTCGAAGCACGAATCGTCGGCCGACGGCGTTTCCGACCGTCGTCCACGGGCGCCGTCCGCCAGATGCTCGCGGACGGAGTCGGGAACGTCGTGCCAGAGCCCGTGCCGGTACAGCACCTCCACGGCCTCCTCGTAGGTCGACGGATCCGGAACGGTTGGGCCACTTGCAATGGTAGCCAGATCGTTTCCCACCACGTCGGACACGACGAGCGCTTCGACGCCTGCAGGATGGGCTGTCCGGGCCAACTGTCCACCGCCCACCTGCGTCAGGTGCTTTCGCACGACGTTGGCGGGCTCGATTGGGACGCCTCCATTCAGAAGTCGATGATAGGTCGTCTTGAGGTCGGGTACGTCGAGTGCCTCGACCGGCAGAGAGGACAGCGCCGTTCCGCCGCCGGAGACCAGAACGAAAAGCAGATCTCCCTTCCCGACCGCCTCGGCCTGTTCGAGGAGGCGCCGCCCCGCGCGAGCACTTCCCTCACTCGGAAGCGGATGGCCGCCTTGGATCACGTGAACGCTCGACGGGGACGGAAGCCGATCGGGCAGAGACGATGGGTACCCCTCGGGAACCACCACGACACCGCCATGACTTCCCCCCGGCAACTGCTCCTCCACCACGCCGGCCATCGCCATCGCGGCCTTTCCCATCCCGACGACCCGGATGCGGTCGTAGCGATCGAGCCGCTCGGGGGCCCACGCCTCTCGTCCGGTCGCGTGGAGAAGGCGATCGGCCTGGACGCGCTGGACGGCGACCCGGAAGAAGTCTCGGGCGTCACGTTCGATTTGAGCCAACGACGGAGAAGAAGCCATTGCAGCGTCGGGAAATCACGAAACGAATGCAGCACAGATACACGTGCCCCACAGGGAAGTTGAGCGATGACGAATGCCTCTCCTTTTCAGAGTCTGTTTTAATGTATGCCTCGAGCTGCGAGCGGTCTCGAATGGGCTGCAAAATCAAAACAGACTCTCAGTCCCAAATGGAGGTCCATCTAGGTACGTTCGATGGAGAATAGACGGAGGATGTCTTCTTTTGCAATAACGGAAACAAACAATCCCATCACGTCTCCTCTCTTCTTCAGGCCCCCTCTTTCACGCTCCGTCCACGGAACCGCCGGCGGGCTCAGATGTGAAGGAAGATGAACGATCTGCGCCATCAACTTCCCTCGTCATGGAGGAGCCGCCTACCAACGGAGAGCCCAGCGTCCCCGATTCCGACGTCGGACGCCTCCACGTCCTCACCGATTTCCACCTCCAGCAGCAGTACCCGCACGCCGAACTGGCCCGACTCGCCATCCGGGGCGGGGCCGACTCCATTCAGTTCCGCCAAAAACACGGCGGGATTCAGAATATCCTCATCGAGGCCCGCGAGGTCGCACAGGTGTGCCGAGACGCCTCCATCCCCCTCATCGTGGACGATCGCGTAGACGTGATGCAGGCCGTCGACGCCCACGGTGTTCACCTCGGACAACAGGATTTTCCAGTGGACGAAGCTCGACACCTCCTCGGCCCCGACGTCCTCATTGGGGCCACCGCGACGAAGACTGAACAAGTCGTGGAGGCCTACGAGATGGGCGCCGATTACGTTGGATTCGGCCCCGTTTTTCCCACGACCTCCAAGCGCAATCCGAAGTCGGTCAAAGGAACGGAAGGGGTTCGTGAGGCAAGCGAGGCCGTCCCGATTCCGATTGTCGCAATCGGGGGCATCACGCACGACCGGGTTCGGCCGGCTCTCGAGGCCGGTGCCTACGGGGTTGCCGTTCTGTCGGCCGTCTGCACGGCCAACAATCCCGAGCGGGCCACGGCCCGCTTCCGTGCCGCCATCGACGGAGCAAAACCGGAACCCGAGCAGGGCGATTAGGCCTCGGACGAGGCGGCCTCGATTACAGCGACGAGGCCTTCCGGGGAGGGCGTTTCGGCAACCGCCTCCACGGGAAGGCCGCGATCCCGAAGGGTCTCCGCCGTGGTGGGGCCAATGGCTGCGCACCGATAACCCGAGAGCGGTCCGACCTCAGCTCGCCGAACGGCCTCCAGGCCCGACGGACTGAAAAAGACGACCCAGAGGCCCGGCTTCGCCGGCGGAAGTGTGAGGTCGGAGCGAAAGTGCGTTTCGTAGACGACCTGTTCCTCGAAGGCGACGCCCGCCGTCCGGAGGCCGTCCGGCAGCTCGTCGCGTCGTCGGTTGCCGGAAAGAAACAGAAGTGGCCGGGACAGCTCCTGCTCCGCGATGAGGTCCACGAGCGCCGCCGCGTTCCCCGTCTCGTCCCCCGACACCTCAAACCCGAGATCGCGTAGCCGCTCGCCCGTCTTTGGGCCGACGACGTAGGCCGGGGTTCCTTCCCACCGGGCGTGGAGCGTTCCCAGATCGTCGAACACGCGGCGGAGCGCCCGGGCCGCCCGGGGACTCGTAACAATGATGCCCGCGTACCGCCGTCGCCACCGCAGTCGATCCCGCAGCTCCTCGTCATGCGGAAACGCAAACCGGAGCACCGGCTCGCAGCGGGCCCGGAGGCCGACCTCGGCAAACGCCTGCACGTACCGATCCGGCTCGTTCCCAGAGCGGAGCAGGATCACGTCTGCAGGAGAGCCTGACATCGAGCACACAGAATTGATGAGTGGCCGACGGCGAGTCTACGGCTGAAAGGAAGATCCTCGCTCCTCGCTGTCTCCAAGAATGCGTTCGAGGATGGCTTCTCCCCCGGCCTCAAGCAAATCCTCAGCCAACGACTGTGCCATGGTCTCCCCCTCCTCCGGCGAACACGACCGCTGCTCGCGGTACTGCTTCTCCCCGTCGAGCGACGCAATACAGGCATCCATAATGAGCTCCCCCTCGTCGGTGAGGCGCGCCCAGGCCCCGAGAGGCACCTGGCATCCCCCCCCTACGGTTCGAAGGAAGGCTCGCTCGGCAGTGGTGGCGGCCGCGGTCTCGTCGTCGTGCAGGGCGTCTCGAAGGGCCTCTGCCAGCGCCTCGTGCTCGGCCGCGCACGCAATGCCCAGAGCGCCCTGCCCCACAGCCGGGACCATTCGCTCGACGCCGAACCGTTCGCGAATCCAGGCCGTGAACCCTAGACGAAAAAGTCCGGCCTCGGCAAGCACCATTCCGTCCCAGTCACTCTCTTTGAGCTTTTCGAGACGGGTGTCGACGTTGCCTCGCACGGGAACCACTTCGAGGTCCGGACGCCACGTCCGAAGATGCGCTTTGCGGCGGAGCGATGCCGTGGCGAGGGTGGCCTCCTCCGAAAGGTCCTCTACCCCTCCCTCGAACGAAGGATGGGCGACGAACACATCGAACGGGGCTGCGCGAGGCCCAATGGCCGCGATCGTAACGCCGTCGGGAACGGTCGTAGGAATGTCCTTTAGCGAGTGCACGGCCAGGTGAATCTCGCCGGACAACAGTGCCCGATCCAGCGCCCTCGTAAAGACGGCCTCGTCGCCGATCTCCGAAATGGGAACGTCGCGAGACTCGTCTCCCCGGGTCGAAATGGTCTGAAGTTCGACCTGGTGGCCCAGCGCTTCGAGTCGATTCTTGATTCCATTTGCCTGACGGCGCGCAAGTTCGCTGCGTCGCGTCCCGAGAACCAGCGGCTGTGGAACCGTCATGACAGACCTGGGATGATGAGCGGACGGAGAGAGATCCCGGGGCTTCAAACCCGTAGACCGATTACGAAAGACGGACCCGACGCCCGGCCGTTTACTCGTGGGGCACGACGTCGGTCGACGTCGCCGAGTCCGGAAGCTCTTCGGCCAGACGGAGCGCGTCCCGAACGGCCTCGCTCTCGCTCGCATCGGCGTCTCCCGGATCGTGAGTGAGGTACGGGCAGTGGGACGGCGCCTCCGAGAGCCTCGGCTGGTCGTCGTCCGCCGCCTCCGGAAGAGACCGCCCTCCGACATCGTCCGAGGGGGCAAAGAGGGCGTGGAGAAGCTGAATGCCCTGCACGAAGTCGATGCTGTCTGGATCGACATTCTTCAATCGCACGATGGGCACGGCAAGGAGCTTCTGCATAATGGACTTCGTGAGGCGCTCCACCTCCTCTCGGTCCATGTCCGTGCGATGGGCGTGACGGTCCACCTCCTGCTGACGGATAGAATCGAAGGTCTCGCGAATGGCCTGAATGGCCGGTTGCAGGGCCTGCTGGTGGAACACCCACGTCACAAAGTCGCTGAGGAGCTCGTCGCAGATGGCTTTCGCCTCCGGAACGGCCGTGCTTCGACGTTCCCGAACCGTTCGGGTCCAGGCCTGAAGATCATCGAGGTCAAAGACCTCGTAGCCGGACCGATCGTCGAGATCCGGATCCACATTCCGGGGACGAGCGATGTCCACCAGAAGCCGCTCGCTCGACGAGTGCGGGGCCGGCACCGCCGAGGAGTGAATGACCGGCTCCGGAGCCCCGGTCGCCACAAACGCGAGGTCGACCTCCGCGAGCACTCGGTGGCGCTCCTCCCACGGAACGACGTCCCCGCCGTGTGACGCCGCCACCTCTTCGGCCCGCTCGGGCGAGCGGTTCGTGATGGCAACGGAAGCCGACACGTCGCTCCGGAGGGCCTTCAGTGCAAGTTGGCCCATGCGGCCGGCCCCCACGAGAAGCACACGCACCTGTGAGAGAGAGCGAACCGAGTCCTGCTGCTCAAAGTACTGACGGGCCATCTCGACCGAGGCCGTCGAGACCGACGCCGCCCCACGCGACAAATCCGTTTCGGTCGAGACCCGCTTCGCGGCACGGAAGGCCGTGTGAAGCAGCCGATGCATGAGCGAGTGCACCTGTCCGGCGTCCACCGCCCGCTGATAGGCCTCCTTCACCTGCGCCAGGATCTGTTGGTCGCCGAGGACCATGGAGTTCAACCCCGACGCCACGTGCAGGACGTGCCGAACGGCCGCTTCGTCCGTACGTCGAAACGACGCGTTCTCGGGCCAGGACTGCTCGGCCGCATCGGCCAGGGCAGCCTCAACCCGACGTGCATCCGGCTCTCGACCGTACAGGTAGGCCTCCGTCCGATTGCAGGTGGACAGCAGAACCACCTCCGCCTCTTCACTCAGGATGAGGTCGTCATAAAGAGCCCACTGCTCCTCGGCGTCCAAGGCAAACGCGTCCGTCTCGTCCACAGACGCGTGATTGTAGTTCAGCCCCAGGGCGTAAAACTTCATGAAGTGAGAATCGTCCTGCGTGAGCGGTTCTGAATTGATACTTTCTCTCCGGTTCCCTGTTCATCGAAAGGGATTGAATAAGAAATGAGTTTGCTTCCGCAGGGTAGATGAAGAAACAAGGAAGGAATTGATATGAAAGAAGTGAGGATCTAGATTCGTTGAAGAGGTCCACGGGCGCCTCCCCTCTCCGGGAACGCTCAAACACATTTGACTGTGCCAGAGGTGAATGTAATGTTCCGCCCGAGCATTCTTCACCTCGGCCGGGCCTTTCGACGGTTTTCTGACAGTTGCCATCCGCCGTTATGAAACGGTTCTTTGCGTCCCTCACCGCCTTTGTCGGGATTTGGCTGCTGGCAAGTTTTCTCGGCGTCATGTTCGACACGGCCCGTGCCAATCTCTGGACCCAAAGCCTCATGTGGGCCCTCCTCTCCTGTGTGATCCTGGCCCCCTTGTTTCTCTTTGTGGGTACCTCTTCTTCCCAGTCGTCTCCCCAGTCGGAGGCACCGCAGCCGTTCGAGGCCGACAAAACGGAGGAAGGACCTCGGGAGAGCGAGGGGTGGCCCTACACGTCCGAACAAGAAGAAACCAATCCGGGCGGCCCGAGTGCCGTGGCCCAAAACAACTGATTCCGCCCCCCTCTAGAGCCCGGCGGCCGCGCCCACTCAGACGCCCTTCTCCGAAATCTATTCCTCGTCGTCTTCGACGACCCGAGTTGGAATCGTGAGTACCGGACAGGGAGCCACGCGGACGATTCGTTCCGTATTGCTCCCGAGCAAAAACCGGCTTATCCCCGTGAGGCCCCGCGTCGCCATCACGATGAGGTCGACCCCTCGGGTTTCCGCAAAATCCACAATGTCCTGCGAGACGTTTCCTTCTCGCACGTGATACTCGCTTTCAACCTCGGGGCCCCCTACGTTTTCATTCAGTTGCTGGAGTCCCCTCTCGGCATTTTTTACGATCTCCGGATCCATCTCGACCACACCCACTCCGGGAATGCCCGTGTCACTGAAGGTAGGAACAGTTCGCTTTTCCGCGACGAACAGCAGGTGCTGCCGAGCCTGATACGCCTGGGCGAAGGTTTTTGACGTGCGCAGTGCTTCCCGGGAGTGATCGGAAAAGTCGATGGGAGCAAGGATATCTTGAAAGGCCACGTCTTCCCCTTCGTCGGTCCAGGGCACCTCCTCTCGCACCGTCATGACCGGGCAGGGGGCGTGCCGGATGATCTTATCGGCCACGTTGCCCAGCATGAGCCGGTCGAGACCCTGACGGCCGTGGGTCCCCATCACGACGAGGTCAATCTCCCGCTCCTCGACGTACTCGTTGATGGAGTCCGCCACGTCAAAACTCAGTTGCAGGGAGACCGTGGTGTCGAGGTCCCGATCCGGCGCAAGCTCGTGAAGACGGGCCCGGGCTTCCTCCTTAATTTGCGTTCGAAGCTCGGACGCCCTTTCCTGAGCCTCCGAAATTCCGTACCAGTCGGGATCGAGCTCATTGACGACGTGGAGAATGTGAAGCCGAGCGTCGAATCGGTCGGCCACGTCCACGGCGTGGGTGAGCGCATGGTCGGCACACTCGGAAAAGTCGGTTGGAAGGAGAATGTGTTCGAGGGTCATGAGACGATCGGAAATGGAGAGTGAACAGGGTGAGTGATCGAACGCGTCCGCTACGGTGTGGCCTCGTCCGGCAGGAGCGACTTGCCAAACGGCTTTACGACGAACACGGGAGCAGTGGCCCGCCGGACCACCCGTTCAGCCACACTTCCCAACAGGAGACGCTCAATGCCGGACCGGCCGTGGGTGGAGATCACCGTGAGATCCACGTCGTGCTCCTTCTGATAGTCGAGAATCACCGACGGGGCATACCCAATGACCGACTCGACCACGACGTGCTCGTACCCGATTTCCTCTCGGGCCATTTCGGCGAGCGACGACTCGACCCGTTCGATGACCTCGGGGCCCGGAATGTCCGCCATTTCCATGCCGTAGGCAGAGGGATACATGACCTCCTCAACGGCATGGAGCAGCGTGATCTGGGCGCCGTAGGTTAACGCAAGCTCCTTGGCGTACCGAACGGCTTTGTCGGCCCCCTCGGAGAAGTCGATGGGGACGAGAATGTTGCGCACGTTCCAGGCCGACGCCCGGTCGGTGGCCCGAACCGTAAAGACGGGACACGGCGCCGTCCGCAGCACCTCCTCCGCCACGCTTCCAATGAGGAGCCGCTGCATTCCCCGTCGTCCGTGGGTCCCCATCACGGCAAGGTCAATGTCATGCTCTTCGGCGTAGGACACGATGCCCTCCGCCGGAGCGGACGCGTCGACCTGCTCCTGAACCACCGAGAGCGCGTCCAGGTCGACCGGTTCGGAGGGCGCCCCACTCGCGTCGAGGTAGTTGGCAAGACGGCCCTTGGACACCGGAAAACGGTCGGCCATCTCGTCCCGAATCCGTTCCCCGCCTTCCCGGACGTTAAAGACGTGCAGTTCGGCGTCATGCCAGTTGGCAAGGGCTGCCGCATGCGGAAAGGCCCGCTCCGCCCCCCGCGAGAAGTCCATCGGCCACAGAATCCGGTTAATCCTGAGCATGAGTGCACTCGCAATCGGTGAACGGTGTAGGCGGAGAATTACATGGACCCCGTAGTAGAAGAAGCCCCGGTGTTCCTTCCCCAGGCACTTCTGCCCCCCGGGGGACTGTAAATAACACAAAGACGTGAAGAATAAAACGGAGGCGGAAACGGTGACGCATCCGGTCCTCTCATTCCCCACGTGTCCGTGGGGGCCGGCTCCACACGACTCGCTTATTCCCGAGTCTCTTCCCTCAGTCCGACAGA
>CAZCUZ010000087.1:0-11765 GCA_964502085.1 uncultured Salinivenus sp. | reverse complement strand
GGTCTATCCCCGCCGCCGAACGTGTTCGGCTGTGCGGGGGCACCGTGCTACAGAATGACAGCAATCAGGACGTTCCCGTCATTCTGTCGCAGCGGAAATCACACGGTACAGTCTCGGAAGCAGATCGGACAGATCCAAGCGTTCACGAACGACCCCCACGGCAATGGCACCTTGGCACCGGCGGACGGGTGAAGCCGTCGACTGGGGCAAGACGCACCCGTGCTCCCATGCCCCCGTTCTCCCACGCCTTCCCGGCGACGTCCATGATTCCAGGCAGACGAGCCTCCCTACACCAGGTCGAGCGTTTACCATACGATCGCACTGCGCGGCGTCCCCTTGACACCCGCTTCACGTTCCGTATCTTTTAACGTTCACCCCCCACAGCCGGCGTGGACGAACTGGAAGCGCTTCCGCCCCATCTCCCTTTGCACAGACCCGGAAAGCCGATGACCGTTTCCTCCCCCACCGACCTTCGCAACGTCGCCCTCGTCGGCCATCAGGGCAGCGGCAAGACCGCCCTGGCCGAGGCCATTCTCCACGTCAGCGGGGCCATCGGGCGGCCCGGCTCGGTAAAGGAGGGCACGACGCAGAGCGACTACCATCCGAGCGAGCAGGATCGGAGCATGTCGATCTTTACATCCCTGCTCCACGCGGAGTGGAACGGGCGCAAGATCAACGTCCTCGACACACCGGGGTACCCCGACTTCTCCAGCGAGGTCATCGCGGCGATGACGGTGACCGACACGGCCGTCTACGTCATGGATGCCCGCTCCGGCGTGGAAGTGGGCACCGAGATGGCGTGGACCTACGGCGAGCAGATGGACACTCCGTCCCTGTTCGTCGTGAATCACATCGATCACGCGGAGTCGGACTTCCGCATGATCGTGGACGAAATCGAGGAGCGGTTCGGTCGAGGCGCCACCGTCGTGCAAATTCCGGCGGGCGCGGGCTCCCGGTCTCTCGTCGACGTGCTGCACATGAAGCAGCTGCACTACCCGGAGGGCGAGACGGAGCCGGAGGTCGGCCCGATCGACGATGCGTTCACCGAGGAGGCCCGCGAGCTGCACGAAACCCTCGTCGAAGACGTCGCCGCCAGCGACGAGGCCCTCATGGAAACGTACTTCGAGCAGGGCGAGCTCACCGACGACCAGATGCGCCAGGGCCTGCAGGCCGCGATGCTCGAACGCGAGCTGTTTCCCATTTTCGTGACGAGTGCCACGGAGGGAATCGGCGTCTCGCGACTCCTCCACTTCATCGATCAGGTGTGCCCCTCCCCCGCCGACCGGCCCGTCGAGACGGACGACGGCTCCGAACGGGTGGCCGATCCCGACGACGAGACCGTTGCCTTCGTCTACCGAACCATGGCTCAGGAGCACGTGGGCGAGTACTCGTTCGTTCGGGCGTACGACGGCACGCTCGAATCGGGGCAGGACCTCGAAAATGCCTCGACCGGCGCCTCGGAGCGGATCGGACAGATCTACGTCCTCAACGGCGAGGATCGCAACAGCGTGCCCCGTCTGGCGGCGGGCGACTTGGGCGCGCTCGTCAAGATGGACGACACGAACACGAATGACACCCTGCACGAACCGGGGTCCGACGTCGTCATCCCTGCGATTCAGTTCCCCGAGCCCCGCTTCACGATGCGCGTCGAGCCCACGGAAAGCGGGAAAGAGGACAAGCTCGCGCGGGGCCTCCATCAGATCACGGCGGAGGACCCGTCCCTCGTCTACGACCACAACGCCCTCCTGAACCAGCTCACGCTGAGCGGCCAGGGCGAGATGCACCTCCAGATTGCCAAATCGCGCCTGGAACGCCGGGCCGGGGTCGAGGTCCGATTTGCGGAGCCCCGCATTCCGTACCGCGAAACCATCGCGAATCGGGCCACGGCCGAGTATCGGCACAAGAAGCAATCGGGCGGCGCCGGGGAGTTCGCCGACATCTCCATGCTCGTCGAGCCGCTGGACGGGGCGTTCCATCCGCCGGACTTCGTGGACGTGCGGGGTGAGGAGACGGTCACGACGGAATGGGACGCCGAAATCCACTTCGTCAACGCCATCGTCGGCGGCGTCATCGACATGAACACGTTCTTTTCGTCCATCCGGAAGGGCGTGTTGAACGCCATGGAGGAAGGCCCCGTGGCGGACTTCCCCGTCGGCGACATTCGCGTCGTCATCTTTGACGGAGGGATGCACCCGGTCGACTCGAACGAAGCGGCCTTCAGGCGGGCGGCCTACGAGTGTTTTCGAAAAGCGTTCGACCAGGCGAGCCCCGTGCTCCTGGAGCCGATCCGCGAGGTGATCGTCACGACGCCCGACGATTACACCGGCGACGTCATCAGCGACCTCAATACGCGGCGCGGGCGAGTACAGGGCATCAACACTCAGGGCCCGCTCCAGCGCATCACGGCCGAGGTGCCGGCCGCCGAGCTTCACAAGTATTCGACGGCCCTCCGGTCCATCACCCACGGGCGCGGCCTCCACAAAACGCGGTTTAGCCACTACGAGTCCCTTCCCGACCACGTGCAGGCGGACGTCGTGGAGGAGGCCGCCGAAGCCGCCGCGTAAGTCGACGGAGACGCCTCGTCGATCGACCTGTGTCATCCTGCCATCGAGGCGGCTCGCGCACCGGAATACCGTCGGTCGACGCAGTCGACCCCTCGGGCGATCATTTTCCTCCCGTTTGCGTGTAGAGGAGCCCGCACCCTCTTCGAACGGGCTCCCCACTATGGAGACGCTGACCCTTCCGTCCTACGACTTCCGCATCGCGAAGCGGGACGGGAAACGCAGTATCTACGACCCGACTCGCCAGACGTACGTCCGGCTGACCCCGGAAGAATGGGTTCGCCAGCACTTCGTGCAGTACCTGATCCAGGAACTGGACGTGCCCGGCGGCCTCGTCACCACAGAGGCCACCTTTCGCTATCAGGGGCAGCCGTGGCGGGCGGACGTCGTCGTCCACGACCGGCAGGGAGCCCCGCTTATGCTCGTGGAGTGCAAGGCCCCGAGTGTCTCAATCGGACAGGATGCCTTCGACCAGGGAGCCCGATACAACCTCGTTCTCGGCGCCCCCTATCTGGTGGTCACCAACGGCCGGACGCACTACGCCTGTCGCATCGACCCGGACGACCGCAGCTACACGTTCCTCGACGATCTTCCTCCCTACGACGCGCTCCTCGACATGACGTCCTCCTCCTCCTAAACTGGAGCCCGTCGGCGCGAAAAATGACGGGTCCTCCCTCCTACGACGACCTCCCAATTTTCCTGTCGTTCGCTCCCTCGTCGTGCGCTCCGTCCTCCTCCTCGAGATCCGGAAGACTGGGGATGACCCCCCGCTGGTGGGCATAGGCCGCCATCTCCACGACGTTTCTCAGCTCCAGCTTTGCCTGAAGGTTCTCCCGATGCTTTTCGACGGTTCGGGGACTGACGTGAAGGCGTTCCCCGATCTCGGGCCCGCTGTAGCCCTCGGCCGTGAGCTGGAGCACTTCGCGTTCACGCTCCGTGAGGGTGTCGTACCGATCCGCGGAGGCATCGGTCGAGGACTGGACCGAATCGAGCCACTCCTCCGAAAGCCCCCCGCTAATGTACCGGTCTCCCGAAATGACCACCCGAATGGCACTGAGCAGTTCCTCCAGCGGCGCTCCCTTGAGCACGTATCCCGCCGCCCCGAGTTCGAACGCCTTCCGAACGTACGTCTCCTCTCCATGCATTGAGAGCACGACGACCCGAACGGAATAGTCCTTTTTCTGAATTTTCCGCAGGACGTCCAGGCCGTTGAGGTGCGGAAGCCCGAGGTCAAGGAGGAGCAGATCCGGTTCGTGCTCCTCCACGAGCGGAAAGGCCTCCAGCCCGTCCCCCGTGGCCGCGACGACGCTCGCGTCCAACCGACGCTCCAGAAGCGAACGGATGCCCTGCCGCGTGAGATCGTGATCTTCAGCGATGACCGTCGAAGCAAGCATAAGCTCTACAGGGGAGAGTTCGAAGAACCGCCGACGTTCCGGGGCGAATGATGAGCGCGATCGGGCCGGACGAAAGCCGGATTGCATCAGCCCTCGTAGGGAGCACTTCCAGAACCCGAAAATGCTCGACGATGTCCGGTCGGCGACGTGAGAATGTGACTGACCCGGCGCGGCCCTACACCGTACCCGGAGGCTGTCGGCCTACGGAAAAAGAGACGAGGCTCTTGCTCCAATGGACCCCACCGACAACTCCATACCGGAATACATAACCGGATTCCTTCATCTTTCGTTCAAAGAACAGGCCGTGAACTTACAGATTCGTAACGTTCGTGAACATACGTATCGCTCGGAAGGACCGCTTCTTACAAACGTCATTCTCCAGTCCTACTAGGAAGTATCTCAAAACGATCGAATGATACGGGCTGTGATGCCGGTATCGATCGACAGCGGCGATCCTCGCACATCGCCGATTCCTACAGTGCGTCGGCGTTTACACGTCTACGTCTTGTGAGATAATTCCTTAGATCGTGGGGAACGACCGTGAGACCGGAAGAATCGCGGTGATCCGGGTCCCCTCCTCGGGACTCGTGCCAATCTCCAGCCTGCCATTGAGGCGTTCGACCCGTTCCGTCATGCCGGTCAATCCATAGGTCTTTTCCTCCGTCGCCTCCGAATCGAAGCCGACTCCGTCGTCGACGACGTGGAGACGAAGCTGCCCGTCATTTCGATGAAGCTGTACCTCGGCCGTGTCGGTCTCCGCGTGTCGGACGACGTTCACCAGTGCCTCCTGAACGACCCGGTAGGCGGTTCGCTCGATCAGCGAATCGAAGCGTTCGTCCGGCTCTACCTCGCTTTGCACGTCGACGGCAAGGTCGTGACGCGCCTCCATCTTGCTCGCAAGCGACGAGAGCCCCCCGACCAGTCCGTGATCGTCGAGGTCCCCCGGGTGCAGGCGCCGGGAAATGGTTCGTGCCACGCTGGAGAGCTCGTCCAGCAGCTCTACAATCTCGTCAAACGGCTCGGTGGGCGCTCCCTCGGCTTCGGCGCCGACACGAGCCCGATCGACGGTGAGCTGCAGGGCAGTGAGGAGGCCGCCCATCTCGTCGTGAATCTCCTTGTCGATGCGGCGGCGCTCCTCGTCCTGCACCTCGAGCAGGCGCTTCTCCATCCGCCGCTTCTCGGTCACGTCTCGCTGCACGGACACCCAGTGCGTAATCGTGCCGTCGTCGTCGCGGACGGGCGCCCCGTTCCACGAATTGACGAACGGCGTTCCGTCCTTTCGGTAGTGAATCGCTTCTCCCTGGAACGGCTTTCCCGCTTTGATCCGCTCCACAACCTGCCGTAGCACCCAGGGCTCGGTCTCGGGCCCGTTCAGGAAATCGGGCGTCCGGCCCACGATCTCGTCGGGATCGTACCCGGTCATCTCCCCCGCCGCCGGGTTTGCGTACACGATGGGGGGCCCCGCTCCTTCGATGAACTCGGCGTCCATCACGAGCACCCCGTCGCCGGCCTGCTCCACGGCCTTGGACAGCACCGTCAACTCTTGCTCCCGCTCTTTGCGCGCGGTAATGTCCCGAACCACGCTCACCACTCCCTTCGGCCAGTCCTCTCCCTCCAAAGGCGTGATGACGTGCTTCGTGTCAATCACCGTCCCATCCTTGCACTGCATTTCGTACTCCGCCTCGAAGCGTCCCTCCTCCTTCAACACCGTCTCGCTCATCTCCCCAAACTGCCGGTACGCCTCGTCGTCGACGTGAAGCACCGCGGTGCTCCGACCGACGAGTTCGTCGGGGGCATACCCAAAAACGTCTCGTACGGCCGAATTGCACGTGACGATTTCCCGAGCCGAGGGATCGACCACAAAAATGGCTTCGTCCAGGCTCTCGAACGTTTTCTCGAGGAGCCGCTTGGTCTTGCGCAGCTCGCGTTCGGCCTCCTTCTGATCGGTCATGTCCAGCACCGCTCCCATAATTGCGACCGGATCCCCGTCCTCGTTGCATCGAACGGCCCCGCGCTCATACACCGTGCGCTCTTCTCCCGAGGGACGTCGGATGCGATACTCCACCTCCATCGTGCCCCCCTCGACGAACGCTTCTTCCTGGGCCGCACGGTGGCGTTCCCGATCCTCGGGATGCACCGCCCTCATAAACGCCTCGTACCGCACCTCGGCCTTCTTCGACCAGCCGAAGATCCGCCGCGTTTCGTCAGACCATGCAAGGGCACCGGTCTCCAGGTCTCGCCGCCAGTAGCCCAGGCGGACGAGACGCTGCGCCCACTGCAACCGCTCCCCCCGCTCCCGAAGACGCCGGGCGGTCCGAAGGCGGCCATAGATCGTGAGCCCCTCCACCCCGGCCACCGTGGCCATGCTGCCCAAAAGGAGCA
The DNA here is from genome assembly GCA_964502085.1 of uncultured Salinivenus sp. Lineage (GTDB taxonomy): Bacteria > Bacteroidota > Rhodothermia > Rhodothermales > Salinibacteraceae > Salinibacter. Next base: position 5,428 of record CAZCUZ010000087.1, on the reverse strand, counting down.
CCGGACTCGTTTCGGACACCGCCCCAAGAGAGAAAACGACGGCTACGAGCACGAGTCCGAATCCCGAGAACCAGAGCACCGGCTGAATCCGGCGCGCCCCAAAGCCGACGACGGCGATAAAGACCGCGTAGGAGAGAAAAAAGGCGAGGTCGTACCCCCCGGCAAACTGGTTGACCGACGCCACCCCGCCCCCCCACGCCAAAGCCACGTACAGAACGCCCCGCATCCACACCCCATAATTGCGCCGAATCCGTTCGATCAGGTAGGATCCGATCAAGAGCCCGAGAAAGAGCGCCACGATGCCGAAACGCAGCCACGTGACCTCCACTCCCAAATTGTGGTTTTCCTGGAGCAGTCCAAAAATTGGAACGAGAATCGCCGCAAGGAGACACAAAAGACGATGGACCTGCACCTGCAACTTCGTGTTGAGGGACAGACGTTCATCCTCGGGGCGAAAGAGCAAAAGGCTGCGAGTGAACCAGTCCATAAGTCGGGGTCGCGGAGATGGGCGTTGGGCCGTCCGGCGGCAAAGGAGGTGCCGTTCCCACCGGCTTTCAGAAGGGCAGAATTCCAACCGCCCGGCACTCCGCAATCAATCGTAAAATAAATGAATGGAATATGAATAACCGGTGCATCCGCGGCTCGTTCGATGAAAATGGAATCGTTTTCTTCACTCTCCAAACGAGTCCTGGACAGACGGAACAAACCACACCCGTGGCAGCCACGTTTTTCAGTGAAGCAGATCTCTGGAACTCTTTCCTATATCGTCGGCGTTTTCTTCGTCGTCCCGTCGCACGTATTTCCAAAACCACGGTCCGACGCCCCCGCACGGTCTCTTTTTTGGAGAATTGTCCCACGTACTGCAGTGTCATTCGTGATTCTTTGTACACGTCTGAGGAGGACGGCCCCCATTTCGAGGGAGTGATGTCGGTGGAATCAGCCTCCACTGTGGACGTAGCAACGCATCGCGGGCCGAGCGGAGCGAGGTCATGCCTCCGGGGCATGCGTCCCTACGCCCGCGTCGGAAGCAATTACTCAACGAATGAGGTCTGACACGCCAGTACCCGGGGCGGGGAAGATTTGCGCCGAAAGCGCATGCTCGAGGGTTGATTTTGGCGTAGATTGTGTGCCTCCTTCATGCTCCCTCCCGATCCTTTTTCTTTTCTCAGGAGTCCCATGAGTCCTCGCATTGGCATTACCACCTCCTACGACGACGGCACGCAGCGCCTCGACCGGCGCTACGTCACGGCGGTCGAGCAGGCGGGCGGGGTGCCGCTCCCTCTCCCCATGCTCGACACCGCCGCGACGGTCGACGAAACGGTCGACCTCCTCGACGGTCTCGTCGTGATCGGAGGGCCGGCCGTGACGGACGGACTCGTGGGCACGGTGCCGGACGACCTCGGCTCGCTCGATCCGCTTCGCGCCCGTGCGGACCGACAGTGGATCGAGCGGTGCTGGGCCGCCGACCGTCCCATTCTCGGCATTTGCTACGGTATGCAGCTCGTCAATGCCGTGGCCGGCGGCACGATCTACGGGGACGTGGAGCGACAGCACGAGGGAGCCCTCACGCACAGCCAGAAGCGGGGAGGAACCACGCATCCGGTTCACATTACCGCTTCCTCCCGGCTGCACGACCTCCTCGACCGCGATCGCCTGACCGTGAATACCCGACACCTTCAGGCCATTGACAGCGTAGGACGAGGATTTTCCGTGGCGGCCACGGCTCCGGATGGAGTCCTCGAGGCCATCGAGCACGAGAGCGGCAAGATTTTTGGGGTCCAGTTTCATCCCGAGCGCATGGGAGAGGAGGCCCAACCGCTCTTTCGATGGCTCGTCACGGCAGCCGCCTCCACCGTCTCACCCTCTACCGCATAACCTCCTTCCCGTCTCCCGCCCCCCCTGCGATGAAACGCCTCCGTTCTCTCGAATTTTTCTCGGATGATTCCCCGGCGCCCTCCCCGGCCGTCTTCCAATGGACGCGGGGAATGGCGGGCCTCTTCGGGAGTGCGGTCGTGGTTCTCTTTCTAAGCCTCATCCTCGGGGGCAACACGCTGGGCAAGCAGCTGGTAGACGGGGTCAGCCAGGCCGCCCATTCGTTCCGCACGATGGTTGCCGACACGACGATCCAGTACGCCAGCTACTCTTCGCTCCCGGCCAACCCGGTCCTTCGAAATCTCCCCTCCCATCCGGCGGACCGGTTGTCGCCGTACATGAATCCCGCCGCCGACCCCTCCGGCGTCGCCAACCCGGGCGTCCTCCGCGACTTTCACGACCTGTTGGCGCAGTTTACCCAGCGGCAGACCCAGGACGACAACTTCACGGTCCGCGTCATCGACCGGCGCACGGAGGAGCTGCTCGAACTCTACGAGCTCGACGGCCTTCGAAAGGAGTACCGCCGGGATGGCTCCATCGAGTGGCGGGTCGTGGACCGGCACCGTCGAGAGGCCACCCAGCGGCTCGTCGACAAGTACGACGACCGCGGCATTCCTCGCGAGGACATCATCGTCCGCTGGGGCCGATCCAACCAGATCGAGCAGGCTCAGCAGCGAAATCGGCCCTATCAGGCCTATGAGATTCAACTGGCGCACTATCTCGACCTCAGCCTTCTCCCCACGCAGATGGGCACCGTGGAAACCTTCAACGAGGACGACCTCGTCTCCTCGGTGGGAGCACGGAGCCGCTACCAGATGATGCCCTGGATCCTGCGGCGGAGCGGCGTCAACGAGTACAGCCTCTCCACCGCGTCCGACGCTCGAATCGAGGTGGAGGAAGCCCACCACCCCCTACTCACATTGGAGCCCGCCTTTCTGCTCCTCAAAGGCTACGTCAATGCGGTGGGCCACGAGATTCCCGGCCTCAGCGCCTACCACACCGGGCCGGGAAACATCTACAAGCTCTTCCGGAAGTACTTCACGGACTCTCCATACTACACCCCCGGCGCCACCGTGGCCGACGCCTACGTGTGGGCCGTCTCCGAAGGCTTCGACACGGTGCGGGAGGGCACGTCGTTCGGGCCCTTCTCACGAGGATACGTTCCCTCGGCCTACGGCGCCCTCGTCGCCCAGGATCGCCGCCCGCTCGACCTGTCGCAGTCCGTCCGCACAGTGCGCGCCCAGCTTCGACCGGAGTCGGACGTGACGCTGGAGACCCTCCTCACGGTGCTCGACACGACCGCGCGGGCCTTCGACTGGGGCCCCGGAGCCGACGAGCCGACGACCTACGACCGGTTCCGAGCGCTCAACGGTCACTTCGACCTCCCCGCCTCCTCGAACGGAGGCGTACCCGCTGCGGGAAACGTCCAACTCGTGTCAACGACCGACGGAAAGGCGGTGCGGTTCTTCCTTCCTCTCGGCGCCCCGGCGGCCCTCCGCTCGGCCGGGCTCGACGTGATCGACCCAGGCCTCTCGTTCCGGTTCGACGGCTCAACCTACACTCCCCCCTCCGACGCACAGCGCACGGTCTGGGATGAACGGTACGACGACCTCGTCGACGACATTGCGGCCTTCGGCTTCACCCCGTCCAATCGGAAGCAGCTCCTGGAGCTCCACGACAAATTCGAGGAGCTGGCCGATGAGAACCCAACGCGGTACCGCAAGCGGCAACTCGACATTATCCAGACGCACCGCCGCATCTGGCTGTCGAGCCCCTGGGAGGAGCTGTCCGAGTTGACCATGCGCATGACGGGCCGGGCCCCAACGCCGACGCAACCGCCCGTAGAGGTGCCGGTCCGCGACACGGCCTCGCCCTTCACGCTAGACCAACTCCTGCCATAGCCTCACGCCGCGCTGTGTCGGGAAGGTGGACGTGGGGATGGGTGTACGTTTGGACGGACGATCCCTTCACACCTCACAGTGAATCGTGATTCTGTGTACATTTCTGAGGAGGAGAGCACCCATTTTAGGGAAGGGATATCGGTAGAATCAGCCTCCCCCGTGGATGTAGGGACGCCTGGCCATGCGTCCCTACACCAACGTCCGAAGCAATTACGTAAAGAATGAGGTCTGACACACCTACTGGGCTCTTACACGTCATTTTTGCGTCTCAAACGATCTCAGTCTTCGAGAAAGGCCCCGCGCTTGATGTGCTTGCGGAGCTCCTGGAGGGACATCATCTTCTGCTGCAGCTCCTGCATCCGATCGTCGTCTTCGGCCCGAGTTGCCGCGTACGCCCGCTCGCGCACCTGCTCGATGGCCTCGTTCACCCGATCGAGCTTTAGCAGTTTCATGGCGCTCTCGGCGGCCGCGTAGGGGCGATCGTTGAGCTGCGGTACCGGAATGTCCTCGCGCTGCGCCCAGTTTTCCGAGGCCTCGTGCTCCTCCATCATGACCGAGGCCGCGAGGCTCTGGAGGGTATCCCCGTGTTCGCCGTCCAGGATGGACTGAGGCCGGACGTCGTCCTCCCGATACATCTCGACGAGCGTCTCCACGAGCTCGCGCGGCGGCCCCTCGGTAAATTCGTCGAGGGCCATGTGGCCGAGGACGAACTCGACCATCCGGGTCCCCTGCTCCAGCATGAGGCGCAGGAGGACCCGTTCTTCCGGCAACGGACCTGCCGGGCCGTCCGACGGAGCGGACGACGACTCGGACGGCGCTTCGTCGGGGGGCGGCGGCTGGGACGGATTCCCTCCCGAGGCCGAAGCCTCCGCCCTCTCCGCTGTGGAGGACTCCCGCTGCTCCTGCCGACGCGCCTCGCGCTGCTGCCGGCGCTTGGCCTGCCGTTCCAGACGCTCGCGCTCCTCCTCCAGCATGCGAAAAAGGTCGGCGTCCGGCACGCCCACCACCTCGCTCGTCCGAGTCACGTACTCGCGCCGCAGATTCGGGTCCGGTATGCGGGCCACCGACTCGATGATGCTGCGCTGCACGTCGACCCGATCCTCCGGGGTCTCGAGGTCTCCGGCCCGGCGGGCCCGCTGGTAGGCAAACGACGGGAGGTCCTGGCGATGCTCCTCCACGTACTCGGTGAACGCCTCTCCCGGCTGCTGTCGGGACTGCACGTAGTCGTCCGGATCGTCGCCCTCGGGCAGCTCGACGGCGTAGGCGCCCATCCCCTGCTCCAGCACGCGGTCCATCCCCCGCATTGTAGCCCGACTGCCGGCCTCGTCGGCGTCGTAGAGCAATAGCACGCGCTTGGCGTACCGGTGCAGCGTCTGCACCTGCCCCTCCGTGAGGGCCGTGCCGCTGGAGGCGACGACGTTTTCGACCCCCGCCTGCGAGAGGCTGATGACGTCGGTATACCCCTCCACGAGCAGAACCTCGTCGGTCTGGCGGATGGCCCGCTTGGCCTGATGCAGACCGTAGAGGACCTCCTTCTTGTGGTAGACCTCCGTCTCCGGTGAATTGATGTACTTGGGCTGGTCCTTGTCCTCGTCGAGGATGCGCCCGGCAAAGGCCAGCACCTTGCCGATGTGGGAGAAGATGGGAAAGATGAT
>CAZCUZ010000086.1:0-11912 GCA_964502085.1 uncultured Salinivenus sp. | reverse complement strand
AGATCGACCGGACGGCCTCGGCGACGGTGTCCCCGGACGGAAGCGTTACGGTCTGTCCCGTCGACAGCCCACTGGACTGGATGACGAACTGCTGTGTCCGCTGGTTGTCGACGCCGTCCACGCGAATGTTGTTGATCACGTAGCTGGGAGCTGCTCCCCCCGGCGTCTGAGCGTGGACCGGAACCGTCCCCCCTACGAGCAACGCAAAGAGGAGAAGCAAAAGCGTCGAGCGCATGCCAGTGAACCGCTTGGTGAAGAATCTCACGCAGCCTCAAAAACAAATTGCGCACGTCAAACCGTCCCCGACACGGGCAGTTTCGGGGAGGGCAATGGAGTCGTACGTCCCAACGAGGCTTTCCCGAGAATTATTCTTCCCTGCGTTCGGCCCCTCGGAACTGAGCAGTGAAATTCCTCCGAATCTATAGAGATTCCACAGGAATCAGGGACACCGGAGGAGTCCCAACGAGCGAGTCAGCACGACGAGAGCTGCTCACACAGACACAAATCCAGGACCCGCCCCCTCCGAGAGCGTCGACAACGGCCCTACACGTCGCCCGCCGTCTCGTCGTAGTCCGCCGGGGTCACGCGCCCAAAGCGGCGATCCCGATCCTGATAACTGCGAATCGCCTCGTACAACTGGTCGCGCCGAAAGTCGGGCCAGTAACAATCCGTGATAAACAGCTCGGTGTAGGCACACTGCCACAGCAAAAAGTTCGACAGCCGATACTCTCCCCCGGTCCGAATCAGCAGGTCCGGATCCGGCATGCCCGCCGTATCGAGCTGAGCGGCGATGAGCGACTCGTCAATCTCGTCGGGCTCGACGTCGCCGGCCCGGACGCGCTCGGCGAGGTCCCGCATGGCCTGCACGAGCTCCCAGCGGCCGCTGTAGGAGAGCGCAAGCGTCAACGTCATTCGATCGTTGTCCGCCGTGTCGGCCTCCGTCTCCGTCAGCGCGTCCTGACACGCAGCCGGAAGCTCCGACAGATCCCCGATCGTTCGAAGCCGAACGTCGTTTTCCAGGAGGGTCGCTCGCTCCTCCCGAACCGTGTGGATGAGCAGCTCCATGAGCGCTTCCACCTCGGGATCGGGGCGTTCCCAGTTCTCCGTGCTGAACGTGTAGAGCGTCAAGTACTCCACGCCGAGCTCCGCACACGCCTCCGTGACCTCTCGCACCGACGTGACGCCCTCGTGGTGCCCCACGAACCGGGCCTCTTCACGCCGCTGTGCCCACCGGCCGTTTCCGTCCATGATGCAGGCGACGTGCGTGGGGAGATCGCCTCGCTCCTGCAGCGTGCGCTGCTTCTGTTCGTCGGACTGCGAAGAGGCCTCCACGGGCGCGTTCGGGGTCTGAGGGGTAGAACTCATGAGATCAATCAGTTCCGACCAGCGAGGGACGCAGGCAGGGGGACGACGCGGAGCCGGTCGGAAGCGACCTCACCCGCTCATCCCCGTTAGACTCATTCGTAACAATTTGTCCGGAGTTCCCGACCCGAGCGTCCGTTCGGACTCTAGAGACGAAGAATGTCGTTAAAAATGAGGAAGGCCATAAAGCCGAGCAAAAGAATCATCCCGATTTGCTGGGCCACGAGGCGCACCCGGACCGACGGGCGGCGCCGCGTGATTCCCTCGTAGAGCAGAAACAGTAGCTGCCCCCCGTCCAGGGCCGGAATTGGAAGAATGTTCATGACGGCGAGGGTCACGGACAGGATGGCCACGATGCGCCAGAAGACGACCGGGCCTCGTTCTGCCGCCTCGCTGGTTACCTGCGCAATCATGACGGGTCCTCCCAGGCTCTCCCGCACCTCGTCCCGGCCCGTGACGATCCGCTGAAGCGTCACCACGATGTTGCGCGTGTTCTCCCAGGCCGCCGTGGCGCCCGCCACCAGGGCCTCGCCGGGACCGAAGGTGACCCGCTTCACCCCGAGGTCGTCGTAGAGCATCTGCTGCGTCATGGGGTTGCTGCCCGCCGACTGCACCCCGAGCACGTACCGATCTTCCTCTTTGAGGTGCATGGGCGCTCCCTCGGCCTCGAAGACGAGTCCCGTTTCGGTCTGCCGTACGAGCCTCGACGCCCCGACGGTGGTGTCTGACTGGGCGAGTGAATCCGGACGCCGCCACTGGAAGGTGGCCGCCGTTCCTTCGGTCTTCTGAATGAGCGTGCTCATCTCCTGCCAGAATCGCACGGTGTCCCCGTTAATGGCGAGAATTCGATCGCCGGGGCGGATGCCCAGCGAGTCGGCCGGACTCCCCTCCTGCACGGTTCCGATGAGGGGCGGCAAAAAGCCCAGCCCGGGAAAGTATCCCATGCCGGCGGATTGCCCCTCGTTCTGGGCCCGACTGAGCCGCGTGATAATGTCGGGCGGCCCCACGATCCGCTCCGTCTCCCCGTCTCGACGAACCGTCACGGTGAGCGTGTCGGCCGCAACGACGGACGAGGGGGAAATTTGTTCGAAGCGTTCAAACGTGCGCCCGTTGACCTCCAGAATGCGATCGCCCGTGCGGAGGCCGATGTCGTGGGCCACGGAGCCCTCCTCCACGTACACCTGCTCGACGTTTTGAGCCGGAATGTACGTGTCTCCCTCCGCCCACTGAATGCCCGCAAAGATGAAGATGGCGAGGATGACGTTGAAGACGACCCCGGCACTGATCACTACGATGCGTTGCCAGACCGGCTTGGCTCGAAATTCCCAGGGCTCGGGTTCTTCTTCGACGTGATCGGTGTCGAGGCTCTCGTCGATCATACCGCTGATCTTGACGTAGCCCCCGAGCGGCGTCGCTCCCACCGCGTACTCGGTGTCCCCGTAGCGCCGGCCAAAGAGGGTGGGCGGAAACCCCACCGAGAACCGTTCCACCCGCATCCCGAAATACTTGGCCGTCAGGAAGTGGCCGAGCTCGTGCACGAACACGAGAATGGTGAGCGCCAGGATGACCCAGAACGTCGAGGTAAGGATGCTCAGCAGGAGATCCATACAGCGCGAAAACACAACAGTGAGGAGCGAAAAAAGAGCCCAGGGGAAGGGCCCTGTCCGTGTCGACCGAGGCTGTTCAATTTGACGGGGCCGCAGCGAGTTCCTGGACCCGCCGTCGCGCCTCCCGATCCGCGGCCGTTACGTCCTCGAGGGAGGGGCTCGAGACCGTCGGGACCTGTTCGAGTGTACGCTCGATGACCCGAGGAATGTCCGTAAACGAGATCTGCTCCCTGAGAAAACGCTCGACGGCGACCTCGTTGGCTGCGTTGAGAACGGCCGGGGCCGTACCGCCGACGTCGAGCGCGTCGTAGGCAAGCCGCAGGCAGGGAAACGTGTCGGTGTCCGGCGGCTCGAAATCCAGACGCGTGAGCTCGGTCCAGTCCAGGCGCTCGTGGGAGGCGGCCCACCGCCCCGGAAAGCTGAGAGCGTACTGGATGGGCACCTTCATGTCGGGAACGCCCATCAGCGCCTTGACCGACCCGTCCGTAAAGGACACCATCGAGTGCACGATGGACTGCGGATGCACCAGCACCTCGATTTCCTCCGGAGCAAGATCGAACAGCCAGCGGGCCTCGATCACCTCCAGCCCTTTGTTCATCATCGTCGCCGAATCGACGGTGATTTTCGCCCCCATCGACCAGTTTGGGTGATCGAGGGCCTCGTCGACCGTGATCTCGTCGAACGTGTCGGCGGGTCGCGTCCGGAACGGGCCGCCGGACGCCGTGAGAACCACCTCTTCTACACACCGGTCCGACTCGCCGGCGAGGCACTGAAAGACGGCGGAGTGCTCGCTGTCGACGGGCAACAGGCGAGCGTCGTGACGGTCGAGCACGTCGGTAACGAGCGATCCCGCCACGACCATCGTTTCCTTGTTGGCGAGGGCCACGTCCTTGTCGTGCCGCAGCGCCGCCAGCACCGGTGCGAGACCCGCAAAGCCGACCACGGCCGCCATCACGACGTCCACGGTCGCTCCCGTGGCCGCCGCACAGAGCCCCTCCTCTCCCACCCGCACGTCGACGGCCTCGCCCGAGAGGAGCGCCTCCAGGTCCCGGGCCCGCGCCTCCGTCCCCACCGCCACGGTGTCCGGACGAAACTCCCGCACCTGCTCGGCCAACAGTTCGACGTTCGACCCGCAGGTCAGTGCGCGCACGTCGAAGGCGTCCGGAAAGAGGCGGACGACCTCGAGCGTCTGCGTCCCAATCGAGCCCGTCGACCCGAGCACGGCGAGGCCTCGCGACTCGCCGTCCGAGGGCGGGGAAGGGGCAGAATCGAGCATGATCGGTGTGTCAGATTCGCGAGTGGAGTGAAGGGGCTCCCGCCGGGTGCCGAGCGAAGACCGGAAACGCGCACGTAGGGGGCTTCGTACGCAGTCTCCCCACAGAGATTCCGGTCGGCCCCAGCGGCACGGCCGCTTCCCCGCTCTCCCACAGTCGTCCCCCCGCCGTGAAGCGTTTGGGTCTGCGTCTCATTTCGTCCGCCCGGCTCTCCTCGACCGTCTTTTGCCTCGGCGTCCTGCTCGCAGGACTGGGGGGCCTGGGCCCGCCTCTCTACGCCCAACAGCCGGACAGCACCGAGCTCAGACGCTTCCGGATGGCCGACTCGTTTCTCCAGTCCGGCGAGACGGAAAAGGCGATCAAACTTCTCGAGTCGCTCTATCAGCAGTCGCCGGACAACGCCTCGTTCTACCGAAAACTGAAAGACGCCTACGAAAGCGTCAAGCGATACGACGAGGCGATGGAACTGGTCCAGGACCGCATCGACGAAAACCCGACGCCGCAGCTGCTCTCCGAAAAGGCCCGTCTTTTGCACCAGGCAGACGACCGAGAGGCGGCCGAAAAAATGTGGGCGGACGCGATTGCGCTCGCCCCGGATCGACCGGCGACCTACCGGATCGTGTACCAGACGCTCGTCGACGTTCGCCGCTTCTCGCACGCCATTGAGGTCCTGCAGCAGGCCCGGACGCAGCGGGACGACGACACTCTTTTTCGCACCGAGCTGGCCCACCTCTACAGCCTCGACGGCCAACATCGAAAGGCCATGCGCGAGTACGTGTCACTGCTCGACGAGTCCCCCGACCGCATGGCCCTGGTCCGAAGTCGGCTGCAACGCGTCGTCGACCGGGACGAGGGAACGTCGGCCATTGCAGAGGTGCTCGAGGAGGCTGTTGAAAACAACCCCCTAAACGCCGCCTACCGGGAGCTCCTGGCGTGGCTTTACATGAAAACGGACGACTACGAAGGGGCGTACGACGTCTACCGAGCGCTCGACCGTCTGCAGCAGAACGAGGGCCGAACGCTCTACAGCTTCGCCCAGAAGGCGGCCGACGCCGACGCGTTCGACGTGGCCGCCACGGCCTTCGAGGCCATTCTGGAGCGCCACCCCGACGCCGAGGTGGCCGCGGACGCCCGGCGGGCCCTCGGCAACACGTACCGGCGATGGGCAGAATCGGGCGAGGGCGCAGCCGCATCGCCCGACTCGAGTGCGCGGTACGACGCCGCCCGGGCCTCGTACGAACAATTTTTGGAGCAGCATCCGGACGACGACGCGTACCCCGACGTGCTGTACGAACTGGGGGCCCTGCAGCTCGACGTGGAGCGGGACCTGGACGCCGCTGAGGCCTCCCTCGAAGAGGTCGTATCGACCTACCCGGACACCGACGCCGCCAACGAGGCCCGATACGACCTCGGACGCATCGCCCTACTGCGCGGCACTCTCGACGACGCGCGGCTCCGCTTCTCTCGTCTCGCCGAACGGCTCCGGAGCGGTGACCTCGCCGACCGGGCCCGCTTCGAGCTCGCCCTCCTGCAGTTTTACCAGGGCCGCTTCGACGCGGCCCGCGGCCAGGCGCAGGCCACCAGTGCGAACACGGCGGCAAACGTCACGAACGACGCCATCGAACTCAGCGTCCTCATTCAGGAAAACCGAGGACCCGACTCGCTCGACACGGCCCTCCGTCAGTACGCGCGGGCCCGCCTCGACGTGCGCCGACACCGACACGAGGAGGCCGTCGCGCGTCTCGACTCGCTCCTGCAAACGCATGGCCGCCACTCGCTGGCCGACGACGCCCGGTTCCGACGGGCCGAGGTGCAGCTGGCCCGGGGCGACACCGCTGCAGCCCTAGAGAGCTTTCGGGAGATTCCCGACCGGCATGCGCGCAGCTCGTATGCCGATCGCAGCCTCTTTCGGCTCGGCCAATTGTACGAAGCGCGCGACCGGCCCGCGCGCGCCGCCGAAATGTACAATCGTCTTCTGACTGAATTTCCCAATTCGCTTCTCGCCCCCGACGCCCGCACCCGCCTTCGCACGCTCCGCACCCGAAGCTAGCCATTCGCCATGCCTCTCCGAACCCTTCTCTGCACCGGTCTCGTTGCCCTCCTCCTCGCCGGGCCCCTCGCTTTCCCCAGCGCGGGTCAGGACGTGCTCATTCCCATGGACGAGGAGCAAGACGATCACCTAAAGGCGTACGGGGCGGTCTACGCGACCCTCGAAATGGGGCAGAAGGTCGACTGGCTGCTCAACTATCGCGGCGGCTCGTTCATGACCACAGCCACAGAGGGGGTCGCACAGGAGCTCCGCAGCCGCGGCGTGTCCTTCGAGCGGGTGGACGGAAGTACGGCTTCAAAACTCATCGGGAAGGTCGAGGCCGACGGCAGCAACATGTCCGTCGTCCCCCTGGAGAAGGCCCCGAAGATCGCAGTATACGCCCCGAGCAGTGCCGTCCCGTGGGACGACGCCGTGCGATTGGCCCTCGAATACGCCGACGTGCCGCACGACGTGATCTACGACGATGCGGTCCTCAACGGAGAGCTCGACCAGTACGACTGGCTCCACCTCCACCACGAAGACTTTACCGGCCAGTTCGGCAAGTTCATCCGATACCGCAACGAACCCTGGTACGTCAAGAAGCAAAACCGGGCCCGCGAACTCGCCCGCGAGCACGGGTTTCAAAAGGTAAGTCAGCTCAAGCTCGCCGTGGCCCAGCGCATCCGAGACTACGTCTCCAAGGGCGGCTTCATGTTTTCGATGTGCTCCGGCACCGCGACGTTCGACATCGCCCTCGCCGCCCATCAGACCGACATTGTCCCCGAAGCCTACGACGGCGACCCGGTGGACCCGAACGCCCTGGACCAACTCGACTACGGGCCCACCCTGGCCTTCACGGATTTTCGTCCCAATCTCAACGCGCAGGAGTACGAACACTCAAACGTCGACGTGGGCCCGCCTCCCTCCCGCATGCGAGATCCGTCGCTCGACTACTTCACGCTCTTCGACTTCAGTGCAAAGTGGGATCCGGTCCCCAGCATGCTCACCCAAAACCACGTGGCGACGGTCAAAGGCTTCGTGGGCCAGACGACCTCGTTCAACGCGGACCTCGTGAAGGAGGACGTGGTCGTCCTGGCGAAGCCGCCCGAGCGCAACCAGGTCCGCTACCTCCACGGCACCCTCGGACAGGGCACCTTCACCTTTTACGCGGGGCACGACCCGGAGGACTACCAGCACTTCGTGGGTGACCCGCCGACGGACCTGTCGCTGCATCCCAACTCGCCCGGCTACCGTCTCATCCTGAACAACATTCTCTTTCCCGCCGCCAAGAAGAAAAAACAGAAGACGTAAGACGTCGGCCTCCTTCCTCCGCGGTTCCCGAACACAGTAGACGGTTCCCTTTCCGGTACGAACGTATTGCGGGTTCCGTATTTCGTAGTGTGCTCGATGACGACTGCGACGGAATACCGGAATAGGCACTTTGCAAGAACCCCTTTCTCTCCCACATGACGCCCCCTTCGTCCAAACCGGTTTCGAACTCGACGTGCAAGATGACCGAGATTGTGTTGCCCAACGACACGAACAGTCTCGGGAGCATGATGGGCGGCCGCCTCCTGCACCTCATGGACAAGTGCGCCGCCATCTCGGCCCAGCGCCACTCCAATCGCGTGTGCGTGACCGCGGCGGTCGACAACGTCGAATTTCAGTCGGCCATCAAAGAGGGAGAAATCGTCGTGGTGGAGAGCCAGGTCAACCGGGCCTTTCGCAGTTCGATGGAGGTAGAACTCAACGTGTGGGCCGAAAATCCCCGGGCGGAAACGAAGCGAAAGTGCAACCGGGCCTTCTACACGTTCGTCGCACTCGACGAGGACGGATCGCCCGTCGCCATCCCGTCCGTCTCCCCGGAAACCGAGCGGGAGCGCAAGCGGTACGCGGCGGCCGCCAAGCGGCGCGACATCCGGCTCGTGCTGGCCGGTCGGAAGGACCTTGAAGACGCGGATCACCTCAAGGAGGACATGCTCGCAGCCCTTCAGCACAATCCCGACCCGGCGGCGTGACGGACCGTACGCTCATCGAACGTGTACACGGGATCCCGTTCGTCGTCGGTCTGGCGTTGATCACCGTGGGGGGGCTTCTGAGTACCCCCGTCCTCGCCCAGCGCGAACCCGGCTCGACGACCCTGGGCCTCCAGGTTGGGCAGCCCGGCGGCGTCACGGCCAAGCTCTACCGGACCGCCCCCATCGCCTACGACGCCGTCTTGACCGGGGACGGAGACGACTTCCTTCGGCTCTATCTCCACCGTCTCTGGGAGCGTCCTCTTCCCGAGTCCCCCATGCACGTCTACTACGGCCCCGGGGGGCTCATCGGAGCCCAACGGACCGCCGCCTCCCTTCGCCCCGAACTCGGCCTCTCTGCGTCCCTCGGCCTCAATTTCTACGCCGAACGGTTCGAGGTCTTTCTGCACGCAAGTCCCATCCTTCATATTCATCCGACCCTCGATCCCACGCTGGGGGGAAGCGTCGGACTCCGCTACGACCTTCATCAGCCCTGATACAACGACCCAGCTCCCTCCGCGCAATGCCCGAACTCCCTTTTGACGACCTGCGCTTCCGGGACGCCCCCCTCGGCAAACGGGTCCTGATTACCGGGGCAAACGGGCTTCTCGGTCAGGCCCTCGTCGACCGTCTGGACTCTGAGAGCGACTACGACGTGCTCGCCACGGCCCGCGACGACGCTCCCCGCTTTCCTCCGTCCCAGTGCGACTACGCACCGATGGACGTGACGGTACCCGACGAGGTGAGCGCTACGTTCGAGGACTTCGATCCAACTGTGGTCGTCAACTGTGCGGCGATGTCGGACGTCACCGAATGCGACGAGAATAGAAATCAAGCCTGGACCGTCAACGCCCGGGCCGTCAAACGACTCGCCAAGCACTGCCAGGACGCCGGCGCGCGGCTCGTCCAGGTCTCGACCGACTTCGTGTTCAACGGCGATCGCGGCCCCTACGACGAACGGGCACGGCCCGACCCGGTCAACTACTACGGCCGCACCAAGCTCGCAGGTGAAAATGCCCTCCGCGAAGTGGATCTCTCGAACTGGGCCATCGCCCGAACGGTGCTGCTGTACGGCACGGGGCTGAACCTGTCCCGATCCAACGTCGTGCTCTGGATAATCGACCAGCTCTCGGCGGGCGAAACCATTCACGTGGTCACGGACCAGTGGCGCACGCCCACCTACGTCCCCGACCTCGCCGATGGCCTCGCCCGCCTCATCGAGCGCGAAGAGACGGGCATCTATCACCTGTCCGGGCGCGAGATGGTCACGATTCGCGAGCTCGCCGAGACCGTGGCGGACGTGTTCGACTTCGATTCCGCCCTCATCGATCCCGTCCCGAGCGACTACTTCGACGACGCCGTCGAGCGCCCCTCCAGGACGGGCTTCATCATCCTCAAGGCCGAGACCGAGCTCGGCTACGATCCCCTTTCCCTGGAACAGGGCCTGCGACGAGTAGGCCGAAAACTCGGAATCGAACCGACGTCGTAGCCCGTTTGTCCGATCTTCGAACGGAGTTCAGAATCCACCGATGGGACCGGCTCTCTCGGTTTCTATCTTGCACACGCGCTTTCACTCCTTTTCCGTTACCCGACTTCTCTCCCATGCTCGACATCGACGCCGTCCGATCCAATCCCCAGCGTGTAAAGGAAGCCGTCCGGGCCAAGGGTGCGGACTCCCCGGAGATGGTGGACACCCTGCTGGAGATCGACGAGAAGCGGCGAGCCACCATCACGGAGATGCAAGAGACGCAGGCCCGCCAAAACGACCTTTCGCAGGAAATCGGCGCACTGAAGCGCAAGGGAAAGGACGAGGAGGCCGAGCAGCGCATCGAGGAGACGAGCCGGCTAAAGGAGGAAATCGACGCCCTCCAGGAGACGGTCGAGGAGGCGGAATCTCGACAGCGAGAGCTGCTCCTCTCCCTCCCGAACGTGCCGCACCCGAGCGTGCCCGTCGGCGCAACCGAGGACGACAACGAAGTGGAAGAGACAGTCGGAGAGGCGCCGGACTTTGACTTCGATCCGCAGCCGCATTGGGAGCTGACCGACGAGCACGACCTCGTCGACTTCGAGCGCGGAGCCAAGGTGACGGGCAGTGGATTCCCGTTCTACACCGGCCGCGGCGCCCGGCTCCAACGAGCTCTCCTCAACTTTTTCCTCGACCGGGCACGCGAGCGCGGCTACCGGGAGATGCAGGCCCCGCTCTTCGTCAACCCGGACAGCGCCCGGGGCACAGGCCAGCTGCCCGACAAGGACGACCTCATGTACCGCATTCCCCGGGACGACTTCTTCCCCATTCCCACGGCGGAGGTCCCCCTCACCAACTTCCACCGCGACGAGATTTTGGACGGGGACGACCTCCCCCTCAAGTACTGCGGCTACACCCCCTGCTGGCGCCGCGAGGCCGGCAGCTACGGCAAGGACGTGCGCGGCCTCAACCGGCTCCATCAGTTCGACAAGGTGGAACTCGTCCACGTCGTCCATCCGGACGAGAGCTACCGTGCGCTCGAATCCCTGCTCCGCGACGCCGAGAGTGCCCTCGAGGCCCTCAACCTTCCCTACCGGCGTCTCCTCATGTGCACCGGCGACATGGGCTTTACGCAGGCCAAGAAGTACGACCTGGAGGTGTGGAGCGCCGGGCAGGACCGGTGGCTGGAGGTGTCGTCCGTGTCCAACTTCGAGGCCTTCCAGGCCCGCCGCATGCAGATCCGCTACCGGCCGGAGCCGGAGGCGAAGCCGCGCCTGGTCCACACGCTCAACGGCAGTGGCCTCGCCTTTCCGCGCATCGTGGCGGCCCTCCTCGAAACCAATCAGCGGGAAGACGGCACCATCGAACTGCCGGAGGTCCTTCACTCCTACACGGGCTTTGCCGAAATCGCATAGCTCGCGCTCGCGTCTCCCTCAAAAGACCCCTGCCCTTTGCGAATGTCGTCCCCCGCCCACTACGAATCCGGCTCCGCACGAAACGACGCCCTCTCGGACGAGACCATTGAGGCCCCGTCGTCGGACGTCGACCTTCCGTCGGACCCGGAACTGTTCGATCTCTCGAAGGACCAATACTGGGAATGGCTCACGTCCCTCGTCGAAAAAGGAAGCACGCTGGACCAACAACTCGACGAGCTTCTCGATGCCGTCTATGATTGCCAGCCGGCGTTCTACAGTCTACGAGGGCATCGTCGCCTCAACGAGCTCCTGAACGAGCTTCACGAGGCGCGCGACTCGGTGCGGGCGTACGAGTACGACGTGGAGGAACTCACGTACGTCTTTGCTCGAACGGACGTCGTCGAAAGCCAGGCGGCCGAAAACGCCGACATGGCGCTCTCGCAAATCAAAGCGACCTACAACCGGGCCTACGACCTCTGCCTCTACAAACTCGACCGGATGGGTGACGGATGGATTACGGCCTCCAACTTTCTGATCAGCATCATCATGCTGATCGTCACTATTCTCTTCTGGATGGAGTTTCGATAAGCTGCCTCACGTGCCGTCCGTTCAGCTCTCGTCCTCTTCCTGGTCCGAAGCAGACGGCGCTTCCTCCGGCGCTCCGTCCCCCCGTCCCTCGGGCGGAGCCACCTCGTCCACGTCGAGCTCGTCGGTCTCGCCCGGGGCACGACCTACCTCGCGGGGA
>CAZCUZ010000085.1:9523-12096 GCA_964502085.1 uncultured Salinivenus sp. | reverse complement strand
CGTGATGCGTAAACGCGATGACGCCCGAGCTTCACGCATCATACGTCACGTATCACGTCGTCATGCATCGCGCTCTCACACCTCTCGTCGTCCCGGTTCTTTGCTTCCTGACTTTCGTGTTCAGCTCCCTCATCTAACCAACACCTATCCACTATGTGGACCCTCCTTTTCATTCTCGCCCTCGTTGCTCTCTGGTTTTCTCCGTCGGCCCGGCGATCGCTCGCCCGCCTGATCGATCCCGACGACCGGACGAGATAGTACCATTTACGACGATTTCGCACGTACTTCTCTCCGGTTCCTGCCCTCCATCGACGGCTACAATGTGGTTTTGGTGGTGTCCTTTTTGTCTTGATACAAAAGGGGCAAGAAGATCAGGGCTGAGGGAGCGTTCCCGCAAACGGATCCCTCGATCAACGGCGCCTGGCATGCCTGCGCGGCAGAGGCTTTCGGCCGGTTCCAAACAAATCCACCATCATCTTCGGGTGACTTCACTAGACGCAAGCTATTGTTAGAATTCTTCCCTCCTCAATGCGCAGTCCCACACAAGGCATCCGAGAAAACTGGAAACAGTTTAGCCTCCAGGTCTTCACGGTCTTCGCGGTCGGGCTCACGATGGGCACCGAGCGCACCGTCGTCCCGCTGATGGGGGAAGAGACCTTCGGCGTCGAGTCGATGTTCGTGATCGGCTCGTTCGTCGTGAGCTTCGGACTGGTGAAGGCCCTGCTCAACCTCTACTCGGGGAAGTGGGCCGACGCCTACGGCCGAAAGCCCGTCCTCATCGCCGGGTGGCTCTCGGCCGTGCCGATTCCCTTCCTTCTGATCTTCGCCCCGAGCTGGGGATGGGTCGCCGTGGGCAACGTTATGCTCGGCGTCAATCAGGGCATTGCGTGGAGCATGAGCATGATTTCGAAGATCGAGTTGGCCGGGCCGAGCGAGCGGGGACTGGCCGCCGGGATCGACGAGGCCTTCGGCTACGGCGGCGTGGCCGTCGGCGCGTGGCTCACCGGTCTAATTGCCGCGTCGTACAACCTTCGACCGGAGCCCTTCTACTTCCTCATGGGCGTCGTCGTCCTCGCTCTGCTCATTGCGGTGTTCTGGATCGAGGAAACGCGCCCCTACGCACAGGCCGAGGCAGGCAGGACTTCGGAAGAGGAGCGGGACGACGCCGACCTTCCGTTCTGGGACATCGTCCGACGGGCCACCTACGAGGATCCGACCCTCTTCGCCGCCGCCCAGGCGGGCCACGTCGAGAATTTCGTCGACACGCTCGTGTGGATCGGATTTCCCCTCTTCCTTGCGGCCCAGGGCCTCGATCCCGCCCAGATCGGGATCGTCGTCGGCGTGCACAGCGGTGCCTACTTCCTGCAGGTGTACACGGGGCGCCTCGGGGATCAGGTCGGACGCAAGCCGCCGATCGTCGCGGGCCTTCTGCTTGCCGGCGCGGGCGTGTTCGGAATGGTTCTCGTGGAGGGGTATCTCCTCTGGATTCTCTTCTCCGGCCTCTCGGGCGTGGGCATGGCGCTTCACTACCCGAATCTCATTTCCGTGGCGAGCGACGCGGCCCATCCGCTCTGGCGCTCGACCGGCCTGGGCGTCTACCGTCTGTGGCGCGATCTCGGCTACGCCGTGGGGGCCGTCCTCATCGGGCTCACCGTCGACCTCTTTTCGATCGAGGTCGCCTTCTACGGCGTGGCCGCCGCGATGCTCGTCTCGGGCGTCTACGTTCTCCTGCGCATGGAGGAGACGCATCCAGAGTTTGGGACGCACGCGTCCGTAACGTCGTCCCGGCCGTCCGGCTCCATGTCCGAGTAGCCGATTCCAGTCGCTTTTTCTCTCTCATACAATCCGATACCGACATGTCTTCAGACACTTCCGCCTCTTCGACCGACCTCACGCGCTGGTGGAATCGGACCCGCTACCAGCTCTACGCGCCGATCTACGACTGGGTGGCGCGCCCCATGGAAGACGGGCGCACCCGCGCCATCGAGCAGCTCGCCCTCACCGGGGACGAGCGGATCCTGATCCTCGGCTCCGGTCCCGGCTCCGACCTGCCGCATCTTCCGTCCGAGGCCACCATCACGGCCGTCGACGCCGTCCCCGCGATGGTCCGCCGGGCACAAGCGCGGGCCGATACGCTCGGAATGGACGTGGACACCCGGATTGGGGACGCCCAGGCGCTCCCGTTCGAGGACGATTCGTTCGACGTCGTGTTGCTCCACCTCATCCTCACGGTCGTGCCGGACCCGGGTGCGGTGGCCGCCGAGACGGCTCGCGTGCTGGCCCCCGGCGGGCGCGCGTCGATCTTCGACAAGTTCATTCCCGACGGCACGGAGCCGTCGCTCCTGCGGCGGGCGCTCAACCCGATCGCCCGGGTCCTCTTCTCCGACCTCACGTACGAGCTCGGACCGATCCTGTCTGGTGCGAAGCTTCAGGTCGTCCGCCGCGAGTCGATGCTCGGCGGCCTGTACACCGTTGCCGAAGCTCGTCCCGTCGAGGAGGCGGCCCGCCTGCGTGAGACACCTTCTCACGGTGCTCCCGTTGGACGTGCTCAGTGAGGCGAAAGAGACGCTCGT
>CAZCUZ010000085.1:6706-9423 GCA_964502085.1 uncultured Salinivenus sp. | reverse complement strand
TTGCCCGCATCGTTCTTCACGGCCTCAGGAACTGCGCGCGGATCGGAAGAGTCCCGAGGGACGAGTACATTGTCACGTCTCCCTTCGCTCCTTGCGGTGCATCCCCACGAACTGTGTTCAGCTGCCTCCATGCCTTCCCCATTGCTCCGAAATAAAGCCTACGACGAGCCGTCCGTCTTCGCCCCCGAGAACCTGCTTCGGGAGGCCCGTCGGCAGAACGACGTCGAGCACGGGCCGGTGCCGGACGTGTGCCTCCTCGACCCGGACGGCGACGTCGTGGATCGGCTGCGGGCGGCCGATCGGGCCGAGCCCCATCCCCACTGGCCCGGCTATCACACCACGCTCTACGAGACGAACCTGAACGGTCGCTCGATCGGGATCCTCGGGCGGGCCGTGGGGGCGTCCTTTGCGGTGCTCGTGGCCGAGCAGCTCTTTGCCGCGGGCTGCGAGCTTTTGCTCAGCATCACCTCCGCCGGACAGATCGTGCCGCGGGGGACGCCGCCGTACTTCGTTCGCATCGACGAGGCCCTCCGGGACGAGGGGACCAGCTACCACTACCGTCCGCCCTCGACGTACGCGACGCTTCAGTCGGGCCTGCGCGACCGTCTCGACGACGCGTTTTCGTCCGTCCCGGTGCCGGTGCACGCGGGACGAAGCTGGACCACCGACGCGCCGTACCGCGAGACGGAACCGGCGATTGCCGCGGCGCGGGAGAAGGGCGTGCTGGCCGTCGAGATGGAGGCGGCCGCCCTCTACGCGTTTGCGGAGGTGCGGGACCGCCCGGTGGTCTGCTTCGCCCACGTCACGAATCAGATGGCCGTGGAGGAGGGGGATTTCGAAAAGGGGGAAGCGGACGGGGTGCGGGACGCCCTCGCGCTCACTGCAGCGGCTATCGACGCGTGTGACGATGCTCTCTCCGAACCACGGGCCGAGTAAGAGGATGGCAAACACAGACCCGTTCGACGCACATCCGGACCGCTACGACGAGTGGTGGAACCGGTACGAGGCCGCCGACGAGTCCGAACTGCGAGGCCTCCGGTTTCTGTTTCCGGAAGACGAGGATGCTCTGCTACCTCGACGACAGGAGTCACTTCGGCCCCTCGGCCCTCTGCTCCGGCAGGTCGAGAGACATCCGCGGAAGATCGACGGAGGCCACGGCGGGGGGGGAACTCGCCGCCCCCGCAGGGGCGGTGCAGTGCCGGTACACGAACCCATAGTGAAAGGCCGCGCCCAGCAGGACGAGCACGTGAAAGACGCCGTGGGCGTCAATGACGCCCGTCCAGAGCGTGGGCCAGTCTGCCGCGTACACTACGGCACTCACCGTAAAGACGCCGGCACCGGACATGAAGAGCCGGGTCGGCCGCCCGTCGACCAGCCGCCCGATGGCCAGCACGCCCAGACTTCCCAGCCATCCCACGGTCACGTACGTCGTCGCCGTGAGCCAGTCCGGCATCGACCAGAAGGCCAGCTTGAGCAAAATGCCCAAAAGCGCGCAGCCCCACAGCGCACTCGTGAGATGGTCCGCCCATCGGGCCTGGAGCGCCCCGTATATGGCCGTCCCGGTGCCCGCAATCATGAGAAAGATGGCGACGTGGTCCAGCTTGTTGTAGAGGTCGTATCGAGGCGAATCCGACGCCACGAAGTGAAAGAGCGCGCTGGCCGAGAAGGCCAGGGTCATCATTCCCCCGTACACCGCCACACCCCGTCCCCGCAGTCCGTTTTGTCGCGCCCGGCGGACGAGAACGACGGTGGCCGCCAAACTTGCGAGGGCCCCCAGCAGGTGACTCAGCATGCTGAATGGGTCGCGGCCCAGGGAAAGGAACCAGACGTCAGGAGCCATGGTGCGTCAATAGGAAGACGGGAGAAGGGGAGGCCCCCATCCGGGGGACGAACACGTTCTGCGGTTCAGGTCCATCCCAACAAGATGTCTCTGATAACGGTCCGCTTCTATCGAGGTTTATTCCGTTCCGGGATCCAGTAGTGGAGCAGAGGCCATGCTCCTGAGGAGAGGGACGACGGAAATTAGCCTGAAATGAAGGACTCCAGGTCTACCGACCGTTGTTCTCGTCCTTTCGAACTGACGTTCGAGTCCACCATGTCGTGTTGCACGCACTGTCGGGAGAGCGGTGATCTCTTCGACGAATCGAAGGCGCGGACGGAACTGCACCAGTACCGCACGGACGGTCCGCCGAACGCGTCCACGCGCCTTCTCATCGACGGGCTGAAGACGCTCGACCTTCAGGACAAGACCCTGCTGGACGTGGGGGGAGGCGTGGGAATGATCCAGCACGAGCTTCTGGAGGCGGGGCTCTCCCGCTCGACGATGGTGGAGGCCTCTCCCGCGTACCTCGAGGTCGCCAAAAACGAGGCCCGACGCCGCGGTCACGACGAGCGCGCGTCGTTTCGATACGGCGACTTCGTGGACCTGGCCCCGGAGCTTCCGACGGCTGACCTCGTGACGCTCGACCGGGTCATCTGCTGTTACCCGCACATGAAGGACCTGGTACAGGCGTCGACGGCCAAAGCCACGCAATGGTACGCCGTTACCTATCCGAAACCCCGATGGTACGTTCGCTGGCCGAAGCCCCTCGCCGACCTGTATTTCTGGGCCAAAGACATGGAGTTTCGCATTTACCTGCACCGGGGCGTCGACCGGACCGTTCGGGAGGAGGGCTTTCGGCCGTTTTACGAGGTCGGAACCCTCTTGTGGAACGTCG
>CAZCUZ010000085.1:5064-6606 GCA_964502085.1 uncultured Salinivenus sp. | reverse complement strand
CGGGAGGAGGGCTTTCGGCCGTTTTACGAGGTCGGAACCCTCTTGTGGAACGTCGCCCTCTACGAACGGACGGAGAGCCCCGGATGAGCGCGTTCGTCCGTTGGACGCTTCCGCGACCCGTTCCACGCCGGGGATCTCTCGCCGAAAGGGGACTCGCGGGTTCGACTACACGGTGTGTGCTTTGACCCAGTCCGGTCGACCGTCGTCCTCGGATTCGCGTTGGACCCCGTCGGAAACGGGATACGCCGCGCCGGTTTCCTCGACGAACGGCCGCTGGGTCGTCGAAGAGGCACGCTGCGGCGTCGCGTTCGCCTGCGGAGATGGGCGAGAACGCGTCCGCTTCGAGGCCTGGTCCGATGCGTCGTAGATCATCACCAGGGCCGGGGCCACGAGCAGAGAAGAGAGCATCGACCACATCAGGCTCGTGCTCCAAAATTCCGGGTGAGCGGGGTCGAGAAACGCCCCGGCCACGCTTGCGAGCACCCAGAAACCGATCAGGACACCGAGAACGACGAGAATGCGCTGGGCAGTCTGCATCGGAGAAGAGAGGGGATTGAACAGAAGGACAAGAGTTGGGAGGAGGAGCACGTGGAAAAAGCGAGCCCCTCCACCGTCACGTCACACACCGATTTCAGGATTTGGAAAAAAGCTATCCGAACAACACGTTGATTTAATCTACTGTTCCGACGACGGATGCGGGGGAAGGGTCGTCGACGCGATCGAAAAAACAGGGCCTACACAGAAAACCCCAGCCGGGCCGCAGGACCCGACTGGGCGTGCGCTGAGCCGCACCCACTCACAACTCCCCCGAGGTGCGTCCTGAACGCGGAGATCCCAGACCGCCAGCGAGGAAGTGCCCTCGAGGCGCGATCGAGGTCACCCGTTCCGGGCGGCCCCGTGGGGATCGGAGCACGGGACGCGTCCCGTTACTGGATCTCGATCTGACGGGGGGTGCTCTCCTCCGTCTTCGGGACGTTGATCGTGAGCACGCCGTCCTCGTAGGCGGCCTCGATGTTGTCTTCGTCGACCGCATCCGGCAGGTGGAACGTGCGGTGGAAGTTGCCGAAGGCCCGCTCGACGCGGACGTACTCTTCGCCTTCTTCCGTCCGCTCGCTGGACCGCTCGCCGCTCACGGTGAGCGTGCCGTTCTGAACGTTGATGCTGATGTCGTCCTTGCTCATGCCCGGCACGTCCAGACGCAGGTGGAAGGCGTCGTCCTTCTCCACCAGGTCCGTGCGCGGCGGCCACACCGCAGAGGATCCGTGGTCCTCGCCGGTGCGGGTGAAGAACCGATCGAAGAGGTTGTCGACTTCGCGCTGCAGGCTGCGAAGGGTGCGGGTCGGCGTTCGACGTGTGAGCTGCGTCATCGCGATCACCTCCAAAGTAGGTTTTATTCAACAGTTCGTTCGAGTATGTCGTCGGCAACGCATCTCAGCACCGTAGGCATCCAGACTGCTGGACGTTTGTGATGCTGGGGATCTGTGATGCCCTAATCTCTCTGATCCCCGTGCCAACGACACTTCCATCCCCCTCTCCTATCAA
>CAZCUZ010000085.1:0-4964 GCA_964502085.1 uncultured Salinivenus sp. | reverse complement strand
CCCTAATCTCTCTGATCCCCGTGCCAACGACACTTCCATCCCCCTCTCCTATCAATCCGCGTTCCATCCCGGAGCACTCGGGGAGAAATCCGCAAACCCGGCAGACGGATCTGCCGCCCCGACAGAGCCCTCTGCAGATCTGGCAGCGGCGTTCGTTTGTCGGTCAGACCGATCTTCAGGCCGTCTGACAGCGTGCCACTGGGTCTGTGAGCAAAATTCTCCGTCGGGTATTCGTCCGGCCAAAGAGACCGAATCGGGGACGAAAGCGGGGGGCGAGAACTGTCGCTTCCGCGTGTCGCCGTCCTGTTGAACCTCCTTTCCGTCGTTAAGGTAAAAGGACCGGTCCGTTGCTTCTTTCACCTCTCCGTTTTTATGACGCCTGTTCTCCGCGTCCTTCTTCCTGCCCTCGGCCTCCTGCTTCTCGGGAGCGGCTGCCAGTCCCCGTCGTCTCCCCCCCCAGACGCGGACGAGGCTCCGCCCACCGACTCGGTCTACCGGAGCTACGCGACGGTGCCCCTCGACGCCGATCTCAGCGACCTCACCGACGACCAGGCGGAGAAGGTCTCTCTCTTCATTGAAGCCGCCCAGGCGATGGATGGCATTTTCTGGGAGCAGGCCTACGGCAACCGCGATTCGCTCCTGCAGACCATCGAGGATGCCGAGAAACGGCGCTATGCGGCGCTCAACTACGGGCCGTGGGACCGTCTACACGACCACGAGCCCTTCATCGAGGGAGTGGGACCCAAACCCCCCGGCGCCAACTTCTATCCGTCGGACCTGACGGCCGAAGCCCTTCGACGGGCCGCCGCGTCGGAGGACACCCTCACCTCCCCGCACACGATGGTTCGGCGTCTCCCCGACGGGTCGCTGACGGCCCTGCCCTACCACCTCTTTTTTGCGGAATCCGTGACGACCGTGGCCGGGCGATTGCAGGAGGCCGCCCAGTACACCGACGCAGACGACGTACGGGAGGGACTGGAGCGCCGGGCTGAGGGCCTCCTCAATGGTGAATATGGATCAGGGCGACGTGCGGGGACTCCCGAGGTGGACGTCGTCATTGGGCCCATGAACACGGACGAGGACCGTCTCCTGGGCGTCAAAGCCTCGACGGGGGCGCTCGTGCTCCGCCGTGCGCCGACGTGGAGCCGGCGCCTGGAGCGGGCGGCTACGTTTCTTTCAGAGGCACCGCCCCTCCCGGTCCCCGATTCTCTTCGTCGGGACCTGCCGGAGGAGGACGCGCACGTGACGGCCTACGATGCCCTCTACGTCGCCGGAGGGGCAAACGCCGGTCCAAAGCAATCTGCGATCACGGATCCGTTTGGCGAGGGACCGTCTCGTTTTCTGCTCCCCAACGTGATGCAGGCCCGCACCGAGGCGCTCCTGCGACCGATGGCCGAGGAGCTGTTGGCGGAGAATCAGCGCTCGCACCTTCGGACCGACGCGCGCTTCGACCACGCCGCACTCCGGACGTGGGGGCGCCCCGTCGGCCTCGACTTTTCCGGTGCCTCGGACTCGACCGCCGTCGTCTTACAGCGGGGGATGGCCGACGCCCTGGCGGTGCTCCTGGCGGCCCGGCTCGCCGACGCGGACGATTCCGATCTCACCCCGATGGACCACTACGTCACCGAACTGCTCCGCTGGGTGCACGCGCTCCGCGTCGACGCCGCGAGCCCCCGCGGTCGGGCCGCTCTCCTGCTGGTCAACTACCTGCGCGAGGCGGAGGCCCTCCGTCACGATGAGGAGGCAGGAACCCTTGCGGTAAATCCGGACGCGACGCCCGAGGCCCTTTCGGCCCTGGTGCGCGACCTGCTCCCGCTTCGGGGCGACGCCGCCGAGGCGTTCGTCGATCGGTACAAGGCGATGCCCGCTTTTCTTCGGTCCAGCCTCGACCGGCTGGAGAAAACGGATCATCCGAAGGCGCTCGCCTTCGAGCAGGGACCCTCGGTGCTCCGCGGACTGACGCCCGTCACTGCGGCGCGGTAGCGACGACTCCGCGACTCCTTTTGCTCGGGCCGTCTTTTCTCACCCGCTTAGGACCCGTTACGGACGCGTGTACTCGATCGTGTTCTCGTGCGTCCGCTCCTCAGCATTTGCGGGCGGATGCTCGATCATCTCGTTCGGGCTGTCCGCCTGTCGGACGAGGTCGAAGGCGTCGTACAGCTCGCCGGTGGCGGTGTAGGAGCGATACCTCATCGTGTCCTGCTCCACGCGCACCACCTGGTAGAGCTGCGTGTTCTCCCCGCCGCGTTCCAGCTCGACACCCTCGAAATTCCCCCAGCGCTCGGGCTTGAGGTCGTACATCTTCGCGCCGCTTACGGAGTTGACGTAGACGGTGCCGCCCTCCGGTGACCGCGTGTTCACGCCCTGCTCCATGTTCTGAAGGCGTCCGCGGGCGTAGGTGTGATCGTGGCCCTGCATCACGAGGTCCACGTTGTACTCGTCGAAGAGGGGGGTCCACATCTTGCGGAGGGTCTCGTTGTTGCGGCCTTCGCCGGAGGAGAACATCGGGTGGTGGAAGGTGGCGACCGTCCAGTGAATATCCTCGTCCTGCTCCGCGTCCCGGAGCGTCGACTCCAGCCACTCGGTCTGTTGGGCGAGGCGCGAAGAGTCTCGGACGTTGGAGTTGAGGCCGACGATGCGCATGCCCTGATGGTCGAGATAGTAGACCGTCTCCTCCATTCCCTCCGGACCGTTGCGGGGCAGCGTAAACTGCGGCCGCCAGTGGATGGACAGTTTTTCCGGGCTTTCCTTCTCGACCTCCATCAAAAACTCACCGGTGAGCGTGCTGCCGTCCACCGACACGTTCTGGAGCGGGTATTCACGGTCCTCCTCGCTTACGAGTGTAGCCTGATAGCCGGACGCGCCGCCGTCGATCCGGAGCGTTCCCACGTACTCGCCGTCGTCGACGTTGTACGCCCAATCGCCGGCCGGGTACGCGTCGTCCGATGGCGAGGCGTTGGAACTCGTGGCCTCCAGCGGTTCAGGGTTGCCGTCCGGCTCGACGATGGTCCCCGTCATCTCCGTGTCCGACGCCTCCACCTCGACCCGGAAGGTGTCGCGCTCGTGCCAGTGCTCGTAGCCTTCGTACTCGTGATTGCCGGGGACCGGCACGTTGGGCACCATGCTTTGGATGAAGTCGCCCCCCTCGTTCCAGTGGCCCCACTCCACGTTGCGGTGGGCGTTGTTTACGAGGTCGCCGGCATGAATCATAAAGTTGACGTTGGAAGCGTCCGAGTAGGCCTGCCGGATGAGGCGTGACCAGTGCGAACGCACGTTGTTCTGTGCGTCGCCGAGGTACATGAAGGAGAAGGGCTCCGGCTCGGCACTCGCCGTCTCGGCGTGGTGCCACTCGCTCCAATGGGTGCCGTCGCCCACGCGATAGGCATACAGCGTGTCGGCCATCAGGCCCTCGAAGGTGACGGAGTGATAGTTGGCGCGTAGGTTCTCACCGTCTACCTTGTGGGCGGGCAGTGACTCGGTGGTCGCGTCCACGGCACGGGCCTTCGTGTAGAAGGAGGGTTCGCTACGGGCGGGAACGATCTGTGCCTTTGCGTCGGTGACGGTGCTGTCCGTGCGCCAGGTGACACTCAGCGTCGAGGCGGGATCGTCGGCGTAACTGAGGACGATCCGGTCCGGGTAGGCACTCGGCGAGGCCGACGGGAGAGTGTCCGATTCGGCCTGTGCCGACGCACTTGGCTGATCCGACGCGTCGGAGCCGGACGAGGGCGACATGCACGAGATTTGAAGCAGTCCGAACGGGAGGACGAGTGCAAGAAGAACGACGAATTGAGAATAGAGTCGATACATAAGAGGAATCAGTAATGCCAGAAGGGTTCGAAAATCACGGCCCCCCTTCCTCCCAGGGGAGGAAGGAGGGGTGTGATTGGAGCGAAGCACTCTGTTGCATCCGTTAGAACGATGCCGAGAGGCCGATCGTCACCGTTCGGCCGCTGAGATAGTGATAGGCCAGATGACCTTCCTGACCATCGTACTCGACTTCGGCAGCGTTCGTGAGGTTTTCCACCTGGACCAGCAACTCAGGATCACCCATTAGATTTTCGATCTGATAGGTGGCGTTGACGTCGACCGTCGTCCGATCGTCAACGTAGGTGTCTTCGGCCGGCACGTCATCGAGCCCCACCAGGTAATCGTTCTGGAAGTTCACAGCAACCCGGGCCTCGAACGGACCCCGCTGGAAGTAGGGGATGACGTTGTAGACCAGGTCCGACTGTTGGAAGAACGGAAGATCGCCCTCTCGTCCCGGCACGTCGACCTCCGAGTCTGCTACTGTCATGTTGGAGTTGAGCCCCAACCCGTCTAGTGGCGACGGCAAGAAGGTGAACGGCTGCTGATACGTCAACTCCAGCCCCAGTACGTTTCCCTGGTTCGCGTTTCTCTGCTGGGAGACGTTCACTTGCTGATACTGGCGCCCTTCTCCGAAGAAATCGTTTACGTTCCGCTCCGTCGTGGAGAAGGTATAGATTGGGTTGTCGATCGTCTTGTAGAAGCCCGCTGCCGAGGCCAGCCCACCGTTCGGGAGGTAATACTCGGCAGTGAGGTCGAAATTCATCGCCTCGTAGGGCTTGAGGTTCGGGTTTCCGCGAGAGACACTCGCGTTAAACAGGTTCGGCCCCACCTGCGTGGTGTCGACCTCACTGAAGGCGCCGAGGTCGTCGTATTCCGGCCGCCCGATCGTATTGGACCAGGCCCCGCGGAACTGAAGGTTGTCGGTCGCCTCGAGGGTCAGGTGGACCGACGGGAGAACGTGGGTGTAGGTGCTTTCGAAGTTTTGCTGCTCGGGTTCGGACTGGCCGGTCACGAGTTGATAGCGAGTGGTGCTCGTGCTCGTGTGCTCCACACGCAGCCCTGCAAGGGCCGTGAGCGGGCCGATCTCGGCCGATGCCATCGCGTACCCGGCATAAATGCCCTCCTCATTCTGGGAATCATCCTCCACGTCCGAAATC
>CAZCUZ010000084.1:0-12479 GCA_964502085.1 uncultured Salinivenus sp. | reverse complement strand
CTGGTTCGTCGAAAAAAATCTCGACACCCTCCCCTGTCGCCTTGCCTTCTGGTGGAGCATGCTGGGAAAGCTGATCATCCTGCTGGTCACCTTCCATCCGGACCGAGATGCCGCCCTTCGAGGATTTCTTCGGGGCCTCCGCGCAACCTGGGTCCGTGATCACGAGCTCCTGCGCGGCGAGCAACATTGAAGCCCGTTCCCGTTTTTGTCCCCCGGCGCTCTGGAACTCCCTCCGGAATACGTGTTACGATCCCCTGCAACGGCCGTTCTCTGCGAAGGGTCTTCTCGTGGCCGCCTCGTTCGCCCTATCCAACAGGTTCCTGCCGTGTCATGCCCCCCTCCCCCGGCCCTCCCCCCGACACCGACAAGGCCCGACTGCTCATCGTAGAGGACGATCCGGACGTCGGCACCGGTCTCGAAGACTTTTTCGCCGTCAAGGGATACGACGTGGAGCGCGTCACGGACGGGGAGGACGCCCTCCAGGAGATCACCATGCTCCCGCCCTACGACCTCATCCTCCTCGACGTGATGCTGCCGGACAAGGACGGATTCGAGGTGCTCCGGGAGACCCGCAAGGCCGGGGTCGACTCGCCCGTCATCCTGCTCACTGCCAAGGCCGAGTCCAAGAACAAGCTCCGGGGGTTCGACCTGGGGGCCGACGACTACGTCACGAAGCCGTTCGACGCCGAGGAGCTCGCCGCCCGCGTGCAGGCGGTCCTCGAGCGCAGCCGGGAGCCGGAGGAGGCCCCGCCCGACGTGGGAGACATCTACACGTTCGCCGACTACACGATCAACTTCGTCGAGGAAACGGCGACGAAGGACGGAACCGAGCTCGAGTTCACGGATCTGGAGTTCGACATCCTCGAGTACTTCATCAACCACCGGGGTCGCACCGTGAGCCGCAAGCAGCTGCTCCGCGACGTGTGGGGCATTAGCGGCGACATCACCACCCGCACGATCGACCGGCACGTCGCTGCCCTCCGCAAAAAGATCGAGCCCGACCCCGACGATCCAACCTACATTAAGACCGTGTACGGCATCGGATACAAGTTCGTCGAGTAGCCCCCTGCCGGACGGCGTTGCGCCGTCCCGCGCTTCTTCCGCCCGCGCGCCCGGCCTGCTCTCTGCCCCTGTCGTTGTCCTTCGCCCCGTCCCTATGGCTCCCGTCTCCCAAGGCGATCTCATTGACCTCGACATCGAAAAGTTTGCCGACGAGGGGCAGTCGCTCGCCCGCGTCGACGGCTACGTCGTGTTCGTCGAGGGCGCCGTGCCGGGCGACCGCGTTCGGGCGTACGTGCACCGCACGAAGTCGAACTACGCCGAGGCCAAGCTCGACACCCTTCTCGACCCCAGCGACCTGCGCCGAGAGCCCCGCTGCCGCTACGCCGACGAGTGCGGGGGGTGCAAGTGGCAGCACGTCGAGTACGAGGCGCAGCTCGACATGAAGCAGCAGAGCGTCGCGGAGGCCTTCCAGCAGCACACCGGATTTGAGGATGTGGACGTGCGTCCCACCCTGGCCTCGCCGAAGGAGTTCTTCTATCGCAACAAGATGGACTTCGACTTCAGCGCGGACCGCTGGCTCACGCGCGACGAGATCGACACGGGCACGGAGTTCGACACCGACTTCGCCCTCGGCCTCCACGTCCCCGGCAACTTCTTCAAGGTCCTCGACCTCCAGGAGTGCCACCTCCACTCCGAGCTCAGCGTCCGCCTCGTCAACGGCATTCGCACCTTCGTGAAGGAACAGGGATGGACCCCGTGGGACATCCGCAACCACGAGGGCTTTCTGCGCCACCTGGTCCTCCGCACCGGCGAGCAGACCGGCGACTGCATGGTGAACCTCGTCACCTACGGCGCCCCGGAGGACCGCATTTCGGCGTTTGCCGAGTTTCTCCAGGAGGCGTTTCCGGAGGTCACGACCTTCGTCCACACCAACCACACGGGCAAGTCGCAGAACCCGGAGGGCGAGGAGCAGGTTGTCTTCGGGCCGGGCGTCATCTACGACGAGATCGGGGACTACCGCTTCGAGATCAGCCCGAGCGCCTTCTTCCAGACCAACACGCTGCAGGCCGAGCAGCTCTACGAGGTGGCCCGCGACGTCGCCGACCTCCGGCCGTCGGATCGGCTCTACGACCTGTACTGCGGCGCGGGGACCATCTCCCTCTTCATGAGCGAGCACGTCGACGAGGTCATCGGGGCCGAGCTGGTGGAGGACGCCGTCGCCAACGCTCGCACGAATGCGGACATGAACGGGGTCGACAACTGCACGTTCGTGAGCGGCGACCTGAAGGATCTCCTCACCCCTGAGTTTGCCGACACCCACGGCGCTCCCGACGCTCTTATCGTCGATCCGCCGCGGGCGGGCATGCACAAGGACGTGGTGACCCAGATTGGAGAGCTGGCGCCCGAGCGCTTCGTCTACGTCAGCTGCAACCCGCAGACCCAGGTGCGCGACCTCGAGCGCCTGCGCGACGTTTACCGGATCGACGCCGTGCAGCCGGTCGACATGTTTCCGCACACGCCGCACGTCGAGAACGTGGTTCGGTTGACGAGGCGTGAGGGGTGAGAGGAGATCGGCGAGGGGCGCGTGGCAGAAAACGCTGGGGTCAATCCAATTTCTCCTGCCTGAATGAAGTACTGAGGATCGAGAGTCGAGGTTCGCATACCGTGGCCCGATCACGAAGAGGATGTACAGAAGCCGTCGGCCTGCTGGATCATTCGCCTGAGCATTGCACCGATGTGATCCCAGGCGTCGTTGAAGCGCTCGTACTCCTCTTCATCGAGATATCCGCACGACCGAGCGTGATCGAGCCATGCCTGCGTTTCCATTGCTTCCCCCAACGCCTGATTGATTTTGTTGATGAAGGCCGCCTCGTACCGACGGCGCGCCCACGCTTCAGCCAGAAGGGCCGTGACGGCTCGGGACGAACGGCGTATCTGATCGGTGAGTGCATACTTTTCCTCTTTTGGGAACTGATGAGATCGTTCGAAGAGGGTATTGGCGTGTCGATGCGCCCGTCGATACACCTTTAGCTCCCGGAAACTCTCAATCTTTCCCATCTGAAAAGGAGGATTTGCTGTATCACTTTTCTGTAAGACACGTCGAGAAGGAAATTCATAACCCACGAGTTTAGACCACATCTCCCATCTCGATCTTCGATTCTCGACTCTCGATTGCCTTCAGTTGTCTCTCCATCTCGGACCCGACCTGATTCTTCCATGAGCAAGACGGCATTCGTAACGGGGGGCACCGGATTCGTCGGCAGTCACCTCGTGGAAGAGCTGCTGCGACGAGACGTCGACGAGGTGCGCTGTCTCGTCCGCTCCGACCCGAAGTGGCTGTCCGACCTCGACGTGACCTCCGTGCATGCCGACCTCTCGGACGTGGAGGCGCTCTGGACGGCCCTCGACGGCGTCACGCACGTCTATCACGTCGCCGGCATTACCCGCGCCCCAGACTGGGAGCCGTTCTACGAGATCAACGTGCAGGGCACACTCAACCTCCTGGGGGCCGTCAAGCAGGCGGCACCGGACGTGGAGCGCGTGCTCGTCACCAGCAGCCTCGCCGCCGTGGGCCGGTGCGAGGCAGCATTGGCGACCGAAGAGGCTTCCCTCCGCCCCGTCAGCCGGTACGGCAAAAGCAAGGCCCAGATGGAAGAGGCCCTGCGAGATGAACACGACATGCCCCAGTCGTACTGGGACGCGCTCCCGATCACGGTCGTACGCCCCTCCGCCGTCTACGGCCCCCGCGACCGCGACATCCTCGACTTCTTCCGGGCCGTCCAGCACCACGTGTGCCCCGTCGTCGGCAGCGGATCGGAGCGGGCCCTGAGCCTCGTGCACGCCCGCGACCTCGCGGCGGGGATCGTCGACGCGAGTTGGGCCCCGACCGCGGAGGGAGAAACCTATCTCCTCGGCAGCGAGCGGCCCTACGCGTGGAACGAAGTAAAGCGCGCCGCCACCCACGCCCTCGACACGTGGGCCGTCACGCTCCCCATCCCCCCCCTCCTCGTCGGTGCCGTGGGCACGCTGGCCGAGACGTGGGGCGCACTCACCGGCACCTATCCCCCGCTCAACCGCGACAAGGCCCGCGAAATTCGACACGCCTGCACCGCGTGCGCCATCGACAAGGCCCAGCAGGACTTCGGCTACGCACCGAGCACGTCGCTGGAAGAAGGGGTGGCCGACACCATTGCGTGGTACCGGTCGCGGGAATGGCTGTAATCGTCGCCCTCACCCCTGTCCGTTCACAGACACGGAGACCTCGCCCGTCTTCACGGACGCGGCGGTCGGCGACTGAGCCGTCATTCGGACCGGTTCGATGCGAGCCCGGTACCGATCAAAATACGTGTCCCATCCATGACGCTCGAGCATTGCGTTCAAGGCTCGCACGTGTGGCAGCCCGGCCGGCACCGCCCACAGCCCCCGATACTGACATTCGACGCGGTGTAAAAACCGAGTTTCCTTCAGCACGATGCCGAGGAGCGCGACCCCCTCGTCGGCCAAGCTCTCCATCTCCGGCCCGAACCGATCGAGATACGCGGTCCGCTCCCGCACGGTCAAGTCCAGCCAGGGTGGGCGTGCACGCCAGTGTTCGAAGAAATGGTACATGAAAGAAGGGATCAGGAGAAGAAGGGCCAACGTCCCCGCACGTCTCCCCAGTCCATACCCGGGAACGACGGCGTCTCCTAAGAACGAAGATGCTCCCCCCACCTCCGTGAGGATGCGCCCCCTCTTTCCGTACACCGAAAGCGCATCCCGCCTCTCGAAAATAGTTTCGCCGCACTGCGCTTTCGACGGGGTACAGCTTCTCACTAAAACGGGTGGTGCTATTAAAAAGGGATCACATTCACCTCTCCGACGCGAGAAAAGAGCACCTTCGTCGCTCCAAACTTGATTTGGAGCCCATTAGACGTTCGCTTCGGGGCTCCCCGGTTGGATGGATAGGCTCCAGAGCAAGCTTGGACATCTGAGATGTCCAGGAGCGACGATGGAGAGGTTTTCTGTCACTAGGAAGCTATTCTATGCTGATTCAATAGCACCACCCGTACTAAACGCTCCCCATCCCCTCCAATGGACTTCATTTTCCCCGACTCCGTCCCCTTCCCCCACCCTCTGCTGTGGTCACGCGACCCGCAACCCCGCCGTACCCCTGAAGCTCTACGGTGAGGGTGTCGGAGGGCGCAACTGAAAGGGACCGCTGCTCGACACTCCTGTGATCGGCACCGTCCGTAATGAGCGTACCGCTCGCCGCCCCATCCAGGAAGGATAGCGGAATCTGAACCAACCGCGACTCCGCCTCCCCGTTGAATCCGCCGACGTACCACGTGTCGCCGGATCGCCGGGCGAGAACGACGTACTCTCCGGGAACCCCATCGATGAACTGCACCTCATCCCACGCCGGCGGTACTCTCGAAAGAAATTCCTGAACGAACGCCGGCTGTCGATCGAGACTCTTCGGCGTTACGCCCAGATGCTGTAGACCGGACTCGAACACGACCGTCATGGCCAGGTCGAATGCATCGCTCGTGCGCCGTTTCGAAGCGCCAACCGAGTCGGTGAGCATCGTGGGCGTGAAATCCATCGGCCCCACCACGTTGCGCGTGAAGGGTACCACCGTCGCATGAGAGGGCGCCCGGTCCGCATCCTCCTGGTTGAACGTGATGTACTCGTATCCCCGCACCGCCTCGGAGGTCATGAA
This sequence comes from uncultured Salinivenus sp., assembly GCA_964502085.1. Lineage (GTDB taxonomy): Bacteria > Bacteroidota > Rhodothermia > Rhodothermales > Salinibacteraceae > Salinibacter. Next base: position 6,778 of record CAZCUZ010000084.1, on the reverse strand, counting down.
CTGCGGGAACGTTCGACGCCAGCCGCGCGGCAGCGTAGAGCCATGGACGTTCACCATCAGGTCGTGCTCCCCGGCGTCGCGAAAGAGGGTCCTATACAGCTGAATGACGGACTGCTTGTCGCCGCCGAAGAAGTCGACCTTCACCCCGCGCACGCCCATGTCCCGGAGGCGCTGAAACTCTTCGTTCCGCACCTCGGCCGTGTGCATTCGGTCCTGCGGGGTCTGCGGGGCCGTATTGAATGCGCCGTTCGAGTTGTACCAGAGGAAAATCCCGACCCCCTTCTGCTCGGCGTAGTCGACCAGTTCTTTCACTCCGTCGTATCCAATCTGCTCATCCCACCAGTTGTCGATGAGGCAGTACTCGAAACCGTACCGCGCAGCCATGTCGATAAACCGGCGCTGCGTATCGAGCACGATCGAGTCGTCCTTGAGCGGCAGCCAGCTCCATGCCACTTTGCCCCGCTCCACAAACGATGCATCATCGAGCGTCGACGGCGGGCTCACGTCGGTCACGAGGCTCGTTTCGACGATGGGGGCCAGCCCCTCTCCCACTGCAACGAGGCGCCAGGGGGAGGCAAAGGGAAGCGTGAACGTCGAAGCGGTCGGATCCTCCATTCCCTTCCCCTCGCCCGGCTCCGGTCCCGCCACGCGGTACAGGCCGTCCGACCGGGCCTCCATCCGAGACGCATGGTACGACCCGTCCAGCCCCGCCTCCGTCACCAGCGCCCACCCCACGTCCGGCCGCCGAAAGAGCCCCGGAAACGCCCACCCCATACCGGTCGGTGACGGCTGGCCCACGGACGCATCGTTCGTATAGTGCCCCTCGTACGCCGGAAACGTCTGCTCCCACCCGTCCGCCGGGTCGTGCATCGGCATGAGCCACGAGGTCGTCTCCGTCGAAAACTGAAACCCCGTAAACTCCCGGTAAGACGTGACCTGATCGACGTCCTTCTGCTGCGGAATGCGGTAGCGGAACGCGACGCCGTCGTTCGAGACCTGAAAGACCAGGTCCAGCACCGATCCCGCCTCGTTGACCAAACGCACCACCCGGCGCCGGGCCTCGTACCGGCAGCGACTGCACTTCCCGTGCTTCAGCTGGTACGTCTCTTGAACCGACTCAATTTCACTGACCGACTGTACCGACAACGCACCCGCCCAGCGGCCCGTCGTCGTCGCCAATCCGAGGGGCGAGGCATCGAGAAGGGGCTGCCCCCCGAGCTCAATTGCGTATCCGGGCCGCCCCTCCGCATCCAGCAGAACGTGAGCCTCCACCTGCCCATCCGGACTCGTGACCTGCGCCACGGAGTCTCGTTTCGTGAAGGCCTGCGCAACCGCGGGTTTGCCCAACAGCCCGAGTGCAATCAGTCCGACGAGGATGCCCAAAAGGACTCGATACGGCATTCGTTTGAGAACAGCCCTATTAGAAAAAGTATCACCTATACGACCCGCTCACACCCGTCGGAGAGCAGGGGGCCACGCCCGGCCATACGCAAAACCCGACCAGAATAATCTATTCGCGCATCCATAACCTCCCCGACATCGAGCAGGTATCGATCTACTCCGATGAATGCACCATCGCCTTAATGATCCCATCGTCATATCGAGATTGGAGCGCCAGCGCCTCCGGCGTCTCCTCCAGCGAAAATCGATGCGTGACGAGCGGATCCAGTTCGACCCGATTGTTTACCACCAGCCGAATGGCGCGCTCGTAGACGTCTCCCATCCGCCGGCACCACGCGACCGTCACGCCCTTTCGCCGTGCCGTCGAGGCTGTGAGTTCATACTCGTTCCCCTCCGGAATGCCGACGAGCACGATCGTGCCCCCAATGCGCACACTGTCGACCGCGTGCTCGAACCCGTCGGGCGCGTTCGTCGCCTCGATCACCACGTCGGCCCCACGCCCGTTCGTCCACTCCGCAATGGCGTCGCGATGCTCGGCGGTTCGGTCCGCCCCGAGGCGCTCGGCCACCTCGGCTCGATATGCCAACGGATCGATCACGTGGCACGCGTCTGCTCCCGCTCCCTGGGCCACCTGCGCAATGAGCAGGCCGATGGGCCCCGCCCCCAGCACGGCAACCGTGTCCATGACTCGAATCTCCGCCAGATCGACGGCGTGAATCGCCACGCCCAACGGTTCGAGAAGCGCCGCCGCGTCCGCTCCGATCGCGTCCGGCACCGGGATGACCTGCTCCGGAGACACGTCGACGTATTCGGCGAGGCCGCCGGGGTGCTCGGCCACGCCCTTGAAGCACACGTGCGGACACAGGTTGTGATGACCGCGCTCGCACCACTCGCACTCTCCGCACGGATCGGCCGGATCGACGGCCACGACGGTCCCCGGCGCAAGCCCGAGCGCGTCGGCACTTTCTGCCGTCACCTCTCCCGACAGCTCGTGCCCCAGCACGAACGGCTCCTCGTTGGCCTCGCCCCCGGTGCTCCCCTCCCGAAAGTGGTGCAGGTCACTGCCGCAGATCCCGACGTTGCGCGAGCGCAGGCGCACCTGCCCCTCCTCGAGCGACGGCACCGGAACGTCCTCTACGCGCACGTCGCCCGGTCCGTGAAGAAGCGCAGCACGCATGCGGTCGGGAACGGCATTCATGTCGTGAGGCGTGATTTCGTGAAATGAGGAGGCAATCTTACGAATATTGCGGATTCCGTAGTGCGTATTTACCACCCCACGCTTCGGAATACGCAATACGAAATACGGAACGCCCCCACCCCCGAGAGCACGAGTCCCGACCGACGTCGTCTTACTCCTGTCCGTAGTACGCTTCGTCGCCGTGCTTGCGGAGGTAGTGCTTGTCGAGGAGCGCACGGTCGATTGCTTCCGCCTCCGGATTGATCAGGCGCGTGTGGAGGGCCTTCCGCGCCACCGACTCCAGCACAATGGCATTCTCGACGGCGTGCTCCACGTCCGCCCCCCACGCAAACGGCCCGTGCCCGGCCACCAGCACACCGGGAATTTCGGCGGGGGCACAGTCCTGCTCCCGAAAGCACTCCACGATGACGGTGCCGGTGTTGTGCTCGTACTCCTCCCGGATCTCCGCCTCCGTCATGCGGCGCGTGACGGGAATGGGGCCGTAGAAGTGATCGGCGTGGGTCGTGCCGAGGCACGGAATCGAGCGCTCGGCCTGCGCCCAGCTCACGGCGTAGTTCGAGTGCGTGTGTACGACGCCCCCGAGCGACGAAAACCGGCGGTACAGCTCTCGGTGCGTCGGCGTGTCGGACGACGGCTTCAACTCCCCCTCCACCACCTCTCCCGTCTCGATCGACACGAGGGGAATGTCCTCGGGCGCCATCGCGTCGTAGTCCACACCGCTGGGCTTGATGGCGAGCACGCCCGCATCGCGATCGACGGCACTCGCATTCCCCCACGTGAGCTCCACGAGCCCGGCCTCGACAATGTCCAGATTGGCCTGATGGACGGCCGCCTTCAGCGATTCGTATGCCATAGCGTTTCCCTGTGTTAACGTTCAAGTACAACGCTCTGATGGAGGAAACCGAATCCGTACGTCACGACCCATGAAAGGCGAAATGCGTGAAGATGTGATACGTGACAGGGGTGCGCCGTAGGCTCACGTGTTACTAATCACGCCTCACGAACAAAACCCTGCGTTCCCCCCTCGCCCTTCACCCCTCCCCCCTCACCTCCTCGCGAATCTCGAAGAGCGTCTTCATCACGTCGTACAGATCGTCCTCCGTCCCTTCGACCCCAAAGGCGTCGTGAATGCGTCGGTACAGCCGGTAGAGCCGATCGTAGACCGCCTGATTCTCCGGGATGGGCTCGAACACCGCCTCCTTCGTGCCCGTCATGGCCGTCGTCGCTGCATCAAAGTCGGGGTGCCCGCCGATCTCCGGTCCCGCCGCCACACTCCCGGCAATGGCGGAGCCGAGCGCCGGGGTCTCGGCACTGCGCGAAATGTGCTGCGGCCGCCCCAGCACGTCGGCGTAAATCTGCATGACCATGCGGTTCTTGACCGAAATGCCTCCACAGTTGACGATGCGGTCGACGTCGACGTCATACTCCTCGAATCGCTCCATGATGACCCGGGCGCCAAATGCCGTCGCTTCCACGAGAGCTCGATAAATCTCGGCAGGCGTCGAGTGCAGGGTTAGGCCCAGAATGCCCCCGGTAAGGCGCTGATCGACGAGAACCGTTCGGTTGCCGTTGTGCCAGTCGAGTGCGAGAAGCCCACTCTCTCCGGGATCCAGCGTTGCGGCCTGCTCCGTGAGGGCGTCGTGGTCCAGATTGTTCGGCTCGACGACGTTGACGAACCAGTCGAAGATGTCGCCGACGGCAGACTGCCCGGCCTCTAGGCCGTAGTACCCGGGCAGAATGGACTCCGGCACGATGCCGCAGAGCCCCGGGATGTCGGCCAGTCCCTCTTCCATCGGCGCCACCATGAGGTCGCAGGTCGACGTGCCGATGATCTTGACGAGCGTGCCCGATTCGATGCCCGCCCCGATCGCTCCCAGATGCGCGTCGAACGCCCCTGTGGCCACGGGAATGCCCGCCGGAAGACCCAACCGATCGGCCCACTCGTCGGTCAGCGTCCCAACCGGGTCCGACACGTTGCGCGCCTCGTCGGGAAGCGTTCGACGCACGTCTACCAGCCCGTCGTCGAGCTCGGCGAGAAACGCCTCGTCGGGATACCCGCCCCATTCCTCATTGTACATGGCCTTGTGTCCCGCCGCACAGACGCCCCGCTGCAGGTCGTCGGGGTGATCGGTGCCGGTGAGCACCGCCGGCATCCAGTCCGCGTGCTCGACCCAGGTGTGGGCCGCCTCGAACACCTCCGACGCCGTGCGCCGGCAGTGCAGGAGCTTCGACCAGTACCACTCCGAGCTGTACGTCCCACCGCACTTGGTCAGATACTTCGGCCGCATCTCCCGGGCCGTCTCGGTAATCTCCTCTGCCTCGGCGTGGGCCGTGTGATCTTTCCACAGCCAGACCTTCGCGTCGAGATCGTCCTCGAACTGATCGTCAAACGCGAGAGGCTGCCCGTCCTCATCGACGGGAATGGGCGTCGAGCCCGTGGTGTCGACGCCGAGACCGACGACGTCCTCCGGACGAAAGTCGTCGTGGGCCTGTGCCTCCCCCAGAGCCGCGTGAACGCTTTCGACGAGACCCTTCAGATAGTCCCCTGGATCCTGCCGCGCCAGATTTGGATCTTCTGGATCAATAAACGTCCCGTTCGTGCCCGACGGATACGAAAACACCCCCGTCCCCACCTCCTCCCCCGTCTCCACGTCGACGACCAGCGCTCGAACGGACTGCGTCCCGTAGTCGAGGCCAATGGCATAAGAAGAAGCAGACATAGAATGCACTTGTGGTTACGGAATAGCTGCACGAACCCGCCCCTCCACGAGAGTCAAGTAGACTTTGGGGAAATGGGCATTTTTGCTCACTTGGCCGGGGCCATCTCTTCCACGGGTGCCGTCGACTCCCGGACCGTCAATTCGGCCTGCAAATTGACCGTCTCGGGCTCATGCTTGCCCGACGCCTCGACCTGACGAATAACCATCTCCACGGCGACCCGTCCCATCTCGATCGTGGGAACCCCCATGGTCGTCAGGGGCACGGGTCCGTACTCGCAGGTCTTAATGTTGTCAAAGCCCGTCACCGATACCTCTCCGGGAACGTCAACGTCAAGCTCACGAAGCGCCCGGAGCAGCCCAATGGCCACCTGATCGTTGTAACACGTCACGGCGGTGGGCCGGTCGGCCGCCGACCGATCGCGAAAGTAGTCCAGTCCCGTCTGATATCCCTGTTCCAGTCGGGCCCCTGCCTCCACGATAAAGTCTTCGCTGTAAACGAACTGAGAATCGAAAAAGGCCCGGCGGAAACCCTCCACTCGCTCTTCTCGGTGCATCGAATACTCCGGCCCCGCAAAATGCACAATGTCCTCGTGGCCGAGCTCAATTAGATAGGCGGTCAACTCCCGTGCCGCCTGCACGTTGTCGACGTCGACGATGTTGGCCTGCAGGCCCCGCACCTGCTCCAACATCACAAACGGAATGTTGCGCCGCTTGAGGTCAAAGAGGTGCGTCAGGTCGGCATTTCGGTCGAGGAGGGGATTGATCACAATGCCGTCGACGTCCTTCTCGACGAAGAGATCGACGATTTGTCCCTCCGTGTCCCGATTTCCCTCCGAACTGGAGAGCATAATCGAGTAGTCCTCCTCGTTTGCCTTCTCCTGCGCCGCAATCACGACGTCTGCAAAATACGGATTGTGCATCTCCTTCACGACCAACCCAATGCTTTTCGGGCCGCTCGACTGCAGCTTGCGCTGGGCCGACGCATTCGGCCGGTAGTTGAGCGCCTCGATCGCTTCGAGCACGTCCTTCCGCGTGCTCTCACTGACTTTTCCCTTCTCGTTAATGACGTTCGAAACGGTCGCGTTGGAGACGCCGGCCCGCTCCGCCACGTCGCGAATGGTGGTTCGAGAGCCCATCGGCGCTGGAATGTTTATTTTTTTGGTTAATCGATTCACCCCTCCGACGCGCCCAAGAAGGAAATAGGTCCACGGGCCCAGGGCTCCTCTCCACTCTTCGCACCATTTTCCGGGGGCGGCCCCTCCCGCGTCGGGCCCTGCACAGAGCCCAACGCGGGAGGCGGCTCTCTCCCCACGCGGAGTGAACGACGCTACCGATGCTAAAATGTGCACTCGCGGCGGCTAGGCCGCTGCGGCGGCCACCTCGCCCTCCGTTGCTTTCTTGTAGTCTTCCCAGTCCGCGAGGAAGCGCTCCAGCCCCCGATCCGTCAGCGGATGGTCCA
>CAZCUZ010000083.1:3044-12605 GCA_964502085.1 uncultured Salinivenus sp. | reverse complement strand
AGTCGCTCGACGACTTCAGAGAGATGATGAATCAAAGCTTCGACGAAGCAGACGACTCGTCCGATGCTCCGCAAGACGAGGACCCGCAGAGTCGGCCGCGTCGGGACCTGTCCAATCAGCTCGAAGATGCGGAGGCCGCCTATGCTATGATCGTGGAGCGGGCGGAGGAATGGGGCGTCGATACCGACCGGTTGGGCATGATCGGCTTTTCGGCCGGCGCCGGCCTCACGATGCACTCTACGCTCAACTCCGAGTCGATGGACCTGGCCTTCATCGGTCCGATCTACGGCGGCATGGACGCGGTGGAGGTGCCGGAGGATGCGCCGCCGATGTTCAGTGTGATTGCCGCCGATGACTTTCTCTTTAACGGTCAGTTCGGCGTGATCAAGTCCTGGTACGAAGCGGAGGTGCCGGTCGAATTTCACCTTTATCAGAACGGGGGCCACGGGTTCGGCCTCGGGAATCCGGACCGCACCAGCAATCAATGGTTTGATGCCTTCATGCACTGGCTGGAGGTGAACGACTTTCTCACTGTCGAGACAAGCGGGTGAGGTCCCGTCGAGGACTAGACAGCAAGAAGGCGCGCGAGGCCACCAACATGATGCGTATCGATCCGGATATCAGTCATTTGCCGTCAGAATACGAATTGTTGTGAACAACCTTTTTCGACAGATCGATTGGAATTCGGCGTGGTTCCGCACGTGTGTCTTCGGCCTCGTGCTGGGAGTCGTGGGACTGTGGGGGGCGCAGTCGGCAGGTGCACAGTCGATCACCGAAGCCCCGTCTGAGATTCGGTCGGAGGTGGACGGACGGTTTGAAGCGACGCCGTTTCCGATGGGGCAGGTGCAGTTGCTCGACAGTCCGTTCCGGGAGGCGTTGCGTCGCGACGTGGACTATCTGCTGCGGTTGGAGCCGGATCGGCTCCTCCACAACTTCCACGAGCTGGCGGGTCTGGAGCCCAAGGGGCCGCTCTACGGCGGCTGGGAGTCGCGCCAGATTGCGGGGCACTCGCTCGGGCACTACCTGTCGGCCCTTTCGCTGTACCACGCAAAGCGGAGCGGCGACGACGTGACCCAGCAGATGCGCGCCCAGCGGGTCGAGGAGCGCATCCACTACATCGTGGACGAGCTGGCCCGCGTACAGGACGAATGGGGCAACGGCTACGTCGGCGGCATTCCGGGACAGGAGGCACTCTGGCAGGAGATTCGGAACGGGGAGGTCAACGGCGAGCCGTTCAACCTGAACGAGGTGTGGGTGCCCTGGTACACCCTCCACAAGCTCTACGCCGGCCTCATCGACGCCTACGCCTACACCGGCGACGAGACGGCCCTGCACGTCGTCACCGGCATGGCCGACTGGGCCATCGACGTGACGAGCACCCTCAGCCCGGCGCAGTGGCAGGAGATGCTCGACACCGAGCACGGCGGCATGAACGAGTCGCTCGCCAATCTCTACGCCCTCACCGGCGAGGAGAAGTACCTCCGCCTCAGCCGCAAATTCCACCACAGCGACGTGCTGTCTCCGCTGGCCGCGCAGACGGCGCACCTGGAGGGGCTGCACTCGAACACGCAGATCCCGAAGGTCATCGGCGCGGCGCGACAGTACGAACTCACCGGTGAGGACTCGCTCCGCACCATTGCCGATGCGTTCTGGGACCGCGTGGTGACCCACCACACCTACGTGATCGGCGGCAATACGGAAGGCGAGTTCTTCGGTCCGCGCGACTCGCTTTCGCACCGGCTGGGGACGACCACGACGGAGACGTGCAACACCTACAACATGCTGAAGCTGTCGCGACACCTGTTTTCGCTCTCTCCCGAGCCGCGCTACGCCGACTACTACGAGCGCGGGCTTTATAACCACATCCTGGCCTCACAGGACCCGAAGCGCGGGATGTTTACCTACTTCGTGTCCCTGAAGCCGGGTCACTTCAAGACGTACTCCACGCCGGATTCCTCCTTCTGGTGCTGCGTGGGCTCCGGCATGGAAAATCACGTGCGCTACGGACAGGGCATCTACTTTCACACGAACGACGACCTGTACGTCAACCTCTTCATTCCGTCCGAGCTCGACTGGACGGAGAAGGGCATTCGGGTGCGGCAGGAGACCGAGTTCCCACGAGAGAACACGACGCGACTCACGTTCGAGATGGACGAGCCGACGACCGCCGGGCTTCGGTTGCGACATCCGTCATGGGTGAAGGGCACCCTCACGGTTCGAGTGAACGGAGAGACGGTGGAGACCGAAAGCACGCCCGGCAGCTATCTGACCCTGCGGCGCACGTGGGCGTCCGACGATTTGGTGAGCGTCGAATTTCCGATGTCTCTCCACACCGAGCCGATGCCGGACGACCCCCAGCGCGTCGCGGTGCTCTACGGTCCCATCGTGCTTGCGGGGGCACTCGGGACCGACGGACTGCCGGACGGTGGGGCCTATGCGAAGGATCACCTCGTCTATACGGGAGATGACCTGTTCCTTCCGGCCGATCTTCGGGAGGACCGAGAGCCCTATCCAGTGGAAAAAATGACCCCTCCCGTCCCCACGCTCCGGGCCGACCCCGAGCGCGTGACGGAGTGGGTTGAACCCGTGGAGGGGGAGCCGCTTATCTTCCGCACGACGGGCGTGGGGCTGGAGGAGAACGTGACGCTCCGCCCCTTCTACGACACGCATCACCAGCGCTATACGGTGTACTGGGATACCAAGTAACCGGTGCTTCGCAATAACCTGATACTAATACGGCTGGTGCTATTGAATACACATGGAACAGCTTCCCAACGTCAGAAAAGCACTCCGTCGTCGCTCCAGACTTGATCTGGAGCCTATCCATCTGATCGACATGATTTATCCGTACGGTTGGATGGGCTCTGAGTCAAGATTGGACACCTCAGATGTCCTAGAGCGACGAAGGTGTTCGTTTTGTTAGACGTTCTAAATCACAGGAACTCATGTTTGTCCGACCACAAACATTGCGCCGTTGGGGCCGATCAGACGCAGGGCGTCCACAGGGATGGGGGGCGTGTGGGATGATGGTGCTGATGCTGGGGGTCGGGCTCGTGTGCGACCAGCAGGGCAGCACCACAAAAGCGCCGGAGGACGAGGAGGAATCGCCGGCGGGGCCGACCTACCAGAATCCGGTCATGGCCCGTGACTTTCCCGACCCCACTGTGCTCCAAGCCCCGAACGGTACCTACTACGCCTACGCCACCGAGACGGTGAACGACGGCCAGTTCGTCAACGTTCAGGTCGCCCGCTCGCAGGACCTGGTGAACTGGACGTGGGAGGGTGATGCGTTTCCTGAGGGCGTATCGTGGGCCGAGGAGAGTCGGAGCTACTGGGCCCCGCACGTCGTCTACGCCCCCGACCGGGACCGGTACCTCATGTACTATTCGGCGCACCACGACGAAACGAACGGCAAATGCCTCGCCGTGGCGACGGCACAGGAGCCGCTCGGGCCGTTTACGGACGAGGAGGATCCGCTTCTCTGCGGGGAGGGATTCGAAAACATTGATCCAATGGCATTTGACGATCCCGAGAGCGAACGGACATATTTGTACTGGGGCTCGCACGGCGAGCCGATTCGAGTGCAGCCGCTGGCCGACGATCGGATGCACTTCAAAGAAGACACCGAGCCGACGCCCGTCGTTCAGCCGGATCCCGACGAGCCGTACGGCGGACTCGTCGAGGGTGCGTGGGTCATTTATCGAGACGGATTTTATTATTTGTTCTATTCTGGCGACAATTGTTGTGGCGAGAACGCCCACTACGCCGTGATGGTAGCCCGGGCCGAGAGTCCCACCGGCCCGTTCGAGACACTGGGCGAGGCCCGGGGCACGGACCGAAGCACGATTCTTACGGCCAACGACACCTGGACGGCCCCGGGGCACAACTCCGTCGTCCGCGACGAGAACGGCACCGACTGGATGATGTACCACGCCGTCAACCGCGACCAGCCGACGCGCGCAACCGGGACGGACATCCGGGGGGACCGCCGCGTCCTGCTCATGGATCGCCTCACGTACGACAATGGGTGGCCCCGGGTCGACGGCGGCGAACCGTCTGCGGTCTCTCCGCTTCCAGCTATTGAGGCCGAGTAAGGCCCTGGTTTCCACGTGTACACTCCTTATTTTCATTCTTCATTATCCGCACCATTCTCATGAGAACACCGAACTCCCTTTTATCGCTAATTCGGGGGGCAGCGCTTTTTGCCGTTCTCCTTTTGTTTGCAGGGACGAGCGCGCTCGCGCAGGACGGGGCGTCTGAGTCGCTCGAGGCCGTCGTGAACGTCGATCGGGGGGAGACGACCATCAGTCGCCACATCTACGGCCACTTTGCCGAGCACCTGGGCGAGGACATCTACGGGGGCTTCTGGATCCAGGAGGACGAGGGCAACTGGCAGTACAATCAGCAGGTGATCGACGCCCTGAAGGAGGTCAACGTCCCCAACGTGCGCTGGCCCGGCGGCTGCTTTGCCGACTACTACCACTGGCAGGACGGCATCGGCCCGCGCGACGAGCGTCCGACCCAGTTGAACACGCTTTGGGGCGGCGTGACGGAGGACAACAGCTTCGGCACGCACGAATTCATGGGCCTGATTGAGCGCCTGGAGACCGAGCCGATCATTGTCGGGAATGTCGGGAGTGGGACGGTCGAGGAGATGCAGGATTGGTGGAAGTATTTGAACCACGAAGGGCCGAGCCCGATGGCCGACCTCCGCGCCGAGAACGGACACGAGGAGCCGTGGGGCGTGAAGTACTTCGGCGTCGGCAACGAGAGCTGGGGCTGCGGCGGCCAGATGCGCCCGCAGTACTACGCCGACCTCTACAAGCGCTTTGCGGAGTACCTGCGGCCCCTGAGCGGCACGGAGCCCTACCAGATTGCGGCAGGCCCGAGCGGGGACAACTACGAATGGACGCGCACCCTCATGGAGGAGGCCGGCTGGATGATCGACGGCCTCGACCTGCACCACTACACGGTGGTGGGCACCTGGGAGGACAAGGGATCGGCCACGGACTTCACGGAGGCGGAGTGGATGACGGCCATGCAGGACACGCGCTTCATGGACGAGCTGCTCACTCGCCACTCCAACATTATGGACCAGTACGATCCGGAGAAAGAGACGGCCCTCATCGTCGGCGAGTGGGGCATGTGGCACGATCCGAAACCGGGCACCGAGCCGGGCTTCCTGAAACAGCAGAACACCCTTCGCGACGCCGTCGTGGCGGCCTCCATGCTGAACGTCTTCAACCAACACGCCGAGCGGGTGCGCATGGCCAACCTCGCGCAAACGGTGAACGTCCTGCAGGCCATGCTGCTCTACGAGGACGGCCAGCTCGTCAAGACGCCGACGTACCACGTCTTCGACATGTATCAGGGGCACATGGACGCCACGCTCCTTCCGATGGACGTGGACCGCGGCACCTACACGCACGACGGCGAGAGCACGCCCGCGATCAGCACGTCGGCCTCGAAGGACGATCAGGATCGCATCCACGTCACTCTCGCGAACAAGGACCCAACCCAGCCGCGGACGATGTCGGTGGATCTGCGCGGGCAGGACGTGTCGTCGGTGAGCGGGCGCGTGCTGACGGCGGATCAGATGAACACGCACAACACGTTCGACCGGCCGGATCGGCTCCAGCCGACGTCGTTTGACGGGGCCGAACTGGACGACGGCACGCTGACGATTGAGATGCCCGCGAAGTCGGTCGTGGCCCTGGAACTGCAATAGTGTCCTTTCTTCTCAGATACAAACGACAATGCTTCGAATTACTGCAGCGGTGCTGATGACCATTCTTCTCGGGGCGTGTGCGGGGGGCGGGGACGGCCCCGCCGTCGGCGTGGAGCAAAGCGACTTCGGCGTGACGCCGGAGGGGGACTCGGTGGACCTGTACACGCTGACCAACGACAACGGCGTGACCCTGGAGGTTTCGAACTACGGAGGGATCATCACCTCTCTCCGCGTCCCGGATCGGGAGGGCAATCTGGAAGACGTCGTCCTGGGCTTCGACTCCCTGTCGACCTACACCAGTGAGGCGTACCGGGCAGCCAATCCCTATTTCGGCGCTCTCATCGGGCGGTACGGCAATCGGATTGCCGACGGTGAATTTACCCTGGACGGGGAGACGTACACCCTCGAAACCAACAACGGCCCCAATCACCTGCACGGGGGAGAGGAGGGCTTCGATCAGGTCGTGTGGGACGCGAAGGCATTTGACGAGGGCGACAGTGTGGGCGTGGTGCTCACCCACACCAGTCCCGACGGCCACGGCGGCTATCCCGGACGCCTCGACGTGGAAGTGACCTACACCCTCACGGACGAGAACGAGGTGGCGTTCGACTACCGAGCGACGACCACGGAGGCCACGCCCGTCAACCTCACCCAGCACACCTACTTCAACCTGGACGGGCACGGCGATGGTCGGATTCTGGACCACGAACTGACGATCAACGCCGATCGATTTACCCCGGTCGACTCGACGCTGATTCCCACTGGAGAGCTCCGCTCGGTGGAGGGCACGCCCTTCGACTTCACCGAGCCGACATCCGTCGGCGAGCGGATCGACGCGGACGACCGGCAGATCGAGTACGGTGGCGGCTACGACCACAACTTCGTCTTTGCCACCGAACCGGCCGACACACTTCGGCTCGCCGCCCGCGTGTACGAGCCGGACACCGGTCGGCTCATGACCGTCCGCACCACGGAGCCCGGCATGCAGTTTTACTCCGGCAACTTCCTGGATGGCTCGTTTACGGGGAAAGGCGAGGCCTACGAGCGCCGAGAGGGCCTGGCCCTGGAGACGCAGCACTTTCCCAATTCGCCCAACGAACCGGACTTTCCGTCGACCATTCTCCAGCCGGACGAAGAGTATCGCTCCCGGACCGTCTACCAGTTCTCGACGCGCGACGCTCAGTAGAAGACCGCCGAGGAGCCCCGTCGGAACTGTGGCAGAAATCGACGATACGATGGGGGTTGTAAAACGTTCAATTAAACTATAAAACAGTTTACAACGCGATGGCATCAATTCAAGACGGGTCTCGGGAGTCGAGCCGACCGCACGTGGGGCTTCTGGGCATCATGCAGGAGCTCTACGACGACATGCTGCCCGGCATTACCGACCGGCAGGGGCAGTACGCCCAGAAGATTGCCGACCGCCTCGACGAGGTGGTGGACGTGACCTTCGAGGGGCCTGCGCGCAACCGGGCCGACATCGAGCGGCAGGTCCGACGCTTCAACGAGGAGGACCTGGACGGCATCCTGCTCGTCATGCTCACTTACGGGCCGGCGATGCGGACCGTGCGGGCGCTGTCGGAGAACCAGCTTCCCGTCATGCTGGCCAACGTGCAGCCCGAGCGGACCATCACCGAGGACTGGGACATGGCCGATCTGACCTACAATCAGGGGGTGCACGGGGCTCAAGACCTCGCCAACACGCTCGTGCGTCTGGGGATCAACGCCCCGATTATTTCGGAGGACTGGCGCACTGAGCGGTTCCGGGACGTCGTCGGGGATTGGGCCCACGCTGCACGGTCGGTTCGATCCCTCAGGGAGATGCGGCTCGCCCAGTTTGGGCAGATGCCCGGCATGGGCGACATCACGACCGATCCGTCGTCGTTCATGCGGGAGCTGGGTCCGCAGGTCGACCAGTTGAGCCTGGGGCTCGTCGAGGAGCGGATGCACCAGGCCTCCGAGACGGCCGTAACCGAGGCTGTGGAGGAAGATCGGGACCGGTTCGAGGTCGACGACGATCTGAGCGAAGAGGCGCACCGCTACGCCGCTCGGTTTCAGGTGGCCATCGAGGACCTGCTCGAAGACGAGGGCTACGACGGGTTTAGCATGTACTTCGACGCCGTGGGGGACGACGGGCGCTTCGAGCAGCTGCACATGCTCGCCGCGTCGAACCTCCTGGCGAAAGGCTACGGCTACGCCGCCGAGGGCGACATGAGCTGTACGAGTCTCGTGACGGCGGGGCACCGGCTGGCGCCGAACGCCCACTTTACGGAGATGTACGCCATGGACTTCGAGCGCGACTCGGTGCTCCAGAGCCACATGGGAGAGGGCAACTGGAAAATTGCGCGCGAGGATCAGCCGGTCCAGCTCATCGATCGAGAGCTCGGGATCGGCGGACTCGACAACCCGCCCACCGTTGTCTTTATGGCCGAGCCCGGCCCCGCCACGCTTGTCTCGCTCGCGCCGATTTCCGGAGAGGACTACCGTCTCGTGGTGGCGAGCGGCGACATCTTAGACACCGACGAGCTGCCGAACGTCGAGATGCCGTACTTCCACTTCCGGCCCGAGTCCGGGGTGCGAGCCTGCCTGGACGGCTGGTTGGAAAATGGGGGGACGCACCACCAGTGCCTCCACCTCGGGGACGTGACGCGCCGATGGGACCTGCTCGGCGACATGCTCGACGTGGAGGTCGTTCACGTGTAGCGTCTCGTGGACTCGGGGGGAGCTGCTGCGAGCAGAGGATTGGAGAGGCACGGTACCGAGAGAATCCGGGTCGGGCGTTTTCCGATCACCGAGCGGCCGGTCGATTCTGAGGGCAAGGGGACGAGTGTTTTCGTGTGTGTCCATCATTTCCCGCTTCGCCCATGCAGTGTGTCCAACGATACCGACAAACCGCCGGAGGGCGTTGGACCGTCGTGCTGGCTCTCTGTGTCGTGCTCCTCGGAATGGGAGTGGGGGGCTGCGACAGTCAGGAGGCGATGGCGTCGGCCGGAGAGGACGACGAAGGGGCAACGGATTCCATTCCGGTAACGCGCGATCTCTCCGGAGCACGACAGAATGTGCACGATCCGGCCATCATCAAGGCGCACGGGCAGTACTACCTGTACTCGACCGGTGGAGGGATTCAGCGACGCTCCTCTCCGGACCGCATGGTGTGGACGCATCACCCTGAGGACGTGCTCGACGGCGTTCCCGACTGGGCCAAACCCATTACCGACGGGGATCTCTGGGCCCCGGACATTGCCTTTTTCAATGGACGATACCACCTGTACTACTCGGCCTCGACCTTCGGCAGTGGGCGCTCGGCCATCGGGGTGGCGACCTCGCCGGGGCTCAGCGTCGACAGTGCAGCCTGGACCGATCGGGAAAAAGTGATCGAGTCCCATCCTGACTCTGTGTACAACGCCATCGATCCAAACATTGTCATTGATGAGAAGGATCGCGTGTGCATGGCGTTCGGTAGCTGGAACGAAACCGGCATCCGGATGCGGCGGATCGATCCGACGACGGGAAAGCTGTCTAGTGAGGATGATTCGCTGTACGCGCCGGCCAATCGACCGGACGCGGATGAAAATGCCGTCGAGGCCCCCTATATTGTCCGTCGCAACGATTTGTACTATCTCTTCGTGTCATTTGATGACTGCTGTCAGGGCGTTGACAGCGACTACAACATTCGGGTGGGGCGATCCGAGTCGGTAACCGGTCCGTACGTGGATCGCGAGGGCACGCCGATGACGGCGGGCGGCGGGACGCTCGTGCTGGAGGGCTGGTCCGAATGGAAGGGACCGGGGCACAATGCCGTATTGGAGGACGAGGGGGAGACCTTCCTCGTG
>CAZCUZ010000083.1:0-2944 GCA_964502085.1 uncultured Salinivenus sp. | reverse complement strand
CATCTCACCGCTCGAGTGGGAGGACGGCTGGCCCGTCGTTCCGAGGACGGCGGGGGGATGATGCGAAGAGACCCTCATTTGACGACTGTGACAACGACCACTTTTCCAACTAGAACTCAACGTCCATGTCCAGGGAGACACTTCAGGCCACAGATCTCGACACCCAGACGATCAACACCATCCGGTTCTTGGCGGCCGACGCCGTGGAGGCGGCCAAGAGCGGGCATCCGGGCACGCCTATGGCGCTCGCGCCGGTCGCGTACGTGCTGTGGACGCGCCACCTCCGCCACAGTCCGAAGCACCCGAAGTGGCCCAATCGCGACCGATTTGTGTTGTCGGCCGGGCACGCGTCAATGCTTCTGTACAGCCTTCTTCACCTGACCGGCTACGATCTGCCGATGGAGGAGATCGAGAATTTCCGGCAGTGGGACAGCAAGACGCCGGGCCACCCGGAGGGGCACCTGACGCCGGGCGTAGAGACGACCACCGGACCGCTCGGGCAGGGCTTTGCCAACGGCGTCGGGATGGCCCTCGCCGAAACCCTGCTGGCCAACGAGTTCAACACGCCGGAGCACCCGATCGTCGACCACTACACGTACGCCATTTGCTCGGACGGCGACCTCATGGAAGGGGTCTCGCACGAGGCGGCCTCTCTGGCCGGCCACCTGGGGCTCGGGAAGATGGTGTACCTCTACGACGACAACCAGATCACGATCGACGGATCGACGGAGTTGGCCTTCAGTGAGGACGTGCCGAGTCGGTTCGAGGCCTACGGCTGGCACGTGCAGGAGGTCGACGACGCCAACGACCTCGACGCGGTGGACGCAGCCATTGCGGCGGCCAAGGCCGAGACGGACCGTCCGTCGCTCATCGCGGTGCGGTCGCACATCGGCTACGGCAGCCCCAACAAGCAGGACACGGCCGCCGCGCACGGTGCGCCGCTCGGAGAAGAGGAGGTGCGGCTTTCGAAAGAGAACCTCGGCTGGCCGGCCGACGAGACGTTCTACGTGCCCGATGCGGTGTACGATCACATGCGGCAGGCCGTGGACGAGGGCGCCGAGTACAAGGAGGAGTGGGACGCCCTGCTGGCGGACTACGAGGACGCGCATCCGGAGGCTGCGGCCAAGTACCGACGCTGGCGGGAGCGCGACCCGGGCGAAGGGTGGGAAGAGGCCGTTCCCACGTTCGAGGCGGGAGAAGAGCTGGCCACACGAAAAGCCAGTGGCCTCACGCTCAACGAACTGGCTCCCGAAGTGGAGTATCTCATCGGCGGGTCGGCGGACCTCACGGGCTCGAACAAGACCGACGTGACCGGGCGCGAGGACTTTCAGGCCGACAATCTGGACGGTCGCTACTTCCGCTTCGGCGTCCGCGAGCACGCCATGGCCGGGGCGATGAACGGGATGGCCCTCCACGGCGGCATCCAGCCGTACGGCGGCACATTCCTCATTTTCAGCGACTATCTGCGCCCGTCACTCCGCCTCAGTGCGCTGATGGAGCAGCCCGTCGTCTACGTCTTTACGCACGACTCGATTGGGCTCGGCGAGGACGGCCCCACGCACCAGCCGATCGAGCACCTGATGGCCCTGCGCGCCATTCCGAACCTCACGCTCCTCCGCCCGGCCGACGCGAATGAGACGGCCGAGGCCTGGAAGGCGGTGGTCCGCAACACGCACGGACCGACGGCCCTCGCCCTCACCCGCCAGAAGCTCCCGACGCTTGACCGCAGCGAGCTCACGTCGGCGCAAGGGGTACACCGCGGGGCATACGTGCTGCGGGTGACCGACGGCACGCCCGACGTCCTCCTGATCGGAACCGGCAGCGAGGTGCAGCACGCCCTCGAGGCGGCGAAGACGCTCGAAGAGGACGGCATTGCCGCGCGGGTGGTGAGCATGCCCTCGTGGGAGCTCTTTGCCGACCAATCCGAAACGTACCAGCGAAAGGTGCTGCCGCCGGACGTTACGGCCCGCGTCTCCATCGAGGCCGGCGTTTCGTCCGGCTGGGAGCGCTACGTCGGCACCGAGGGAGCACGGATCGGCGTCGACCGCTTCGGGGCCTCGGCGCCGGGCGAAGTCGTCATGGAGAAATATGGGTTCACCGCCGAGCACGTGGTCGAGAAGGCCCGCCGGCAGGTGAAGCGTAACGCGTGATGCGTGAAGTGTGATGCCGAAGACGGAAATCGCGAACGTGATGCGTGAGCGTGGTACGTGACAGCGGTGGTGAGGCGCTCCCTCACGTATCACGATTCACGCATCCCTGGACATCCACCCAACTGAACGCGAACCTTTTCATAAAGACCGACACCAGCCATGAAATTTTTTGTAGACACTGCCAACCTCGACGAAATTCGCGAGGCCAACGACATGGGCGTCCTCGACGGCGTCACCACGAACCCCTCGCTCGTAAAAAAGGAGGGCAACGTGGACTTCCACGAGCGCGTCCTGGACATTTGCGAGATGGTCGACGGCGACATCTCCGCGGAGGTGACGGCCACCGACTTCGACGGCATGATGGAGCAGGCCCACACCCTGGCCCAGATCCACGACCACGTCGTGGTGAAGATTCCCCTGATCAAGGAGGGCATCAAGGCGCTTCGGGCCCTCGACCAGGAGGGCATCCGCACGAACTGCACCCTCTGCTTTTCGCCGACGCAGGCGCTGCTGGCGGCGAAGGCGGGGGCCGACTACATCAGTCCGTTCATCGGTCGGATCGACGACATTTCTTCCGACGGGATGGGGCTGATCGAGGAGATCGTGCAGATTTACGACAACTACGGATATGAGACGGAGGTCTTGGCCGCCTCGATTCGGCATCCGACGCACGTGAAGCGGGCGGCGCTGGCGGGGGCGGACGTGGCGACGATGCCGTTCGAGACGATGACGAAGCTGCTGGACCATCCGCTGACGGATCGGGGGCTGGAGCGCTTCCTCGCGGACTGGGAAGA
>CAZCUZ010000082.1:0-12607 GCA_964502085.1 uncultured Salinivenus sp. | reverse complement strand
GTCGTGGAGGAGACGTCGTTCGCCCCCCGCGCCGCACTCACCTACGACCTCGCCCCCCAGCACACCGTCCGAGCCAGCTACACGCGCTCCGTCTCCTACCCCGGCACCGATCCACTCTTTGCCGCCGGCCGCTTCACGGTGGACCCGACCGTGCGCACGACGGGACAGACGCTAGAGGCCGGGTACAAGGGCTCGTTTCGCGACCGGGTGCGCCTGTACGTCGACGCCTACTACGAAACGAGAGACAACGTGCTGACGTCGGAACGGACCTTCCTTCCCGGTCCGCCCCCCGTTAATCCCCGGCTCGAATACTCCGTGGCCGACCGGATCGAGTACGGCGGGCTCGACGCTTCGGTGACGATCGAGGCAACGGAGGTGACGACCGCCTTCGCCAACGTGTCCCTCGTCACCGACGACCGGTTCACCGGAGATGCACCCGACACGCCGGTCGCCCTCAACGCCCCCGCCACCACCGTCAAGGCCGGATTTGATTACGGCCTGCCCGCCGGCGTCTCCGTCGGCGCCACCGGCCAGTACGTGGACCGCTTCCCCGTCCGATGGGGCCCGTACATCGGGGAGGTCGACACGTACACGCTGCTCGACGTGCGCGCCGGGTACCGCGTCCCCACCGTGCCCGGCCTGCGGGTCGACGTCACCGCCAAGAACGTCCTCGATTCCGAGCACAGGGAGTTCGTCGGCGCCCCGGCCCTCGGCCGCATGATCATCGCCCGCCTCACTTACGAGCTACCGTAAGAGAATGTGACCCGAAAGGGCCAGAGCTGATGGCCGCAGAGGGAAGTGATATCGGTCCCATCCGCAATCGTCAGCGTCACTGGGACTCCTTCTCGATTTTTTATCAAGGAGAATCACTCCTACACACTGAACATTGTCTCTACTTTAAATCAGGGTTCAACAAAGTTTTATCTAAGGCAACAAATTGAACTTTAATTTACATGAACACAGAAATGCCCTGGAAAGCACTCATCATCCTTTAGGGCAGTCCACTCCCTCCAAAATGTGCTTTTCATATCTGAATGCCCGAGCACTCTCCCCTATCCTCGTGTGGCCCCTATGCCCCAGTCTGTGCATCCGTTCTTGGTACTGGAACCGCCGCCTCTCTCGGACTCGGACGATACATGGCACAGGTTCACAATTACCAGGCTGCTGTGAAGAAATGGTGCAGAAAACCGTGCAGTGACAGTGAACACCACCCTGACTTTCGCAGAGCGTGCAGAAGGTGGTCTCGACCCTAATAACTTTCATGGATTGGCCGGTTCCAATGGTCGGCACCCTTCGATAACGAGATAGATGGGAAAAGCCCTGCCCGCAAGGGCGGGGCTTTGTTTCTCAAACATAACGCCAAAACAATACCGGAATGATAAAATACATTAGAACAGTAACCACCGTTTTTTTGGTGTTCATCTTGTCGTACCAGTTTACCAATTTAAATTATTCAATAATATTGACCATATCATCAATAATTTATATCCCCTTCTCTATAGTGACGGCATTGGTATTGGCTCATTCGGTCGGTATGGCCGAGGGTGCGAATGAGGACCTCTCCCAGGTGCAAGTGGTTTCCAAGTTCCACACCATTTGGACCCGACACCAATCGATGATGATTGGTCTTTCAGTTCTTGGTTTTTTCCTGTCTTCGGGAATAGTGCTCTACCTCCTGTATCCATTCATGGGGATGCTTCACACGAGCTCTGCTCATCTGGCTCTCCAGATCGGGTTCTGCGTTATTGGAGGCGTGTTCGGGGCGCTCGCAGCTCCCGGCCTACTCATCTCTGCCCTGTACACGTTCAGCGACGATGTGTCTTCGAGCCCACCTTGCTCGTAGAACGTAATGTGAACACAGTGGTCGCAGATTGAGTCGTCCAGCCTGAAGGTAAAGGAGATCGTGATACCTTCATCCACTTTTAGGAACGTGAGACCCGTGCTTCGTTGCATCCGCGGGGCTTAATCCGTACCGTACTCACTCCCCGTGCGGCCTTCTTTTCGAGGGGGCCCGCGGCCTCGCTGCTCTCCCGCGTCCGACGCCGATCGGCCCATGTTTGGTGAGTTCGTGCCCCTTTTTCTGATGTTTGCCCTGGCCCTCGGGCTGGCCCTCACGCTGCTGGCCGCGGCCACGTACATCGGCCCCAGCCGCCCCAGCGGCACGAAGACGATGCCCTACGAGAGCGGCATGGACCCGGTCGGAAGCGCCCACGAACGGTACTCGGTCAAGTTTTACCTGGTGGCCATGATCTTCATCGTCTTCGACGTGGAGGTCGTCTTCATGTGGCCGTGGGCCGCCAGCTTCCACAACTTTGTCGACAGCGGCGCCGGGCTCGGCGTCGTGGTCGTCGTGTCCCTGTTCGCCGTCATCCTGCTCGTCGGCTTGTTGTACGACGTGAAGAAGGGCGGCCTCGACTTTGAAAAATAGCGACGGACGAGTCGGTTGGTGGGCGGCCGTAACAGTCGCGTGCATTCTCGAGCGGGGCGAAACAGGGGCGCGAACCGCGGCATTTAACGCCGTGATGAGCAGGAAAGCGAGAACGGACCTCCCGTCCTCGCCCTGCATCCCTTTGTACCTTTCATTTGCTCGACTTCTTTATGGCTGGATCCAGCGGAGGCAACGGACAAGGCTTTTTCACCACCCGGGTCGACGCCGTCCTGAACTGGGCCCGGTCCAACTCCATGATGCCCATGCCCATGGGCCTGGCGTGCTGCGCCATCGAGATGATGGGCATGGCCGGACCGAAGTACGATTCGGCCCGCTTCGGCAGCGAAGCCATGCGCTTCTCGCCGCGACAGGCCGACCTTATGATCGTGGCCGGCTGGTGCTCCTACAAGATGAGTCACGCCATTCGCCGCGTGTGGGACCAGATGGGCGATCCCAAGTGGTGCATCGCCATGGGGGCCTGCGCCTCCACCGGCGGCATGCACCGCTGCTACGGCGTCGTGCAGGGGGTGGACAACTTCCTCCCCGTCGACGTCTACGTCTCCGGCTGCCCGCCCCGGCCGGAAGCGGTGCTGCACGGGCTGATGGACGTGCAGGAGAAGATCCGCAACGAGTACTCGGTGGTGCAGGACTACACGCACGGAGAGGCCGCCTCGCGAACCCCGCTTCCCGAGGAAAACTCGAGCAAGTTCCCGGGCCAGCTCGAAAAGCCGGAGGCTCCGTACGCGACCTTCGACGCCCTGAGCGCCACCGCCGGGGACGCGGACGAGGCCGACGACCCGTCGGCCGAACCCGCCCTCGCGTAGCGTGCCCCCTCTTCCGTCCCGATTGCGACGCCCCAAGACGCCGGACGCCCCATGAGCAACCCCAACGATCCTCGCGACACGGATCCGCACGATCCCGAAGAACTGCGCTTCCACTACACGCCCACGCACGAGCCTCGGGCCGAGGACGAAACGGACAATCCGCACGCGAAAGACACGACGCGGGTCCCCGAGGTCATCGACGCTCTCCGGGACGAGTTCGGCGACGCAATCCACGGCGTCGACCGATACGCCAACGAGGACACCGTCTACGTCGAGAAGCGCCGGATCCGGGAGATCTGCCGCTTCCTCCGGGAAGACCAGGGCTTCGAGTACTTCGTCGACCTCGGCGGCATCGACCGCTTTACCGACGAACAGCGGTACGAGGTCTTCTACAACCTCGTGAACATGGACGCGCAGAAACGCATCCGAATCAAGGTGCGCGTCGAGGAAACCGACATGCGCGTGCCGAGCGTGACGGAGGTGTACCGGGCCGCGAACTGGAACGAGCGCGAAGCCTACGACATGTTCGGCTTCGAGTTCGTCGACCACCCGGATCCCCGGCGGATGTACATGCCCGAGGACTTCGAGTATCACCCGCTCCGCAAGGAATTTCCGCAGCTGGGCGTGCCCGGCTCCCTCCCGCTGCCGCCGCAGACGCCGGACGGCGAGCTCACGATGGATCCGTTTGCCGCCGCCCGCGGCTCGCAGCCCGTCAAGAGCTACGAGGAGCCGCCCGTCAACCAAGATTCCGAATAAGTTCAGCGTGACACGTAGAACGTGCCGCGTCGCGCGGGCTACGTTCAACGTTTGACGCATTAACGCAGTAAAAATATGGCCGAAAAACCGCAATTCCCGGGGCACGACCTCGGCGACCAGTTTCGATTCTGGCCGAAGCACAACGAAGCGATCTACGAGCGGCTCGAGACCAAGCACGCCTGGATCGAAGAGCGACGGTCGGAGGACGAGGACGGGGAGCTTCCCGTGACCGAGAAGGCGGAGATGGATCCGCTGGAAAACGAAATGATCCTCAACATGGGCCCGCAGCACCCGGCCACCCACGGTGTGCTGCGCTGCGTGTTGATGCTCGACGGAGAGACCGTCGAAAAGGCCGTGCTCGACATCGGCTACCTGCACCGCGGCATCGAGAAGCTCGCGGAGAACAAGACGTACCAGGAGTTCATGCCGTACACCGACCGCATGGACTACCTGTCGCCCTACTCCAACAACGTGGCGTGGTGCATGGCCGTCGAAAAGCTCGCGGGGATCGAAGTGCCGGAGCGCGCCCAGTGGATCCGGATGATCATGAGCGAGCTGGCCCGGATCTCCTCGCACTGCCTGTGGCTCGGGACGGGGGGAATGGACGCAGGCGCTATGTCCGTCTTCCTGTGGACCTTCCAGCAGCGGGAGGAAATCTACGCGATCATGGACGAGGTGGCCGGAGCCCGCTTCACCGTCAGCCACAGCCGCATCGGCGGCCTCGCAAACGACCTCTCCCCCCGCGCCCTCGAGATGATCCGTGACTTTGCGGACACGTTTCCCGACGAGGTCTCCGATTGGGACGCCTTCCTCAGCCGCAATCGCATCTGGGTGGACCGTCTCAAGGGCGTCGGACGGGTCACCAAGGAAGAAGCCCTCGAGCTCGGCCTGACGGGCCCCAACCTGCGCGGCTCGGGCGTGCCCTACGACATTCGTCGCTTCGAGCCCTATCTCAAGTACGACGAGGTCGACTTCACCATTCCGGTCCGCGAAGAGGGCGACTCGCTCGCCCGCTACTTCCTGCGGCTCGAAGAGATGAAGCAGAGCGTCCGCATCATCGAGCAGTGCCTCGACCGCCTGCCCGAGGGCCCCATCCGCTCCGACGACGCCAAGGAAGCCTATCCGTCGAAGGAAGAGGTCTATTACTCGATGGAAGGCATGATCCACGACTTCATGTACACCGACGTCGGCACTGTACCGCCGAAGGGCGCCCACAGCTACCACGCAATCGAATCCCCGAAGGGCGAGCTCGGCTTCTACCTGACCTCCGACGGCACCGGGCGCCCCTGGCGCGTGCGCATCAACGCTCCCTCCTTCACCAACCTGCAGGGCCTGGAGTACCTCCTGGAAGGCGACCTCGTCTCCGACGCCGTCATCAACATCTCCTCCCTGGACCCGGTAATGGGAGAATCCGACAAGTAGCCACTTTCGAATCGCGAATGTCGAGTGTCGAATGATTTGACCGCTGGCATCGCATTCGACCCCTTAAATTCGAAAATCGAAAATCGACACTCGAAAATGAGCAAGTTTGACGTTCAGCGGCCCATCGTGGAGCTCCCGGACCAGGATCCGGACCCGGCCTTTTCCGACGACGAACTCGTGTGGACCGACGAGGAACAGGAACAGATCGAGGCCTGGAAGAATCAGTACCCGGAGGACCAGGCCGCCATCATGAAGGTGCTGTGGCTCGGCCAGGAAAAGTTCGGGTACCTGCCGCCGGAGGTCATTCAGCTGTGCGCCGACACGCTGGACATGACGTACGCCCAGGCCTACGGCGTCGCCACCTTCTACCACCAGTACTACAAGGAGGAGAAAGGGACTTACGTCCTCGACGTGTGCACCTGCTTTACCTGCCAGGTCTGCGGCGGGTACGACATCCTGCACTATCTGGAGGAAAAGCTCGACGTGCACGCCGGGGAGACGACGGACGACGGTCTGTTCACGGTGCAAGAGGCCGAATGTCTCGGCTCCTGTGGCTCGGCGCCCATGCTGGAGATCACAAACGGAGTCTACGTGCACCAGCTGACCCCCGAAAAGATCGACGACCTGATCGAAAGCCTCCGCGCGGGCGAGGTCCCGTCCTTCACGTCCGTCACCCTGCCGCAGGACGAGGACGAGATGGACGGCAACCGGCGCACCGACGTCGACCGGACGACCCCCTACGAGACCCAGCCCGAAGCCGAACACATGGACTAAGTACTCTGTCAAGTTTATTCTTTCGGTTCAGACACGAGCGAAGCGAGGCCCGAAGGTCGTGCCCCTGCGGTAATGATGAAAGAAACCTTACCAATTCGGGCGGAAATGCATTCTCGAGAGCACATTCCTCCGAATGCAGTTCCCCTTGTTTGAAAGAGGAGAGCGCTCGAACCCATAATATTGCCGCCTGAGTGCCCATAGCGCCTCGCTGCATCCCCTCCCGCCCTTCCCGACGCGGCCGTTCATTCATTGCCGAATACCCATGTCCTCTCCCTCCCCCCCACCGGCCCGCGAGGTCTTGATCGAGAGCCTGGACGGCCTGTCCGCGGACGAAAAACGGGAGCTGCACGGCCCCAACTGGGCGACGTTCGCCGGCAAAAAGGTGCAGTCCCTCCGCGAGGCCCGGAAGTGGATGTGGGCCCTCGTCGTTACGATGGGTCTCCTCTCCGTGAGCCTCCCCACCTCGGCCTTCTATCACTACTACGACGCTACTGAGAGCTTTACCACCCTC
This sequence comes from uncultured Salinivenus sp., assembly GCA_964502085.1. Classification (GTDB taxonomy): domain Bacteria; phylum Bacteroidota; class Rhodothermia; order Rhodothermales; family Salinibacteraceae; genus Salinibacter. The sequence goes on along the minus strand of CAZCUZ010000082.1, from coordinate 5,892 downwards.
GGGTTTCTCGGCGTCATTGCCGCGGCCTGCCTCTTTGCCGCCGCCCAAATGGGCTGGGCCGTCTACATATACATGAACTGGCGCCATCAGCTCCAGTGCTACAAAGGGCTTCGGGCCCTCGGGCGGCAGACCGCGTCGGAGGCGTCCGTCCCCTCTTCGCCCTGACGACGCTCGGCCCCACAGGGGCCCGACGTCTTCCCTTGCATTGCTTCACAACGACACCCCATCATGGAAGCGACCAACGGCACACACACGTCCCCCGCCGGCGACTGGCGGTCGTACGACCGGATGCTCCTGCCGCCGATCCAGGACCTCCACGAACTGGAGGTCTACGACGACCACGGCGGCTACGACCGGCTGCGGCGCGTCCTCGAAGACGATGACGTCGAGCCCGGCGACATTACCGAACAGGTCAAAACGTCCGGCCTGACCGGGCGGGGCGGCGCCGGCTTCCCTACCGGCGTGAAGTGGTCGTTCATGCCCGAACCGGACGAGCGGCCCCGCTACATCGGCTGCAACGCCGACGAGAGCGAGCCGGGAACGTACAAGGACCGGCAGATCATGGAGTACAACCCGCACCTCCTGTTCGAGGGGCTCCTCCTCGCGGGCTACGCCCTGCACATCGACACGTGCTACATCTACACCCGGGGCGAGTACAGCGACTGGATCGTCATCATGAAGGAGCAGCTCCAAAAGGCTCACGACGCCGGGTACGTGGGCGAGAACGTCATGGGCTCGGACTTCTCCATGGAGATTGTCCTGCACAAGGGGGCCGGGGCCTACATCTGCGGCGAGGAGACGAGCCTCATGGAGAGCCTGGAGGGCAAGCGAGGCTACCCGCGCTACAAGCCCCCCTTCCCTGCGCAGAGCGGCATCTTCGGCTGTCCCACCACCATCAACAACGTCGAAACGCTGGCGCACGTCCCGCTCATCGTCGAGAAGGGCGGCGAGAACTTCTCCAACATCGGAGCGGAGGACATGCCCGGCCCCGCCCTCTACGGCATGTCCGGCCACGTGAAGCGGCCCGGCGTCTACGAGTATCCGACGGGCATGCTCCTCACTGACCTCGTCTACGACGTGTGCGGCGGCATGGCCAAGGACAAGGACCTGAAGGCCATCGTGCCCGGCGGCTCGTCGGTTCCCCCCGTCCCCGCCGACCAGATCGACGGCATCTCGATGAACGACGAGAGCCTCGGCGAGGTCGGATCCCGAACCGGCACGTTCTGCCCCCTCGTCCTGAACGAGGACACCGACATGGTCTCGTTCCTGCGCCGCGTCGCCCACTTCTACCAGGACGAAACCTGCGGGCAGTGCACCCCCTGCCGCGAAGGGACCGGCTGGCTCGAAAACATTATCGCCCGCATCGACGACGGCGACGGGCACATGCGCGACCTCGACCTCCTGCTCGAGCTCTGCGACAACATGGACGGCGGCCGCACCATCTGCGCCTTTGCCGACGGCGCGGTGGGCCCCATCCGGGAGACGGTCAAACGCTTCCGCGAGGAGTTCGAGGCGAAGTGCGAGGCATCGGTCTACCCCGTGAGCACCGAGGTCTCCGCCGGCCCCGACTCGGCCGTGGCGGCGACGGAGTAGTGCACGAACTGAATTGGGCGTCTGCTCCAGGTGTGCGTTCGAACCCGGCGCGACAGGCACTCGACGACCGTGGAGAGCGTAGCCGGCCATCGTATGCGGAGCACCCGTCGTAGGACGAGCCCTATCCGCCCGCATTCGTGACCGAACGCCTCGAAGTCCTCCGTCGAGACCCGTGGTGGACGAAGAGACTGATGCTCGGAATCCGGGACGGCGCTTCGATCATCTTGGCACTTGGGACGTGGGTCGGCTGGCCCCGATCGGTCCTCGCGTCGGCGATCCCGGTTCTCGTCACTCCGCAGCTCCCGACCCTCTCTACTCTCATCCGCAACGGCAAGGCAAAGCAGCTCTACGCGCTTCTCCAGCAACGTGAGAAGAAGCCGACGACGGAATCCGCTCCCCCTCCCCAGGATCCTGCATGATGCGATCCTCCCTCCCGATCCTTCTCTTCGCCGCCGTCGGAATGCTATTGTCCGGCTGTGGTCCCGAGGCTCCGAAAAACCCGACCGAGGCCCAGCAGACCTACGGCGCGACCGTCGACGCGGCCGATGCCCTTCCCGTCCCCGCCGTCGTCGCCGAAGCGAAGCGATACGTCGGCCGCCGCGTGTCGGTTGACGGCCGCATCGGACGCGTCACCCGAAATGGATGCACCCTGTACCTGGAGACCGAAGACGGTCCGCCTCTTCTGGTGAACGCCCCCCGCGCCGAAGCGTCCGCCTGCGCGTGGCAGGTCCCGGACACCACCGACGGGTTTGCCGTCGCCGCCGGCACGTTGCGCGTCGAGCGCGACACCCTCCGCCTCTCCGCGAACGGTGTGCAGGTGACACCCGTACAGGTTTCAGAACCGGACTCGTAACGATCTACTCCTGGGCCATGGCTACCGCAACCAAGCCCTCTATTCCACCTGCCCTGGAAAAACGAGTGCTCAATGATAAGCCGATCTCGGCGGAGGAGTACCTCGAACGGGAACGGGCGAAAACAGAAGAGCGACATGAATTCATCGATGGATGGGTGATTCCAGTGACCGGAGCAAGTTATCCACACAATCTCATCGTATCGAATATCAACCGAGCGCTCGGCAATCAATTGCTCGATACGGAATGTCGTGCTACGACGAATGACCTGCGGGTTGCCCTTCCTTCAGCCGGGAAGTACGCCTACCCTGATGTTGTCGTCGTCTGTGGCGACCCCGAACTCGACGAGGAGCACCTCGACATGCTCTATAACCCGAGGCTCCTCGTGGAAACGCTCTCTCCGACGACGGAGGACTACGACCGCGGCGAGAAGTTTGCCCGCTACCGACAGCTCGACTCGCTTCAGGAATATCTTCTTGTTGCCCAGGACAGGCCGCACGTCGAGCACTACGTCCGACAGGACGACGAAAGCTGGCGTTTCACCGAAACCGACGGGCTTGACGCGGAAATTGATCTGCCCTCCCTTGACGCCTCGCTCCCGCTCTCCGAGATTTATCTCGACGTCTCCTTTGAATCGGACGAAAACGAGTAATCTGCGGCCCGAGCCCGGAACCTCATCCCCACTCCTAAGCTACAGAGGGCAGTCCCGGCACGGCCCTTGTGCTGGATGCCCCCGGACGGAGCGGCTCGAGCGCCGACCGGCCCACGCAGAACGCATACCGCCCAACGCTGACCGCACAACGCACCCCAGATCATGCCGATCGTCACCATCGACGGAACGACGTACGAATACGAGGGCGAGCAGAAGCTCCTGCAGTTCTGCCTGAACCAGGATATCGAGCTGCCGCACTTCTGCTACCACCCCGCCATGTCCATCCCGGCCAACTGCCGGCAATGCCTCGTGAAGGTGGGCATGCCGAAACAAGACCGCGAAACCGGGGAGGTCGAGCTCAACGAGGAGGGCGAGCCGGAAATTCAGTACTTCCCCCAGCTGCAGGCAAGCTGCACGGTCGACCTCCAGGACGGCATGGTCGTCCAGACGCACCGCAGCAGCGACGAGGTCGAGCAGGCGCAGTCGGACAACCTCGAGTTTCTGCTGGCCAACCACCCGCTCGACTGCCCGATCTGCGACCAGGCCGGGCACTGCCCGCTCCAGATCCAGTCCTACAAGTACGGGCCGGAGGGCTCTCGCTTCGAGTTCCGGAAGGTGCACAAGCCGAAGCGCGTGAAGCTGGGCCCGCGCGTAACGCTCGACGCCGAGCGCTGCATCAACTGCACGCGGTGCACGCGCTTTACCGATCAGGTCTCGGGCAGCGGGCAGCTCACGATCTCGAACCGCGGCGTCAAGAACTACCCGATCACGGCCCCGGGCGAGGAGTTCGACGAGCCGTACTCGATGAACACGATCGACATTTGCCCGGTCGGCGCACTCACGGCCACGGACTTCCGATTCAAGGCGCGCATCTGGGAAATGAGCTCCACGCCGTCGATCACGACGACCAATGCGACGGGCGCGAACTGCCACTACTGGGTGCGGGACAACCAGGTGCTGCGCATCACGCCGCGGCAGAACATGGACGTGAACGAGTACTGGCTGCCGGACGAGGACCGACTCGTCTACAACACGTTCAACGACAACCGCCCGGACGGCCCGCACATCCGGAAGGAGGACACCCTGACGGGCGGCCGCTGGGAGCAGGCCTACGCACAGGCCGCCTCCCTCCTCAGCGGCACCGATCCCGAGCGCATCCTCTTCCTCGGCTCCGCCCGCGCCACCGTCGAGGACAACTACCTGCTCCGGCAGCTCGCCGAGGCCGTGGGCGCCGATGCGCCCCGCTACATCCCGCACATTGAGCCGGGCGCGGGCGACGACTGGCTTATCACCGACGACAAGACGCCCAACGCCGAGGGCTGCGAGCGGCTCGGCATCCAGCCGGTCGACGAGGAGCTGGTCGGGGCGAACGTCGCGAAGGGCAAGTACGACCTCATCTACACGCTGGAGGACGATCCCGTCGGCTCCGGGCTCTGCACGGCCGAGGACCTGGAGACGCAGGACGTGGACGTGGTGCTCCACTACTACAACACCACGAACGAGACCCTCTCGCAGGCGTCCACGGCCCTCCCGGCCGCGATGGTGGTGGAGACAGTGGGCACCTACGTCAACCAGGACGGCCGCGCCCAGCGCGTGCGTCCGGCGAAGGAGATCCAGGGCGTCAACCGTACGCTCATGATGGAGATGGACACCAGCCGCGAAGACGACCACGGTACGCCCTTCGACCGCTGGCACAACAACGAGAATCGCATTGACTGCAAGCCCAGCTGGGAAATCCTGCCGGAGATCGCACAGCGCTACGGCGCCGAGATGGACTACTCGAAGGGCCCGGAGCAGATCATGAACGAGATCCAGTCCACGATCCCGGCCTTCGAAGGGGCCACCTACGACGCGATGGGGCTGAAGGGATACGCGCTCGAAGAGGTGGAGGCGGGGGAGACGGTGTAGAAGAGCGGCAATCTCCATTCTGCGGATGGTGGGCTCTTGCTATCCTTTCTCACTTGTGCGTGAAAACATAATGCGTGAGGTGTGAGGGTGCCGTTCGGCCGTCCCATTTCCTTCAGGAGCGCAGTAGGAAAGCCTGCGACTCCTCCCACTTCAGAGATTCAAGCTTAGAGAGACAGTTCATTGAGCTCGGGAATACTGGCCCCAACCTACACCAAGATGAATTACAACCTAAACAGACACGGCCGTGGTAGAATGCGGGGCGTCGTATCTGGTTGAGGCTCTGGCCGGGCCAATTCGTGCACACGTCGGCATCGATGGCCGGGTACACCACACAGCGAAAGGCATCGTGTCAGAAGCATCCGGCGTCGGGGCTGCAACCGATCTCGTCGCCCTGTTTCGGTCCTCAGACATGTGAATGTGCATCCGAATCGGATTCACACCCCCGCTCCTTCCCGCCGCCCCGCTCGCACCTTCTCGGCCACCGCGTTCAAGTGCTTGCGGATGAACTCGCGGCCCTGCTCGTCGGTGAAGCGTCCATCCTCGAACTTCTCGGAGGCATTCGCGACGAGCACCTCGGGACGTGCCACGAACCGACTCTTGTTGTACACGAGCGTCTGACGCAACTGCAGGTGCGCCCGCGCGGTGCCGACCGGGCTCGGACTGGCCCCCATCATGCCTACGACTTTGTCGTTGAGTGGCGCATCGCTCGGCGGGCGCGACGCCCAATCGAGGGCGTTCTTGAGCACGCCGGGCAGACCGTGCTGGTACTCCGGCGTGGCAATGAGCACCGCGTCGGCCTCCCGAATGGCCTCTTTGAAGTGCTGCACCGGCGGCGGATCGCCTCGATCCTCGACATCCTGGTTAAAGAAGGGGAGGTCGTCGAGTTCG
>CAZCUZ010000081.1:0-12661 GCA_964502085.1 uncultured Salinivenus sp. | reverse complement strand
TTCGAGGACCCGGATCTGCCGGAGGAGCGGGCGGCCGCGCTGGAGGTGCTGGAGGAGGTGAAGGCAGAGGTGCTGTCCGATGCGGATTCTAACGACGGGGAGGCGGGACAGTGATCTCCTACTTCCAATCAACTGTAAATCCAGAGGACGCACCGTTCGTTGATTCCGCAGAACTTTTTCTCATAGACTCCCTCTCGGCACAATGGCTTCTCCCGACGACGTCCACCTCCAAATTCCACGCTCGGTCGCCGACGCGTTGGCGCTTCCGGAAGGTCGGAAGAAAAAGGAGCTTCTGCGCGAACTGGCAGTGACGTTGTACCGGGAAGAGATGCTCTCATTCGGGAAAGCCCGCGAGCTTGCCGGTCTCAGCAAGTATGAGTTCGGGCAACTGCTGGGCGAGCGGTCTGTCGAGCGGCACTACGGGCCGGAAGAACTGGAAGAGGACCTGCGCTATGCTCGTGACGACACGACAGCGAAATAGTGTTCTGTCGAAATCTTCTCTAACCAATCGCCGTCACGCAGGGCTGTAACATGCCGACCGTAAGCAACACCTCGCCCCTCCTGAATCTTGCGATTATCGGAGAGTTGGAACGGGTTTGCGCTCAGTTCCACCTCGTCCTCGTTCCCCCTGCTGTGGTGAAAGAGTTTCAGCTCGAAGTGGAACGACCCCGTCCACGGGCCGCGCGCCGATCCGCAAAGCGACCTCGATGCGCTGGTAAAGTTTGACGATTCGGAGGTGGACCTGCAGGTGAACCTGCTCAACTTCATCGTGCTGAAGCAGGAGAGGGTAAGGTCTACTGGGCGTGTCGGTGGAGCTTGGAGACCGATCCAATCTTTCGAAAGTGAAGGAACGTCCACCATACCGGGTCAACTCCATTGCCCGGTCCACGCCCCCATTCGCCTCCTCCCGCACGTTCCGAGCAAACCCCTCAAACATAGGCAGCCAGACGCTGAGACGAGACCCGACGCGCAATTGCCCCGACCCCGGCTGTACTTCATTCCGACTCATCCGTACATTGGCCCCCGCGCGATCTTTAAAACGCCCATCCGAGAAGGGGTCATGAAGACGCTGTTCTACTACCTGGTTGCGGGCCTCGTCCGCACGACGAGTTGGTTTATGTTCAACCGCATCGAGGTGCGCGGGCTCGATCGGGTGTCGTGGGACGAGCCCTGCATCGTGTCGCCCAACCACCAGAACGCCTTTCTGGACGCGTTGCTCGTGGGGATGACGGCGCCGGTGACGCTCACCTTCCCCAGCCGGGCGTCTGTCTTTGGCACGCCGTTCGACTGGTTTCTGGAGGCCCTGCACATGGTGCCCATTTACCGTCGACGGGACGGATTCGACAAGCTGCGTCAAACCAAGGACGTCCTCGCCGAGCAGCGAGAACGTCTCCGCCAGGGCCGGTCCCTCGTCCTGTTCTCCGAAACGGAGCACGCGCACACCTACTACCTGCGCCCGCTGAGCCGAGGGAGCGCCCGACTGGCCCTCAAGACCCAGGACGGGACCGACGACCGGACCGTCCAGCTCGTCCCCGTCGGCATCAACTACTACCACCTCTGCCGGCCGGGCTTCAAGGTCTCGATCATCTTCGGCGAGCCCCTCCGCATCCCCGAGTACATGGAGCGATACCGGGACGACGAGGCCGTATGCGTGAACGAGCTTCGCGACGACCTGACGGCGGCGATGAAGGCGTGCATGCTGGTGCCCGAAAAGACCGACGCCTACCACGCCCGGGTCGAGCGCATCAACCGAAAGAATGAACACCTGTCCTTTCCGAAGATGAAGGAGGCCCTCCAGACCCCGACCGTCCTGGAGCCGAAGGGCGAGCATCGCCCGTGGCTGGAGACGCTGGGTCGAGGCGTTAACCTGTTGAATGCGGGTCCGCTGTGGCTCGTAAACACGCTGATGCACTGGGTGGACGAGCCGCCCTTTACTGCCTCGCTCACGTTTGCCGTGGGAATGTTCGGCCTGCCGCTCTGGTGGATCGGCCTGTTTGCCCTTCTGGCGGGGATCGTCAGCTGGACCGTCGCGGCGGCGGTCGTGGGGGGGGCCGCGGGGACGATGCTTCTCCACATCTTCCTCGTCCGCCTCTCGAATCCCCCTCATCCCGCAGTCGACTGATCCTTCCCGAAACGTACGGGGGTTGTCGTTCGAAGGACACGTTCGAAACGACGGTGATGCCGGAGGCCGCACTCTCGTCGAACGCTGCGGTGACGTCGCACTCCACGATGGCGATTCTTCCGTTTCCGCTCCCTCTCTCTCATTCCCCCACGCTCTCCCAACGAGAGCAATGCTCGAAGGCCACCGCGCCTCCCTCCGTTGACCCGATTTTTTACCTGCGGTCGTTCCGGCGTCGGAGGCTTTCGCTCCCGACCGGTCGTCCGTATCTTTTCAACCCATCCTCCCCCGTTCTCAACAGGACGCCCCTCCCATGGACGAACTGGCCGTCGGAGAAAGCACGATCGTAAAAGAGGTCGCCGGGCTTACGGTGAAGACGACCCGGACCGAGGAGACCCTCTTCACGACCACCTACGTCGACGCGGACACCGGCGACGTGCGCCTCGCCCTCCAGGTGGACATCACCACCGGCCAAACGGCCCTCGACCCGCGCCACGTCGACGCGTCGTTCTGGACCCTGGTGGCCGAAGGGAAGAAGCGCCCCGTTTCAGAACTCGAAGACGCACTCCGGACGGTCTCCAATCCCAGCATCGAGGTCGAGCCCGAACGCCGGGAAATCCACGTCTACGCCGAGACCCAGTAGTCCCCCCTCCGGATCCCGTTCCCAACGCGACTCACCCACTCGCCATCTCCTGCACGCCGGCGGCCTCCACCATCAGGTCGAACAGGTCGGTGTTGCGGGTGAAGTGACCGATGGCCTCGCTGCCCGGCCCCAGCGCCGCCAACTCCACGTAGTCGGACGTGTGGTCGCCGCTGAGCCAGTTGACGGCCGTGTAGTTGGCCTGGATGGCCCCGAGGAGCAGGTTTGGCGCGCTCTTCTTCCGATAGGCGGCCTCGTACTCCCCCCGAAACGCGTCCTGCAGGAGCTCGGCCTCGTCCCGCGAAATGGAAAACTGCCAGGCCGTCTCCACGCGATCGCGAATCTCGCGGTGCGTGCTCTCCTCGTCGAGCTCGGAGAGGATCCAGTCGTTCGTGTACTGAAAGTCGGCGATCCGGTCGAACATCGGATTCGAGTCCTCGTAGCGATCGCCGGTGGCGTTGACGGCCGGGTTCGCGTTGCCGTGATCGGTCGTAATGATGACGAGCGTGTCGTCGCGCCCGTCCACGAACTCGAGCACGCGGCCGATGGTCTCGTCGAACTCGATCTGGTCGTAGACGAGGCCGCCGGTGTCGTTGGCGTGGGCGCCGTGGTCGACGCGCCCGCCCTCAATCTGCAGGAGAAAACCGTCGTCGTTCCGATCGAGGCGCTGGAGCGCCGCCTCCGTCATCTGGGGCAGTCGCGGCACCTGCTCCTGGTGCTCCGGCATGTTCTCGTGGTCCAGCACGTAGGGCAGGTGCGTGTCGTAGAAGGTGCCGAGAAAGGCCCCCTCCCCGTTCCACTGCTCCAGTTCCTCCTTGGACTCGGCCACGGTGTAGCCCTTCTGCTCGAAGCCGTCGAACAGGTGATCCCCGTCCTCTCGCTCCTCCGCCACAAAGTGGCGACGGCCGCCGCCCATGAGCACGTCGTACTCGCGCTCCAGGTACTGCGCCGCAATCTCGTCCTCCATCCACCGCTCGGGCATGTTGATGCCGAAGCCCGCCGGGGTGGCGTGCGTGATGCGGGTAGTGGTGACCAGCCCCGTGCCCTTTCCAACGTCTCGGAAGATCTCCAGAATGGTGCGGTACTCCTCGCCCTCCGGACTCACGTTGACGGCCTCGTTGTAGACCCGGTGACCGCTGCCCCAGGAAGAGGACGCCGCGGCCGAGCCTGTGACGATGGAGTTGGCCGCTGCCATGTCCATCAACCCGCGCCGCACCCGCCCTTCCTCGTAAAGTCGGATCCAGTTCGAGGCCCGATCGTCCTGCCGGCGCAGCATCAGATCGGCCATCGTCAGCGTGCCGGCGCTCATGCCGTCGCTCACCAGAAAGATGATGTTTTTCGCGTCGCCCGGCGCTTCGATCGCGTCGAGATCGGTGCGGGATTGGCCGTTGGCCGTGCCGGCCACACCTCCGGCGCCAACGGCAAGGGCCCCGAGGGCCCCCGTCTTCAGAAAGTCTCGGCGAGACGGAGAGGAGCGGTCGTGGTAGGAATCGCTCACGGATCGAGTGGAGGTTGGTGGACAGAACGAAAAACGAGAGGGACACGCCCTCAAGGAACGCAGTGGGACGCCGTGCTCGTTCCGACGACTTCAGGGTTTCGACACGCCTTTCCACATTCAAAACACTGGACGGGTTCGCCGTCGAACGAGTCCTCGACCCGGGCCGAACGGAGGCGCCCCGCCCGGCCCTGCGAGGATTCTCTCCCCACTCCACGAGCCCTAACAGCAGTTCGCCTCATCTTCGGCGTAATACGTCTCCGCCTCCCCGCTCGTGTAGAAGGCCTCCCAGGACACGCCCTGCTGGTCTACGACCCAGGTCTTGTCGGAGTTCGCGTAGCAGCAGGTGGTTTCGCCTTCCTCGTTGACCGTCCCACCGGCACGGTCGATCCGCTCGCGCAGCTCTTCGATCTCGCCCGGCGTCTCGGCCTGGATGCCGAGGTGCTCGATGCCGAATTCCTCGTCCTTCTCCGCAATGGAGAAGTTGACGTGCGGATCGTCGAGCATCCACTTCGCGTAGTCCGGCTTCCGGGTGGTCGGCTCGGCGTCGAAAAGGGATGAATAGAAGCGCGTGGCCTCGTCGAGGTCTTTCACGCGCAGCATGACGTGCATCCGTTTCATAACAGTACTGGATTGAGTGAAAAGAGTGCGTCGAGAGCAGAACGCTCCCTCCTGCTCACCCGGGTAGTCGGGTGAGCCGTAAAAAAGACGCACCTGTTCACTGACATTTCATACGTTGCCAGTGTACTGGAGGACAGGGACCCCATTAACGAACTGCCACCTCAGTTTCGGACACATTGGATTTGAGCATTGGCACCGAAAAATGCTCGGGCGATCCCGTGAATTTCTCCTGCGGAGTCGTCATTTTCGGGCACTTCTGCCGATAAATGCACTCACGTTTTCCAGAATTTCCTTCGTCGCTCCAGACTTGGCTCTGGAGCCTACCCGTCGAGCGTTAGATAGACTCCAGCTCGGGGGCTGGAGTGACGATGGAGGACGATTTTTCGGTGCCCTTGAACAATTGCGGCCAAGTGTCTGGGAGTGTCAGCCTCCTGTCCCTCGTCCTCATCCGGGTCGTTAGGCCTCCCTGACCTCATTCGGTCCGTAGGCCGAACACGAATCGACCGTGCACTGCTTCCGCCGCCGAAAGGCCACGGCGCGGCCCTCGGGGCCAAACTCGATCTCGCAGCACTGCTGGAGGCGCTCGCGGAGTTTCACACGGGCCCGTTGCACCCGAGACTTTGCCCCGGAGAGCGACAAACCAATCTCGTCGGCCACCTCCTGCTGCGTGTACCCCTCGAAGTCGGCCATGATGAGGGGGCGACCGTACATCTCCGGCAGCTCCTCGGCCATCGGGCGGAGCCAGGAAAGGACCTCCTCGTGGACGTCGTGGTCGCCGTCGTAGCCGGCCAGGTTCTCGATGGCCGGAGACGGATCCTCCGTCACGTCGTCCGCAGCCCCTGCCGCTCCGTCAATGGGCCGGCGCTCCTCCTGCCGGTAGTAGTCGGCAATGGCCCGGCGGGCGATCGAAAAGACCCAGGCCTCGGCCCGATCGGCGTCCCGGAGCGAGTCCGCGGCCTCGTGCAGCCGAAGGAGCGCGTCCTGGAGCACGTCGTCTGCATCGGCGTCGGGCACGCGGCTTCCGACAAACCGGCGGAGGCCGTCGACGAAGGGGCGCCAGGGGGCCTTCTCTGTGGTTTGGGAGTCAGAAAGCAACTCGGGAGGATTCATTGTGGATCTCGTAGAGAATGGGGGTCAGACCGTCTCGGTGGAGAGCCACCGACACTGTGGCAGTCCTCGTTCGTGTGTCTATCCGGCGGTCCGCAGTCCGTCGTCTGCCGTCGAGAGAATCTTCCGCATACAGGGGGTGCCGGCCGGACAGAGCCGAGCGGCCTCTTCGGTCGACTGGATGGACTCGGGCAGGGCGTCGCGAGCGATTTCGGTGTAGCCACGGGCCCGAAAGTAGTCGGCCGCCGTCGTCGTGAGCAGATAGAGGGCCCGAATTCCGTCCTCCTGCGCCCGCTCTTCAATGGCGTCCACCAGCCGAGTGCCGAGGCCCTCGCCCCGGACGTTCGGCGCCACGGCCAGCGAGCGCAGCAGGGCGACGTCGCCGCGCGGCTCCAGGCCCACGACGCCGCACAGATCCTCCCCGTCGGAGGCCACGAGGAAGCGGTCCAGATGCGCGGGCGTCAGGTCGGCGGTCGGCAGGCCCACCTCCTGAAGCAGGCTCCGCACAGCATCGAAATCGTCCGGCGTGGCAGGATGAATCGACGTGGACGGGTGCGTGGAGGAAGAGCGTGAAGAATCCGAGCGGAGGTGCCCTTCTGGCCCGAACGTCGCGTCAATCCAGTCGGCCAGCTCGTTCCGGATCCGGCGGAAGGCCGCACGCTTCTCGCCGTCGGTGCCCGTGACGGCCGACGGGTCCTCGAAGCCTCGGTGCAGATTCTTCTTGCGGGCCGGAATGTACGGGCACTTTTCCGCTGCGTCGTCGCAGACGGTGACCACGACGTCGAGCGGCGTGTGATCGTACGCGTCGACGTGATCCGACGTGTGAGCCGAAATGTCGATCCCGATCTCGTCCATCACGTCCACGGCAAACGGATGTACGCCCCCGGGATTCGTCCCGGCGCTGTGGACCTCGTAGCGGTCACCGTAGCGATCGCGCAGCAGACCCTCGGCCATCTGCGAGCGGGACGAGTTGTGCGTGCAGACAAACAGAACAGTGTCCATGAGAACAAAGAGGCCGGATGACGGACGGAAGACCGGAAGTCAACAGCTGTCCGGATCGGACGAAACGGTAAGCGAACCCAGATACCCATCTAGATCCCCCTCGAGGGCCCGCAGGGCCTCCGGATCGAGGCAGTAGCAGGTCGTGCGCCCCTCCACCGTCCCCTGTACGAGCCCCGCCTCCTTCAGCGCCTTCAGGTGCTGGGACACCGTCGACTGCGCGAGGGGCAGGTCGTCCACGATTTCCCCGCAGACGCACTCGTTGCGCTCGGCCAGCAGCCGCACGATGACCAGCCGCGCCGGATGGGCGAGGGCCTTCAGACGGTCGGCGAGACGACGGTCCGTTTCGGAAAAGGAAACGTCGGCGGTCGTGGACATGAGGAATTGCCACTTGAATCGTTCATCGTAGATCTACGATAGGTATAACTGAAAAACCTTCTTGTTTCCGAACGTCGCCGGAAACTGTGTAGACAGGGCGTTCTGCATCGAGTTCTCGACCGGACCGTGGAACTGTTCTGCGAAGGCAGCCTCCAATTCATCCCTACGCGGATTCTTGTTCTGTCCCCCTGCCCCTCTCATGGATACCGTTCAACGCTTTCCCCGACATGGCTGGATTGGGCTCGCCCTCATCGCGGTGACGTGGCCGCTGAACTGGGGCGTCCTGATCGAGGGCCTGCGCACGCACATTCTCTTCTTTCCCCTCTGGCTCGGCTACGCCCTCACGATCGACGCGATCGTCGCCCGCCGACGCGGGACGTCTATCCTCACCCGGAGCCCGACTGATTTTGCGGGCCTCTTTCTCGCGTCGGTCCCCGCGTGGTGGCTCTTCGAGGCGATCAACGAGCACACGCAGAACTGGACGTACGTCGGCGTCGAACACTTCAGCGACCTGGAGTACGGACTCCTGGCAACGATCGCCTTCTCCACCGTCATTCCGGCCGTCTTCGGCACGGCCGAGCTCGTCCGGTCCACCGACTGGATCGATCGGTTCGACGACGGCCCCCGCCTCCGACCCACCCGAGGCCTGCTGGGGTCCTTCGTCGGCATCGGTCTCGTCATGCTCGGTCTCCTCGTGGTCTGGCCGACGTACTTCTACCCCTTTACGTGGGGCTGGGTCTTTTTCCTGACGGTCCCGCTCGCCCACGCACTCGGCCGGCGCACCCTCCTCGACTTCACGGCCGAGGGCGACTGGCGGCCCGTCGTGAGCCTCGCACTGGGGACCCTCGCATGTGGGTTCGTGTGGGAGATGTGGAACGCCCACGCCTTTCCGTACTGGACCTACGACGCTCCGGGCGTCAACTTCTGGCACGTCTTCGAAATGCCCCTCATCGGCTTCATTGGCTACCTCCCGTTCGGCCTCGAGTTGCACGCCCTGGTCCACCTCGTCTTCCCCCGTCGGCCCAGCCTCCGACTCTGACTCGACCGGCCCCTCCTCAATTCCGTCGAACGACGTTCTCCGCCATGGCCGATCCGTCCTCGTCGTCCGATCCGCCGCCGAACGGTCGGCTCGCTCGCACCGCCCGCACCGCCGCGGCGCTCGCCCGTCGCCTGAGGGGAGGGGTCGCCGGCGCGGCCGCCCTGTCGGCCGGGGCCGGACTGTTCCTGTGGGCCCTCCTCTGGTGGCCGCCGAGCATGCGCCTGGGTCCACTGTTCGGGGCCGCAGCGACCCTCGTGCTCCTCCTGGGGCCCGCCGCGGTCCTCGGCCTCTTCTACCAGGGCCTGTCCGACCTCCTCGCCCTCCCGGATCGGCTCTCGGAACGAACGACTCGCACCGTCGAGCAGTCGACCGAAGCCGCCCGGTCCGTGGCTGGGTCCGACGCGTCGGGCGTCCTCGGCCGTCTGTGGGGCCTCGGAAAACAGATCTGGGCGCTCCGCTCCGTGCTTCTCGAAAATCGAGCCCTGCTCCTGCGCTACGGGGCCCTCCTCCGGTTCGTCACGCCTGGCTTTCTTTTGCTCGTCGTCCTGGCCGCGGGCCTCAGCCTCCTGCTCGTCCCCCTCGCCGCCCTGGTCGGGATCGCCACGCTACTCTGGTGATCTCCACGACAAACGACACTCCACCCGCTGCAACGTCCCCTCTCGCTCGTGCGTAGAACGGGGTGAACCAGATGGTCGCAAGCGTGACAACGCGACGATCTACTCCTTTGCCCCACTCTCCACGCACCCCACTCCCAACCTGCTATGGCCTCCTCGACCGCCGACCTCCTCCGCGTCCTCATTTCGATTGCCATTCCGCCGCTGGGGGTCTTTCTCCAGGAAGGCATCGGCAAGCACTTTTGGATCAACCTGATCCTTACGCTTCTCGGCTACATCCCGGGCCTGGTGCACGCCATCTGGATCCTCGCCCGCCGGTAGCCGACGTCGAGTTCTGAAGTCGGGCTGAAGAGCCTGCAGACACGGAGGAGGACCGTCGCGAATTTCGAATGACGATTCAAAAAGGGGCTCGGCGCTCGGTCAAAACCCTTCGACGTTCAGTCGTCGACTTCGTACGATGAGGGCCCACCGAACAGCCTCGTTGTTTCGCCCCGCTCCATGGACAAGAAGCTGCGCCGCCTCCTCGTCCTCGCCCTGCTCGTCACCGTGCTCGGCGGGATCGAGTATTTCACGCCCGTCGACGTTCCCGGCTTTGAGCTGGACGAAACGGGCGTTCGAATCGCTGAATCCGTCGACCTTCCCGCTCTCGATCCGCTCGAATCGCTGGACCGCTTCGGCGTCGAGTGGCCCGCGGACCTGCCCCTTCCCGAGCCCGACCCGCAGCCGTCGAGCGCCCAGGGGGAGGTCGAGGGACCGCACGCCCGCGTCGTGAGCTGGAACCTCTACAACTTCGGCCGCACGAAGGACGACCGGGAGATTGAAATCGCCGCCCAGACGCTCCGCGACTTCGACCTCGTGGCCGTGCAGGAGGTGGTGACCTCGCCCCCCGGCGCCCAGGCCGTCGGCACGCTCGACGCGGCCCTCGACCGGACCGGGTTCGAGTGGGACTACCGAATCAGCGATCCGACGACGGGAGACGGCACGGAGCGCTACGCCTTCCTGTGGAAGCCCTCGCGGGTGCGACTGGTGGGACAGGCCTGGCTCGAATCGTCCCTCGCCGATCCCATCGACCGCGAGCCGTACCTGGCCCGCTTCGAACACAGGAAAACGGGACAGCGCTTCCTGGTAGCCAGCCTCCACGCCGTGCCTCGGTCGAAAGACCCGGAGCGCGAGGTCGCCCTCCTCGACCACCTCCACGAGACCTATCCCGACGACCACGTCCTCCTGCTCGGCGACTTCAACCTCGACGAAGACGACCCGGCCTTCGACGGACTGCGCCGCCACGGATACCGCGCCGTGCTCGACGATCAGCCGACCAGCCTTCGCCGCTCCCGGGATCCCGGCCCCAACGGGCACCTGGCCAACGAGTACGACAACATTTTCGTCGAGACGGGACCGCTGCGGACTGCGCGGAGCGGTGTTCTCGACTTCACCTCGCAGTTTCCGTCGCTCGAAAAGGCCCGAAGTCTCTCCGATCACCTCCCCGTCTTCGTCGACGTGCAGTGGACTGCCCCCGCTCCCGCCACCCCGTGACGCGGACTCAGGGCAACCGTATGTTAAAAATTCAGACTGAGCAATGGTGGCCTCCTATGTCGTTCTCTTCCGTTTGTGTCAGAATGTATGCGAGTATGCAGGGTAATCGCATTAAATCAAACGTGTCGCTCTAGGACATCTGAGATGTCCAAGCTTGACGCAGAGCCTATCCAACCGTACCGAAAAGCCATATCGGTGGGATGTATGGGCTCCAAATCAAGTTTGGAGCGACGAAGGAGAGTGTGTTTCACACCGTAGTGCTTAACAATCGGAGTTTTTGGGTAACTCTCATACGCTCGGAGTTTTAATGCGATTGCCCTGTGCGAGTATGAGCATGTGGGAGAGAATCCGGATCGCCCTGGATGAAGCCGAATCAGTTCCAAGTGCAAGATGCGTACGCTGTGAACCACTTTTCTACACGACAAAAATTTTGGCACGTCATCCTGAGGCAGATAGAGGCAATCTCAGATTGACCGTATTCCGCAGCAATTGAGGCGACCTGACCCCTCTTCGAATTTTTGTCGTGTAGCAATACCCGCTCCCGAGAATCGTTGTGCATCTTATCGATTCGCGTCGAACGGAAAGCCCGTCGCGAGGCGCGCCTCGCGACGAGTCTATCCGAAGATACCGTAGCGCACAGTCATCCTCAGAAATTGGTATAAGGTGGCTGTGAACACCGACTGGGGATTTGGGACGGGATTTCCTGTTCCATTTCCCTTCATATCTCCGTGCTCCCATTCTCCGCATTGCCATTGAGGAGTGGCCCGTCACGGACTACGAGACGCTCGTCGCCAATCTCGACTCGGCCCTCCTCGTTCTCGCAGAGAACATTCGGAATCGGCTGGTGACGCGGCCGGACGCCCCGCCTACACCGGACGCACGGTGAAAAACGCCATGCTGCCCGTTCGGGTAGCGTCGACCTCGGCGTCGAGATCCGTTGACACTTGCCGTCGCAACTCGTCGAACGACCGGGGCACAGCCACCTCGTCCGCCGCATGCAACAGGCGGAGGTACTGACGCCCCACGATCCGCTCGGCCACGAGGCTCGTCGCAAACAGAGTGCCGCCGGGGGCGAGCCGTTCGAGGAGCCGGGCAACGTGACCGGTCGCGTCTTCGAAGAGGTGGAGCATGCCCATCGAGAGGATCGTCTCGATGCACTGGGGGCGGAGGGGAAGCGTGTCGACGTCTCCCTGCAGCAACGTGACGTGGTCGGGCAGCGCGCCGCCCGCCGTCTCGGCCAGGCGCCGCCGGGCCGCGTCGAGCATCCCGCGGGATCGATCGACCAAAAGAAGGGGCCGATCGGCGTCCCGGTACGCCTCCGCCGTAAACACGGCCGACCCGCACCCCGCGTCGAGAACAGGCCCGTCGCCCGATGCAAGTGCCGTCCGCACGAAACGGTGGTACTGCTCCACGGACACGCCCCAGAGCAGCCGGTTGTAGAGCGCACTGCCGACGATGCGGTCGTAGGCGGCCGCTCGCGTGTCGTAGGGCGCTCCCTTTGCGTCGGGCGGCAGCAGCGAATACACGTCCTCGTCGACCTGCCGGAGGGACGCGTCCCCGTCCAGCAGGCAATCGAGCGCGGACGCATCGGAGACGTCAGCCATCGCACTGATCCAGTTCTGATTCGTCGCCGGTTCATCCCACGAAAACGGGTTGTGCCATCTGCCGAATTCAGGCGGCACACCCTTTGTTTCTGAGTCCCTCGTGCACTGAACGTCCTCTCCCACGAATGCTTTTTTCAGAGCCGCGTCCCCTTCCCATGAGGGCTATCCCATCTCGGCCTCTGTCGTGCAGGAACGAGAGATTTTGGAGTGGAATGTGCCCCCCCACACTCCAATTCTCTCACTCGTTCTTAGCAGAATCGCTCATCAGGGCCCCTGTGCTTCCACCCGATCGAGATCATCTTTCACATACAATCGTCCTGTTCCTCCCTATCCGAGGGTTGACTTTGCCCCAGTTGGATGAGTTCATTTGGGAGGCATATGTCTCTCCTATTCAAGCGCCCCCTCCCCATGCGATCTTTCTCTCTCGCACTTTCGCTCCTCCTTCTCACCGGTCTCTTCGTCGGCTGCGGCGGGAACGGAGACACCGGAGACACCGCGGTCGTAGACAGCGG
>CAZCUZ010000080.1:0-12749 GCA_964502085.1 uncultured Salinivenus sp. | reverse complement strand
GACTCCACCGAGGGCTGCCGGTGTTCTCTGAACGGGTCGGGCCGCACGGCCCGGCCCGTTCGGGAACCGGCAGTTTATCGTTCATCGCCGTGTCCCGTTCATCCACGCCTCCGATACTATGACTCGCGTTCTCACCGCCTTCCTCGTATGGGGCCTCCTGGCCCTGCCCGCACCGGCCGACCCGGGTCCGCCCCCCGCCGACTCCATCACCTACCAGTTCGACAACGAAGCGAGCACCATGACCGTCTACGGCACCTCCAACGTCCGCGACTGGACGATGGACGTGACCCGGATCGACGGCTCCGTCGCGCTCGACAGCGAAAGTGACGACCTGCCCTCCATTCAGGAGGTCCGCGTCACCGTCCCCGTGGAGCACATGGTCTCCGACAAGGATCGCCTGCAGCGACACGCCCACGAGGCCCTGGAGAAGGAAGACTACCCGACGATCACCTTCACCGCCGCGGACGTTCAGGTGGCTGCGGCCGACGCCGATTCGTTCTCCGTCACGGCGAACGGCGACCTCACCATTTCGGGCGATGCGCACGCCATTGAAGTGACGGCGAAAGGCGCCCAGCAGGACGACGGCACGCTCACCGTCAAGGGCGACCACGAACTGAAGCTCAGCACGTTCGACGTCGAGCGCCCCTCGCTGATGTTCGGCGCAATCAAGGTGGACGACCCAATCCGCGTCGGCTTCGACGTGGTCCTGACGCCCTCCTCGACGGCGTCTGAATGAGCAAAATGAGTGGACCGCTCTCCGAATACGCCCTTTCCCTCGAGCTCACCGAGACAACATGACGGCCGGACCGACGACGCCTTCGCCCCCCGCACGTTCGTCTCCTCCACGCCTGCCCCCCCTTCTGCTGTTGCTCGCAGCGGTGGGGGCGTGCGTGGTTGGGGGGACGCCCGACGCGGCGGCCCAGAACACGGAGCTCGCCGTCCACCCGACGAGCCAGTTCTGGATTCAGGGTGAGGCCACGGGGCTCTCCTTTACGTGTCGCGTGCCCCGGGTGGATGGCCGGGCCACCCTTCCGCCCCCCGACGACTCCCTCGCGGCATCCGCAGACGAGGAGCAAACCGAGGTGATCGTCACCGTACCCGTCAACGCGTTCGACTGCGGGCGCGACGGGATGACGCGCGACCTCCAGGAAACGCTCAAGATGGAGGACCACCCCGAGATCCGGTTCGATCTCATCCACGCCACCGTCCCCTCCCGAACGGACACGTCGGACCAGTGGCGCCGCATTGAAGTGCTCGGCGCCCTTACTATCGCCGGCACGAAGCGGCTCACCCGGCTCCACGCCGCCGGTCGGGCGGTCGACGAGAATCGGTTTCGGGTGCGGGGCTGCCACCCCATCCGGATGACCTACTACAACGTCGAGCCCCCCACGAAGGCCCTCGGCCTCATCAAGGTCAAAAATCGGGTGGAGGTCCAGTTCGACCTGCTCGCCCACACGACCGGACAGGTGAAGTCCGCCTCCTTCGACTCGGTGAGCGTCGGCGATCCGCCGCCGTGCGAGTCGGAGTAGGCATCAGAGAATGTGACGTTGTGAGATTAAACGCCGGATGCAGCCTCCTTGAGAGAGTGCCTCCAGGGAACGAAAGAAAGACCCTTCCGGCCTTGAAGAGATGAGCGTAGCGACTCATGAAATAAAATGCCGCCCGGACCTCTCGGAGGGAGCGCGCTTGGAAATTCTTCGGTGCCCCCGCCGCCCAATCCGCCCTCGGAACCTCTCCTCCACCGCAGGAATATACTGTGTCGACGACGCACTTGTAATAACATGCGATAACAAATAGAATTCATGGCTGACCTGCTTTCCGCTTCCTGGCCCTGGTACGTCGGCGGCCCTCTAATCGGGCTGTTCGTTCCCCTGTTGCTGCTGCTGACGGGGAAGGCCTTCGGGGTCTCGTCGAGCCTGAAGCACACCTGCGCGGCGACCGTGCCCGGCCGGGCCGACTACTTCGACTACGACTGGAAGGCCAGCGGCCTCTGGAACCTCATCTTCGTGGCCGGCATCCTCCTCGGCGGGGTTCTGGCTGTGCAGTTCCTCGGCGGGGGTGGACCCACCGGCACGTCGGCGGCCACGAAGGCGGATCTCCGTGCGCTCGGACTGTCCGACTTTTCCGGGCTCGTGCCGCCGGAACTCTTTAGCTGGTCGAGCCTCACGACCCTCCCGGGACTCGTCGTCCTCGTCGTCGGCGGCTTCCTGGTCGGCTTCGGGGCCCGCTACGCCGGCGGGTGCACCTCGGGCCACGGCATCACCGGACTGGCGACGCTCCAGGTGCCGTCCCTGATCGCCGTCGTCGGCTTCTTCATCGGGGGACTCGCTACGACGTACGTCCTGCTGCCGCTGCTGCTCGGATGAGCCCGCCCTCCCTCCTCCTGCGCTTCCGTCACAACCGTCCTTCGCGATGACCACGGCCACACCCTCCACCCCCACACAGATGCGCCTGGCCGACGGCCTGCTCTACCTCGGCATGGGCACCCTGTTCGGCATCATCCTCATCAAAAGCGAGGTGGTCTCCTGGTTTCGGATCCAGGAGATGTTTCGGTTTCAGGCCGTCCACATGTACGGCATCCTCGGCAGTGCCGTCGTGGTGGCCGGTGCAAGCACGGCCCTCCTTCGCCGCCTCAACGCCCGGACGATTCGGGGCGAGCCCATCGAGATCTCGGACAAGCCGTTCGACCGCGGGACCAACCAGCTCCTCGGCGGCGTCGCCTTCGGGCTCGGCTGGGGCCTGCTCGGGGCCTGCCCCGGACCGATCTACGCCCTCATCGGCGCCGGCATGACGCCCGTCGCCGTGGCCCTGTTGAGCGCAATGGCGGGGGCCTGGGCGTACGGCCACCTACAACCCTATTTGCCGCACTGACCCGGTCGATCGCGCGTATTTCGTATTGCGTAGGGCATGCATCCGGTTGGAATTACGAAATACGCAACACCGGCTCCGTCGCAGGCCAAGGGCGATCTATTCGAGGACCGAGACTCACGTTTTCCCGAATTCAATCCGCTGTCACCATGCTCTTCCGACAGATTTTCGACGAGAAGCTCGCGCAGTACGCCTACCTCATCGGGTGTCAGGAAACGGGAGAGGCACTCCTCGTGGACCCGGAGCGGGACATCGACCGGTACCTCGACATCGCCGAAGACGAAGGCCTCGAGATCGTCGGGGTCGCCGAAACCCACATTCACGCCGACTTCCTCTCCGGCGCCCGCGAGTTTGCCGAGCGCTTCGACCCGACCCTCTATCTCTCGGACGAGGGCGACGAGAACTGGAAGTACGAGTGGGCCCAGGGGCCGAAAGCGTCGGGTGGACCGTACGACGTCGAATGGCTCTACGACGGAGACACCTTCACCATCGGAAACGTCGAGGTCACGGCCGTCCACACGCCCGGCCACACGCCCGAGCACCTGTCCTTCCTCGTGACGGACCGGGGCGGTGGCGCCGACCAGTCGATGGGCATCCTCACGGGCGACTTCGTGTTCGTCGGCGACCTCGGTCGTCCGGACCTGCTGGAATCAGCGGCGCAGGTGGAGGGAGCGATGGAACCCTCCGCTCGCACGCTCTACCAGTCCGTCCAGCGGGTCCTCGACCTGCCCGAGCACCTGCAGGTGTGGCCCGGGCACGGCGCCGGATCGGCCTGCGGCAAGGCCCTCGGCGCCGTGCCGCAGTCGACGATTGGGTACGAGAAGCAGTTCAACCCCATGATCGACGCCGCCCGACGAGGAGAGGAGGACGGATTCGTCGACGCCATCCTGGCCGACCAACCCGAACCGCAGACGTACTTCGCGCGGATGAAGCGACACAACAAAGAAGGTCCGCCGGTGCTCGGCCGGCTGCCCTCGCCCCGAAAACTGACCGCCCGCGAGTTCGATGCCGTCGCTCAGGACGACGCCCTTCTCATCGACACGCGGCTGGACCGCTCGGCCTTCATGGCACGGCACATTCCGGGTGCTCTCCACGCACCGATGGACGACACCTTCAACACGGTGGTTGGCTCGCTGGTCGTGGACGAGACGACCCCGCTCTACCTGATCGTCGACGAGGAGAACGTGGAGGAGGCCGTCCGCGACCTGGTCCGCATCGGCTACGACAACGTCCAGGGCTTCGCCGAGATCGAGACCCTGCAGCGATATTTCCAGGACGACGGGCCCCGCGAGACGATCGACGAGATCACCTTCGACGAGCTCGATGCCCTGCGGGAGGAACCCGACACCGAGGTTCTCGACGTTCGGCACCGGTCCGAGTACGAGGCGGGACACGTGGAGGGCGCCCTGAATGCCTCGTACACCCGCCTGCCGGAGTACGAGCCGGACCTGCCGACCGACGAAACCCTGCTCGTCCACTGCGCCAGCGGTCGACGCGCAGCCGCCGCCTCGGCGTTTCTCCGCCGAACCGGTCGCGACGTGGTCTACGTCAACGACGACTTTGACGACTACGAGGCAGCGGAGAAGGAAGCCGTCACCGCGTAGCTCCTCCGATCACAGGTGTGCCGGTCGGCCGAGCGGAGCGGCCCTCCCCCGAAGGCACCGGCCTCGGTTCGCACTCTCCTCCCCGTTCGCCCGTCCATCGACATGCACGCGGCCTGGCTCGGTGCCCTTCTCGTCGGACTCGTCCTCGGCCTCCTGGGCTCCGGCGGGTCGATTCTCACCGTGCCGGTGCTCGTCTACCTCGTCGGAGAGCCGAGCAAGCTCGCCATTGCCGAGTCGCTCGGCATCGTCGCCCTCATCAGTCTGGTGGGGGCCGTGCCGTTTGCGGTCCGCAGACAGGTAAGCTGGCGGAGCGTGGGATGGTTTGGCGGGCCGGGCATCGTCGGGGCGTACCTCGGCGCCTACCTCTCACAGTTCATGACGGGGGCGGCCCAGCTGGCCATCTTTGCCGTCGTCATGCTCGTGGCCGCCGGAATGATGGGGCGGCGCCCCACCTCGTCCGCCGACGACTCGACGCCGCGGGCCTACTGGAAACTGATGATCGACGGGCTGGGCGTGGGGGTGCTCACGGGGCTCGTCGGGGTCGGGGGCGGGTTTTTGATCGTCCCGGCACTGGTGCTTCTGGGCGGACTGCCGATGCACCTCGCCATCGGAACCAGCCTCCTCATCATCGCCCTGAAAAGCATCAGCGGCTTTGTGAAGTACGTGGACGTGCTGGGCGAGGCGGGCCTCTCCATTCACTGGGGCCTCATGCTCACCTTTTCGATCATAGGCATCCTCGGAAGCTTCGTCGGCGGCAAAGTGGGGACGTACGTGCCCCAGCGTGTCCTCAAACGCGGATTTGCCGCGTTTCTGCTCCTCATGGGCGTCGTGATTCTCTGGCAGAACGTGACCATCCTCACCGGCTAATCCCCGGGTGCACCATTCTGACGATCCCGAACGGACGACAGGCCCCTACTCCCCGTCCAGCGACGCAGTGGCCGTGCCAAAATTCACCCGATCGGCGTCGCTGGCCGTCACCCGAACCTGCGTCGCCCCCGCCTCGGGCACCGGAAGGGTGCCGTCGTACTCGTTGGTCGTCCCCGCAAACGAAAGCGGGGCCTCCGCCACCACCGCCCCGTCGCGGAGGAGTTGGGCGCGGATGGTGTAGCGGTCGGCGTCCCACATCCCCCCGGGCTCGGTGGGACAACCGCACATCATGCGGACGCGCGCCCGAACGGAAATGTCCTCCCCGGGGGATGCGTCTGCCTCGGTCGGCGACAGGACCTCTACGATGAAACCGTGCAGGGTGAGCGTGATGCCGTCCCCCGTCACGTCCTCGCCCGGCACGAGAGTCACGGTCTTCGAGGTCGTCTGCAGGGCCTGGGGATAATCGAGCGGGCCCTCGGCCGTAACGCGCACACGGGTCGGCTCCTCGAGATCGAGCGTGGTCTCGTACGCCGCGGCGCCGGGCACGTCGTAGATCGTGGCTCCGCGCTCGTGGGGCTGCTGCATGATCTTTTCGGTGCTGCCGGAGTCGCCCGTCTGTTGCCCCTCGGCCAGCACCTCGCCCGTCTCGGCGTCCTCAATCGTAATGCGAGCCCCGCCGACCGGGTCCTGAATGATCTTGGCGTCATTGGAAAGGGCGCGAACCACGACCTGGGTGGGAACGGCCTCCTGCGCAGGTGCGGGCAGGACGAGAACGAAGGCGAAGAGAAGCGAAACGACCAGCGACGAGCGAATCATTGAGGAATCGACGGATTGGGATAGAGGGAAAAAACGAAAACGAGGGGCCCGTCAACTGCTGGACGACGACCTCGACTCGAACACCGGCTCGAAGTCGCGGAGAGGCATGCCGTCGGCGACTGCATCGCCCGACGCAGAATCCCGAGCCAGCTCCAACTCGTAGGCCACGCGATCGCTCCGGTAGTAGCGCCGCTGGAAGTACACCCGCTTGTCCCCCTCCGTCATCGACAACCGCTCAATGAGCAGGAGGGCCTCCCCCTCGGAAATTCCGAGCAGTTCCGCCACGGAAGCGCTGGCGTTGGCCGCCGTGATGCGGTACTGCCCTCGCAGGACCGGGATGTCGTACTCGGCCTCCAGGACGTGGTAAATCGTCTCCTGCTCCAGGTCGTGCCCCTCCAGGAGCTGCGCGTAAAACAGAGGGAGCCACGTGCGATCGAAGGCCACGGGCCGCCCGTCGCCCAGCCGCACGCGATCGAGCCGCATCACCGTCGTCTCCTCGTCGACCCCGAGACGGACGGCCACGTCCGGAGGGGGCGTCTCCGGCGCGTGATGCTCCACCGCGGACGCCGCCTCGAGGCCGGCCTGCGCCATGTCCTGCGCAAAGTCGGTGAGGCGCACGAGTCCCTGCGCGGCCCGCCGCTCCTTCACGAACGACCCGAGCCCCTGCCGGCGGTAGATGTAGCCCTCCCCCTCGAGGGTCTGCAGGGCCCGTCGTACCGTCACCCGACTCACGTCAAACCGCTCCCCCAGTTCCTTCTCGGAGGGAAGCCGCTCGTCGACCTCGTACGTGCCCTCTTCAATGTGCTCGCGAAGCCAGTCGCTAATTTGTTCGTGGCGCGGCCGCCCGGACTCGAGTTCCATACGAAAACGTGTCGGTCAACGAAAGCAAACGGCTCTCCCTTCTCGATCGAGGAAGAGAGATATGGTAACAGGTTAGGACAAGCAGAAGGTTCCGCCTCCGTTCAAACAGAGGCACTCTACTCGATTCGCCAAGTGCCCTCACCCTGAAACTTTCCCAAACCAGAGAAAGATTACATCATCGCCGGGGAAACTCCTACAAACGGGCGTGGGGTCGTTTCCGACGTTGTAGTCCATTCGAACGCCCATTCACTCATCACCCAAACTCCCATGGGACGTGTAGACGGAAAAATTGCAATTGTAACCGGAGGCGGACTGGGCATTGGCCGAACCACCGCAAAGATGCTTGCCGACGAGGGGGCACAGGTGGCCGTGACCGACATCGACGACACCGCCGGACAGGAAACCGTAAAACAAATCGTCGAGGCCGGGGGCGAGGCCGCCTTTTTCGACCACGACGTGACCCTGGAGGAGGACTGGGTCCGGGTCGTCTCCGAGGTCGAAGAGACGTTCGGGGTGGCGGACGTGCTCGTAAACAACGCCGGCATTTACCGCATCGAATCGATCGAGGAGACGTCGGTCGAAGACTGGAAGGCCCTCATGGACGTCAACGTCACCGGCGTCTTTCTCGGGCTCAAGCACTGCACCCCGGCCATGAAGGAAAAGGGACGCGGGTCCGTCGTCAACCTCTCGTCGGTCGCCGGACTCGTCGGCCTGCCGAACCACGCCTGCTACGGGGCCAGCAAGGGCGCGGTGCGCACGATGACGAAGGACGCGGCCATGGAGCTTGCAGCGGCCGGCGTTCGCGTCAATTCCCTCCACCCGGCGTACATCGACACCCAGATGGCCGACTACGGCGCCGAAGAGCAGGGCGCAACCAAGGAAGAGCTCGACGCCATGCATCCCCTCGGCCACATGGGAGATCCGGAGGACGTGGGCTACGCGGTCTTGTATTTGGCCTCCGAGGAATCGAAGTTCATGACCGGTGCAGAGCTCGTCCTCGACGGCGGCTTCACGGCCCAGTAAGGCCCGAGTCCTTCTCGTTTTTGCTTCTCTGACCAACCCTCGAACCGACCATGCTCACCATTCAGCGCGTTCTCTTCCCAACCGACTTCTCCGAGGGATCGAAGCGGGCCTTTCCGCAGGCCGCCTTTCTTGCGGACTGGCACGACGCCGAGCTGCACGTGCTGAACGTCACGGGGCGGCACCGCCACGACTACACGGAGACGAAAGAGAATTTTCCGATCCCCGTGGACACGCTCTCCGACTGGCTTCGGCGTCCCTCTCAGTCGATTTCCGGCACGAACTGGCCCGACCTGGAGGCCCTCTCTATCGTACAGGAGCAGATCGAGTCGGCCACCCCGGCCGAAAAAATCGTGGGGTACGCCGACGAAACAGACGTGGATCTGGTCGTGATGGGCACCCACGGCCGCCGCGGGGTCGACCGCATGCTCTTCGGCAGCGTGACGGAAGAAGTGGTGCGCAAGGCCCCCTGCCCGGCCTTCACCGTTCGGCAGGACGCGGAGACCACGCCCGATCAGGCCGTTCGACGCATCCTCGTGCCCGTCGACTTCTCCGACGCGTCCGAGGCCGCAATCAAGCACGCGAAGGAGATCGCGCTCACCTACGGCGCCGAACTCAACCTGCTTCACGTCGTGGAGCAGCCGTTCTATCCGTCGAGCTACGGCATCGACTCGGTGAGCTTCCCGACGGAAGAGGTCGTGGAGCGCGTCGAGAAGCAGCTGGGCGACCTGGCCCGCGACGAAATCGGATACGAGCACGTGATGATCGAGGCAACGGTGGGACATCCGTCGAGCAGCATTCTCGACTACGTGGAGACGAACGACGTCGACCTCGTCGTTATCGCCACCCACGGCCGCACCGGCCTCGACCGCATGCTGATCGGAAGCGTGGCGGAACGGGTCCTGCGCCAGTCGCCGACGCCGGTCTTCGTGGTGAAGCCCGACCGGAAGTCGCTCCTCCCCGCCTCTGCCGCTCGGGCAACGGGCGACGAGTAAATGGAGACGAAACGCCCCGAGAAACGGTCCTCCTGCCAGCCGGGCCGCCGACGCCGACGAACGGTGCGGCGGCCCGGTTCGTGTAAGTGTCGATACGCAAAGACGAATTCAAGCCCTCGCTCTTCGCTCCGGCAAACAGGACCCCGGCCTTCGTGACAATGCTCCGTGTTCGGGGATCGGGGTGACCGCGACGCCTCCCCCCTTCGCCCGTTCTCCGTCGTCTCCCGCCTCGCCCATGTCCGACGCTTCTGCGCCCGCCGATCTGCAGACCGACGCCTCCGCCTCCCCCTGGGCGACCGACCCAACGGAGGTGCTGTCCGAACTGGAGAGTGCCGCTGAAGGGCTGTCCTCCGACGACGCCGAGCGCCGCCTCGAGGAGGTGGGACCCAACCGTCTCCGCGAGGTCGACCGGCGTGGCATCGGAGAGATTCTGTGGGATCAGTTCAAGAGCCTCGTCGTCCTCCTGCTCGTCGCGGCCATGGGGGTCTCGTTCGCGTTCGGCCAGACCATCGAGGCACTGGCCATCGCGGTCGTGCTCGCCATCAACACGGCCATCGGGTTCTTCACGGAGTGGCGCGCCGTGCGCTCGATGGAGGCCCTGCAGCAGCTCGGGCAGGTCACGGCGCGCGTCCGCCGGAACGACACCGTAAAATCCGTATCGGCCGAGGAGCTCGTCCCCGGCGACGTGGTCGAGCTCGAGGGGGGCGACCTCGTGCCCGCCGACCTCCGGCTGCTCGACGCCGATCAGCTCCAGGTCGACGAGTCGGCCCTCACGGGGGAGTCGATGCCGGTCGCCAAAGATCCCGAGCCCGTCGACGCCGAGACGCCCCTCGCCGATCGAACCTGCATGGCCTACCGGGGCACTGCCGCCGTCGAGGGCACCGGCACGGGCGTGGTGGTGGCCACGGGCATGGACACGGAGCTCGGGGCCATCTCCGCCATGGTGGAAACGGCAGAGACCGGTTCGACCCCGCTGGAGCAGAAACTCGATCGGCTGGGCCGTCGCCTCGTCTGGCTGACCGTTGCCGTGGCCGCCGCCGTGGCGGGGGCCGGCCTGCTGGCCGGACGGCCCCTCTCCCTGATGATCGAGACCGGGATCGCGCTCGCCGTGGCCGCCATTCCGGAGGGCCTCCCCATCGTGGCCACCGTGGCCCTGGCCCACGGCATGTGGATCATGCTCCGGCGCAATGCCTTCGTTCGTCGCCTCTCGGCCGTCGAAACCCTCGGCGCCACCACCCTCATCTGCACCGACAAAACCGGCACCCTCACCGAGAACCGAATGGCCGCCCGCCGCGTCGTGCTCGCCGACGACACCGTCGACCTCGATCCCCTCCCCGACGCACCAACGGGTCGGCTCGAACGGGCCATCGAAATCGGCACCCTCTGCAACGGAGCGGAGCTCAACGAAACGGCCGCCGAGGAGAGCACGGGCGACCCGCTGGAGGTGGCCCTCCTGCGGCTGGGACGCGACACGGACCACCCGCGCTCGACCTTGCTCAACGAGTACCCCCTCGTTCGAACGGTCGAGTTCAACCGGGACACCAACATGATGGCCACCTACCACGAGGACGGAGATGCCCTCTGGGTGGCGGTGAAGGGCGCCCCGGAGAACGTCATCGACGCCTGCAGCAGCGTGTCCACGACCGACGGTCCCTCCCCCCTCTCCGACGAGGAGCGCGCCGACTGGATCGAACGAAGCGAGGCTCTCGCCGGAGAGGGCCTCCGCGTGCTCGCCCTCGCCCAAAAACCCGTCGACGCCGCGGACGCACCTCCCTACGAGGACCTGACTCTGATCGGCCTGGCGGGCCTCCTGGATCCCCCGCGGCGCGACGTGCGCCCCGTCATCGAGCAGTGCCAGGACGCCGGCATCCGGGTGGTCATGGTCACGGGCGATCATCCCGAAACGGCCCGCACCATCGCCGAGGCCGTGGGCCTGGACGTGAACGAGCACGCCGTCGCGCGAGGGGACGAATTCACCTCGGTCGAGGACATGGAGTCCGCCGACCGCGACCGCCTGCTCGGAGCGGCCGTCTACGCCCGCGTCACGCCCAAGCAGAAGCTCGACCTGATCGACCTGCACCAGGCCTCGGGGCAGGTGGTGGCCATGACGGGCGACGGCGTCAACGACGCCCCGGCCCTCCGCAGTGCCGACATCGGCGTCGCCATGGGCCAACGCGGCACCGACGTGGCCCGCGAGGCCGCCGACATGGTGCTGCAGGACGACGCGTTCTCGTCCATCGTCGCGGCTGTCCGACAGGGCCGGATCATCTTCGACAACATCCGGAAGTTCGTCGTCTACCTCCTCTCCGGCAACGTGGGGGAGATTTTGGCAGTGGGAGCGGCCGCCACCGTGGGCCTCGCGCTCCCGCTCCTCCCTCTGCAGATCCTCTACCTGAACGTGCTGAACGACGTCTTTCCCGCCCTCGCCCTCGGCGTGGGCCGCGGCACCGACGAGGCCATGGATCGCCCGCCGCGCGACCCGGCCGAGTCGGTGCTCACCCCGTACCACTGGGGCCTCATCGGGGGCTACGGCGTGCTCATCGCCGTCACCATTCTCGGGGCATTCCTCACGGCGCTCTACGGCCTCGGGATGGAAACGACCCGCGCCGTCACGGTCTCGTTTCTCACTCTCTCGCTCAGTCGCCTGCTCCACGTCTTCAACATGCGCATGCCGGAGAGCGGGTGGGTGTACAATGAGATCTCGCGAACGGGCTACGTGTGGGGCGCGCTTGCACTGTGCGTGGCCCTCCTGCTTCTGGCAGTGTACTGGCCGCCCCTGGCCGGCATCCTGTCGGTGGTGCCGCCCGGCGTCGACGGCTGGCTCCTGATCGCCGGCGCCAGCGTGGTCCCCCTCCTCGTCGGACAGGCCTATCTCGGCTGGGAAGCCTATCGCCGCTGACGCCCACGCGAGGTCTCCTGTGCTCTGTATGGAATACGGCAGGGACTGACGCGTTAAGCAGTGTTCGCCTCGTACTCGACGGGAGTATCTCCCCCCTGCTGCACCGACTCCCCTCTGCATGCCCCTCCCCGACCGGTTTCGCGACGCCACGTTCGACGGCTACGACCCCAAAACGCCGAGTCAAGCCGAGGCGCTCCGCACCGCACGGGCCTTCGTGCAGCGGTCTCGTCACTCCCCGTCGTGGCCACAGCGCATCAAACGGCTCGTCGGCGCGACGGAGACGCCCCACCCGGACGGACTCTACCTGGTGGGCCCCGCGGGCACCGGCAAGACGCATCTGTTGGCTGCCACGTACAACGCCCTCACCCCCGACATCTCGTGCGCGTTTCTCCACTCCAGCACGCTCTTCCGGCAAACGGAGACGCCGGAGGTGTTTGGCAACCGGCTCGCCGACCGGCACGCGGTCTGCTGTCTCGACGAGGTCGAAATCGACGATCCCGCCTCCGAGATGCGCCTCGTCGGCGTGATGAAGACGCTGGCCGCCCGCGGCGTGCTCCTGGTGGCCACGAGCAACGTGGAGCCCGATCAGTACGTGTCCCGCCAGTTCAGCGACAGTCGCTTCGAGCGCTTTCTCCACAAGGAGTTTCGGGACCGGTACCGGGTCGTGTTCGTCGACGGCGAGGACTACCGCCGAACGCGGCCGACGGCGAAATCGGGACAGGGGTGGATCGGCCCCCGAGATCGAACCCGATCGGCCATGCAAAAAGCCCACACGGAGGCGTCCGGTTCCCTGCGGTGGTGGACCTTCGAGGAGCTTCG
>CAZCUZ010000079.1:10268-13324 GCA_964502085.1 uncultured Salinivenus sp. | reverse complement strand
CGGGCGGCCCGGATCATGCGGAGCGGATCGTCCTCGAAGGTCTCCTCCGGGTCGAGCGGCGTGTCGATCGTCTCCCGCTCCAGGTCGCGCCGCCCGTCGAACGGATCGATCAGGTCCCCGAAGCGGTCCGGGGTGAGATGGATGGCCATCGCGTTGACCGTAAAGTCGCGGCGGTACTGATCGTCCTCCAGCGTGCCCGCCTCCACCTCGGGCTTGCGGGAGTGAGACCGGTAGCTTTCCGTGCGTGCCGCGACGAACTCCAGTTCCAGGGCGTCGTCGGGGTGGTCGTCCGGGAGGGCCTCCTCTGCGGGAAGTCGGAGGGCCGCAGTGCCGAACTTGGGATAGACGTGCGCAGTGTGGCCCCCCAGTTCCTCGGCCACCGCTTCGGCCAGCTCGATGCCGGTGCCCGGGCCCACGGTCACGAAGTCGAGGTCCGTCGTCGAACGGCCCAGGAGCACGTCCCGCACCATACCCCCGACGGCGTACGCCTCGATGCTTTCCCGCGTCGCCACCCGTCCAATCGTGCGCAGAATCGCCTCGTACGGCACCTCGCGGAGCCGATCGGCCAGGGTGTCGACGTCCTCGTAGGAGCGAACCTCCGTCATGGGGCAGTAGATCAACAGGAAACCTCGCGGCGCAAGTTGTACAGACGCCGCGGTCTGCCGGTTCGTTCGGGGGCGACGGAGGTTTTTGCGGGCATTTTGCGGGCGGGATCGACGCTCACCCCTCCTGTTCCTGGACGAACGACCGGATCTGTGCGTCGGCCTCGCTTCGGGTGGGGACGAAGACCAACTGGTCCGTCAGCCCGATTCGGCGAATGAAGGACCGGAGACCGGGATGGGGGGATCGTCCGCCGTCCACGAACACGCAGAGGCCTGGATCGGCATCGAAGAGGTGCGTGACGTAATAGAAGAGGGGACCGACGGCTTCTGCCTCGAAGAGGAGAAGCTCCGAATAGACGATTCGGGCGACGAAACGGTCCGGAAGCGCGGACAGGAGCGTTGGGAGGGACGCGAGTTCCTGTCGCACGTCGGGGCCGGAGACGGTGTTCTCCAGTTCGATGACGAGGTGGGGCGCCGGCTGCTGCGTGCGGAGGTAAATCATGACGATGGACCGGGGAGACCGAATGCGGTCATCTTCTTCATTAACGGGTAACGGAAACAGGGGGGGACGTTCCCGACAAGAACGAGTGGGCGACGGAGACGACCACCGGTTTGGGTCGGCCCTCTCGTCTCTCAGGCCTTCAGCGTCGCGCGTCGACCGACCAGGTGTCTACGATCGAATTTCCGTCGACGACGTAGAGGCGCGACTGCGTGGCGACGGTGACGCAGGCGTGGTTCGGGACGATGCGCAGCCGGTCTCCCACGTCCAGTCGAGAGGCGTCGGGGAGTTCCAGCCAGCCGTGCTCTTCGGAGAGGTCGGCCATGCGAACGTCGGAGGCGGGCGTCATCGAGGCGGCGTCCGCCAGGACGATTCCGTGCCCGTCGGTGCCGTAGCCGGTGTCCGTCGTGAAGACCTTCTTCCCGGCGTCCACGAAGGCACGGTCGGGGCCGTTGGGACGCGCCTTCGTGCTGACGACGGTGGTGAGGACGGTGAGTGCGCAGTCGTTCAGGGAGGCGGCGCCGAGCGCCACCTGCATGGCGTCGTGCACCACGTAGTTGCCGGGGCGGATTTCGGTGATCCGGAAGCCCTCGTGCTCGGCGTTCTCGAACGCGGCCATCGTCGGCGTCGATCCGATGCTGATCTCGAAGGAGCCGGGTCGCACGCCCGGAACGTCCGCGTCGGCAAGGCGGGCGGCGACGGTCAGCATCCGGTCGCGCTCGTGCCGGGCCGCGCGCCGGAGGGCCTCCCGCTCGGATTCGTCGCCGGAGGGGCCGTCGTACGCCTGTCCCGCGTGGGTGAGAATTCCGACGAGGTGGAGGCCGGGGAGGTCGACGATGCGACGGGCCAGCCGGCGGGCTGCGTTCGCGTCGTCCCACCGCACGCCGCAGCGTCCGTGTCCCACGTCCACCTCCATCAGGACCTCCAGCGGCTCGTTGCGGGCCGCGTGCACCGCCGAGGCCTGCTCGGCCCCCGCCACGGTGTCGACGGTGCAGGAGAGGCAGGCCCGATCCCGGCGCGCTGCCAGCCGCTCGTGCTGGTCACGTCCGGTCACCGGATAGGCGATGCGAACGTCGTCGGCCCCGGCCGCGACGAACGCATCCGCCTCCTCGACGGTCGCCACCGTCAGGCCCGCGGCCCCGCGCTCGTGCTGCCGCCGGGCGAGGGCGGCGGACTTGTGCGTTTTGACGTGCGGGCGCAGGGCTGCGTCGTTTGCCGTCGCCGTCTCCTGCATGCGGGCAAGGTTCTGCTCCAGACGGGGATGCTCGATCAGGAGGGAGGGGGTGGAGAGGGCGGGGAAAAGCACGGGGACGTAGAAAAGGGAACCGGTTCAAACGACGGAGCCGTTAGTTCTTCGACCCGACGCCGAGATTGTTCGGGCCGAGCCCGTGTCGGCCGTAGACGGAGTTGAGAAGCGGATCCGTCGGTTCTTTCGCGTCGGACCGGAGCACCTGGCCACTGCCGGATTTTCTGCTTCCGACAGCAAAGCCGACCAGAAGGACCGTATCGAACGGACAATACTGCTCCCAGGCTCTTGCGGGTATTCAATCGGAGCGATTTGCACCGCAGAGCAAGTAGTATCCCCTTTCGAAAAGAACTCCACGATCTCGGACCCGCTCCCATCGCTCGTCACTGCCCCACGTACACCAACTCGCGGTCGTTTAGAGGCTGCACGGGCCGGTCGTTGTCCGAATACCGTGCCCGGAGGGCCGCCAGCTGCTCGTTCGATATTTCGATGGGCGTGTTCATCACGATCCAGCGGACGTTCTGGCGACAGGGAGGAATGGTGAGGGAGCCCTGGTAGGTATAAAAGCTGCTGTCGGCAGGGAGGAGTTGTTCGGGATTTATAGAGACGGACGTTTTTGAGTCCCATCCCTCGAACGCCGGATGGGGGTCGTCGCCCACCTCGACGAACACGCCGACCACCGCCAGGTCCTCGTCATCGTCTTGTTGGT
>CAZCUZ010000079.1:0-10168 GCA_964502085.1 uncultured Salinivenus sp. | reverse complement strand
GATCAGACATGAACAGAGAAGGACAAAGGGGAGAGGGAGAGGGGGCGAGGACATGCCGAACGGTCGCAGTGGGGAAAGGAGATATAGGCCCCAACCAACGGACTGAACGGAGGAAGCACAACGCCTGTCGCGCCCCGGAGGGTGGGGAGGACGGTCGAGAGGAAGACGTGGATTCGGGTCTGTTCTCCGTTTCTCTACATTGCGGGAGGAGAAACGTCCCCACATTGTATGGTCCGAGGACTATGCGGGTTGTTTTTCCGCCTCCGCCCGTTCGAGCTGCTTCGACCACTGCTTCTGGTTTTCGCGGGCGTTCTGCACGACGGGCGTGTAGCGCAGGAGGCCCAGCACGAGGTCGTTGATGGCGGCCATCGGCTGGTGCATCGGCCGCTTTACGTCGAGGAAGAGGATGGCGCGTTCGCCGTCGGTTTCGTTCCGGACCTCGTGGTTGTAGGTGTCGTCGAACACCATGCTCTCTCCCTCCTCCCAGTGCACGATCTCATCGGCCACGCGGATGCGGCACTTCTCGGCGAGATCGGGTACCTTCAGGCCCAGGTGATAGCGCAGGACCCCCTTGTACGGGCCGCGGTGCGGGGGAATGTGTTTGCCGGGCGAGAGGATGGAAAAGAAGGCCGTCGTCATGCCCGGAATCTGCTCGATCAACTCCGTGGTGCGGGGGCACCGGGCGCAGTTTTCCTCCGCCTTCTCGCCGTAGCCGTAGAGGAAAAACGTCTTCCAGTTGTCGTCCTGCGAGATCGTCGAGGCGTCCTCCGCGATGTCGTGGAAGCTGGGGAGGGCCTCCCGGTGCTGGAGAATCTCATCGAGCTCCTCCCGCATTACCTGCCAGTTGTCTTCGAGAAGGGAGGTCCACCCGAAAACGTCGGGATCGTGTACCGGTTTGTCCCCGACCTTCGAGAACTGACCGTAGATCCCGTCGAGCGCGTGCATGCCCATCTGGCCGATGCGCTTGAGAAGGGCATCGTCACGCTCTTGAAACGTCTCTTCCTGAACGGCAGTCCCGTTGGTTTCGTCGCGTGTCATGGCTGTATCTTGTTGCGAGAGAGGGAATTACGGACGATTGGGTATGAGAACGCTCTGGAGAGTGAAGGTTGTTCCGGAAATTTGTCTGAAACAATCGGGTGGGCCCGAGACATTGGTGAGGGGCTGCAGGCCGCACGCCGACGCGGTCGGGGGACCCGCAGGGATTCTCACTCGGAAGAGGCAGGAGGCGTGTTCGGGGCGGACGGTTCTGTCTCTTCTTCTGAAGAAGGGAGGCCGTTGCCGGCCGGCACGTCCGACGAGGGGTCAGCGGCCTGGTCCGGCGCCACAGCCACACCGCCCTCGGACGCGACGGCCTCCGTCATGATGCGCCCCTCTTCCGGATCGACCCCGAAGAGGGCCGTCACGCGCGCCGACACCGAATCGAACGTCGAGTACATCACGGGAACGATGACGAGCGTGAGGAAGGTGCCGAACGTGAGGCCGGCGATAATGGCCGTACCCATCGGGCCCCAGAACTGCGTGTTCTCGCTGCCAATCTGAAAGTTGGGCGCGAAGTCCGCCAGGAGCCCCACAAAGTCGATGTTGATGCCGAAGGTGAGGGGCACGAGGCCGAGGATGGTGGTCAGGGCCGTGAGCAGGACCGGACGCAGGCGGGTGGCGCCTCCTTCGACGATCGCCTTCTGCTTCTTCGTTCCTTGTTGCCGGAGCTGCATGATGTAGTCGACCAGAACGATGTTGTTGTTGACCACGATGCCGGCCAGGCTGATGACGCCGATGAAGGTGAACAGGCTGAACGGCGTCCGGGTGAGGATGAGGCCCAGCAGCACTCCAATGAGACTGAGGCCCACGGCGGTCATGATGATAAAGGGCGCGCTCACCGAGTTGAACTCGGCAATCATGACGAGGAGAATGAGGCAGGCGCCAATGATGAGGGCAGTGAAAAGGAAGCCGAAGCTTTCCTGCTGGTCCTCGTTCTGGCCCGTGTAGGTCAGGGTGTACTCCGACGGCAGTTCCTGTTCGTAGTCGTCCAGAAGCTGTTGGACCTGTTGCAGCACGGCGTTGTCGTTGTAGCCGGGGGCTGCGTCGCCCTGGACGGTGACCACTCGTTGTTCGTCGAGACGGGTGATCGACCCGAATCCGGTGCCCTCTTCGAGGTCGACCACGGACACGAGTGGAATTTGGTCGCCCGTGGGCGTGGCAATGGAGAGGTTGCGCAGGCTTTCGAGGCTCTGGCGGTCCTCGTCCTGGAGGCGAACGGTAATGTCGTATTCGTCTTCTCCGTCGCGGTAGGTGCTGGCCTCCGTGCCCTGGATGGCCGCTCGCACCGTGGAGGCGATCTGCTGCGTCGAGAGCCCGAACTGGTTGGCCCGCTCGCGGTCTACGTTCACTCGCATTTCCGGGCGGCCCGCGTTGAGGTCGTCCGTCACGTCGACCAGTCCGGGAATGGTTCCGTCGTCGGTCGCTTCGCTGAGGCGCGCCTTGATCTCTCGGGTGATGGAGACGATGCGATCGAAGTCGGGCCCGGCCACCTCGATGTTGACGGGTGGGCCGGTCGGCGGGCCCTGCGTTTCTTCCTCGAAGTCGATCTCGGTGCCGGGAATGCCCTGAAGCTGAGTCCGAAGCCGGTCGAGCGTCTTCGTGGAGGGCTCCGCCCGTTCTTCGTAGTCGACCATGTTGAGGGCGAGGCGGGCGCGCTCCTCGCGGCTGGCGCCTCCGCCGAACTGGGAATCGCCGCCGATGCCTACGTTGGTCAGGATGTTTTCGATGTTGGCCTCGGCGTTGGGGGCGTCCTGCAGCAGCTCATTGAGGCGCTGCTCGGCCGTTTCGGCCACCTCGTTGGACGTTTCGACGTTGGTTCCGATGGGGCTGTCAATCGTAATCTGGACGCGACCGGGATCCGTCGACGGGAAGAAGGAGACCCCCGTGGGGGCGAGGGCGTAGAGCCCGACGATGAGAAAGAAGGTGCCCAGGGCGCCGTTGAGGAGGAGCGCTCGGTGATCGGTCAGGAAGAGGTGATCGCGATCGTCCAAAAAGGTTGCGCCGGCGGCCCCCACCAGCATGATGACGACGGGGACGACCATCATGATGAGGAAGGAGGACAGGGGGAGGCTTCCCTGCCACAGCGCCGCGCCCAGGAAGGGGACCATCAGCAGGCCCAGGAGTCCTCCCAGAGCCGCGGTAATCCGGCCCCCGAGGTACATCCCTTCGAACGAGTGGATCACAATGCCGATCGCGCCGATGGCGAGGAGCAGCCCGCCGGGCACGAGCAAGATGCTACCGGCCATGAGGTTGGTGAGTCCCGTCACAATTCCGCCGAGAGCACACAGGGCCACCCCCAGCGAGAAGGCCCCCAGGGCGCCGGTATTTCGGAGGAGCGACCGCGGCTGGGAGTAGTCGCGCTCCAGCATGAAGTTCAGAAACTGTCGGTAGATCTGAATGATGCGCGGAAGCGTCTCCTGAGCAAACCGGTCCCCGATGGGTCGGAGCAGGTACGTGTGGAGGGCATAAAGCGTGGGCGCCGCCACGGCGACGACCACGAGCGTCTTCCAGTTGGCCATGCCCAGGACCACGCCGGAAAGCAGGATGGCCCCCGCGCCCAGATAGCGTGCGAAGGAGGACGCGTCCTCATCGTCTTCCTCCCCGTTCTCGAGCCGGATAAACATGCCCGAGACCACCGGATTGATGACGAGTGCCACGAAGAGGGAGCAGGTGAGCGTGACGATGAGGGTGAGGGGCATGAAGCTCATAAACTCCCCGATCACGTCGGGCCAGAACAGCATCGGGGCAAACGCGCCCACCGTCGTCGCCGTGGCCGCCACGACGGCTCCGCCTACCTCCGCCGTTCCGCGCTTGGCGGCCTCCCATCGGGAGTACCCCGCCTCCATGAAGCGGTAGATGTTTTCCACGACCACCACCGCGTTGTCGACCAGCATCCCCAGGGCGATGATGAACGAGAACAGCATCACGAAATTGAGCGTGTACCCCAGCGCGTGGAAGTACAGGAAGGACGTGAACATCGACAGGGGAATGGCGATGCCCACCAGGGTGGCGTTGCGGACGCCCAGAAAGAAGAGCAGAACGGCGACGACGAAGATGAGGCCGCTGATGATGTTGTTCTCCAGGTCCGTGACCAGCGACCGTACGTTTTCACTCTCGTCGGAGGTGACGGTCACGCGCGTGCCGCTCGGAAAGTCGAAATTGTCGATGGTCTCGTTGACCGACTCGACGGCCTCCAGAATGTTGTCGCCTCCTCGCTTCGTGACGTTGAGGGAGATGACGGGGACCGCCTCGTCCCGACGATCGGCGGAGACGAGCTCTCCCTCCGCGTTTTCTTCCTGGAGCACGCGGAGGCGCGCGTACGTGCTCCGATCTTCAAATCCGAACACCACGTCGGCCACGTCCCGCACGTACACGGGCGTTCCGTCGGGGGCGCCCACGACGAGGTCGGGAATCTGAGTTTCGGGATCGTCGAATCGCCCGTCGACGCGCACCAGGTAGTTCAGGCGATCCACGTCGATGGAGCCCCCCGGAATGTTGCGGTTTTCCTGCTGAATGGTGGTAATGAGATCCTGGAACGTGAGCCCGTGGCTCTTGAGGGCCGTCAGGTCCACGTTCACCTGCACCTCTCGCGTGAGTCCGCCGACGAGGTTGGCTTCCAGAATGCTCGGGATGCCCTCGATGTCATCCTGGAGGTCCTTGCCCACCTCCTTGAGGCGGGCCAGCGAGTAGTCCGCCCCCAGGTTCACCGTCATGATGGGGAAGTCCTCGGTGTTGATCTCGCTGACGACGGGATCGTCCTCGATCCCGCTGGGCAGGTCCGTCTGTGCCCGATCCACCGCGTCCTTCACGTCCTGGTAGGCTTTGTCGTTGTCGATGCTGGGGCTGAACTCGGCGACGATGGTGGAGACCCCCTCGGTGGAGGTCGAGCGCATCTCGTCGATGTCGTTGACGCTTCCGATTTCCTGCTCCAGGGGCTGCGTCACGACGGACTCGATGTCGTCCGGGCTGGCCCCGGGGTACGTGGTGGTCACCACGATCGTAGGAATCTCGATGGAGGGGGCCGATTCCTTCGGAATTGTGAGGTAGCTGTACAGTCCTCCCCCCACCACCAGAAGGGTGAGCACGACGATGGCCGTGCGATACTTGATCGACAGGTTGGTAATCTTCATAGCGGGCCAATCCGAGAATCAGGTGCGTGAGGAGGAGCGTGCTACGGGGTGGCGGGAGCGGCATTCTCTCCGTCCGTCGGGGCGGGCTGAGGGACGGCGGCGGTGTCTTCGGTGGGGGCGTTGGAGGGGGCAGCGTCCTCGACGTCGGTGTGCTGGCCGACGACCTCGATCCGGTCGCCCTCGGCAACCTCCGTGCGACCCACCGTAATGAGCTCGTCGTCCGGGTCGAGGCCCGACTCAATGACCATCTGATTGCCGGTTGCAGGGCCGGCCGTGACCCGGTGAGAGCGCACGACGGCGCCGGAGTCCGTTCGGGCCACCGTATAGGCGCCGAGTCCGTCTTCGTCCCGACTGATGGCCGAGCGGGGGACTACGAGCACGTCGTCGAGCCGCTCGCGCACGACGAACAATTTGGCCACCATCTCGGGCTTCAACCGGCGTTCGGCGTTGTCGATCTCCACCTCAATCGAGAAGGTGCGGCTCGCCGGGTCGACGGTGTTGCCTACGAAGACGATGCGCCCCGTCCGATCCGCGAGGGCGGCGGACTGAATCCGAACCTGCACCGAGTCGCCCCGCTCGAGGTCGTTGGCATAGCGCTCGGGCACCCCGGCCTGAACCCGCACCCGCTCGGTGTTCACGAGGCGCACGACCTGC
The DNA here is from genome assembly GCA_964502085.1 of uncultured Salinivenus sp. Taxonomy (GTDB): domain Bacteria; phylum Bacteroidota; class Rhodothermia; order Rhodothermales; family Salinibacteraceae; genus Salinibacter. Next base: position 4,346 of record CAZCUZ010000079.1, on the reverse strand, counting down.
TGGCCGGGCGACACCTGTTCGCCGCGCTCGGCCAGCCGCTCCTCCACCGTTCCGGTAAAGGGGGCCGTGATCCGCGTGTTGGCCAGCTGTTCCTCGGCCTGGCTGAGGTTGGCCCGAGCCTGATTGAGCGACGCGAGAGCCTGAGTCCGCTGCGAGCGGACGTTTTGAAACTCCGAAGGACTTATGATTGAGTCGCGGTAGAGGGGTTCCTGCCGCTCGTACGTGTCCTGGGCCAGCTCGTGCTGGGCCTGAGCGGAGGCCAGCTGGGCCTGGGCCTGCTCCACGGCGGCCCGGGCACTGCGCGGATTCACCTGTGCCACGATCGAGTCCTCGGACACGCGCGTCCCGAGGTCGGCGACGTAGACGAGCGTGCCGTTGGTCTGCGCGGAGAGGGCGGCGTCGTCGAGGGCCTCGACGCTTCCGGTTACCTCCACGACGTCCTCAAACTGCTGGGGGTCCAGCACGAGGGTCTCGACGCGCGTGCGATTTTCTTCCCGGTCGGCGGTCGAATTCTCGGCGGAGCCCTCTCCGCATCCGGCGAGGAGGGGAAGCAGGCCGACACTCACCAAGAGCAAGAGCCACGAAGGAAGCGTCCGTATGACGTACATAAAGGGAGCAGACAAGGAGAAGAGTGAACGGGAAGGAGCGGAAGCAGCGGGCACGGCGGCTACGGCGTGGACGGGGTTCCCACGCGCTCGAACGGACTGTCGTCGGTGAGAGCGACGCCCGTGGCGCGCTCGAGGGCACTGCGGGCCCGGAGATAATCGTGAATGGCCTGCAGGTGATTGAGTCGGCTCTCGTCGAGCTGGGTGGAGGCCTCTCGAAGCTCCAGCTGGGTCGAGACGCCGCTGCTCACTCGCCGCCGGGTGTATTCGTAGTTGAGTTCGGCCGTCTCTACGTTTTGGGCCTGGGATTGAAGACGCTGGTAGGAGGCGCGCAGGTTTTGAATCGCCTGCTCGATCTGGAGCCGGACGGCGGCCTCCTGCTGGTCGTACTGCAGCTCGGCCCGACGAACCGCAACCTCTCGCTGCTGGAGCCGCGACTCTCGTTGAAAGCCGTCGAAAATGTTCCAGCTGACCTGCAGCCCGACGTTCAGGTTCGGATTCCAGAAGTCGGAATGGAAGAAGCCCCGCTCCCGAACGGAGAAGTCAAACGGATCCGTGGGGTTCGAAATTGTCTGCGAGCGGTCGTCCGGCACGCGACCCGTGTAATCGACGTTGGCAACGGCCGAGACGGTCGGGAAGTACTCGGCGCTGACCGTGTTTTTTTCGATTTCCCGCAGCTCCACGTTCTGGCGAGCTCGTTTGAGGTCGGGCCGGTGGTCGAAGGCCATTTGGAGGGCCTCTTCCGCGGTGAGGTCCAGCAGATGGCCCGCCTCGTCCACGGCAAGAGAGCCTTCCAGAGCAATGGGCCGGTTCATGGGGAGGCCCAGCGTGAGCTTCAGTTGCTCGCGCGCCAGACGGGCCCGGTTCTCAGCCTGCACGCGCTGCGTCTCCAGGTTCGAGAGCTCCACGTCGGTACTGAGGCGCTGATACTTGGGCGTGGTGCCCTCTTCGACCTGTCGACGTACCTCTGCAAGGGTTTCTTCCGTGCGCTCTACGCTCTGGCGCGCCACCTCGGCCTGTTCCTGCGCCAGCAGCGCCCCGAAGAAGGCACCGCGGACGCTGTCGACGACGGCCTGTCGCTGCTGGGTCACGCCCAATCGGTTTACGTCTTCGAGTTGTTGGGCCCCTTGGAGGGCGGCAAAAGCACTGCGGCTAAAGAGGGTCTGCTGGACGCTGATCCCGCTGCTGAACTGATTGTCGACGCCGAAGGGATTGCCGCCGCCGGCAGCGGGATTGATGCCGGCCTCGCGCTGGGCGTTCAGTTGCCGCTGCTGGAATTCGGAAAAGGGAATCGGGTCGGTGGCGTCGTCGAACTGGGCGCGCTCGTTGTAGGCCACCCAGTCGGTAGCGTTGCCGCCCCCGAAGAGGCCCGTCACGTCGCTCCCGGCAAAGGGATTGGCGGTCTGTATGTTGCGGGTGTAGCTGCCGCTGGCGCTGAGCTGGGGATACAGCTGCCCTCGGGCCTGTCGGATCTGGGCGTCTGCATTTTCGACATTGAGCTGTGCGTCTCTGAGTCCGTAGTTCCGGGTTAGGGCAATGTCGAGGGCCTCGTCCAGCGTCAGGGTCAGCGTCGTCTTACTCGTGTCGACGGTGGGGGTGGGAAGCTGCGCCTGTGCGGAAGAGACGCCTCCCCACACGAGGAGGACGAGCAGGGTCGTCCACAGTGCAAATCGATTGGTGGAGACAGTCATGTAGCCAGTCGGTGTCGTCGAGGTCCAAGAGAAGAACAGCGGGCAAAACGTCCTACGTTCGACCGAGCCCGTCGAACAGCATCCGGGTGAGGAAGTCGGCCGCCTCATCGGGGCGATCGAGGAGCGGGGCGTCGTGATCGGTCGACGTGTCGCAAAGGTCGAGGGAGGGAGCGTTCGGGTCGTCGTGTTTGCTCAGGTGATGGTGGATCACCATGCCGTTCACGTTGGCGATGAGCAGGTGGGCGACGGGCTCGCTCGGCAGGTCCTGGATTTCATCCGCCTCCATGGCGCGCTCCAGAATCGGAGTGAGGGTGTCGACCATCCGGTCCTGCTGTTTTTGGAAAAAGCACGCCCGATCTGCGTCTTCGCTGAAGGCCATGCGGTGGGACTCCTTGGCGAGAATGAGGAAGAGCTCTTCTCGCTCGTGGGCAAAGTCGATAAAGGCCTTCACGAACGCGTGGAACGTCTCGCGCAGGGGGCGGTCGGGGGGAGACTCTTCGAGAAACACCCGTCGAATGATCTCGCAGATGTCGTCGTAAATGGACTCGAAGATGGCAAAGAGGATGTCTTCCTTGCCGCCTTCGAAGTAGTTGTACAGCGTTCCCTTGCCGAACTCGGCTCGTTCGGCAATTTCGTCGAGGGTGGCGCGGGCGTACCCCTTTTCGGCGAAGACAATCTGAGCGGCGCGGAGCATGGCCTGGCGACGCCTCTGCCGCTCGCGTTCGCGGCGAGAGAGGGAGGCATCGGAGGAGGTAGACATAAAGGGGGAGGCCGGGAATGGACGAGTGGTCAGAATGTGACTTCTTAGTCACCGAGTGACCGTAACGTCACTTCGTGTTGGGGGTTCACTTTTTATGAGAAGACGAAGAGAAGAACGATTGACAAAACGAGAAAAGGAAGAGGGAGCGGTTCCTCTTGCCGAGGGGACACAAAGAAATGCCCACTCCGGTCCAGACGGAGTGGGCACGATCATTCTCAAAAGTCGAGCTCCGGGGGACCCGTTCTTACACGTACTCTTCGAACTGATGGGCGTGGAGGTACTCGACGACCTGCTTTACCTGTTGCGCGCTGTCGCGGTCGCAGACGAGCACGGCGTCGTCGGTGTCGACCACCACTTTGTCGTGGAGGCCGACGAGCACGACGAGGCGGTCGCCCGCCTGTACGAAGCAGCGGCTCGAGTCCTGCATGATGACGTTGCCCTCGATGACGTTGCCGTGCTCGTCCTTTTCGCTGAGGTCGTAGACGGCCCGCCAGTCGCCGACGTCGTTCCACTCGAAGGAGCCGGGCACCACGTACACGGGGTCGGCCTGCTCCATGACGCCGTAATCGATCGAGATGCGCGGGCTCTCCTGGAAGGCCTGCGTCAGCGTGTCCACGTCGACGTCTGCCTCCGCCTCGCGAACCGGCGTGAAGGCCTCGTGGGTGTCCGGCAGGTGCGTCTCGACCTGGTCGAGGATGGTGTCGGCCCGCCAGATGAACATGCCGCTGTTCCACAGAAAGTCGCCGCTGTCGATGAAGCGCTCGGCGGTGGATTGGTCGGGCTTCTCGGCGAAGGTGAGCACGGGGTGGGCCTGCAGCTCGCCGGTGGGAGCGTCGCTGTCGTACTGGATGTATCCGTAGCCGGTGGCGGGATAGGTCGGCTCGATGCCGATCGTGACGAGGGCGTTGGGCTTCTGGGCCGCCTCGGTGGCGACCTCGAGGGTGTCGTGGAACTGCTGGACGTTGCCGATCACGTGGTCGGCCGGCAGCACCACCATCGTGGCCTCCGGGTCCCGGTCCGCGAGCACGGTGGCGGCGTACGTGATGCAGGGGGCCGTGTTGCGGCTGATGGGCTCGGCCAGGATGTTTTCCTCCGGCACCGCGGGCAGCTGCTTCTGGGCCTGTTCGACGTAGCGCTCGTGGGTCACCACGAGGCAGCGCTCCGGGGGGATGAGCCCTTGGAGGCGAGCAATGGTGTTCTGGATGAGGGTGCCGTTGCCGAAGACGTCGAGGAACTGCTTGGGACGATCTTTTCGGCTCGCGGGCCAAAAGCGACTGCCGATGCCTCCGG
>CAZCUZ010000078.1:0-13518 GCA_964502085.1 uncultured Salinivenus sp. | reverse complement strand
CCCCGTCCCTCGGGCGGAGCCACCTCGTCCGTCAGCTCGTCCACGTCGAGCTCGTCGGTCTCGCCCGGGGCACGACCTACCTCGCGGGGATCTTGTCCCCCGCCGTCGAACTGCTGAATGTGCTCAGTGGGCGGCGTCTTCCCCGCATCACGCCCCAGCGGGCTGCCCTCGTGGATGTAGTAGTCCTGATTCGGAAGGGTGTCGTTGTAGGCTCGAGCCGCCTCGGCGGCCTCCCGCATGCTCTCGTCGGCGTTGAGGCGCATCTCGCCGAAGGTGCGGTAGATCTCGTTCTCGAACCAGTCGAACAGGTACTCGAACGCCGCTCGATCCCGTTCGAACGCCGGTCCAAATTCTCCGGTCCGCAGCTGATCGTCCATCTTCGAAAGCGCCGCCGACAGAGCAAAGAGGTAGATCGCATTGTTCGCCACTCGGGCCTGCTGGGCCTGGTGCTGCACCACCTCTTCTCGCTCCCACTTGCTCACCAGCTTGAAGTAGTGCGAGTGCTTTTGCACGAGGGTCGCCAGGCGATCGGCCTGGTCCTGTAGGGCCGGGTGCACGTTCCGGATGCGGGGCGGACTCGGCTTGAGGCCGAGGAAGAGCTGTCCGGCCAGCGGCAGGGCCTTGCTCATCACCGTGGGGTTGGTCGCCGCCGTGACGATGCGTTTTAGGTTGTCCCCCAGCGTCTCGTCGCTGTCCCAGAACAAGGCCTCCTGGACCGACACCATCTGCTCGGCGAGTTGCTTGCCCCCGTACGCAAAAATGAAAGACTGCATGACCTCGTTGGAGCCCTCCACAATCTTGTGAATGCGGTTGTCCCGCCATGCCCGCTCAATTTCGTGCTCGGTCATGTACCCCTCCCCACCCATGATCTGCATCGCCTCGTCGATTACCTCCCAACCGAAGTGCGAGCAGAACACCTTTGTGATGGCCGTCTCGACCATAATGTCGGTGTCTCCGCGGTCGAGCATCCCCGTCACGAGGTACAACGCCGCGTCCATTGCGTAGGTGAGCGCCGACATCCGGGCAATCTTCTGCTGCACGAGCTCGAAGTCGGCCAGCGGCCGCTCGAACTGATAGCGGGTCTGCGCCCACTTGATGCCCTGTTCCATCGCATCTTTGGCCGCCCCCGTAATCCCGGCACTCAGCGTGCAGCGACCGTAGTTGAGGCACGAGAGCGCCACCTTTAGGCCCTCCCCTTCCTCGTGAAGAAGATTCTCCTTCGGCACGCGCACGTCGTTGAACCGAAAGCGGGCCTGCCACGTCCCTCGAATTCCCGTCTTGGCGCGGTTCTTTTCGAAAACCTCGACCCCGTCCATGTCCGGTGTCACAATGAGCGCGTTGACCCCATGCTGCTCGAGCTCACCCGTGTCGGAATCAGGCACCATGTTCTTGCACATCACCGTAAAGAGCCCGCTGAGCGCCCCGGACGTCGACCACTTCTTCTCCCCGTTCAAAATGTAATCGCCGTCCTCCGTCCGCACCGAAAAGGACTCCTGTGCCGCCGCGTCCGACCCCACGTTCGGCTCCGACAGGCAGAAGGCACTCAGTTCCTCCTGCGCAACCATCGGGAGGTACTCCTCCTTCTGCTCCTCCGTCCCGAACAGCACCAGTGCCTTGCACCCGATGGACTGGTGCGCCGACACCAACACGGCCGTCGACGAACAATAGCGCCCGATGAGTTCGAGCACCCGATTGTAGCTCGTGACCCCCAGCCCCAATCCGCCGTACTCCTCCGGAATAATCATCCCGAGCACCCCCATGTCGAAGAGGCGGTCGATGACCCACTCGGGGATGTACTGCTCCCGGTCGATTTCCACCCGTGGATGCTCGTTCTCGAGGTACGCTTCCAATTCGTCCAGAAGTGCATCGCACCGCTCCCGTTCGTCGGCTCCCTCCCGGGGATACGGAAACAAAAGATCTTCACGAAAGCGTCCCCAGAACACATTCTTGATAACGCCCATGTCTTCGGGTTCCGGTCCCATCATCGCCTCAATGTTCTGGATCATCGCCCGGTCCTCGTCCGAGACGCCCGTAATGTCGCTGAGTCCTTGAGTTGGGTTTGACATGAAATGCGAAAGATTGGTACAGGGGACAACGCACGCGCACTTCCTCTCTGCCGTCGAGTCGAACGGCTCAACGAAGCGGAACAGACGGCCCCGCTCCGAACCGTGCGCGAGTAGTCTGTCGGAATTGGAAGTGCTTCCAACAGGAGAAAAATGGTAAGTATCATCCGCCCATCGGTTCCTTCCGACCCGCCCCCGGCCGGTCCCATTTCTCCAGAAATAGACGGAACGGTGCCCGCTCTCCACCAAACAGATTTCCGTGGACTCCCCCAATGACTGGAATTTTTCCACCAATCTCGGCCCTTCGACTCGAGTCTCCCGCACACACCCTCAACAGACCGATCACATGCACCGGAGCCCCACCACCCCCGACTGGAAATAATTGCCTCAGCTCCTGCCCGACAGAACACGGCAATCGCATCCTGGCGACGATCGTCGACGAAGGACGAAATTCGGTGCAGAATATTGCACTACACTCTCCCATACGCCCACACTCCCGTTCTCGCACACGCTCCTCGCAGAAGCGATTATCGAGGACGCCCGACCGCCCGTTCGACCGAGATGGCTTTTCACATGCGTTCGCCCAGTCCCACAGAACTTTCGATTGCGCCTACCTCGCTCTACCGCTACGTTGGAAGCGACAGTCCGTCCGCACACTGCTCTGTTCCGTTTATGTCCGACTCGTTTCCCGACCGCCTCCACCGCATCCAATCAAAAAAGGAAAGCCTGGCCTGCGTGGGGCTCGACCCGGATCCCTCCCGCCTCCCGATGCCCCTGCGAGACGGCCGTCTGCTAACGGACGCCGTCCGCGAGTTTTGTGCGACGATCATCGAGGCGACAGCCCCTTACGCCTGCGCCTTCAAACCGAACTTTGCCTTCTTCGAGGCCCTCGGGCCCGCCGGCCTGACGGTGCTCGATCAGGTCACGGCCGCCGTCCCGGACGATTGTCTCCTGATCGGCGACGCCAAACGGGGCGACATTGGAAACTCCGCCCGGTTCTACGCCCAATCGATCTACGACGACCTCGGCTTCGACGCCTGTACCGTGTCGCCGTATCTCGGGCGAGACAGCGTCGCCCCCTTCCTCGACTACGAGGACCGCTGCACCTTCGTCCTCGCCCACACCTCCAACGACGGGGCCGCGGACCTGCAGGAGGCGTGCACCTGCAACGGCACACCGCTCTATCGGCACGTGGCCCGCACGGTCAGCGAATGGTCTTCCGAGGCGGACGGCACAGCGGGACTCGTGGTAGGTGCCACCGCTCCCGAGGCGCTGGCCGATCTTCGGGAGGACAGCCCGACGCTCCCGTTTTTGATTCCCGGGGTGGGGGCGCAGGGGGGCGATCCGGCGGTCGTACGAGACGCCGCGCACACCGAGAAGGGTTCGATCCTCGTCAACTCCAGCCGAAGCATTCTTTACGCTTCCGAGGGCGACGACTATGCCGAGGCCGCAGCGGAGTCGGCCCGAACGCTCCGTGACGCACTGAGGGGCTGACGCGGGAGGATCGGATGGCTCGCGGTCGTTATCCGTCGGCACGATCGTCGGCCGTCGTTTCGGAGGGGGGCCACTGCGCCTGGTTCTGCTGCCCCTCGGACACGAATGCCGGCTGCTCGGAGATCCCTTCTTCCGAGTCGGCCGCGTACGAGGGCCGGGCCTTCCTCTCGGCATTCTGTCGCATGTGGTGGGCAATCACGAGGCCCGGCATGACGACCAAACTGGCGAGGAGCGCCCACATCAGACTGGTCGTCCAAAACCCGGCATTTCCCGTGTTAAACATGACGCCCGCAAAGCTGACGATGACCCACACTCCCATGAAGACGCTGAGGCTCCGGATAATGTGTCGAACGGCATTCATGGCAGTAGAAAACGTGGATGAGTGGGAAATGGGGATCGTCTCGGGCGTGCTCCCCTCTGCACCGACCTGCTCTCAAGGTACACCGCCCGGCGACGCTCTCCATGCGCCTTTCTCCCGTCCGCGCGTAGGGAAACGGCGCACTTGAATGGAGAAGATTCTCGCTGCCCCCGTCCCTGCCACGGATCCTCCACTCAAAAGGACTCGTTCAGTGCCTGTCCGCGCCTTCACAGCCTGCTGATGCGGCCGGCACATGGACGATCCGCCGGCTTGCCTCCGTTCGCTCCTCGGAATTATCTCAAAACGGTTGAATCAACGTGGACGTAGCTCCGGATCTGCCTGAAACCGGCAATCCGTGCACGTAGACGACCCGACAGTACGACCGACTCCGCACGCTCCCGTCTTTTGAGATAATTCCTTATCATCCGAGCTCGCTTTTCTCAGATGTGCAGGCGTCTTGCACACCGCAGGATCAGTCCTCATATTTCCGCTGCAACCTCACGCACTCTTCCATCAGTTCAATCCGCGCAATGCCCAGTGAACCGCTCCGCGTCGGCGTACTTACCGGCGGTGGCGACTGCCCCGGCCTCAATGCTGCCCTCCGGGCCGTCACCAAATCTCTCATCCTGCAGCACAACGCCGAAGTCGTCGGGATCCGGGACGGCTACCGCGGCCTCGTCGAGCGCAACATTCAACCCCTCACGTACCAGGACGTGGGCGGCATTTTGACTCGGGGCGGAACCATTCTCGGGGCCAGCAACAAGGCCGATCCGTTCAACTACCAGCCCCGGAGCGGCGCCGACGTGTCGGCCCAGGCCGTGAGCACGTACGAAAGTCTCGACCTGAGTGCCCTCGTCGCCATCGGCGGCGACGGGACCATGACAATCGCCCACGGCCTCACCGAGCTCGGCCTCAACGTCGTGGGGGTGCCGAAAACCATCGACAACGACCTCGTGGGCACGGACCGCACGTTTGGCTTCGACACCGCCGTCTCGATCGCGAGCGAAGCCATCGACCGCATTCACACCACGGCGCAGAGCCATCATCGGGTCATGATCATCGAGACGATGGGCCGGTATTCCGGCTGGATCGCCCTCCACGCCGGCGTCGCCAGCGGGGCCGACGTCATTCTCATCCCCGAAATCGAGTACGAGACCGACGAGGTCGCGCAGGTATGCGTCGATCGTCAACAGGGCGGTCAGCGGTTCACGATCATCGCCATCGCCGAGGGCGCCAAACCGAAACACGGAGAGCGCGTGATTCGAGAGCGCGTCGAGAAGACCGTCGACTCTGTGCGCCTCGGCGGCATTGGCCGCGCGTTGCAGGAAGAGCTTCAGACGCGACTGGAAAGTGAGATTCGCACTACGATCCTCGGCCACATGCAGCGCGGCGGCACCCCCACGCCCTACGACCGAAACCTGGCGACGGTCTTCGGCACTCGAGCCGCCCAACTCGTCGGGGAGGAAGAATTCGGAGTGATGGTCGCTCTGCAAAAGGGGGCCTTTACGGACATCCCGTTGTCGGAGGTTGCGGATCAAACTCGCACTGTGCCTCGCGACTCTTCCCTCATTGCAGCCGCTCTCGACGTCGGAACCTCTTTCGGAATCCCCAAGCCGGAAATGAACGGGACGGGCACGGACCCGACCGACCTCTCGTAACCCCGCTGCCCTGCTGCCCTCTTCTCACCAGTCCTCCCCCTCCATGCGCGTACTCCTCACGGGGGCCACGGGATACGTCGGCTCCTACGTCCTGCGCGAGCTGCTTCGCCGGGATCACACGCCCCGGTGCCTGGTCCGCTCCTCTCCCGCCGACCTCGCCGTGACGGACGACGCCATCGAGGTCGCGGAGGGCGACGTGACGGCCCCCTCGTCTCTCTCCGGTGCCGTTGCCGGCTGCGACGCCGTCATTCACCTCGTCGGCATTATCGAGGAACGTCCCGCCCGCAATGTCACCTTCGACCGCATCCACGTCGACGGCACCCGGCACGTGGTCGAGGCCGCCCGGGACGCCGGGGTCGCCCGCTACATTCACATGAGTGCAAACGGCGCCCACCCTGACGACGCCACGACGTACCAGCGCTCGAAGTGGGAGGCCGAACAGATCGTGACGGACGCCGACTTCGATCACTGGACGATCATCCGCCCCTCCCTCCTCTTCGGCGAACCGGACCCCGGCCGCCCCGAGTTTGCCTCCCAAATTCTGACGGACCTCGTGCGCCCGTTTCCGATCCTCCCCGTGTTCGGCGACGGCTCCTTTGAAATGCAGCCCGTCCACGCCACCGAGATCGCTTCTGCCTTCGTGCAGGCCCTCACCGCCGACGCCGCCCACGAGCGCACCTACGTGGCCGCCGGTCCCGAGCGGTTTCCGTACGTGGAGGTGCTCGACCGCATCGCTCGCGGCGCCGGGCTCGAGCCGAAACCGAAGCTCCACGTGCCCCTTCCCCTCGCCCGGCTCGGCGTCCACACGCTCGGGCGCCTCGGGCTCCTTCCCATTTCCCCGACCCAGTTCGAAATGCTCGTGGAAGGCAATACGGGAGACGCCTCGGCCTTCTACCGCGACTTCGATCTTGATCCCATTTCCTTTACTGCCGAGAACCTCAGCTATCTGGCGTCCATCTAATACCGTCTACCGAAGACGATTGTACATTTCCGAACTCCTTCGCTCAGAGAAATCGTCTTCTTTGAGGTCCGGTTCATCCCGGACCGAGCCTGTGCTGGACCCTGATCCAGTGATCCGGGATCTCAACCAGTTGAAGGAGGCTCTCGAAACCGATCCGGAACATCCGCGAAAGTGCATAACGATCCTCAGTAATTGGTATAATCGCCCCAATCCACGCGCCGCTCTGTTTCAAACGACTTCGCTCTCCCGACATGGACGAGGACGTGCCCTCCATCGCCCACATTTCCAGTGCGCTCGAAGCCTGGGCACCCCCCGGCTCCGCACAAGACTACGACAACGTCGGCCTCCAGGTCGGCGACGCATCGCGATCCGTAGAGACGGCCGTGCTGGCCCTCGACGCGACCCCTCAGGTGCTGGAGGAGGCGGAGCAGAGGGACGCTGACCTCATCGTGACGCACCATCCCCTCCTCTTCCAGCCCCTCGACGGCGTGACGACGGAGGGATACGTCTCCAATCTCGCCCTGCGACTGGCGGAGGCGGGCGTGGCCCTCTACAGCATCCACACCAACCTGGACGCGGCCCCGGACGGCGTCTCGTTTGCCCTGGCCGATCGTCTCGGCCTCACGGACGTCGGCTTCCTGGACGGCTACGACGACACGCTCTACAAGCTGGCTGTCTTCGTCCCCGAGGACGCGTTCGACGCGGTGCGACAGGCCCTCGCCGACGCCGGGGCGGGCCGCATCGGGGACTACGAGGCCTGCGCGTTCGCGGTCGAGGGCACCGGCTTCTTCAAACCCGGCGAGGACACCGACCCGCACATCGGAGAGGCGGGCGGCGACGTCGAGTCCGCCCAGGAGCGCAAGCTGGAGGTGGAGATCGCGCGCTGGAACCTGAACGAGGTATTGGCCGCCCTTCACGATGCCCATCCCTACGACGAGGTGGCCTACGACCTGTATCCCGTTCAGCAAAAAAACTCGCGGGCGGGACTGGGGGCCCTCGGGCGCCTCGCGTCGCCGGAGCCGCTCCCCACATTCCTCGATCGGGTGGCCACACGGCTGGAGGCCGGGAGCCTGCGCTACGCGGGCGAGGACGCGGCCACCGTCGAACGCGTGGCGGTCTGCGGCGGAGCGGGCAGCGACTTCATCGGAACGGCGCTCGGCGCAGGGGCCGACGCATACGTGACCGCCGACGTCACGTATCACGAGTTCTTCGACGTCCTCGCCCCGTCGGGCACGCCCGAGATGGCCCTCGTCGATCCCGGCCACTACGAGACGGAGGCGCTCACGGAAGCCCTCCTCCGGGACTGGCTGGCCGAGCGGTTTCCCACCGTCACCTGGCACCGCACCGACGTGCGCACCAGCCCGATGAAGACGTTTGTCCCGTCTCCCTAAGCTCCCTTTCGCATTCTGCCCCCGTCTCTCCCTACTTCTTAACCGCCACCTCGACCTCCCCGTCTCGATCCAGGATGGTCACCCCGACGTCACGCCCGTGCCGATTCAGTCGAAGGTCTACGGTCGCATCCCCCACTCGGAGATTGCTGATTTCGATCTCCTGGAGCGACCGCGGCAGAAGGGGATAGTAGAAGCTAATCTCTTTTTCCGGGGCATTAATTGAAAGGCCCAAACACGCCTGGAGCAACATAAACACCGAGCCGGCGGCCCACGCCTGGGGAATACACGCCACCGGATACAGAATGGGCCCCTTGCCCGAACGACGCCGAAATCCGCAGAAGAGCTCGGGCAGGCGCTGCGAATCGACGAACAGGCTTGCGTCGAAAAAGGCCGTAAGGAGGTTGAGGGCCTCCTTTTTGAATCCGTACGCTCCGAGCCCCGACGCAATGATCGCATTGTCGTGCGGCCAGATGGAGCCGTTGTGGTAGGACATGGGGTTGTACCGGGGCTCCGAATGCGCAATCGTACGAATCCCCCAGCTGCAGAAGGAGCGATCGTCGAAGAGCGTCTCGGCCACCTGGCCGGCCCGCTCTTCGCTCGCAATTCCCGTAAAGAGCGCGTGCCCTGCATTGGAACTGCGCACCCGGCACGGGTTCTTCTCTCCATCCAGAGCCAGGGCATATGTGCTGATGTCCTCGCACCAGAAGGTACGCTCGAATTTCCCCCGAAGCGTCTCGGCTTCTCGCTGGAGACGATCCGCCATCCCGTCCTGCCCGAGCACGCGGGCCATCGTTGACGCATAGGTCTTGGCTGCGTAGACGTACCCCTGCACTTCGCACAGGGCCACGTGGCCGTCTACCAGGGATCCATCCTCCCGAAAGATCGCATCCGACGAATCCTTCCACCCCTGATTGCGCAGCCCATCCGACGTCTTGCGGGCGTATTCCACAAACCCGTCTCCGTCCACGTCTCCATACGTGTCGATCCAGTGAAGCGCCCGCTCGATACGGGGCCACAGGTCTCGGATGAGTTCGACGTCGCCGGTTCGCTCGTAATAGGCCCCTGCCAGTAGCACGAAGAGCGGGGTGGCATCGACGGTCCCGTAATACTGCGCGAACGGAATTTCCCCGAGGGCTGCCATTTCCCCGTTTCGCGTCTCGTGAAGAATTTTTCCCGGCTCGGCGTCCTCTTTCGGTCGTTCCTCCGTAGCCTGTGTGCGCGCCAAAAACTGAAGGACGCCTTTGGCGATAAACGGCATATTCCACAGACACTCCAGAGCGGTGATAAGCCCATCTCGACCGAACGGAGTGCTAAACCACGGCACGCCCGCATACGGGTACCACTCCTCGTCTCCGGTACGGGTCAGCATCATGTGGAGATCGGCAGTCGATTGCCCGAGCCAGTCATTAAACTGCTCGTTCGACGTAAAAATGCTGCAGTGCTGTTTGCTGAGGGCCTCCTTGTGGGTGCGCGCTCGCCTGTACGCCGTAGGATGCGGAAGCGACGCCGACGACTCGCGGTCCACCTCACATGCAATCTCAACGTAGATTTCCTTGCTTTCCCCCGGTTCCAGATGCATCTCGTAATGGGCCGAGGTCTGAGAGACGGAATCGGGACGGGGAGAAAAGGTGATCCGGGTCTGTCGCACTACGTCGTCCCGCCCTCGATAGCCGAGCACAATCTGCTGAGGCATCGTTTCCCCCTCGAGGTTCGTCCCCCGCTGCGCCCGCTGTTCGCCTCGCACCTCGAAGACGTCCGCGTAATCGGCCCCAACCTCCACCGAGAGAAGGAGATCCAACGGCGTCCGTCCATAGTTGTACAGCCGGTTGCGCTGATAGCAGACCCCCTCCCAGAGAAAGGTCCCTCGAAACAGGTGCAGGGTTCCGTGCGGGACGTCCTCCGCCCCCGTCCGCATCAACTTCGGATTCGTGAGATCCGCCGCCAACAGTACGTTGTCGTCCTTCACTGTAGAACCAAGCATGAGGGGACGGACGCCGTCGAGTTGAAGCGAAAGCAGCGACAGAAACCGCGTCCCCTCGTGATACACCCCCTGCTCGTTCGAGAAGCGCGTGTCGACGTCTCCGATGCGATCAAAAATGGCAAAGGTGTCCCCCTGCTTCAGCACCCGACGCCGTCCGTCGGTCAGACTGGTACTGGCGTCTACGGTGTGTTGGGACTCCGTCACGACGGCATCTGTCGGAACGTCCCCGTCCTGAGAGTTGAGAGACCTTGGAGAATCGGGCATACTGAGACGACGGTATCGTGAGTGTTCGGTTATAGCAAATCCACAGCTCTGCACCCTTTCGACGGTCCACGAGGGCCCCTCCGAGAACACCGTCGGAATTACAGGATCGAGGACCGCTGAGCCAGAACGCCGTCGTACACACGCAGGTAGTCCTGTGCCATTCGGGCCGCCGTAAAGCGGTCTTCAAAGACCTGTCGGCAGGTCCGGCGCGAAAGTTCGGGAAGGCGATGAACGGCCTCGACGGCGTCCTCGACGGTGTCGACCACAAACCCGGACACGCCATCGTCTATGAGTTCCGGAATGGAGCCGTGAGGAAACGCAATGACGGGCGTTCCGCACGCGAGGGCCTCGATGAGAACCAGCCCAAACGGCTCCGGCCAATCGATGGGACACAACAACGCCCGGGCATTGCCGAGAAACGCCTGCTTTTCTCGTTCTCCGATCTCTCCCACAAAGTCGACGTAATCGGCTTCGAAGAGAGGAGCAATAGACGTATCAAAGTACTCCCGATCGACCGGGTCGACTTTCGCGGCAACTTTTAGCGGCAGTCCGGCTCGACCTGCAATCTCGACGGCCCGATCTACGCGTTTCTCCGGTGAAATGCGCCCCAGGAAGGCGAGATAGTCTCCGGGATCGGAATTATACGAAAAGAGAGTGGGGGAGAGCCCGTGATAGACCGTCTCCTGCCAGTGTGCCTGGGGCAACGGGCTGCGCTGCGCATCCGAGATGGACACCACGGGCACGTCCGTGAATTCGTGGTACAGCGGCTCGAGGTCCGGCAGGTCGAGGCGTCCGTGAAGGGTAGTTACGTGGGTCCACTGCTTAACGCGCGAAAGAGTAAAGTGGAGATAGTCAATGTGAAAATGGAGGACGTCGAACTGTCCGGCTTGCTGGGCGACGCGCTCCAGCATCAGGACGTGATGAGCCAGGGCGTCGACGCAGTCCTCGTCCAGGCGAAGCGCCCGAGGACAAATTGGAACGAGAGAGGCCTCGGTCTCCGAATCCCCGCTGGCGAAGAGGGTGACTGCGTGCCCCTGTCGGACGAGTTCCTCCGTTAACTGAGAGACCACGCGCTCCGTCCCCCCGTAATACTGAGGAGGAACGCTTTCGTAGAGAGGAGCCACTTGCGCAATGTTCATCCAGGTCACCGTGTGGTCGGAGAGGTCGTGCAACCGAGGAGGATACACACCAGACCCTCCCGTCCCCCCTGGGAATGAAGCCGACCTCACACGACCATGCACTCAAAAGAACGTGCTCCGTTCGCCCTCATGACCGTCCGCAGAGTGCGAACGGAAACGCTCTTTTGGCGTATAGTCTCTATTCCTTCCGCTCCTTCCTCCCCCGTCAAATCGATTCTGGGACTCCCTCTTCGGGCTGAGCAGGTACACGATTCGCGGCTCCAGCGGAGAACAGGATCGTCGATGGTGTCCGAGGAGTTCTTTGCACGAAATAGAAAAATTCCCAAACAGAGCCACGAACTTCCGGCTTGTTCCAAAGTAAACGTTGAATGCATTCATTTGCGTTCGAACGATCCCAATAAACACTCTATATGCCGACGGCCAAAAAGAAAAAAGCCTCAGTCGAGGACCAGCTTCGCGCCCTGGTCCGGCTCCAACACATCGACAACCGGATCGACCAGATCCACAAGCTTCGGGGCGACCTCCCGGCCGAGATACAGGACCTCGAGGACGAAAGGGCCGGCCTCGAGACGCGCCTCGACAACTACGAGGAAGAGATGCAGGAACAGGAGGTGGCCAAGCGCCAGGCCAAGCTCGACATCAAGGAAGCCGAAGGCCTGATCGACAAGTACGAGGAGCAACAGCTCGAAGTCCGCAACAACCGGGAGTTCGACGCGCTCACGAAGGAGATCGAGGGCCAGAAGGAGCGCATTTCCGAGGCGGAAGAGACGATCGAGGAGGCCGAGGAAACGATCGAGTCCCACGAGTCGGCCATCGAGGAAACGGAGCAACGCCTCGACGAGCTCGACGACGTGCTCGACGAGAAGAAAGAGAAACTCGAAGAAGTCCGACAGGACACGGAGGACGAAGAGCAGAAGCTCGAAGAGATCCGTGAGGAAGCGGAAGAGCAAGTGGGCTCTCGATACCTCAAGGCCTACCAAAAGCTCCGGGATCGCCTCCGCGACGGCCGCGCGGTCGTCCCTCTCAAACGAGGCGCCGCCGCAGGCTTCGCCGTGCCTCCGCAGCGACAGGTCGAGATCCGAAAACGAAAAACCATCGTCGCCTGCGAGCACACCGGCCGCATCATCGTCGACGAGGATCTCTACAATGAGACCATCGACGAGATGAAAGAAAAGATCGACCTCTAGTAAGCGCAGATGGCCATCGAGCCACTGCGCTTTTCGTAGTGAATGGGGAACGGTCGGTTCTTCCGTGCCGAACTTCGACCGTACGGCGCGCGTTTATAGGTGTGACGTGCGGACTGGGTTGTCGCTCCGTCGGTCGCGTCCCGGCCTTCGCCGGAACGCGGTCGGCGGTGAGGAAAGTCCGAACACCACAGGGTAGCGTGCTTCCTAACGGGAAGGCTGCATCGCCTCCGACGACTGTCGGGGCGGGGCAGACGGCACGTGCAACAGAGAGCAGTCCCGTCCCGATGCCGGGACTCTGTCTCGGTTCTATCGGGATAAGGGGTGAAAGGGTGCGGTAAGAGCGCACCGGCGGTCTCGGTGACGAGACCGGCCAGGCAAACCCCACGGGGTGAAAGGCCAAGTCGCACCGTCCCGGCTCCTGTCGGGGACCTGTCCCGACGACGGTCGGAAAAGGTGACCCGCCGACGACGCCCGACAATTTCGGGCGTCAGGCCTCGACGCCCGTCGAGGCCGCGGTGCAGGTAGGCCGCTCGAGACGGCCGGCGACGGCCGTCCCAGATAGATGACGACCGATCCGTGGTCGGTCTGCGGAGCCGTCACGGACACACTGAATTCGGCTTACAGGTCCGCACGTCCCGTCTCACTCCAACGGCAGCCTCCGAAACAGGGGGCTGCCGTTTCTCTTTCTGCTCCCGCTTCTCGGCTCCGCCGGAATGCTCGGAGCCACACAGAAAAGGCGACGCGCCGTCGAGCACGTCGCCGAGAACCGCTGAGAAAAACCCAATAGTAGCCTCCGTCAAAACCGACGGAACCGTATTGAGTGGAGACCGGAGGCTAAGTAGACACGCAGAAATACGTTTATTCGAGAGTCATTCTGAGCGACCGACGACCGGAGGGAGGAGCAAGTCGAAGAATCTCTCTGGGTCCAGCGAGGACACTGATTCGGGAATACATCGGCCTGACGGTTGCTTCTGCTGATCTTCGAAGAGATTCACTCCAAGAGCACTTCACTGCAAGCAGCA
>CAZCUZ010000077.1:0-13578 GCA_964502085.1 uncultured Salinivenus sp. | reverse complement strand
CGCACGCTACTCCAGCCGGAAGGTAAACGTAATCGTGCCGGTCTGATTCTCCTGCGGGGCCTCGGGCGGAAGGGCGTTGAAGCGCCAGCGCTGCAGGGCGTCCATCACGGCGGCTTCCAGCTTCGGATTGCCCTTCACCAGCGGGATCCGCTTCACAATCCGGCCCTCGGGATTGACGGTGATGCGCACCCGGATGCGGGCGTTGACCTGTTCGTCGTATGCAGGAAGCGGGGCAAAATCCGGATCTCGATCCAGACCTTCGATGTTATAGGGCGCCGACGCCTGCTCAGTGGCCCCTTCGCCGGGATCGCCCTCTTCGTTCTCCCCCGCCTCTTCACTCGGCTCCTGTTCGTCCGCAGCCTCATCTTGCTCCGGCTGCTGTTCGGTCTCCGGCGGCTCGGCCTCCTCCTCGGTCGGCGGAACGGTCTCGTCCGGTTCCTGCTCCTCCTCGGGGAGCTCGACCTGCTCGTTCTCCGGCTCCTCGGCCGCCTCCTCGGGCTCGGTCTCCGGCTCGGGCGTCTCCTCCTGCGCCTCCGGGGCCGCTTCCTCCTCGACCGTCTCCGTCGCGTCGACGGGCTGGCCCGGGGAGAATTCTCCAAACTCGACCTCGACGTACCCGAGCTGCTGTGGGGGCGGCTTCGAGGCGGTCAGGGACGCCGCCAGAAACGCAAGCCCCCCGTGCAACAGGATGCTCACCCCAAGACCGATCCAGTCTCTCTGCGTCATGAGCCGGGCACGTCAGTGAAAAAGGGCGATGAACGGGTGCTCTCCCCTCCCCGTCCTAGCAGTTTGACTTTTGCCCCCCGCCAAAAGTTCGGCGCCGCGGGACAACCATCGCGACAGGGCGTGTCGAATCTGCCCGGAAGGTCACACCTCGGCCCATCCCTCGGCCGAATAGTGCGAGTGTACGGGCGGCGGAAGATCGGGCGACGTCTCCGTAAAGGCATAGGCCTCTCGAACTGTCGATCGAACGGCGTCGACGGCCCCGGAGTCGCGAGTGTGCAGGCGCGCGAGCAGGTCGCCGGGCGCGATTGGATCTCCCGGTTTCTTCAGATCGGAAAGGCCGGCCACAGGATCCACGTCGTCCTCCTTCGTCCGCCGGCCGGCGCCGAGGTCGACGGCGGCGTGGCCGATGGCGAGGGCGTCGAGGTCGGCCACGTAGCCGCGAGCGTCGTCCGGTGCACGGACGGCCGCCACCGGCGCACTGTCAGGCCGGGCCGACGGATCGTCGACCACCGACGCGTCTCCCGTCTGCGCCTCCACAAACGCCCGAAACCGTTCCAGCGCCGCCCCGCTCGCAACCGCCTCCCGGGCACGTTGGCGCCCCTCCGCTGCCGTGTCGGCCTCGCCGCCGAGGGCAATCATCTCCCCCGCCAGGGCCCGCACGACGGCCATCAGCGGCGTGTCCTCGTGCTCCCCGCGCAGGCAGGCGATGCTTTCGGCCACCTCGGGCCAGTTGCCCACCGCCCGGCCGAGCGGCACGTCCATGTTCGTCATCACCGCAACGGCGGGCGTATCGTGCTCCGCCCCGATGGCGACCATCGTCTCTGCGAGGGCCCGTGCGTCGGCTTCCGTCTTCATAAACGCGCCGCGCCCGCGCTTGACGTCGAGCACGAGGGCGTCGTTGCCCTCCGCGAGCTTCTTGCTCATGATGGAGGCGGCAATCAGCGGAATCGAGTCGACCGTCGCCGTCACGTCCCGCAAGGCGTAGAGCTTCTTGTCGGCCGGGGCCACGTCCCCGGTCTGCCCCGCAATCACGAGGCCGCGGTCCGCAATCTGCCGCCGGTACGCCTCTATCGAGAGTTCGGTGCGGAACCCCGGAATCGACTCCAGTTTGTCGAGCGTACCGCCGGTGTGCCCGAGCCCCCGGCCGCTGAGCTTGGCGACCGGCACGCCGCAGCTCGCCACGAGCGGCACGAGGATGAGCGACACCTTGTCCCCCACCCCGCCCGTCGAGTGCTTGCCCACCTTGGTGCCCGGCACGTCCGAGAGGTCGATGTGCGCCCCCGAGTGGAGCATCGCGTCTGTGAGCGCAGCCGCCTCCGCGTCGGTCAGTCCATTGAGGTACGCCGCCATCAGGAACGCACTCATCTGGTAATCGGGCACCGTGCCCTCCGTGTACGCGTCGACGAAGGCCGCCAGATCAGCGGCCGAGAGCGCTTCCCCGTCTCGCTTTGCGGAAATGAGTCGGACCGGATTGATGTCGCTCATAGCACACGAACGGGGCGTAATGGAAATGAATCAGTGTCTCCCAGTCTCCGACGCTCGCAAGAGGAGTCGTTTCGACGTGAAAACGGGTCGGAGGTGCACCGACAAACACAAAAAGGGCCACC
Source organism: uncultured Salinivenus sp. (assembly GCA_964502085.1). Lineage (GTDB taxonomy): Bacteria > Bacteroidota > Rhodothermia > Rhodothermales > Salinibacteraceae > Salinibacter. Next base: position 11,245 of record CAZCUZ010000077.1, on the reverse strand, counting down.
CGCAGGTGCAGGTGACCCATCGTGCAACCCAAAAGGGACCGCTCGCTATTCCTCGGCCTCTTCGTCCTCCTCGTCTTCGCCGTCTTCGTCGTCCTGATTGAGGCCGTACCGGCGGTTGAACTTCTCGACGCGCCCTGCCGTGTCGACGAACTGGCGGCGGCCGGTGTAGAAGGGATGGTTCGTCGAATCGACTTCGGACTCGAAGGTGTCGTCGTCCATCGTCGATCGCGTGACGAACTCGGTGCCGTCGGCGAGCTTGATCGTCACTTCGTCGTACTCGGGGTGGAGGTCCTTTTTCATGGCGCTACCGGAAATGTCGGTCGCTCAAGCGGAGTGAATGACTGTCGACCGAGATACACGATGCGGGGCCCCCGAAAGTTTCACCGGATCCCCGCGAAAAACCGGCAAAGGACCGGCCCGTCGGACGTCGGACCGGAACCCGTACCGTACAGCCAACCTCTTCGATCGAGAGAACGTATGCCGGCGGAACCGACGCCGCTCCCCGTTGATCGCCGTTTTTCAGGCATTGATTTCCGAGTGGTCGCCCACGTTGACGCGTTGAATCTCCTGCTCCACGACGGCGTGCCGACCCACCACCGAGTCGGTGAGGACGGCGTTTTCGACCGTCGCCTCCGCAAAGACGATGCTGTCCCGCACGACGGTGTTCTCGACCGTCGCACCGGCCTCGACGGAGACGTGCGGGCCCACCACTGCATTCTCGATCGTGGCGTCCGGTCCCACGTACACCGGTTCGTGGATCACGCTGTCGGTCACGGTTCCCTGTCGAAGATCGTCCGACTCGCGGTCCAGGATGCGCCCCGTCGTTTCGAGAAGGGCCGGAATCGTGCCGCAGTCCATCCACGCGTCGACGGACGCCGTCGTGAAGACATCTCCCTTCTGCAGAAGCCGATCGAACGCGTCGGTGAGCTGATACTCCCCTCCGGCCCCCATCATGTCGTTCTCGATCAGGTAGTCAATTTCGGTCTTGAGGTCGGCCAGCTCGTTCACGTAATAGATGCCGATCAGCGCCTCATTGGACACCGGATCGTCGGGCTTTTCGATGAGTTTGGTCACCTGCTCGCCGTCCCGCACCGCAATGCCGAAGCGACGCGGATCGTCGACCTCGCGGACGAACGCCACCACGTCGGCATCCTCTTCGATCGTGATTTCGTCCTCGCGATGAAAGAGGGTGTCGGCAAACACGACCACCCCGTCGCCCTCCAGGTGCTCCTCGGCACACCCGACGGCATGGGCCGTCCCCAGGGCCTCGCGCTGTACGGGAAAGTGTGCGTCCATGCCCCGCTCTTCACAAATCGCCGTGAGCTGATCGCGGATGTCCTGCCCAAAGTCCGGTCCGAGGACAAAGACCCCTTCGTCGGGCACCTGCGGAAGCACCCGCGCAAAGGTGTCCACAATGCGTTCGACGATGCTCTTTCCTTTTACCTTGAGGAGCGGCTTCGGGGTCACGTGCGAGTGGGGACGCACTCGCGTGCCGCGACCGGCCATCGGTACAATGAGTTTCATGGAAATGCGGAAAACGTGTCTGGAAAGTGGAAACGAACGTACACGACTCGGAAGGTCCCGCCCCCGGAGCGGGAGCGGCCGTTGCTAAGAATAACGAGGCCGCCGGGAGAATGCCAGCATCCGTGGCGACGGTCCGGGGCGATCATGTGTTAAAAATCCGAATCGATTGTTTGAGAGCGGCTTTTGGATGACAGAGGACGTCAGGAACGACGCGATCGATCGACGATCTCGTTCACACCGACACAGGGTCGCATCGCCGCGGGCCCGCCGCCGCAGAGGCCCAGGAAGGGACATCCCGGATCCCCGAGATCGTAGAGTTCCCAGTGAATCCGCGAGTGTAGATCGTGCCTTTCCTCCTCGCTCCCCCGAAAGATCGGCTCGTGAAGAGCAGCAGTCCGATACGTGGAGACTCGACGCTCACTGCGATTCCCCCGCTCCCGCCCTGTTGTGCCCCGGATTCACAACAGTCGTCTATTTTTCTGTACGCCTCCGAGCAGTCTCTTATGCTCGATAGCGTTACAGGTACGTTACCTTATCGGCAAATTCAGGCGTAGAGAGTTTTATTCACCGTTCGTGTGCGTCTCATTTCCGAGTTTGGGGAAAGCGGCACAGGCGTTGTATACTCCATCTCGTGAACCGCAACGTCTTACAATTCCCTGCGTCCAATGCACACCTTCCGACTGTCTCGCTTTTTCTGCGCGGCCCTCTTCATGAGCGTTCTTTTTCTGGGAGGCTGCTCGAGTTTGAGCAACACAGAGAAAGGGGCCGTGATTGGGGCCGGGGCCGGTGCAGCGGGCGGCGCCGCCGTGGGACAAGCCACGGACAACACAGCTGAAGGAGCCATTCTCGGGGCCGTCGTCGGGGGCGCCGCCGGCGCGCTCATCGGCCAGCGCATGGATCGGAAGGCCAACGAACTCGATCGAGAGCTCGAAAACGCAGAAGTCGAGCGCGTAGGGGAAGGAATCAAGGTGACGTTCGACAGCGGCCTCCTCTTCGACTTTGACTCGGCCGCTCTTCGAAACGACGCCGAGCAAAACCTCGCCGAGTTTGCGGAGAGCATGCAGGACTTCGAAGACACGAACATTCTCATTGTCGGCCACACCGACTCGAAAGGTGATGAGGACTACAACCAGAAGTTGTCGGAGCGACGATCGACGTCGGCCGCCGACCACCTCATTCAACGCGGCATCGACGACAGCCGACTTATGACCACCGGAAAGGGAGAGTCCGAACCCGTTGCCTCGAACGAAACCGAGGAGGGACGCCAGCAAAACCGTCGCGTCGAGGTGGCCATTTACGCCAACGAGGAGTACCGCGAACAGGCTCGCGAACAGGCCGACAGCCGCTAACGTGAGGGGCACGATCTCGCGGATTCCGGATCGGCTCTGTTTCTTCAGGGGTGGATTCGGATCCTCCTTTCAATCACACAACAAAAGAGCGCAGTGAACGCATCAGTGACAGAAATATCCGTAAGCCGGAGAATCGGCACACAGGATTGTTGATCTCGCTCCCGATTTGCCCAGAAACACACGTCGTCCCCGACCCTACGTTAGACGGGTCGGTGAATTTCGGATTTTTCTCGGCATGATCTCCGTCCCCGATCACAGCATTCCCAAACCCATGACTGCAACAGCAAAAACTCCCATGCACAGTTACCGACTTCGCTGGGCCTGCGCCTCCCTCGTGTTTGCTCTCCTTTTGGGCATCGGTGCCGCCCCGGTCCTCGCCCAAAACGGCGGAGGGGACTCCGGGGACGCTCAAGCGGAAAAGCTCAAGCAGCTAAAGAAGACATTTTCGGCGGGCCTCAAGGCCGCCAAGGCGAACAACTCGTCCCAGGCGTACACCCAGCTCGAACAGGCCCTCCAGCTGGCTCAGGACACTGAGCAGGAAGGAGCTACGAACCAGATTTCGGGCTATCTCCAGAAGCTGCCGAAAAACTGGGGAAACTCCGCCATCGAAAATGAAAACTGGAGCGACGCCCTCACGCACTTTGAGAAGGGCGCCGAGCACGCGTCGGACGACGCCTACATGCATTACGGGAAGGGACTCGCTCTCGTGAACCTAGACAGCACCGACGCGGGTCTCGAAGCGCTTCAGCAAGCGATCGAGGTTGGCAACGAAACGGGCAACACGCGCGTCACGGACCTCGCCACCGAGCGCATCCGGGACGAATTCCTGGCCCGAGCGTCCGAGGCACTGAACGCCGAAAACCCAACCACTGCCCAGGCAAACACCGCCATTGAGGCGCTCGACGAAATGAGGGAGTACGTGGACCCGAACGCCCAGTCGCTCTTCTACCGCGCCCGGGCGCTGTATGAGATGGAGGACTATGAAAATGCCCTCAATACGGCCCAGGAAGGGCTCGACATGCACCAGGGCAGCCGAAGCGACGCGGCGAAGTTCCACTTCATCGTCGCCGAATCCCAGATGAACCTCGGCAACGAGGACGTGGGCTGTCAGACCTTCGAGCAGGCAGCGTATGGGGACTACCAGGCACGAGCCGAGCACTACCTCGAGAACGAGTGCGAGTAGAATTGCGCGGCTCGGGGTTCGTCCCCGCCGGTAGAACGGCCCCTTTCTCTCAAAATGCGGCCCGCGTTCCCTGACGGGGACGGGGGCCGTTTCTGTTGGCCCCTCATACGGTACTTCGACGCCCAAGGGCGCCCAACAGAAGGACGAGAAGAGCGGGCAACGCAACCGCCGCTACGGTCATCCATTCGAGGCCCGTTCCCCCGGGGGCGTCCGCGGCAAACGCTGCACTTTGCTGGAGGAGAAGCAAGATCGAGCTCACAATCGTCATAATCACGTCGGTTGGGTGCGTCGAAAAGCAACTGATCAGGGAGGGTTCTCCCTCGACGAAGGAAAGTGCGTAACGACCGGTCGGAGCCATGTTCCCCCCTCCCACACGGCTCGGGGCTCCCTGTCCGATTCAGCCCACGACTGTCCGTCCCTCCCCCCTGTCCTTCTCCGAAACTCGATACGGCAGACGCACCGTAAACGTGGTCCCCTTCCCCTTCTCACTTTCAACCGCAATCTCCCCCTCCATCAGCTCCACCATCTCTTTCGTAATCGAGAGCCCCAGCCCCGTCCCCCCGTGCTCGCGGCGCAGACCCCCGCTCTCCTGCTTAAACGCCTCGAAGAGCTCCGGACGAAACTCGTCGGCAATGCCGATGCCGCTGTCCGACACGTGCACCGCCACGTGAGACGCTTCGGCCCGTACACAGACGCGCACGTGCCCCTCCTCGGTAAACTTGATGGCGTTCGTGACCAAGTTTGTGAGGATGCGATCGAGGCAACTGGGGTCGAGGTGTACCCTCACCTCCGACGAGGGTACGTCTGCGTGAAGGTCGAGCCCGTTCCGCTCGGCCGTCGGTCGCAATAACTCGACGCGCCGGCCCACCTCCCGTCCGAGATCGAAGGGGCGACAGTCCAACGAAAACTCCCCGGCCTCAATCATGGACAGGTCGAGCACGGAATCGAGCGTCTGCTTGAGACGGTGACTGCACCGCACAATCTTCTCCACCCGATCCGCGTGCGACGACGACACTTCGTCCGCCAGAATTTCCGCGAATCCGATGATCGACGTGAGCGGGGTGCGGATTTCGTGGCTGACGTTTGCGAGGAATGCGGACTTGAGACGGCTCATTTCCTCGGCCTTTTCCTTCGCGGCCACCAGCTCCTGCTCGGCCTCCTTCCGCGCGGTGACGTCCATGATGATGCCGCTCATCCGCTGTGGACGCCCCTCTTCCCAAAACACCCGGCCCTGAACGCGGACCCAGCGCTCCTCCCTGCGGCGAGGACGAATTCGATGTTCGACCTTGAAACCGGTTTCACTTCGTAAAACCTCCTCCGTGCGTCCAGCGACGCGGTCCCGATCCTCCGGATGGACGCGAGCAAGGAAGGCCTCGTAGAGCCCCTCTTCTCGCGTGTGCGGTACGTTCAAGAGCGCGTACGTCTGCGGCGACCACGTGACGGCCTCCGGATCGGCCGTCCAGTTCCAGGTGCCCATCTGCGCGGCGTCGAGGGCAATGCGCAGGCGTTCCTCACTGGCCCGGAGGCGGTGCACGGACCTCGACAGATCCTGCGTCATCCGATTGAAGGCTCGGGACAGCTCGCCGATCTCATTTTGCTGCTCTACATCGACGCGCGTCGACAGGTCCCCCTCTCCCACGCGCCGGGCGGCCCCGATGAGCCGATCGAGAGGCGCCACCACGCGCCGCGACACGAAGAAGCCGACGGCCAGCGCACCGCCTCCCGTGATCAGAATGATGAACGCCATCGTCAACAGCATCTCGTAAATGTAAAAGTAGGCCTCCGTCCGGGCCTGTTCCACGACGACGTGTCCGGGCACCGTCTCGAGTGAGGCGACCGCCCCCAGCACGTCTGTTTCGTATCGACCGCGAGGGACCTCGGCCGCAGCGTCGGGCGCCTCCAGAAGGGCCTCGACGAACGAAGCCGGATCGGCCGTCGCCCCCTCCGTGCCCCGGAGCGACTCCACGACCGGTTGGTGCCGACGATTCACGAGGTAGAGGTGGCGGTCCGCGCCCCTCCAGTTCGCAAGAATCTGCCGAAGGCTCGAGGGCCCAACGGACGCCGCCACGACACTCGCACCGTCGTCTGACGTCTCCGCGTCCCCTCCGCCTGCCGACAGGGGCACCGCCATCACGATCTCGTGGGCCGCGGTGTCGGGGAGGAGCACAAACCCCTGCTGGGAGCGACCCGTTCTCCGGGCCCGCTCGACGAGCGAATCGGCAGAGGGCGAGAGAAATGCAGGCACAGTCTCCTCGGCCGGCACGCGTTCGACCCATCGGAAGACGGGATGACGCTCCGGCCCTCCGTCCCTCTGCCCCCAGCGTCGAAGGAGGTTCCGTGCTCGCTCAATCTCCGTGTCGAGGGTCCGGGCCGCTGCCCGGCTCTGGTCCTTCAGTCGGTCGACCGCCTCGGCTCGGGTGGCCCGATAGGCCTGCTCCATAAAGAGGCGACCCGCCAATAAGAACGTGGCGAGAATAAAGAGCGGAAGGCCGTAGCGAAGCTGATTGGCCACCGAGAAGAATCGTCGACGCAGGGCAGGCCAGAGCGCCAGGCCCAAAAGCACCCCGCCCACCGGCAACACGAGCCGTTCGAGACCGAGAAAAACGGGTACGGCCATCAGGCCCCCTCCGACTCCCGCAGTACCCGTCCCGATCTCCGCGACCCAAAGCGGCAACAGCCCCATGGCCGAGGCGACGAAACAGACGACGTAGAGCGCCCCTGCCGTCGCCCAACTCACCGGAGCGGACGCAAGCTGACGACGACACCAGTTCCGAATCCGAGGAAGCCCTCCGAGCACGAGCGCCCCTCCGACTGGAACGGTGCTCTGCATTCTAAGAACGATCGCATCCCCCCGAGACAGCCCCAAAAGCAACGATCCCCCGAGGAAGAGGACGGCCCCTCCCCAGAACAGGCGCCACGCTCGCCCTCTCCGTACCAGAAGGGCACTGGTGAGCGCCGAGACGCCTCCCATGAGAGGGCTCATCCCGTCCAGCGCCGTGTACGGCGTGACGACTTCGGAGACTCCGGCCCCCACGATGGAGCTGACGGGGCCGTACACGGGCCCCAGAAACAACCCGAGAAGTGGATGAAGCACGTCGTGCAAGGGCCACCCCGTCCCACCCCCCATTCGAATCGACACGGACACGAAGCCAAATGCGATCACGCCGACGACCGCCCCAATTCCTCCGATCCCCTTCCGAAACCGATCGAGCTCCAAGAACGCGACGTACGGCGGACGCCGCTCGAAATCAGACGAGAACGACATCACAATCGAGAGAAGAAGCGAAATGACGCATCGGAAGAATCGGGGACGGTGGGGGTGACGCTCGCGGTTCTCACTGCGGTGAACGCCGGTTCTCCTTCCGTGCCGCACATACGGTAACGAAGCCGACACCAAAAGTCTAGCCGATCTCCCGGGAGACGGAAGCACAACCTGGCAATGGCAGACACGCAATACCCTCATTCGGCGCAACCCGCCAATTCGGCCCTGTTCCTACGGCTGCGTCAGCCATGATTTTTCCATCCATGCAGGGAGAGCGGACTCTACCAGAGGCGACAATCTCGATAGAATAACCCTACCTGGAAGTCGTACGGCCGAATGGAGACGAGAACACGCATAATCAGAATGGACCCGGCACTACGAGCTTTCCATGACCTTCACGTTACACCTTTCTATGTTGGGGGCGTTCGCATTTGATCGACAGAGCACACCGGGGCACTATGCGCTCGTTCGTCCCTTCCCGCCTTCTCCTCCTCGCACTCGGCACCGCCGTTCTCGGACTCCTGGCCGCGGCCTGTTCGTCGACCTCGCAGGCTCCGACCCCCACGACGGACGATCCCGAACCGGAGGAGCCGACCGGCCTCGCTCTCTCGCTCCTCTACACGACGGAGGCCGACGGCCTCGTGCTCCGCGACGTCCAGGCCGACTCCACTCGCCGACTGGTGCCCGGCGCTACCCACGACGGCCTCCGAGCCCGCTCCCCGTCCGGACAGTACCTGGCCTTCACCTATGCGACGGCCGACTCGGTCCACCTCGCGCTGATGGACCTGGCGGACCAAACCCTGACGTCGGTCGACGCCCGTCCCGCCGACGCCACCTATTCGCTGGCCTGGCATCCCGACGACGACCGGCTGTCGTTTGCGTACTACCGGCCCGCGGAGTCCGGCACACGCGGCCCGGGCACCGTGTTCGTCGCTACGCCCGACGGCGCAACCCGCGACGTCGGCTGCAGCGCCGCCCGCGAAGTATTGACCTGGCTGCCCGACGGTGCCCTCGCGACCCGAAACGACGACAACCTCTACGTGGTGGCCCCCAGCGACTGTGCGACCCAGGCCTCGGCCGACGCCCAACGCATGCGCCTCGCCTCCTATGCCCCGACCGGCGATCACCTGGCCTACGTCCATCGTGAACTGACGTACGACCGCGACGCACGCGAGTACACGCCGGACTCGTCACTCTACCTGAGCGACGCCCACGGGAACGACGCCACCGAACTCTTCGGCCACGATCGGCGCGTGCGCCACCTCCGCTGGGCCCCGGATGCCTCCGAGCTGGCCTTCGACGTACGCGTGGACGACTCCGACCACAGGCAGATCGCCACCTACAACCTCGGACAGGAGCGCACCGTCTACCTGACGCCCCCCAGTCAGACCGATGCCGATCAGTTGCATCCCCGGTGGTCGCCGTCCGGAAGCTACGTGGCCTTCACCATGCGCACCGACGGCCGCACGACGGCCGCCACCCGCGTAGAAGGGCAAACGCGTCAATTCGGCCCGGTGGACGGAGCCGTGTGGGGCTGGCTGGACGACCGGACGCTCATAGTGCCCGGCCCCGACAGCCTCCGAGTGCATGCCCTCGACGGCAGCTCCCAATACACGCAGCCGGCCCCGGCCTCACTCATTCACGTGTGGAGCCGCGAGCCGGCGTAGTGCAACCGCAGGATACGGACCCTGCCGAAAAGGCGATCAGCCGTGCAGGACCGCACGCCGGGAGGGAATTTCCGTTCGCCCCGACGTGTCCGAGAGTACCTATCCAATCAACTTCTTCCGGCCGCTGCGGCGGAACGCCTGCTTCGAGTGCCAGGCCGCCCGATAGGCCGTCTCAATTCGCTCCCGCAACACCCCGCTCGTCAGAGAGATGGCAAACGAGAGGGGAGCCAGAAGCAGGTGGGTGATCAGAAACCCAACGAAATGCGGACGGGACTGAGGACGCGTAAATACGTAGGTCTCAAACCCCATGTACAGGGTCCAGAGGGTAGCAAGAACAAGGTAGGTCGTCATCATGAGAGATATTTTTAATTTGTGGATCTTGTGTCTCATTTCTTCGCCTAGACCTACCCTCCTCCCCCTCCGAAGTTCACTTTTAAGTATGAGGTTTATGTTGCCTTGCTGCAATGTTTTCTTTACAAGAACACCAAAAGAATCACACTTGAACACTTGATTCAGGAACCGCTTTTCCCTTTTCCCGGAAACGCTTCCGAAGTGTAATCTCAATTCCCTTTTCCCTTTTGACTCCCATCCTATGATTTTGAAAATTGTGCAATCCCGACTCAATTCGCTTTGATCGGAGGGCGAACGTCCTTTTTCACCCGGTTTGGCGTTCTGTTGGTGTTGACTGCCGGTCATGAAGCAAAAGGAGCCGATGTGATCCCGATTGCCAAAGTGCCTGGACACGCCCTCTTGATCCCTCTTCGACCAATCAGTCCGTTATCCGTATTTGAGGGGTTGGGCCGGATCGATTCTCTTGATCTGTTCTCCAGCCGGCCGAGTAGTCCTACAGGGGAAGTAACTCCTCGTACGATCGAGGTGCGATTTTCGAATGTCGAACGGAATTGTATCCCCCCGGAGACTCAACCGGACCGCCCGGCTCTTCAACCGCTTAACGCCCACTCCTCAACGCTAAACCCCACTCCCAGGAGAAACGCCCCCGTCCCGTTCAAGTACCCACGAGCCCGACCGGCCCTCCCAAACCCCGCGAGCCCATGCCTCCTCCCCTCCCGACCCGCCTGCTCGCCGTTCTGGGGCTGCTGCTTTGCGTCGTTCCCGTCGCAGCCCAGCAGGCGCCGGCGCCGCCGAGTCCTCCCTCTGCGGAAGCCGACTGGATGCTCGGGCCCTTCGACCGCCCCGACGGTATCAACCCGCTGTTCACACCCGACACCACCTCGACGTTCGACTGTCCCCTCCGCGAGCGGCCCGTCCGGTGGGAATCGATGGCCACGTTCAACCCCGCCGCCGCGGTGCAGGGCGACTCCGTGTACGTCCTCTACCGAGCCGAGGACCGCACCGGCCGCATGGAGATCGGCGGTCACACCTCTCGCCTCGGACTGGCCGCGAGCGCGGACGGCCTCCACTTCACGCGACGGCCCGAACCGGTCTTCTACCCGAAGCGCGACGATCAGCAGGAGCACGAGTGGCCCGGCGGCGTCGAGGATCCGCGCCTGGTCGAGACCGAGGACGGCACGTTCGTCCTCACCTACACGCAGTGGGACCGCGACGTGCCCCAGCTGGCCATTGCTACCTCCGACGACCTCCTCAACTGGACGAAGCACGGCCCCATCTTTCCCGACATCGACCGCGAGACGAAGTCGGGCGCCATCGTGACCCGAGTCGAGGGGAACCGGCTGATTCCCACCAAGATCGACGGTCGATACTGGATGTACTGGGGCGTGCCCCAAATCTACGCGGCCACGTCCAAAAACCTCATCGACTGGACGCCCCTCCGAGACTCCACGGGCGCCCTCCAGCCCGTGCTGTCCCCCCGCGACGGTCACTTCGACGCGTGGCTGGTCGAGGCCGGTCCTCCAGCCATTCAAACGGAGGACGGCATTGTGGCTCTCTACAATGCAGGCAACAGCCGCCCCGACGGGGATGCTTCCCTTCCCGACAGCACCTATTCCGGCGGACAGGTCCTGTTTTCGGGCGAGGACCCCACCCGCGTGCTGGATCGATCCGACGACCCGTTCATCAAGCCCGAGCACGACTTCGAGCGCACGGGCCAGTACGAGCGCGGCACGACGTTTCTCGAGGGCCTCGTCCCCTTCGGCGACCGCTGGTTCCTCTACTACGGCGCGGCCGACTCGCGCGTGGGCGTGGCCTCCGCCCCCCGCCCCACCACCAATTGACCGCCCCCGCCTGAGAGTCTGTTTTGATTTTGAATCGTATCGCGAGAGCGAGGATCGATGCGGCGAAC
>CAZCUZ010000076.1:0-13754 GCA_964502085.1 uncultured Salinivenus sp. | reverse complement strand
GTGGGCCCGGCGGGACTCGAACCCACGACCGATCGATTATGAGTCGACTGCTCTGACCAACTGAGCTACGGGCCCAACGGGCCGGCCCGCCCGGAGAGACCGAGCGGCGGCGTCGTGTCTCCTCACGACCCCGAGCCGAGACGGTTCCGTTCCGGCTCCGGCGCCTCTCCGTCGAACCTCGGGACGCCGTCGTCGACCGCCCCGTTCCCAAACGGACTCACGCACGACAGCGGAGCACCCAGGTGCTGCTCCGGGAGGGAATCGGATCGAAACGCCGCCGTGCGCTCGCGGAGAAACGCCCGAACGCGCCGTGCGGACCGTCCGGTGAGTTCGGACACGGTCGACGTCACGGGCCACGCGTCGCGGGATCGAACGAGGCGCGCCAGCGCCGTGAGGTCGTCGACCTTCCACTGGGCCTCTCCGCTTCCAACGAGGTGCTCGCGGTACGTCTCGATCGAAAGGTCGACGTATCGGATGGAATGGCCCACCTCGAGACTGAGCATCGCCGCAATCTCGGGGTACGAGAGCGCCTGCGGGCCGGTGAGCGTGTAGGACTGCCCCTCGTGCCCCGCCGTCGTGAGAATCGTCGCCGTGGCCGCCGCAACGTCGCGCGCATCGATCAGGGGCAGCCGGGTGGATCCGAACGCCCCACAGATCATGCGATCCGTCCGGATGGAGAGCGTCGCCGAACAGAGGTGCTGCATGAGAAGCTGCGCCTGGACGACCGTCAGCGGCAGACCGGCATCGCGGACCTGCGCCGCCGTAACGGCGTGCCAGCGTGCAAACTGAAGCGGGGCCACCGGAAGGGCTCCCATCACCGGAACGAGAACGACGTGTACGCCGCGCCCAACCCGGCCGGCGGCCTCCACGATCGACCCGTGAAACCGAATTTCGTCGGGGGTCGGAACGGAAAGGAGAACAATGCGGTCGACGTCCGTGAGGGCTGCGTCGACGGTCTCGGGCTCGGAGGGATTCCCGACCATCACCTCGACCGGGAAATCGAACGAGAGGCTCTCCTCCCTCTCCGCCCTCGGGACGAGCACGCGCACGGACCGACGACGCTCCACCAGTTCCTGGACGAGCAGTCGGCCGACGGGACCAGAAGCGCCGACGACGAGAGTCAAGGACAGCATTGGAGGAGTGGTAAAAAGACGTGACAATTCGACCCCTAAGAACGACGTCCGTTCCGTGATGAACAACCCGGTCCGGCGCATCGCATCCTCACCAAACCCCTCGTTCTCCCGAAATCCTCCCCTCCACGACCGACCGTACGTGCTCGAACGTCCACTTCAGTGAATTTCGCGAGTGCTCCACAAAACTCCCGCAACACCGTATGGACGGATCGATAGAGCCGTCTCAACCTTGAGGCTTCGGTTCGTTTTCGCATTCTCTCGACGCACTCGACCACCCATCATGAAGTGGAACAGCGCCAAGGACCTGATGACGACGGACGTGAAAACCGTCCAGGCCGACTGGCCGCTCGATCGGGTCGCTCAGTTTCTCATTGACCACGACATCTCCGGCGCCCCGGTCGTCGACGGCGATCAGCTCGTGGGCGTGATTTCGTTGACCGACCTCGCCCGCTACAATAGCTCGGCCGGGGAACCCGCGACTGAACGCCCCTCCGCGTACTACCGGCACGAGCTCGAAGGCCAGTACTCGGAAGAGGATATGAACAATCTCTACGTCACCGAAAGCGACGAGACGCGGGCCGAGCACGTCATGACCCCGCAGGTGTACGACGTCAACGAACACACCTCCATCCAGCAGGTGGCCCAGGTGATGCACAAGGGGGGCATCCACCGCGTCTTCGTCACCAAAAACGGCGAAATCCGGGGCATTATCACGGCGCTCGACATGCTCAAAGTCGTCGCCGCTTTGTAATTCATATCCCCCTCCAGCGCCGGCAAATGGCACGCAGGTCCCGGTGCCCTCGGCTACAATCCGAGAATACGCTCCATCCGAGCACCCCCCGTCCTCTCTCCCACGCCCCCATTCTCTCTGTCGGTTCTGGCAAAATTGGTCGTTGGAGGCAACTGACCTCCGCTCGGTCGAACTGGATTGAACGGACGGTCGTCCCTCCTACGTGCACTCGTCGCTCACCACGCGCCCCTCGCTGAGAACGGTGCAGACGTGCGTCGTGTACTCGAACGGATCCCCGTCGAAGAAGGCGAGGTCGGCCGTCTGACCGGGCGCAATCGTCCCAATGTCCTCGAGGGCGAGGATCTCGGCCGCGTTGCTGGTCACAGTGGCCAGGGCGGCGCGCCGCGGGAGGCCGTTCGCGACCGCGATGGCCGCCTCGTAGAGGACGACGCGCGTCTTGGGCACGTAGGGCTCCCACCCGCTCTGAATGGCCACCGGAACGCCCGCCTCGTGCAGGGTGGCCGCCGTCGTGAACGCCGCGTTCTGCGTGGTGCCCGAGGGCCGAGTCATCGTCGGGTGCAAAATCACCGGCACGTCGGCCTCCGCAATGTCGTCGGCCACGAGATACGCTTCCGAAGCCCCGTCCAGGATCAGCTCAAACCCAAACTCCTCCTGGAGGCGGAGGGCTGCCTGAATGTCGTGGGCGCGGTGCGCCGTGATGAGGGCCGGAACGTCGCCCCGCAGCACGTCCTGGAGCACCGCCTGTCCCAGGTCGCTCCCCGATCCCTCCCCCTCCGTCGCTTCCTGCGCGTCGGCGAGCGCCTGCCGGAGCATGGCCACGCCCTTCGGCCGCGTCCCCGGCGACTCGAAGCGGGCCTGCGCGTCCGGCCCCAGCGTAAAGGCCACCGTCGTGACGGAGTCCCGCAATGCCTCGCCCACCGTCTCGCCCGACGTCGAGAACGTGGCCGTCTGGCCGCTCACGAGGGCACCGGGCGCGTGCCCCGTGTGGACCGTGGTGATGCCGAGCCGGCGCACGAACGTGACCAGGTCCTCGCGCGGATTATACGCGTCGATCGCCCGAAGGGCCGGCTGAATGGGCTCGGAGGTGTCCAGCTGGTCCTGGTCGGCCGGCACGTTGTGAATGCCCGACAGGCCCACGGTGCCCCGCGGGTCGATGAGGCCCGGCGTCACGACCGACGCCTCGTGCACCTCGGCCTCCGACGGCACGGACACCTCGGACGCCGGCCCCACCTCCGCAATCGTGCCGCCCTCCGTGATCACGATTCCGTCCACGATGGGCCCGTCGCCCGTCATCGTGTACAGCGTGTCGGCCCGCACGGCGTGCTGGGCCTGGGCGACGCCGGGCAGGACGGCGGCGGCCGCTAGAGCAAAGAGGAGAACCGAAAAAAGAGCAGTGAGGCTGCGCGTACGCATGGCAAAGAAAGGGTCTAACGGTGAGAAGCAGCGGTGGGGCATCGAAGGCGTGCGCTCACTCGTGAACGTGCTGAATCGCGTCGTCGTAGACGCGGTAGCCGCCCGTGGCAAACTCACGATCGTCCGGGTTGGACCGATCGAAGACCGTCTCCCCCTCGACCCACGTCTGCTCGATCTTCGTGTATACGCTCAGAGGATCGCCGGAGAGCACGACGAAGTCGGCGTCCTTGCCCGAATCGAGCGAGCCGATCTCGTCCTCCAGCCCGAGCATGCGGGCCCCCGCCAGCGTCACCGACTCAAGTGCAGCCTCTCGCGACATGCCGGCCCGAACCCCAAACGCGGGCTGGCGAAGGAAGAGCCGGGAATCCGTAATCGGATCGTCCGTGTGGTAGGCCACGTCCACCCCGGCCTCCTCGAGCACCCCACCTGTGCGATAAACGAGCTCGTCCGCTTCCTTCTTGCCGCCGGGCGCGTCGAGGACGATAATCGAGGCGGGCACGTCGGCCTCGGCGATCTCCTCGGGCACCTTCCACCCTTCGCTCACGTGGTGGAGGACCAGATCGAAGTCGAACTCTTCGCTCAGCCGAATGGCCGTGAGGATGTCGTCGTGCCGGTGCGTGTGGAAGTGGACGGTCCGCTCCCCCTCCAGCACGTCGACGAGCCCTTCCATCCGCAGGTCGCGGTCCGGCGCCTCGTCCGGCGCATCGGCCGCTTCTTTCTTTCGCTGATACTCTTGCGCCTGAACGAAGAGGTCCCGGGCCATGGCCGCGGCCCGGGCCCGCGTACCCGGAAACGGACCGCTTTCCCGCTGCGGATTCGTCCCGTTGGCCATCTTCATTCCTCCACACTCCTCGACCGATCGGTCCTCGCAGGCCGACATCTCATCGATCGTTCCCCCCTCGCGGAGCTTGAGGAACGTCGTCTGCCCACTCATCAGGTGCCCCGACCCCGAGATGGCCTGTACGGTCGTGATGCCGCCCGCCCGAGCGCGGTCGAGCGACGGATGCCGCACGTTGATCGCGTCGACGGTGCGCGCGTCCGGATGCAGCGCCGCCGAGCCGTCGCCCCCGCTCACCTGTCCGATGTGCGAGTGCGTGTCCACGAGCCCCGGCATCACGACCTTCCCCTCGAGGTCGTGCTCGACGGCGTTGCTCGGCACGTCGACCGACCCGACCGGCCCGACGTCCTGAATCGTGCCGTTCTGCACGACCATCGTTCCCTCGTCAATCGGCTCCGACGAGATCGGGTACAGGGTGGCGTTGCGGACGACGTGGGGCTGGTCCTGGGCCTGCACCGGCAGACCGACGCACAGGCTCAACAGGATGACGACGAGCAGGCGGGCACGCATGGGGAGTGGATGGAGCTGATCGAAGAAGACACGACGGCGTCAAAAAGAGTAGGAGGTGAAACCGAGAGGCGCAAGCAGCGCCAGCAATCAGGTCGTAGGGGGGGGGGGTTCGTCGGTGGACGGAAACGACCGTCACGACGTGGACTCAGGAAGCCGTTCGATTTCAACAGTCCCATTGGCCCGAACCTCGACGTAGAGGGAGAAGCCCCAGAGAAGATCGGTGCCAAGGAGAGGCGTCGTGGGCGCTTCAGCAACAAATACGTGGCGGTTTTTCCCATCAAGACGGACCTCGGCAAGATACATCTGGACCTCTCGCACCCGTCCATCGGCAAGGGTCACCTCGGTTACGGTTGCTTCCGGTAGGTCCAACGATTCAATCTGCTCCTGTGGAAGCGTGAGTTCCCCGTTGACCCCGGTATCGACGATGGTGTGAATATCCAGAGTGCCAGTAGGACCATCAACGTGGATTGGAAGTGAGGGCTCTCCTGACGTGAACGATCCTGTCATTCGTTCGGGGTTTCTCTGAGACGGCCGCCGAAGTGATATGCATAGCGGCTCCCAACCCGACGAAGCCAAATGCGGCCTTGGGCTTCTGGATGCCGCTCTACGAGGCGATCGTAGGCTGCTCTCCCATTCCGATCGACCTCGAAGTCTTCGGATTCGACGTCAATTGCCACGTACTTGTGGTCGTCCTCATCTTCGACCTGGGGGCGCACGACCCGCTCGAACACCTCTTCTCCGCGCTCGGCGAGCTCCGATGTTTCTTCAGACATCGTTCTGTGGAGGGCTGTGGAATGAAGGCTTCACTCCTCACCTACGTCGGGTGGCCCCGTTTCTTCCCGCAGGGTCTCGAATGCAGTTGAACTACCCGATTTTCGGTGTGACGCGAAGAGTCGTCCACGGGTCGACGGGGCAAATCGACCTGTTTGGTCAGTATGCCGTCAGCGGATTTTTAAGAATCGCCGTTTTTGGTACTGAAGGTAGATTTTCGGATCAGCTCACACGGACTCGTAATCCGTGCTGCCCGGAATCAACGACCGTCAGTAATCGAAGGGGACGTCCTCAGAACACCGAATTGACTACTTCCGGGGTCCGTACCGCGCCGGAACGCCCGCCTCCGGAATCGAGTCCTCGATGAACTCGCGAATGTCCTCATTGGAGGTGGCGAGGTCTTCCTCGCGCAGGTACATCATGTGCCCGCTCCGGTACCCTTCGAAGCGGAGCCGATCGCGCAGGGTCTCTCGCGTACCCAGGTTCCACATCACGTACTTGGCCGAGAAGTAGTCCGTGGCGCCGTCGTAGTAGCCGGACTGCACCAGGACGTGCAGGTACGGGTTCTGCGCCATCGCATCCCGAAGCTGCTCGCCCGTGTCGTTGCCTTCATCCTCCCAGGGGTGCACCGACCCGAAGACGTTGTACTGGAGGTCCGTCTCGAAGCCGAGGTCGTCGCGGAGGTAGTGGTTGATGGCCGGGGTAAAGGCGTGATTCCAGGCCGTCAGCTCCGCCGGATAGTCATATTCGTCCCCGGCATTTTTCACGTCCACACCCCGATAGCGGGAATCGAGCCGGCCGACGGTGTGCCCCTCGTCCTGCAGGAGCTCTTTCCAGTAGGCATCGGACGGCACGGCGAGGTTGTGGTCGAGCACGAACTGCTCGGAGAGGCCGGAGTAGCGGGCCACCTGCTGCGCGACCTCCTGCCGGTGCTCCTCCTCAATAAATCCGGCGCGCGTGAGGGCGGGAAGGTACTCCTCGATCGTGTAGTCCTCCACCTCGGCGAGCAGGTCGTTCAGGTCGCGATTTTGCAGGTCGGAGGGAAGCTGCTCGTGGTACCAGGCCGTGGCGGCGTAGTAGGGCAGCTTGAGGGCTTCCGAGCGGGGCGACGGCCCGGCGGGCTCGAGGCCGAGGCCCGTGGGCGAGACGAGGATCACGCCGTTCAGGTACATCCAGTGGCTGTTCTGGAGCGCCCCCGCCAGCCCCGACACGCGCGTCGTGCCGTAGCTCTCGCCGATCAGGTACTTCGGCGAGCGCCACCGATTCTCCCGGGAGACGAACGTGTCGATCCAGTCCGCCAAATACTCGACGTCGGCATTCACGCCGAAGAAGTCCTCCCGGTCCACCTCCTCGTCCAGGATGCGGGAAAAGCCCGTGTTGACCGGATTCACGTAGAGGATGTCCGCCACATCGAGAATCGAGTGCTCGTTGTCCTCCACGCCGTAGGGCTGCACGGGATACCCTTCGCCGCTGACGACGAGGTGCTTGGGGCTCGTGTAGCCGAGGTGCATCCAGAGGGAGCCGGAGCCGGGCCCGCCGTTGAAGGAAATCACGAGCGGCCGTTCCGCCCGGTCGTCCACGTCGGAGCGCTCGTAGTACGTGTAGTGGAGGGCCGCAACGGCCGTGTCGTTCTCGCCGTACACCGGCTGCGTGCCGGTCGTCACCTCGTAGGGCACGGCCTCGCCCTCGATGGTGACCTGCTCGGACGCCGTGATGGCGGTGTCGGGCGGGAGGGTGCGTGCGGGAGCAGACTCCGTCGTTTGTGCCGGGAGCAGTTGTGGCGTGGCACTCAGGACCCCGGCCAACAGGAGGAGCGGAACGAGCGCAGACGGACGCGAAATCGAGAATCGTACGGGCATTTCGAAAACGAACGTGAATCGGGGATTGGCAATTCGATCGTCAAGATAGGACGCCAATCGCGAGGATTCCAAAGTGAACCAGCGAGATGACGACCGAACCGCAACGAGGAACGCGAGGCGCATCGACGCCGCATTTCCCGCCCGCTCTCCTCGACCGAGGTGGAACTGTAATCGTCCACTATCTTGATGGATGCTCTCCCCGCACCTCCTCGTAGACTTCCGCCACGGTCACGACCGCCTCCACCTGTCGCTCCAACTCGTCTGCATCGAGCACCGTGCCCTCGACCCGGTGCGATACGGTCTTTTCGTCGCCCTCGATGCCCGTTTGGGCAACGAGAGTTGCAATCCCACTCTGAACCATTGACCCCACAGAAAAGCCCGCTATCTCGGGAACGGAATCGCCAACGTCCGGAAGGGCCTCCTGAAAGACCGTCTCGGCATCCCCCACGAATAGCTGTCCAAACTCCTCCATCTGGAGAAGCGCCTCCCGTGCGTCCCCCGAAATCAGAGCCCGGGCGTGGCTCTCCTCGTCGGAAATGGCCGCCAGCGGATCGTCGTAAACGTCGGCCCCTCCGTCCGCGCTGTCCGTGAGTCCACCGCCGGCCGGATTGGCGATCACGCCCCCGTCCACGGCCCGATTCAACTCGGCCTCTACGACCGTGAAGGTGATGCTGCTTTTCCTGTCTTCGTCCTCCAGATGCTCCTCGTCCTCCTCCTCATTCTCCAGATTTTTCGTATACGTACGCGCCCGAACGGGCCGCCCCCGTATGTGCCCGGAGAGAATTGCCTTTCCGATCATGGAGTCGTCGTGTTGTGAGAGGCCTCGGGGGAGCCCGTCCTCCGCGGGCGTGAGCCCCACCTCGCGCCCTGCATCCTCCCACTGCCACGACTCCACAACGCCGAGGAGCGCGAACCCGCCGAAGCCCAGTGCGAACACCAGAATGAGGGCCGGAAGATCCCAGGATTGGAGTGCGGGGCCCACGTAGGGGGCGGCAACGCCGGACATGAGGACGAACGCCGTCACTGCAATAATGCCGGACAGCCCAATCGCCCCCCACGCCATCTTCTTGTAGGTATCATACGTCTGCATCGTCAATCCCCTCCTGTGTTATAGATTCATCCTGACGGTCGAACACCCCGACGACCACGACACGAGCGACCATAGGCCCAACCTACCATCACGACCCGCGCGTCGCCGAGGTGCTTCTCGTGCCTCAGCGTTGCATGAAAGAGAAACGAAGAGTCGGGCCAAATGAAAATGAAAGGGAGACGCTACGGAGGTGTCTCCTGTTAGTGGCCCGCTATCGGCTCTCGCCCCCCGCCTGCGAACCGACTATCCCAAAGACACGACGTCCCCGTGCTCGAAGAGAGACGATGCGGAAGGATCCGTCTTCTCCTTTTGCCCCAAAGAATGAGCCGGGACCGATCCGGACAGCCCGATCTATCCGAACCGGTCCCGGCGTAGCCGAAGTGACAACCCCGACCGTTTTGGGCTACTCAAGTACTCCGTGCGCCCGGGCCACCTCCGTAAACGCGTCGATGGCGCGGTCGAGTTGGTCCTTGGAGTGAGCGGCCGACATCTGCACCCGGATGCGAGCCTCGCCCTTCGGCACGACGGGGTAGCTGAAGCTGATGACGTAGATGTCGCGGTCGAGAAGGTCCTCCGCCATCCGGCCGCTCGTCTTCGCGTCGTACACCATGATCGGGACGATGGGATGGTCGCCCGGCCTGATGTCGAAGCCGCGGTCCTTCATCTCGCTTCGGAAGTAGCGGGCGTTCTCCCAGAGCGTCTCGCGCCGGTCGCCGCTCTCCTGCAGCATCTCCAGCACCCTGAGGCTGGCGCTGGCGATCATCGGGGCGACGGCATTGGAGAAGAGGTACGGGCGCGACTCCTGCCGCAGCAGGTCCACGATCTCCTGCCGGCCCGTGGTAAAGCCGCCGGTGGCCCCGCCGAGCGCCTTGCCGAGCGTGGAGGTGATGACGTCGACCTCGTCGAGCACGCCCTTCGCCTCGCTGGCGCCGCGCCCCTCCTCACCCATGAAGCCGGTGGCGTGACACTCGTCCACCATCACGAGCGCGTCGTACGCGTCGGCCAGCCGGCAGATCTCGTCGAGCTTGGCCACGTCCCCGTCCATCGAAAAGACGCCGTCGGTGCAGATCATGCGCTTCTCGGCGTCCTGGGCGTCCTGCAGCTTCGCCTCCAGGTCGTCCATGTCGCTGTGTTCGAAGACGTGCAGGTCGGCATTGCAGAGCCGAATGCCGTCGATGATGGAGGCGTGGTTGAGCTCGTCGCTGATGATCACGTCCTCCTCACCCAGAAGGGTTTCAAACAGGCCCGTGTTGGCGTCGAAGCACGAGTTGTAGAGGATCGTGTCCTCCGTCTCGTGAAAGTCGGAGAGCGCGTGCTCGAGCTCCTTGTGGACCGTCTGCGTGCCGCAGATGAAGCGGACACTGGCGACGCCGAAGCCGTAGCGGTCCACCCCGTTCTTCGCGGCCTCCATGATCTCCGGATGGTTCGCGAGTCCAAGATAGTTGTTCGCGCAGAAGTTGAGGACGTGATCACCGGATTCGACCTCAATGTCGGCGTCCTGCTGCGACGTGATGACGCGCTCTTCCTTGTAGGTGCCGGCGTCCTTGATCTCTTGCAGTTCCTGCCGAAACGCCTCGGCAGTGGCCTCGGTCATGGGCATGGGGGCTGTTGCGGGTTGATTCGTAGTCTCCGTGAGAAAACAGATTGGAACGGGGTACCAGAAGGGAGCGAAGACGTAGGGGGCGCGGGCGTGAAGGGCATGGGAGTGCAGAGTACGGGAGTCAGCGAAGGCATCGCTCACGCCCTCTCGCCCACGCTCCCGTGCTCTTATTTCCCCACGCTCCCCTGCTCCCGTCCCCCCTCTCCCCCGCTCACCGGCTCGCCCGTTCGCAGGTGGTCGATCATGTCGTCCGTCATGGCCTCCAGGTCGTAGTCGGGGGCCCAGTTCCAATCGGCACGGGCCGCGTCGTCGGCGACGGAGGAGGGCCAGTCGTCGGCGATCTGCTGTCGGTCGTCCGGGGCAAACGTGCAGGAAAAGGTGGGCACCCGGCGCCGGATCGCCTCGGTCAGCTCCTCGGGCGTAAAGCTGATCCCCCTCACGTTGTAGCTGTCCCGGACGGACAGGGCCTCGGACTCAGCCGCCATGAGCTCGAGCGTGGCCCGGATGGCGTCGGGCATGTACATCATAGGCAGGCGCGTGTCGCGCTCCAAAAAACAGGTATAGTTCGCTCCCTCCGCCGCCCGGGCGTACATGTCGACGGCGTAGTCGGTGGTGCCGCCGCCCGGCGCCGTCTTGTAGCTGATGAGTCCGGGATAGCGCAGACTCCGCACGTCGAGCCCGTACCGCCGATGATAGTACCGGCACAGTAGCTCCCCGCTCCGCTTCGTGACGCCGTAAATCGTCGTGGGATCCAGCACGGTCTGCTGGGGCGTCTCCTCCTTCGGGGTCGAGGGCCCGAAGACGGCGATCGAGCTCGGCCAAAAGACCCGGAGGTCGTGCTCGCGGGCCAGGTCCAGGACGTTCTTCAGCCCGTTCACGTTGACGTCCCACGTCCGATCGGGCTGCTGCTCCCCCGTAGCCGACAGGAGACTGGCCAGGTGGTACACGACCTCCACCTCGTAGGACGAAACGACGTCGGCGAGAGCCGCGCGGTCGCGCACGTCGGCCGTCTCGAAGGGAGCGGAGGGCGTGTGTCCGTTCGTCGCGGGCGGCGGCTTCAGATCGAGCCGGACCACCTGGGCCGGCCCGTGCCGCTCGCGCAGCGCGTCGACCAGATCACTGCCAATCTGGCCGTTGGCGCCTGTGACCAGAATGCGGGACATACGATTGGAATCTGTGCAATGAACGTCAGTGGAGAGCAGTCCCCATCGCCGAATTCATCCCCCGACGCGGAGGGCCGAAAATGCGGGGGCAGTACGATGTTCAACGTGTACGTACCGACGGCCCGTTCCCGACCGATCCCGGCGTGCGGGTCGACCCACGAGAGCCGTCCGACGGGGAATGCGGAATGTCCGCGGAATGCTCTACGCCTCCACCCCCGTTGCGTTCGGAACCGCTTCCACCTCCAATCCGACATTAACGACGTTTTCGGGAAGCGCTTCCATCCGGGATCTTTACGCGTTCTCCAAAATTATTTTCAGTTTTTCCTTGACAAACCAAAGAAAGTAGAGTAGAATGGGGCTGAGTCAAAAAGAAATAGCACCCCCAGGCCGTGGCACACACCATCGACGAAATCGACGCGCAGATCCTTGAGCTCCTTCAACGCGACGGACGCATGAAGCGAAGCGACGTGGCCGACGAGGTCGATCTGTCGATCTCGGCCGTGAGCGAGCGCATGCGCAAGCTCGAGGAGCGCGGCGTCATCAAGGGCTACCGGGCCATCGTCGACGCGAAGCGATTGCACCTCGACATTACGGCGTTCATCCGAGTGTCCGTCGACGGCTCCGAGAACTACTCAAACTTCGTGGATCGGGTGATCGACATGAAGCAGGTGCTGGAGGTTCATTCCATCACGGGCGCCGGCTCGCACGTGATGAAGGTCCGCACCAAAAACACGACGACGCTGGAGCGCTTTCTGTCCGAGATCCAGGCCATTCCGGGCGTCACCCAGACCACAACGAGCATCGTGCTCAGCACCTTTAAGGAGTCGCGCACGGTCCCTGCCGAACCCATGGAGCTCTACGACTACGACGAGGAACGCGTCTCGTCGTCCTCGTGACGGAGGGGCCTCCCGTCCAGAGCGGGATTCCCCGCTCGAGCGTATCCACTCATCCAACCACACCCTCAAGCACATGGCAACGAAAGACGACGTACTCACTCAGATCGAGTCGGAGGACGTAGATTTTCTACGTCTGCAGTTCACCGACATTCTGGGAACGGTCAAAAACGTGTCCATCCCCGCGCACCAGGCCGAGAAGGCCTTCAAGGAGGGGATCTACTTCGACGGGTCCTCGATCGAGGGCTTCGTCCGAATTCAAGAGTCGGACATGCGGCTCGAGCCCGACCCGGACACGTTCACGATCCTGCCCTGGCGGAGCCAGCGTGGAGACGACACCGTCTCGGCCCGCCTCATCTGCAACGTCATCAATACCTCGACCGGCGAGCCCTTCGAAGGGGACCCGCGCTACGTGCTTCAGCGCGCCGTGGATCGCGCCGCCGACATGGGCTATGAGCTCAATGCCGGCCCCGAGCCCGAATTCTTCGTCTTCGAGAAGGACGAAAATGGGCGAGCGACGACCACAACCCACGACTCGGGCGGCTACTTCGATCTCGCGCCGAAGGACCTTGCCCAGGAAATCCGAGCGGAGGTCATTTACACGCTCGAAGAGATGGGCTTCGAAGTCGAGGCCAGCCACCACGAGGTGGCCCGCGGCCAGCACGAGATCGACTTCAAGTACGACGACGCGCTCAGCACGGCGGACAACATCGCCACCTTCCGCTCGGTGGTCCGTGCCACGGCGGAGCTGCACGACGTCCACGCGACGTTCATGCCCAAGCCCATCGCGGGCATCAACGGCTCCGGCATGCACACGCACCTCTCGCTGTTCGAGGACGGCGACAATGCCTTCCACGACGAGGGTGACGAGTTCAACCTGAGCGACATCGCCTACGACTTCCTCGGCGGCATCCTCGATCACGCCCCGGCCATCGCGGCGGTCACGAACCCGATTGTGAACTCCTACAAGCGGCTCGTGCCGGGCTACGAGGCCCCGATCTACGTGGCCTGGAGTGACGTCAACCGTTCGGCCCTGGTGCGGAAGCCCGCCGCCCGCGTTCCGGCGGCCTCCCGAATCGAGCTCCGCGCCCCGGACCCCTCGTGCAACCCCTATCTCGCCCTCGCGGCCATGCTGCACGCCGGCCTCGACGGCATCGAGAAGGGCAACACGGCGCCCGATCCGGTCCGCGAAAACATCTACGAGTTCACGGAGGCGGATCGCGAGGAGCGCGGCATCAACACCCTGCCCTCCACGCTCGGCCAGGCCATCGCGGAGCTGCAGGACGACGACGTGATCCTCGAGGCGCTCGGCCCCCACGTGAGCGAGAAGTACGTGCAGGCCAAGACGCAGGAGTACACCGAATTCCTCGCGTCCGTCTCGCAGTGGGAGCTCGACCGCTACCTAGAGACGTACTAACCGGATCACGCCCATTCCACCTGTTCGACGCGACCGTCTCGAACAGTACGCGGCCGGTCCCCAGTCGGGGCCGGCCGTTTTTTTTGTGTGCCCCCGTGCAAAACGCCCCCCTGGAAAAGCCGCGTGCATCGGCTCTACATTGACTCCCTGCTCTACGCCATCATCGGGTCCCGTTTGTGAGCGCCCTCTGAGCCATTCAGCGCGCACTGTCTCTTCCCCGAAAGCGTCTTTGCGTTTGGCCGTTTTCTGTTCTCAGGACGCAGGCAACGTACGGGCCGTCATTCCGATCACGGGACTCCCAGATCCGGAATCTTCC
>CAZCUZ010000075.1:0-13762 GCA_964502085.1 uncultured Salinivenus sp. | reverse complement strand
ACCTCCCGCCGAGCCTGGGCACGGACAATCCGGGAGCGTTCGACATCGTTCTCCCATACGATCGGGCTTCTCCCATCGGCTTCAACGGTCGGTTCGTCTACAGTCGCCTGACCATCACGCTGTAGGCCGTGTTGTGCCGTCGGCGGAGGGCACGCCCCTCTGCCGCTCGGCGCGTGCCCTCCTGACTCCTTCCGACATTGACTCGTGACTGAACGGTATTCTCATGATGAACGTTGACACGATTTTTCACGCTCTCCTCCGCCGAAGCGCGGTGTCTCTCGGTCTTCTGGGGCTCTTCCTCGTCGCGGTCGGCTGCGACAGCCAGGACTTGGGGGACTCGAACCCGCAGACGCCGACCGTAAATGAGATTGCCACGGACGTGCAGGCGTTGAACACGTTTGGGGAGGCCCTCACCCGGATCGGCCCTGCGAACGTGCTGGACGGAAGTGGTCCCTACACGGTGTTTGTTCCCACGAACGATGCGTTTGACCCGGCCATCAACGTAGAGGGCAATGCCGGCGTCCTTCGCAAGGTGCTTCAGCATCACGTCGTCGACGGAGGGGTGTACGTCGACACACTTTCGTCGATCGATCACGGTGATTTTTCCAATACGGTCGAGTTTGACGATGAGGAGTTCGACGGGACGCTTCAACCCCTGGCCGGCAGTGCACTCACGATTGGAACCGGAGATGCGCTCACGGTGAATCACGCGACCATAACGAATCCGGACGTGAGTGCTGAGGAAGGCATCGTCCACGTGGTCGACGGCTTGCTGGCCGACGCGGTCGACCGGGCGACGATTACCCCGCAGTTCACAATCTTTGCGCGCCTGGTGAAGGAGGCAAACCTCGAAGGCACGCTTCGGACGGCGGGGGCGAACGACGGTCGAACAATTTTCGCCCCGACCAACGATGCGCTGCTGGAACGTCTCGACGCGAACGGGAACGGAAATATCGATCCCGGTGAGGTTCCGTCCAATCCAGGGGATATTCTTCAGTACCACGTTGTTAATGATATCTACTTGGCCGGGGATGTGCCGGAGTCGGAGACTGCCCTCACCACTCTGGAAGGAGCAGATATGACCGTCGTGCGCAGTGGAAACGCTGTGACCGTAAACCCGGGAGATGAGGATGCAACCGTTACCATCCCGAACGTGGAAGTGGACAATGGCGTCATCCACGGCATTGACGCGGTCCTGACGCCGTAACGTCCTCGTCCGAAACACACCCTCTGTGTGCTGGGCCTGCGAATCGTTCACGCCGGGCCGTCCTTTCTGAGGGCGGTCCGGCGTTCTGTGTGTACGGGGGAACGTACGGTCCAACGGGGCGGTAGCAGCCGGTCCCGGCCTCGTCCTCGTTTGCGTCCAACGGTGCTTCACTGTGTCGTTTCTGAATCCCTTTGCGCTCCTCGCCATGGCGGCGGTGGCGGTGCCGCTCTTCCTGCACCTGTTTAACCTGCGTCGCCCGCAGACCGTCGATTTCAGCTCGCTGGCCTTCGTGCGGGAGCTGCAGGAGACGGCCGTCCAGCGCGTGCGGATCAAGGAGTGGCTGCTCCTGGCCCTTCGCATGCTGGCCATTGCGTGTCTCGTGATGGCTTTTGCCCGGCCCACTGTGACCGGCGACTTTGCCGGGGTCGGCCCGTCGGTGCGCAGCGCTCACGCCCTCGTAGTGGACAACTCGCTCTCGACGTCGGTGACGAGTGAGGATGGGGGGACGGTCCTCAATCAGGCAAAAGGGCGAGGCGAGGGCGTTCTGGAGACCGTGGAGGACGGGGACGAGGTGGGCGTGTGGCCGACCGCTCGGGGCAGCGCGGGCGATCCGTCGCTCGGAACGAACGTGGGGGTGGCTCGGGACGCCCTTTCCTCGCTCGAGCCCCGGGCCGGGGCGTCGTCGCTGGCGCGATCGATCGTGCAGGCGGGAGAGACGCTTGCCGAGGCGGACGCCCCGCGCCGCGTGGTGTACGTGGCGAGCGATTTTCAACAAAGCACGCTCGGGGATTCGCTTTCCCGCTCCCTCTCCGGAATAGATGGAGTCGACGTGCGTCTCCTCCCGGTCCAGCCCCGCGAGGCAGCGAACGTAGGCGTCACCGACGTGTCGGTCGTGAGTCGGGTGGCCGAGGTGGGGCAGCCGGTCGACGTCGAAGCGACGCTCGTCAACCACGGGTCGGAGACGCGCTCCGACTACGTCGCCAGTGTGTATCTGGACGGGGAGCGCGTGGCCCAGACGACGACCACGCTGGAGCCGGGGCTGGAGACGACCGTCTCCTTCACCGTCACGCCCCAGCAGCGGGGCTGGCTGAGCGCAGCCGTCGTTGCGGAGAACGACGACTTTCCGCCGGACGATCGTCACCACTTTACCCTCCACGTGCCGGAGGAGCGTAACGTGCTCGTCGTGCGGGGCAGCGGGCAGCAGACCCGCTACGTGGACCTTGCGCTGTCCTCGGAGATGGTCGACGACCGAATTGCGTTTCGCACTACGGCCATCGAGGAAACCGCCCTGGCCTCGGCCGAGCTGGGACGCTACGACGCCGTGTTGCTCGTGGGGCCGGAGTCCCTGTCGAGCGGAGAGGTCGAGGCCCTCGAGCGATTTGTCGATCGGGGGGGAGGCGTTTTGCTGTTTCCCAGCGATCGAGCGGAGGCCGAAACGTACGATGCCCTCTTGAGCGCCGTCGACGCCGGGTCCGTTGGCGGATTCAGTGGCGATCTGTCGGGCGAGCAGTCGATTGCCTCCTTCGAGCGGGTCGACCTCGACCATCCGATTTTTGAGGGCGTCTTTAGTCAAGAGCAGCGATCCGAGGCGGAGGTCGAGCAACCGGAGATCTACCGCACCGTGGACCTGCGTCCGTCGGGGCGCACCGGGCAGCCGCTCATCGAGCTCTCGACCGGCGTTCCCTTCCTCCACGAGGTGCGCCACGGCGGCGGGACGCTGCTGTGGACGGCCGTCGCACCGACGCCCCAGTGGAGCGATCTGCCGGTTCGGGGCCTCTTCGTCCCCCTTCTGTATCGGTCGGTGTACTACCTGTCGGCCGGGGCGTCGGTGGCGGGGGAGCAGCTGGTAGCGGGAGAGCCCGGGGAGCTTCGCATTTCGGGGGTTGCGCCGGGGACGTCCCTTCGGCTGGTCGGGCCCGACGGGGACGAGGTGGCGCCCGAGCAACGCAGCCTCTTCGGGGCGACCCTCCTGCAGGTCGGATCCACGCTCGACGCGCCGGGCGTCTACGACGTCCGGGCCGAGGAACAGCTCGTGCGACGCGTGGCCGTCAACGTCGACCCGGCCGAGTCCGACCTCCGGCCGGCGCCCCCGGACAGTGCCGCCTCCCACCTTCAGGCCGTTTTGGAGGCACCCGTCCAGTCCGTGTCGGGGACCGGCAGCGACGAGGTGGCCGAGACGCTGCGCACCCAGCAGGCCGGCGCCGAAATTTGGAACGTCTTTTTGCTCCTGGCGTTGCTGTTACTGATCACTGAGATGCTGGTGGCCAGTCAGTGGCGGCCCGAAACGGCGGCCTCGTAAGATTCCGCCGGGGGTTGAGGACGCGTGCGGCGTCCGGCATTTCCGCCTGTGTGCACGACGCTGAGTTGACGCGCTCATGGCCTCTGTCGCTTCGTTGCTCTCCATCGTCCATCTGGTCGTCCTTCCCGTCTTCGTCGGGGGGACCTCCGCGTGGATGCTCGGGGCGATTATAAGCCGTCTCCGGGTGCGCCGCCCCCTTCTCTGTTGGCGGACCGACTCCCTAATCTGCGCTCCAATCGGCCCGACGCTCTTTCTCGTGGGGGTCCTGGGAGCGCTCGGTGCGGCAGAGACGGTCGGCTGGCATGTGCCGGCAAGCATGTGGATCGGGTATCCGTCCGGCGGACTGTTCTGGTTCGTGGCCACCTGGCTCCTCCAGTCCGTCGTTGTCACCGAGTACGGCCTCGTGCTCGACCTTCTGCATCCTCGACGGTCCGTGGCGTGGAGTCAGATCGTGGACTACGTTGCGACGAGCCGAGACGGGCGGCGCTACTTCGTGTTCTTTTATCGGGATCGGGATACGCGAGAACGCTGTCGTCTCGACGTGCCCGTTCCCGACCGGCACGTCGACGACCTGCGGGAGATCGTGGAGGCCAAGATCGCCGCGCGGTTCGCCGCTGCCTCGAGCGGGGCCGTCGAGACGCTGGTGGATCGGCCGGACGACCCGCTCGATCGGGCGTAACGGGGGCTCCGTCCCCTCCCCGCAGATCCATCCACCGGCGGGGACTCTGCAATTGGCGGGCACGATTGCAGTCGTCGGATTTCCGTGCAACACCAAAATGGGACGTGGGTATAGGCATATGCAGTTTGGTTGAACTGATTGGGGTTCCCTGAATCGTTCGCACGTGTTCCCTTCACAAGTGCTCCTTGCCGTTGTTTACACCGGAAGAGAAAACGAAAGACGCCGAGACCGCCATCATCGTCGGCGTCATTACGCCTCAGGAGTCGCGCTTTGAAGTGCGCGATCACCTCAACGAACTCGAACATCTGGCCCGCACGGCCGGGGCCGAGGTGACCGATCGAGTGACGCAGTCGCTCAACAGTCCCGATCCGGCCACGTTCATTGGGGCCGGGAAGGTGAGAGAACTGGAGCGCCTGACGAAAGCGCAGGACTCGGACCTGGTCATTTTTGACGACGAGCTGAGTCCGGTACAGGTCAAAAACATCGAGCAGGAGATCGACTGCAAGCTGCTCGACCGCACGGGACTGATCCTCGACATTTTTGCGAGTCGGGCCCAAACGCGTGCGGCGAAGACGCAGGTAGAACTCGCGCAGCTCGACTACCTGCGCTCGCGGCTCACGCGGCGCTGGACCCACCTCTCCCGCCAGGAGGGTGGCATTGGCACGAAGGGCCCTGGGGAGAAGCAGATCGAAATGGACCGGCGCATGATCGACAAGCGCATGGCCAAGCTGCGGGAGAAGCTCGACAAGATCGACCAGCAGCGCACCACGCAGCGGAAGGGCCGGGACGAGTTTACGACGGTCTCCCTCGTGGGCTACACGAATGCCGGCAAGTCGACCCTGCTCAACGCCCTGGCCGACGAGGACGTGCTCGCGGAGGACCGCCTCTTTGCGACGCTCGACGCCACGACGCGCACCGTCGAGCTCGACACCAACAAGGAGGTGCTGATGTCCGACACCGTCGGGTTTATCCGGAAGCTGCCCCACCGTCTCATCGAGAGCTTCAAGAGCACGCTGGACGAGGTGCGCGAGAGCGACACCCTGGTGCACGTGGTCGACGTGACCCACCCGAACTTTCGGGAGCAGATCCGAGTCGTCGACGAGACGCTCGGCGAGCTCGACGCCGACGACAAGCCGACCCTCGTGGTGTTCAACAAGGTGGACGCGCTCGAGGACCGAAGTCTGCTTCGGGCCCTCCGCGACGAGTATCCCGACGCCTCCTTTATCTCGGCGCTCCGGGGCATTGGCCTGGAGCAGCTGAAGGAGGATCTGCTCAATCTTATCGAGAAAGACTACGTGGAACGGGTCACATACGTCCCGGTCACGGAGCCGGAGGCCATTGCGAAGATTCACCGCCTCTCCGACGTTCAGAGTGAGGAGTACATGTACGCCGAGAATGGAGAGGAGGACGGTCCGCAGGCGGTGGCACGAGTGCGGTTTCGGGCGTCGCCCCGCAACGACGACCGGCTCCGGCAGACCCTCGAGCCGTTTGCGAAGCTCCAGCCCGTAGTGGATGAGGAGGTGACCGTCCGCGAGAGCAGCTAGGGGGCGGCTCGGGGCCTTGATCCTGCGGTTTTGACAGGACCGGGTCGTCGGCACGGCCCTTGCACAGGCAGATGGATGCAGGGCGTTCGTCTGCGGCGCGGTTGGTACGCGTGTCCTTTCCCGCAATCCACCAGTTTCTATGAAAACGCGAGACGCAATCACACCGTCGGTGCCGGCCCTCGAGGTGTCCGACTCGGTAGAGACGGCCCTCGGCCTCCTCATGGAGCACCACGTCAATCACCTGCCCGTGGTCGACGAGGACGGGGTCCTCGCGGGGCTTTTGTCCGAGGAGCGTCTGATGGACGCGGACGGGCCGGACGCCGAGGTTGGGGAGCTCGTGGTGGGGCGCCCGGTCAGCGTGCCGCCGGATGCGCACATCTTCGATGCGGCCCGGGCGATGGTGCAGCACGACCTCAGCACCATTCCGGTGGTCGACGAGCAGGGGCAGTACCATGGACTGATCCAGCGGCACGACATCTTTGACAAGTTTGCCCAGATGCTCTCGACCCAGCAGTCCGGGGCCATTTTGGCCCTTGAGGTCGAGGCTCGAGACTACGCCCTCGCCAAGCTCGTCCACCTGATCGAACAAAACGACGGGAAGGTCCTCGCGGTTGCTTCGGAGTCGCCCGAGCAGTCGACCGGCAAAATTCGGGTCACCCTGAAGCTGAACGTCCACGACACCTCCCGCATCCGGCACGTGCTCGAGCACAACGGCTACCACGTGGTCGCCTCCTTCGGCCAAAACGACGAAGAGCTCGAAGAACTCGTCGAAGAGTTCGTCCGGTACCTCGAAGTGTAGGGCCGAGTGGGGCGGCGTGGAGCTTCGTCACTCTTCGGACCCTCGGTCACGATCTTCTTTGCATCCAGCGTCCACAACCCCCTCTATGAGTGATTCCAATCCCGAGGAGGTGCCCGCCTCCGCCGCCGTGCTGGAGTCGATGACCCTGCTGGCGACGCTGTCCACCGCCGAGGAGGTGCGGACGTCCATTGCCGAGCGCCGGGCCGGTCGAGATCCCTCGGCCCAGGCCCCGTCCGATCTGGCCGCGGCTCGCCTGCACGAGGCACGCGAATCGCTCATGGAGTTGCTCATGCAGCTCGTTCTGGGGCGCGTGCCGCTCGAACGGAAGGACGAGGACGACTTAGCTCACGCCGTGCGGCACTTCGACCTGCTCGTAAAGCTGCGCCGCGCCGAGCGCCTCGTCAAGACGATGCATCAGCACCTCCTGAGTCTCTATCCGGACGTGTCCGAAGCCCTCGTTGAGGAGGCGCGGCACGTGCACCGGCTGCTCCGGGCCCTTCGAGAAGCGGGCTCGGTCGACGGAGAAGAGACCTCGGCCCTGCCGGAGGTGTTGGAGCAGGGCCTTTCGTTCGTCGTGTGGGCCCGGCACGAGGTGTGATCGTCCGTCAGGAGGAGGTGGACCGGAGAAAGGAGGTCACGAGTCTCGCCAGTTCTGATCCCATTTCTTCGGGGAGGTAGTGTCCCACCCCCGAGCGACGGTGGACCGTCGCGTTCGAAAAGAGCGACGTCCAGCGCTGGAGCGTTGCCGCGGTGCCGAAGGCGGGATCGTCCATGCCCCAGCACAGGAGCGCGGGATGTTCTCGGAGCCGAGTGCGATGGGTCCACAGCGCGCGCAGCCACACCGTCTCACGAAGGAGACTCCGTGCCAGCGTCCAGCAGGCGTGACGGCGGGGACCCGTGTCGAGGGCCTCGGCGTAGGCGTGCAGCCAGCGGGGGCGCCGGGGCGAGCGCCGACCCAGGGTGAAGGGCATCACGCCGTGGACGAACGCGTTGAGTTGTTCGATGGCAATCCGGCCGAGCGGCGTGTCGACGAGGCGGGAAAATATGTGCACCAGGGGACGGTGAGTGAGGGGCCAGCTCCACGTGTTCGTCAGAACGAGACGCTGAATCGTGTCGGGGTGTCGCAGGGCGACGGAGAGCCCGATGGGGCCGCCCCAGTCGTGGAGCACGAGCGTGAGGTCGGTGAGGCCGAGCCGGCAGAGCAGCGATTCGACGAGCGCGGCGTGGGCCTGGGGACGATAGGAGAAGGAGGCGGGGGCTTCCGACCGTCCGAACCCGAGGTAGTCCGGCGCAATGCATCGATGCTCCGGGGCGAGGGCCTCGATCAGGTGACGGTAGAGGCGGGCGCTGGTGGGATTTCCGTGGAGAAAGACGATCGGTGGGCCCGTTCCCACGTCGGTGTAGGCCATCGTGCCGGAAGGGGTGCGAATCGTCTTTGTCGGCATGTCAGTACGGGGCGGATAATTCGCGTACGTCTTCACGGATCGGGGGATCGCGACGGGGGAACGGTCAAATTTTCGGCACAGGGACCCGCCGCGTAGACCCGAATTCAGAAAAAACCCGTGTGGGGCGCTGAATGGGACGAATGGAGCCGTCGCTTGGGGAGCAGAATAGCGAAAAGTTTGTTTCGATCCGGAGGAGAAGGCATACTATGGGTCCAGATATGGTTCCACTGGCAACCTGATACATCATGGACGAACAGAGTGAGGAGCGCGATCGGGAGCAGAATCCCCGGTGGGTCCCCTATACCCCACCGCCCCTGGAGGGCTGGGATCGCGTGCGGCACCTTGCCCGTCGCCTGAGCTTTCCGCTTGCTGCAATTCTCTTCGTTGCGGGCGTGGCAGGGTTCTTCTACTGGGGAATGCAGGGGACGCCCGCGCAAGAGGCCCGTCCTTCGATCAACGTGTCTTCTCCGAATGAGACGGAAACAGGGGGAGAGGATTCGACCGCCGGGTGGGCGCAGGTCACCGTTCAGTCCTCCCCGACCGGGGCCGCCGTACGAGTGAACGGGGACTCGATCGGGACGACCCCTCTTCTCGACCACGCCCTTCGCAGGGGCGTGTACATGCTCTCCGTTCGGGCCGACGGCCACTTTCGGGCCGACACGGTGATCACGCTGGAGGAGGGAATGACTCCCACTCTTCGGCTCGCACTGCGGGCGCGGCCGGGAGCAGATACGTCGTCGGACGAATCGCCCCCTGACTCGTTGCCTCCCCCGGACGCTCGTTCCGCTCCGGTTGCGAGCTCGCCCGACGAAGACGACCCGCCCCAGGCCTCCGAGCGTCCGGCACTTGGGACGCTGTACGTGACCTCGACGCCCGAGGGAGCTCTCGTGACCGTCGGGGAGACGGAGCGGGGCCGCACTCCGGTCTCCGTGTCCCGCCTGCCGGTGGGAGAAAAGTCCATAACCCTTTCTCTCGACGGCTACGAGCCCTGGAGCACGACGGTCGCGGTTCAACCAGACACGACGAGGCAGGTCCAAGCAGACCTT
This sequence comes from uncultured Salinivenus sp., assembly GCA_964502085.1. Taxonomy (GTDB): domain Bacteria; phylum Bacteroidota; class Rhodothermia; order Rhodothermales; family Salinibacteraceae; genus Salinibacter. The sequence continues at coordinate 4,743 of CAZCUZ010000075.1, read as the reverse complement.
CAGGCGCGCACTGGGCAGCTTCGTGTGCTGGCGCGGCCGTGGGGAACGATCTACGTCGACGGAACCCTCCATGCTCGCGAGTCGGACGTGTGGTACGAGACCTCGATGCCTGCTGGGGGGCATCGGGTCACGGTGGTTCACCCAACGCTTGGGCAGGTCGCGCGGGACGTGCAGGTCGAGGCCGGGGAGGAGACGTCGATCGTAGTCGATCTGCGTGAGGAGGGCGAGTCGGACTCGTCTTCGTAGGGCGATAATCATTCTCTCTCGGTCCATGGGGGGTTAGAGGAAGGGCTGCACGGGGGCGCAGACAAAAAGAACCCGTCGAATGCGTGAAAGGCGCATGGACGACGAGCATGACGAGTACCCGATGCCGGCAGGCATTGGCGATTTAGAGAGGGCCGTCCTTTCGCATCGTCCGGTGCGATGGCTCCGTTCCTTCGCCCACGTCTCCTGCCGTCATGTTCGGGTTTCGCTTCTGCACTGCTCTCCTGCTGGGACTCTTTCTGGTGGCGGGGGGAGGATCCGTTCCTTCCGTTCACGCGCAGGACGGCTCCGTCTGTGAGCGCGTTCTTCCGACGGCCGACGATCACTATCTCAACGGGGACTACGAAGAAGCCCTTCGGTTCGTCTCCTCCTGTCTAAATCAGGAGGAGCGATCGACGGCGCAGGCGGTCGAGGCGTATCGGCTGCTTGCTCTCATCCACCTCAAGCGAGACGAGCTCGAGCGCGCCCGCGCGGCCGTCGTCAACCTTCTGGGCGTCGATTCTTCGTACTCGGCCGATCCGGTCGACAGTCCTCCGGCCTACGTGTCTCTCGTCTCCATCGTCCAGCGCGATTTACGGGAGAAAGAGGAGGCCGAGGCGGCCGAACGGACCCCCTTCTTCCGCCGCACCAGCACCTGGCTCACGATGGGGGGCATTCTGGTGGGCAGTGGAGTGGCCACGTACTTTGCGGTCGAGGGGGGAGGGGGCAGTGGAGGCGGCGGAGGGGAGCCTCCACCGCCCGGCCCCGACCCCCTGCCCACACCGCCGGGCACGCCCAACTGAGATTGGTCTACTCCCTCCGGCACCGCCGATTCCGGGTTCGTTCCGTCCCTCTTTCGATCTGATCCGCTCCCCTCCGTGATTTCTTCTCGCTCGCTTCGGTTTTCTCTCGCCGTGCTGCTCCCGTTGATCGTCGTGCTCGTCGTGTGGAGCGGGGAGCCGGCCTCCGCACAGGTGCCGCGACAGCTGCACTATCAGGCCACCCTCGTCGAAGACGACTTTCCGGTTGAGGGGTCGGTGGACGTGGAGGTTGCGTTTTTTGCTGAGGAAACGGGAGGCTCGCCCCTCGCCGGCTGGGACGAGTCGTACGAAGAAGTATCGGTCACGAAGGGACGGGTGGACCTCCTGCTCGGCAGTCAGACGCCCCTTCCCGACTCCCTGTTTGAGGGCCCGAGCCTCTATTTACAACTCGTGGTCGACGGGGAGACGCTTCCGCGCCTGCCCGTGGCGAGCACCGCGTTTGCCCTGCGGGCCGGTGTGGCGGAGAACGTGGCCGACGGGGGGGTGACGGCCGAGGGACTGGCGGACGGGGCCGTCACGAGCTCGTCTGTGTCTGACGGGGCCGTTACGTCGTCGGCGCTGGCCGATGAGAGCGTTCCCACCCGCGCACTGGTCGACGACGCCGTGACCCCTGCCAAGATTGCCGACGAGGCCGTGCGAACCGCCAGTCTCGCCAACGGGGCTGTGACGAGTGACAAGCTCGGGGCGGAGGCCGTGGACGGTGCCGGCCTCGCCGACGGCGCCGTGGAAACCGATAAGTTGGCAAATGGAGCTGTGACGGCCTCGAAGGTCGCCACGGGACACCTGGTGACGGAGCTGAACGGGCTCACCGACGCGGTCCAGCTCGTCGGAGGAGATAACGTTGAAATTACTCCCGACGCGGATGACGGCACGATTACGATCGATGCCGAATCCGACGGCGGCTGGCCGAGTTCTCGACGCTGGAAGACCGACATTGAACCTCTAACGAACGGCCTCTCCCTCGTACAACAGCTGCGCGGGGTCCGCTACCGCTGGACCGAAAATAACGTCGAAGACATCGGGCTCATCGCTGAGGAAGTTGGAGACGTGGTTCCCGAGGTCGTGACGTACGATTCCAATGGGGGGGACGCAGAGACAGTGGACTACGCCCGCCTAGTGGCCCTTCTCATTGAAGCCGTGAAAGCCCAGCAGGCACAGATCGAGACCGATCGCGCCCTCCTCGAAGACTTGTCCACCCGGATTGAGGCCCTCGAACGTGCTCAATCCACTCCGTAGTGACCATTCCCGTTCTGTTTCCTTTTCTCTCCTCGACGCTGATGACCCGTCTGACGTTCTGTGTTCTCGTTCTGGCCTTCGTCGTGCCGACGGCGGTTGCTCAGGTGCCGACAGTCCTTCACTATCAAGCCAGTCTCCTGGAATCGGGGCAACAAGTGGAGGGCGAGATTTCCGTGACGGCTCGCATTTTCGAGGACGAAAGCGGCGGATCGGCGCTCTGGTCTGAGGCCCGATCGGGCGTTTCCGTCTCCGAGGGGCGGTTCAGTGTCCTTCTCGGCAGCGAGACACCGTTTCCCGAGTCCCTCTTCGACGGCTCGGGGCGATATCTCGAACTGGAGATTAACGGCGAGCGCCTTCCCCGAATGCGAATGGCGAGCACGGCCTATGCCCTGCGAGCGGGCGTCGCGGCGGCGGTTGCAGAGGGGGCCGTTGGGGCAGAGGGCCTCGCGTCCGATGCGGCCGTCACGAGCATAAATGAGGTTTCGGGGGCAATGACCCTCGAGGGAGCGAATGGAGCGACGGTCAACGTGGACGACGACGCGGGCACGATTACCATCTCAGCACCGGGGGGCGGGGACGGATCGGAGGGGATTCTGGGGCTTCAGAACAATGACGGTGCCCTCCAGGTGGTGGACCCGAACGGTCCGACGGCCACGATCAACGTGCAGCCGGGTGGCATTGGGACCACGCAGATTGCCGACGGCGGTGTAGAGACGGCGGATCTGGACGACGGGGCCGTGACGGCGCGAAAGATTGCGGACGGGACGATCACGACGGCAAAGCTGGCGTCGGAGGCGGCGGTGACCGCGCTCAGTCCGGGCACGGGAGTGACCGTCAGCGGGACGAGCGGGGCGGTCACCGTGGGCATTGCCGACGGTGGGGTGTCTACCGATCAGATCGGGGACGGAGCGGTGACCGAAGCAAAGCTCGCGGACAATGCGGTCACGAGCGCCGGCGTGGCCGACAATAGTCTGAGCGCGCAGGACCTCGCTGCACGGGCTGTGGGCACCAGTGAGTTGGACGTCGACGGGGATCCCTCTGAGGGACAGGTGCTGGGCTACGACGGGTCGAATCTCGAATGGACCGCTACGGCGTCCGGAGACATTACGGGCGTCGCGGCGGGGAGTGGGCTCAGCGGAGGAGGAGACGACGGCGACGTGACGCTGTCTCTCGCCAACGGGTCTGTGACGGAGCCAAGGCTTTCCACGGCGAACTCACCGGAAAGCGGACAGATTCTCAGCTACGATGGATCGGACCTGGAGTGGACGTCCGCAGCGTCGGGCGACATTACGGAAGTGTCGGCCGGCGAGGGACTCGCGGGCGGAGGGGAGGAAGGAAACGTTACACTTTCCATCCCGGATGGAGGAGTCACCGGAGCCCGGATTGCCGATGGGGTCATTCAGGGGGAGGACAACGTGAGCGTTAGGCGCGATGAGAGCGATAACTTCGTCGTGTCGGGGGGCTCCTCGAGTGTTGTAAGCAACGGTACACTCGACGGAGACGGGACGGACGACAGTCCACTTGGTCTCGCGAATGGTTCCGTGACGGCGCCGAGGCTCGCGACGGACGACTCACCGGAAAGCGGACAGCTTCTCAGCTACGACGGATCAGAGCTTGAGTGGACGTCCGCAGCGTCGGGCGACATTACAGAGGTATCGGCCGGCGAGGGACTGTCGGGCGGAGGGGAGGAAGGAGACGTTACACTTTCCATCTCGGATGGAGGGGTGACCGGAGCCCAGATCGCCGATGGAGTTATTCAAGGGGGGGACAACGTGAGCGTTACGCGCGATGGAAGCGACAACTTCGTCGTGTCGGCGAGTACAGGCGGGGGCCTCTCGAGTGTCGAAAGCAATGGTACGCTCAGCGGAGATGGGACGGACGACAGTCCCCTCGGCATTGTGGAGGGCGGGGTCGGTACGGCGGAGCTGGCCGACGAAGCCGTCACGGCCGCCAACCTGGCGGCGGATGCGGTCGGTAGTGATGCGATTGCAGACGGGGCGATCGGCAGCGACGCCCTCGCGACGGATGCCGTAACCGCAGATGCCGTGGCAACGGGAGCGGTGGGCACCGACGAGGTGGAGGACGCCAGTCTTACCGCCGAGGACCTCAACGCTTCGGACCCCGAAGACGACTACGTGCTCACCTACGACGAGGACGCCTCTGGGGGATTCGTGTGGCGGAATCCGGATGGGAGTCCATCGTCTCGCCGGTTTAAGACCGAGATCGAAACGATAGAGGACGCCCAGTCGCTTCTCGATCAGCTCCGTGGCGTTCGGTTTCAGTGGAAGGAGGACGGCCGGGCCGACGTGGGGCTCATCGCGGAAGAGGTGGCGCAGGTCTTTCCGGAGCTCGTCACCTACGAAGCCGACGGCACGACGATTCGCGGTCTGCGCTACGCTCCCCTCGTGGCCGTTCTCATTCAGGCGGCGAAGAAGCAGCAGGA
>CAZCUZ010000074.1:0-14074 GCA_964502085.1 uncultured Salinivenus sp. | reverse complement strand
AGGCCCTGCTCCTCCACGAGCCGGAGGCCGTACGGACTGGCGTAGCGCCCGCCCTCCGGATCGTGGTAGATGTCCAGTTCCAGGTTGCGCAGCCCGGCGTCCAGTTGCTCTTTGAGCGGCGGGTGCGCGTACTCCAGGGCCCGGGCCAGCTCCGGCCGCCGGTCCCGCAGAATGCTCATCAGTGAGGAATCGATGGCCGCCTTGTAGCTGTTGTGACTGCCGAGCACCTGGAGGTCGTTGAGGCGGAGAGGGGATGACTGAGACAGAGCCGACTGCTCGAGCCCTCCTACGGAGACGAGAAGAAGCAGCGTCCCTAGTGCAACCGGGAGGAGACTGAAAAGAAACGTGCGGTTGTTCATAGTCAAGGGGTCTTAATACAGGACGTAGAACACGAGAAGAGGAGACCGGACGCCCCGGGCCCCTCCCGCTCGTACTGCTCAAAACAGTGGTGCCCGACACTAGAAGCTGTACTTCAGGCCGAAGCGGGTCGTAAACCCTGGCCCTTCGTACCGCTGCTGTCCCGCGTTCCGGTTGACCTCGTACTCGAATCGCTGCTCCAACTCGTTGAAGCCGGTGACCCGAAGAAGCCGCGTGTCGATTACGTTGTACTCGCCCCCCCAATCCGAATTCAGGAGGTTCGGTACGTTGAAGATATCGACGTTGAGTGTGAGCTTATCCCCGTAGGAGTCAAACGGGAGATCAAACTCCTGCGTGATTCGCAGATCCAGATCCGGCTCCCAGGGACTGATGCCGCCGTTCGGGGTGGCGTACTCCCCCATGTTTCGCTGGAGATACTCGCGGAAGCGGTCGCTCGTGTTGGCGAGCACGTAGTCCATGTCTTCAGCGATTTGGTCGGGCGTTTCCGAGTTGTCGGGATCGAACACGTAGGCGGGATACTCGTGCTCGCCCGGCAGTCCACTCACGTTGGTACGACCATCGATCATAGCAGTGTAGCGATCGCCCTGAATAAGGTTCAGGAAGCCGCTTACCTGAAAGCCCCGAAACTTCGGAGAGCTAAACGTCAGGAGAATTTTGTGCTTGAAGGCCTCCTGGGAGTACCCGTTCTCGAGATAATCGAAGTCGTTGTACTGACGCCCGATGTACTGGTGATCGACCTCGTTATGGTAGATTGCGGCGCCATTTGAGCGGTTCCAGGTATAACTGGCACCCACGCGCCCTTGATTGGGGAGCTGGGCGTTCGCCTGCAGCACCACCTGCTGAGAGGACTGTTCGTACCCGCTCGTAAACATCGAGACCTCGGCAAAGCGGTCCGAAATGCGGGAGGCGTCGGGATTGAAACCGTCGGCAGGTGCCTCGCGAAGGGCACTCACAGGTGCATAGACTTTCCGCCCCCCTTCCCCGTTGAGCCGAAAACCGGTGTCCGTATCGAGATTCGGATTGGTGACGAGGGGCAGGTCCATGACCTTGTTGTAGTAAAAGTTCGCCCCGAGACGCAACCAATCGGTCAGGTAGTGGTGATAGCTCAGATTCGACCGGAAGGCAAACGGCATTTCGTAGTCTTCATCCATCATGCGCACGATCTGCTGTCGGTCCTCTTCCGGCGGTGCGAGGCTTTCGCCGGGAAGGTTCGAAAAATCCTCCTCGTAAGCCTCGTAGTCGGGCGTCGGAACGTCGTCTCCAGTGGCCTCGACCTCGTAAAAGCGGAGGCCGTTGAAAACGAGCGACTGGGCATACGGCCGCGTGAGGGTCTGTCCCTGAAACCAGCCCGCACCCCCCTGAACGATGTGCCGACCGTCACCGGCAACGTCCCAGGTCAAGTTGAGGCGTGGCTGGATGTTGTCCCAGTCAATGGGATTCGTATCGTTGCGGATGCCGAGCTCCTCTTCGAGCACCGGGTTGTATTCCGGTGAGGTGAGGAAATAGGCGAGGTCGTACCGCAGACCGAGGACGGCGTCCAGGCGGGACGTGAGCGACGTTTTCGCCTGGCCGTACGTCGACAACTCCAGATGACGCGTCTGAACCGGATCGGTCAGTTCTCGTCCTTCCGTGGCCACGCGACGGACGAACCGGTCCGGCTCCATGTTTTCGAGCGCCTCGATGCTGTTGAACGTGAACCGACCCTGCTGCCCGTGCGTCCAGAGCCCGGAGGACTCAATGAGCGCGTTTTCGGTGCCGAACGTAAAGTCGAATTGATCGGTGCTCAGATACGTGTTGTTAACGAGACTGTAGACCTCGCTCCGTTGATCTTCCGGCACCCACTCGTACCCGCGACCGTTCAGTACGGCCTGCTCCGTTTCCCCGTTGATCTGAGAGTCGAAGTAGACCCAGAGGTTCGGGACGCGTCCATTCGTCGGGATGTTGGCTCGGCGGTTCCAGTAGTATCCAAGCTTCAGATCGTTCGTCCAGTTCGAGGAAACCTGGGACCGGAGGGAGAGGAGCCCATTGTGGCCCTCGGACGAAAAGTCATAGGTGACTCCGTGGATCCCAATGGCCCCTATGTGGCTGTTGTTCATATTGGGCCGCGTGTAGTTGTTGCGGATGTACCGGCCCGTTAGCTTATGCGTGTCGTTCATCTGCCAGTCGACCCGGCCGACGAACGTGTCCAACTGATTAGTGCGGGTATAAAATCCAGTCTGCTTCTGGCTCCCATCCAGCGAGTAGCTCTCCTCGAGGATGCTGATGATGCGGTTGACATTATCGGCACTTGCCCGCTGGCCCTGGGGGTTTTCCATAATGCCCTGCGTCGTGCTTTCGGCCCACAGGCTGTAGCCTTCACTCTTGCGCATTCCGTCGTAGGCGAAGAAGAAATGGAGCTCGTCCTCGATGATCGGGCCACTCACCGTAAAGCCGCGCTGGCTCTTGGTGTCGCCCTCAACGTTGCGTCCGGCCAGATCGGCACCGGCGGCCATGCGGCGGTCCCAGAAGTGACCAAAGACGGTTCCTTCAAACTCGTTGGTTCCCGACTTCGTGACGGCCTTCACGGCGCCGGAGGTCCCGCGGCCCTCTACGACATCGTAGCTGTTGGTGACCACTTCGAACTCCTGCAAGGCCTCCATCGAGAGCACATAGGGGGAATCCCCGCCAGAGCCGAAGTTGGTTTCCTTCGCATTCACACCGTCGATGGTGAGGGCATTGGTGCGGCCGCTGAAGCCCGCAATGTTGTCGTTGTTGCCCACGCGGGGAGAGAGCTTCACGAGATCGGTGAAGTTGCGGCCGGCTGCCGGCAGCGACTCGACCTGCTCGGCCGTGATCCGGGTACTTGCATCCAGGCGCTGGGTCCGCTCCCGAAAGTCCCCTCCTTCCACGACCACTTCTTCCAGTTCCTGCGTCGCCTCGCTCAGTTCGAATTCCAGGACGACCTGATCGCCCTGATCCAGCTGCACGCCGGTCCGGCGCTTGCTGCCGTACCCGACGAAGCTCACGGTAACGGCGTAGGCCCCCAGCGGAAGCTCCTGGAGGCCAAACGATCCATTTTGATTCGTGGTCGTGCCGCTGCTGAATCCGGTGGATTGGTTCTCGACCTGCACGGTGGCGCCGGGGAGCGGCGATCCGTCGCTCTCCACCACCGTGCCGGTGATGGAGGCGGCGGTTCCCTGAGCGGTGGCGGTGAGGGGAGCAAAAAGCAGGGGACAGGCAATGAAAAAGACAGTGAACACGCAGTCGCGCACTCTCATGATAGGGAGGAATGATGGATGGTGGGGCTTGCATCTCGCCTCCTCACCCTAGCCACCACGCCGAGGAACGATGTAAACGCGCGCTTACCGTACTTTTAAATAATTGCAACCCAGTCGAGTGGGGCGTGCGTGCGACTGTGTACACGTCCCCATGCACAGACACTTCGCCAAACTTCCCGTGCTCGCGCGAATTCAGAATACCCCTCTCCCCACGCCCCCACCCTCAAGGTGCTCTCGTCCGTGACCGTCAACGTCGTCCTCCCGATTCCTCTGGACCAGGCCTACACCTACCGACTGCCCGACACCCTGGCCGCGGAGGCGCAGGTGGGCTGCCGCGTGCTGGTGCCCCTCCGCAACCGGCGCCTCACCGGCGTGATCGTGGAGGAGGGGCCCCCGGAAGACACGCTCGACTTTGCGGTCAAGGACGTGCTCGACGTGCTGGACGACGTGCCCGTTTGCACCGAGGAGCTGCTCGACCTCACGAAGTGGATCGCCGAGTACTACGTCTGCAGCTGGGGCGAGGCCCTCAAGGCCGCCCTTCCCGCCGGCCTGACCGTCGAGACGCAGCGCCGCCTCCACCGCACCGACGCCGCTCCGGGCGAGTGGCCCGAACACGAGGTGGGGCGTCTCGTGCTCGAAGACCTGGACGAGCATCCGGACACGACCCTCTCCGCCGTCCGCAAGCGCGTCGGGCCCGCCGTGCCGCTGGCCCTCGTGCGCCGCATGGCCGACGACGGCGTGATCGAGGTGGAGACGACCCTCTCCGACGAGCGCGCGAGCGCCAAGACGGAAACGCACCTCCGCTTCGCCCCGGCCTTTCGGCACAGGGACGCCGCGGCCGACCTCGTGCAACAGCTGCGCGGCGAGAAGCAGCAGGCCGTAATCCGGGCGCTGGCGGGCTTTCGGGAGGAGGGGACCCCTGAGCCGCGCCGGTCCGACGTGATGGAGCGGGCCGACGCCTCCTACACCACCGTCCGCAGCCTCGTGGACAAGGGCATGGTGGAACTAGTGGAAAAAGAAGTTTTTCGCTCGCCTCTCGACGACCTCCCTTCCCCGGACCCGCCGCCCGACCACGACCTCCTTCCCGCCCAGCAGGACGCACTCACCGCCGTTACCGACGCGGTGGACGACGACCGCTACGGCACCTTCCTCCTGCACGGCATCACCGGCAGCGGCAAGACGGAGGTCTACATCCGCGCCCTCAAGGCGGTGCGGGAGAAGGGACGCACCGGCATCATCCTCGTCCCCGAGATTGCCCTCACGCCGCAGACCGTCCAGCGCTTCCGCTCGCACTTCGGCGACCGGATCGCCGTCCTGCACTCCCAAATGAGCCGGGGCGAGCGGTACGACGCCTGGCGGCGGCTGCGCACCGGCGACGCCCCCATCGCCATCGGCCCGCGCTCGGCCGTCCTGGCCCCGCTCGAACACCTCGGTCTCATCGTGGTCGACGAGGAGCACGAGTCGTCCTACAAGCAGTTCGACCCCGCCCCGCGCTACCACGCCCGCGACGTGGCGGTGATGCGCGCCCACCTGAACGACGCCGTCTGCATCCTCGGCTCGGCCACCCCCAGCCTCGAATCGACGATGAACGCCCGCTGGGGCAAGTACGAGCGGCTGGCCCTGCCGGAGCGGGTGCCCGACGCCTCCGGCCAGACCGCCACGCTGCCGGAGGTGCGCGTGCTCGACCTCACGACGCAGCGCAAGAAGCACCAGTTGGAGGGCGCCCTCGCCGACCCGCTCCGCGACGCCGTCCACGAGCGGGTAGAACGGGGCGAACAGACCATCCTCCTGCAGAACCGTCGGGGCTACGCGCCGGTGATCGAGTGCGAAGACTGCGGCTGGGCGCCGGAGTGCACCGACTGCTCGGTGTCGCTCACACTGCACCGGGGCGAGAGCCGGGGGCGCCTGCGCTGCCACTACTGCGGCCGCTCGACCCGCGTGCCGCGGCAGTGCCCGCAGTGCGGCGGCGGGGACTTGAGCCAGATCGGCACCGGCACGCAGCGCGTTCAGAAGGAGTTAGAGTCGGTGATTCCCGACGCGACGATCCTCCGCATGGACCGCGACACCACGAGCCAGAAGCACGGCCACCACCGGATTCTCCAGCAGTTCCGGGACGGGGCCGACGTGCTTCTCGGCACCCAGATGATCGCGAAGGGGCTCGACTTTGGGCGCGTGACGCTCGTGGGCGTGGTGGACGCGGACGTGGGACTTCTTTTCCCCGACTTCCGGGCCGAGGAGCGCACGTTCCAGCTCCTCACCCAGGTCGCCGGTCGCGCGGGCCGCGCCGACCTCCAGGGCGAGGTCATCCTCCAGACCCGCAACCCCGACCATCCGGCCATCCGCTACGCCACGACGCACGACTACGAGGGCTTCGCGGAAGAGGAGCTGACCACGCGGCGCCAGTTCGGCTATCCGCCGTTCGGACACGTGGCCGCCGTCGAGTTTCGGGGACCAAAGGAGGAGCGCGTGGAGCGGCTCGCCGTGAACTGGACGAAGACGCTCCGCAATCACGCGGGGCCGGTCGAGGTGCTCGGGCCCGAGCCCGCCTTCATCCAGCGCGTGAAGAAGCAGTACCGCTACCGCACCCTGCTGAAGTCCCGAAGCGGAGACGTAACCCCACTCCAGACGGCCCTCCGCCGCACCCGAACGGCCCACGGCACCCCGCCCAACGGCTACCACGTGGCCATCGACGTCGATGCGCTGGGCCTGCTGTAGACCTCACGAGGGAGCGTCACAATAACCGTCTCTCTCGTGGTCCCCCGCCCACGCTCCCGCCTCCAATTCTGACCCCGGCCGCCCCAAATCGGAACCCACACGCTCTTCCTCCGGTCTCGCAAACGGGCGCCGAACCGCTCGGCCCGACTGTTTTTAATAATCACTAAAGTCACCATATCTCCAGTTGTGTCTACCCGAACCAAAAACTATACTTAATTATATTAAAAGGTAAAATAACGCAAAACATCCTCCTACGCTCCTTCTCTCGTCCATCTCGATGCAGTTTCTGAATAAAAGATTCGTTTCTCCGTAGGATGAAGGGACGGTTCGCAACGAGAGTGTCGCTCGTCCACTGCTCTTCGACCATTGATACCTTCACTCTCAAACAACCATCTTTTCAGTTAAAATACGCAGTTCCACGTACCGCTATTGCGGTGAACGTCGGATTTGCTAAATATGCAGCGTCCCGACCTATTCCACTCGCCGTCTTCGGTCCGTGGGATTGGCCGTGGCTCTCTTCTTTTCCGGAGACTAACGCCCGTTCGTCATGCCCTCCGACGTGTACACGATTGGGCAGTATCTCGTCGATCGCCTCCACGAGCTCGAGGTGCGACACCTCTTTGCCGTTCCGGGTCCTCACTGTGCAAACTGGCTTCAGCACTACGTGGAGGAAAGCACCGCGATCCAGCGGTTCGGCGTAGCGAAGACGGCCAACGCCGGGTACGCCGCCGATGGATACGCTCGCATCAACGGCCTCGGTGCGGTGTGCGTCTCGTACTCCGTGGGGGCCTTCGGGCTCCTGAACCCCATTGCGGGTGCGTTCGTCGAGCGCGTACCGGTCGTCGTCATCAACGGTGCGCCCCCCGCTGAGAACCCGTCGGCTCGGGCGACGTCTCCGAACGCGACGCGCCCGCTCGTGGGCGACTCGAACGCCAATCGTCGCGTTTACTCGAACGTCACCTGCGCCGCCGAGCGCCTCACGAATCCCGAGCAGGCGCCGCACCAGATCGACGCGGCCCTCCAGTGTGCTCTGCGCCACAGCCGTCCCGTCTATCTCGAAGTCTCCGGCACCTTGTACGATCGCCCCTGCGCGCCCCCAAGCGGCCCCCTGCCGATCCCCCCGGAGTGGAATGCCCACGCCGAGGACGCCGACGCTCCCGTCGAGACGATTAAACGTCACCTGCACCGGGCCGACTCGGCCGTCGTCTGGGGAGGAGCCGCACTCCAGCGGTACGACCTAGAGGAGGACTTCGACGGGCTGGTTCGAACGCTCGACGTACCGTACGTTACGACGCTTCTCGGAAAGGGCCTTCTTTCGGAAGACCACGACCACTTCGCCGGCGTCTTTGACGAGCCCGGCTCTCCCTCGGCGGTGCGGACGTTAGTTCGCGACGCCGAGTACGTGCTGGGGCTCGGCGTCGACGCCTCCCCCGAGTCTTCCCCGTCGTGTCTCTTCGACACCGGCACGGCGACGTTCGTTCGGAGCGGCGAAACCCACACCGTCCCCTCTCCGCCCCGGCCGCACGAATCAACCCACACGGCCGTCGGGCTGCGCACCGTCCTCCCCCGCCTCCGAAGGGAGACGGCAGCGGATCGCTTCTCGTCGCGCGGCGCGGCAACGGCGGCCCGGACGCGACGGACCGTCGAGGCGGCACAGCCGAGCGCCCCCGCCGCATTCGACGACGAGATTACCTATCAGGGATTCTACGCCTTCGTCGAGACGTACATCGGGGAGAACACGATCGTACTGAGTGGAACTGGCCTCGACCGCTTCGGCAGCCGAGCCCTCCCCGTCCACGCCCCCTCCGGGTTCGTGTGCCAGGCCGCCTACCGCGACGTCGGCCACGTAACCCCGGCGGCCATGGGCGTCGACCTCGCCTCCGACGACGAGCGCGTGCTCGTGTTCGTGGGGGACGGGGGCTTTCAGATGACGGCCCAGTGCGTGGGCACGATGGCCGAAAAAGGACTCGACCCGATCATCTTCGTGCTCAACAACGGCGTCTACGGGTCCGAACAGCACCGCACCCATCCGGCCACGTTCGATCGCGACGCTCCCTTCTTCCCTCAGTCCATTCTCCAACAATGGCACTACCGCAAGCTCCCCGACGCCCTGGGCGGCAAGGGATGGCGAACCGAGACGTACGACCAGCTCGAAGCCGCCGTCGAAGAAGCGTTCCGGTACACCGGGGGACCGCTGCTCATCGACGTTCGGGTCCAGGAAAAGAGCCTGCCGACCCTCGCTCCCCGTACGGACCCGGGCGATTCCGCCGAGAAAACGCTCGGGATCGCCGCCGAAACGGTCCTCCCCCGCTCGCCGTGAAGGCGGAGCAAAAACTGAAATGACCGGCGTCGAATGGAACCCACTCAGAAGCGGGTGGGTATATTTCGGTCCAAGGTTGCGCGAGGCACCGCCTCGCACCGAATAGGGCAAGTCCCGCACGGCCAGCTCCCTCTGAACCCCGTCAGGGCCGGAAGGCAGCAGCGGTAGGAGGTCGCAGCGGCGCGCTGCGGGTCGCTTGCCCTTTTTCTTTTGGTTTTCCCGAGCGGTTCGCAGTTCTGCCGAACGGGCCCGTCCCCCTTGCGTATACCCGTCGAACTCCGCGGCCGACCCGGCCGCACTCGTCAATCGGTTCGTCGAATCGTGGCCTCTCTCCCTCATGCCCGCTTTGTCCCTTCCCGTGCTCTCCTCCGTCTTCCTCATGGCCCAGTCCGGTGACGGCTCGAGCGGCCTGTTCGGCCTCTTGCTCCCCCTCATTCTCATCGGGCTCGTCTTCTACTTCTTCATCTACAAACCCCAAAAGGACCGCGAACAGGAGCACGAGGAGATGGTCCAGACCCTGGAACAGGGTGACAAGGTCGTGACCATCGGAGGCATCCACGGGACGATCCAGCGGATCGACGACGACAGCGTCCTGGCTCAAGTCGACAGCAAAGGCACAAAGCTCCGCATCGACAAGCAGGCCATCGCCAGCAGCGGCGAACAGGACGACTCCTGACGATTCGCTCTCCCCTCCGCGACGCGCTCCTTCGTTCGCCATGCCCGATCCCCGATCCGTCGAGGCCACGTTCGACCCCGTCGAGGACGCGATTGCTGCAATTCAGGACGGCGAACTCGTCATTGCGGTCGACGACGAGGACCGCGAGAACGAGGGCGACTTTATTGGGGCGGCAGAAGCGATGACGCCCGAGCTCGTCAACTTTATGACGAAGGAGGGACGGGGCCTCCTCTGCACCGCCATCACCCCGGAGCGCGCCGAGGCTCTCGACCTCGATCTGATGGTCGACTCCAATTCGGCCGCCTACAACACGCCCTTTACGGTGTCGGTCGACTACAAGGAGGGCACGACCACGGGCATCTCGGCCGCCGACCGTGCCAAGACGATCCGGGCCCTGGCCGATCCCGACGCCTCTCCCTACGATTTTGCCCGTCCCGGTCACGTCTTTCCTTTGCGGGCTCGCACCGGCGGCGTCCTGCGCCGGGCCGGACACACGGAGGCAGCCGTGGATCTCGCTCGGCTCGCCGGGTTCGAGCCCGCCGGCGCCCTCGTCGAAATCATGAACGAGGACGGCACCATGGCCCGCGTCCCTCAGCTCCGCGACGTAGCCGGCGAGCTCGACATGCCGCTCGTCACGATCCAGGACCTCATCGCGTACCGGATGCAGAACGAGCGGCTCGTGTCCCGTGAGGCCGAGGCCACCCTCGACACCGCCTTTGGAACGTTCCGGGTGGCCGCCTATCAGGAAACGATGACCGGCGACGTCCACCTCGCCCTCCTCAAAGGGGACTGGGACGAGACCGACCCCGTCCTCGTCCGCGTCCACTCACAAAACGTGCTGGGCGACGTTCTCGCAGCGCGGCGGGAGGAGTATAGCGAACAACTGGCCGAGGCCCTGCTCCGCATCGAGCACGAAGGACAGGGCGCTGTGCTCTACATGATGCAGAGCAATCACGGCCAGAGCCTCCTCGCAAAGCTGCGCCACATGGAACGCCGGCAGTCTCAGGACGAGGCCGAACCGACCGACGCCTCCCTCGACATGGACCACCGCGACTACGGCATCGGCTGCCAGATTCTCCGCGACCTCGGCATCCGACGGCTGCGCCTGCTCACGAACAACCCCCGAAAGCGCGTCGGACTGGCGGGCTATGGGCTCGAACTCACGGAGCAAACGCCCATTGACCTGCCGGACGACGCCTCCGAACAACTCGACCGCCTCGCGGCCGATCGTCTCACCCCCCTTCTCCTCGACCTCCTCCAGCCCAACCCCTAATTCGTTCCCCCACGCCGCCAACTCGCCTCTATGTCTCGCTCCCAAATATTCCAGCTCATCTACGGGGGAATTGCCGTCTTCGGCACGTACCTGTTCGTCGCCCGTCTCGTGGCAGGGGCCTGGCTGTCGGCCCTCCTTCCGCTCCTCGTCGTGGCATTCTGTGTGTACCGCCTCCTCACGCTCAAATGACCCCCTTCCGTTCGTCTCGTCGAGTGCACTCGGGTCGGTCCAGAAAGACGACCGTTCTGCTCCCGATCATCTCTTTAACATATGATTGGCCTCCTCATGAGGCGACACCTTGACGTTGCCGGGGGCAATGATTATCGTGCTGTACCCGTTTGAACAGGGGGGCATATCGGACCCCTTCGCGAACGGCCACTGAGCGGGCGTTCGCCTCGATTGCTCCGTCTGACTCGTCGCCCTGTGTGATTCCAGTCCTTCACGCTTCACAGAACGGTCCTTCCGTTCTCAGAAAAATGGAGAGGAGGCTTCGCTCTCTTCCGTTTTTGTGGGTAACCTGTGAATAACTGAACGATCCCCGCACGCGCTCTGGGCAAACCGGCCCTCGTGTTGGAAGAATGTGGAAATCTCGCCATACCGATTTCTCCGTAACCTCCTCTCTCCCAACGGGTAAGGTGTTGTTAATAACCTGTTGAAAACCTGTTTACAATCTGGATCGAGGGGCTCGATCGCTTCATTATTTCCCGTTCAAGCGAATTCGTCTGTGGATAAATCCCGGTAAACTTCGTCCTTTTTCGGGTCGCTCGTTCTCGAATTCTCCTTTTTGAGTGAGACCGTTTCGTTCCAGCCTCCCCCGGCTCGTTCCTTCACTCTGTTCGTCGCGTACAGGGGAGACAGGCTGCCCTCGACACTGCTGATCCTTTTCCCCAGCCCCTGCAGGAATGAGGGTGAGCGTGAGGACTGGTTACATTCCGCGCTGTCTTTATGATACCCGCTCGCGAGTGTACTGCCCTCGCGAGGCGGCAGCCTTTCTCAGGATATGGACCAGTCTGCCGAACATGTTTGGAGGGAGTGTCTCGACGTCATTCGTGACAACGTCACCGAGCAGAGCTACAAGACCTGGTTCGAGCCCCTGGAAGCCAAATCCCTGGAAGAGGAGAACGACATTCAGAAGCTGACCGTCCAGCTTCCGAGTCGATTCTACTACGAGTGGCTCGAGGAGCATTACTTCTCTCTCCTCCGCAAGACCGTCACGAAGGTCCTGGGGCCCAACGGACGTCTGTTCTACGACGTCGTCATTGAGCGGGACGATCCGGAGGATCCGGAGCAGGGAGCGTCGATGCAGCTCCCCGCCCGACAGATGGACGAGGAGTCCTCTCCCCCGCTCACCGATCCGTCCGACGCGAACGAGTCTTCTCCCCCCCCCAAAGGGGACCCGTCCCTCTCCGACCCGTCCGGCCCCTCTCCTCCGTCTCCCTCTGAGCAGGGATCCCTTCCGCCGGGCCCGTCCCCCCAACCCAGCGGCCCGTCCGAGGACGGGGAACAGCAGGAGCCCCCCGTCCAGAACCCGTTTGCCATCCCGGGCATCCAGGAAAAGGAGATCGACAGTCAGCTCAACGAGGGCTACACGTTCGAGCGGTTCATCGAGGGAGACTGCAACCAACTGGCCCGCAGCGCCGCCTGGGCCATCGCCCAGGAACCGGGCGGGACGAGCTTCAACCCGTACCTCGTGTACGGCGGCGTCGGGCTCGGCAAGACGCACCTCATCCAGGCGGTGGGCAACTACGTGACGGAGCAGCAGTCCGACAAGACAGTCCTCTACGTGTCGAGTGAGCGGTTCACCACCGAGTTCGTGCAGTCGATCCAGCGGAACCGCATCAGTGAGTTCTCGATGTTCTACCGCCAGATCGACGTGCTCATTGTCGACGACGTGCAGTTCTTTAGCGGCAAGGAGAAAACGCAGGAGGAGTTCTTTCACATCTTCAACGCCCTTCATCAGGCGGGCAAGCAGATCGTTCTCTCGGCAGACCGGCCGCCGCGCGAGATCGAAGGCATCGAGGAACGGCTGCTCTCCCGCTTCCAGTGGGGCCTCTCGGCCGACGTGCAACCGCCCGGCCTCGAAACGCGCATTGCCATCCTCCAGCGCAAGGCCGAGGACGACGGAATCGATCTCGACGACGACGTGATCGAGTTCATCGCGCACAACATCAAGAGCAACATTCGGGAGCTGGAAGGGGCCCTCATCCGCCTCCTCGCCCACGCGACCCTGCATCAGCGCGAACTCGACCTGTCGCTCGCCAAGGACGTGCTCCACGACCTCGTGCAGGACGAGCAGGTGAACCTCACGATCGAGGAGATTCAACGCATCGTCTGCGAATACATGAACATCGACGGCGATCGGGTGCGGGGCAAGACACGCAAGCGCGAGGTCGTGCGGGCCCGCCAGATCGCCATGTACTTCAGCAAGAAATTTACGCAGAACTCCCTCAAGACCATCGGGCTCCACTTCGGCGGACGCGACCACTCGACCGTCATCCACGCCAACAACACCGTCGAAGACCAGATGGAGACCGACGAGCAATTTCACAACACGGTGGAAGAGATCGAACGGAAAATCGAACTCCGGGCCCGATGACCCCGATTTTTACGTCGTCGAGTCAACGTTCCCGCCTGCGGATCTGCCCGGACGCTCGGACGTAAAACCCAGCGGCGAGCACGTCTTTTCCTTCTCAGAACAGCTTGTGCTATAGTGCAAAGTATGTGCACCCCCTGAAATGTGAGCTCTTGAAAACCTGTTTGGTGGATGGATACGATGCCGAGACACAGTGGGCGAAGTGTCAGAAAGACGCTCAAGCGAGCCCTGTAGTGGAGCTACCGGGGGAGCGCAGAAGTCTTTCTGCACGAGATCCACGAAGTCATAGGCCGTAGACAATCCGCCAAACAGGTTCTGAAAAGAACACAGCACCTTCGTCGCTCAGGACATCTGAGACGTCCAGCCTTGATTCAGAGCCTGTGCCCGACCACTGTCGGCATCTGAAGCGACGATGTAGACCCATTTCTGGCGTTTAGAGGTGAATGCACATGTTTTGAACCGTAGCACAACGCATTCTCAGCCCCTTTGCCCATCGACCGCACACCGACGCCATGAAATTTTCCGCCTCCAGCGCCGACCTCCTCGAGGCGCTCAACACCGTCAACCGGGCCGTCCCGTCGAAGAGCACAATGCCGATTCTGGAGTGCATCCTCTTCGAGCGGGAGGGAGACACCCTACAGCTCAGTGCGACCGACCTTGAAATCTCGATCGTGCAGACGGTGCCCGTCCAGTTCGAAACGAACGGCACCCCGGAGAGCACACCGATCGCCGTGCCGGCCCAGCGGCTCCTCGATACGCTGCGCGCCCTGCCGGACCTCCCGATCGAGTTCTCGGCGGACAGCGACTTCGAGATCCGGATGGAGACGGACCAGGGCCACTACAAGATGGTGGGCCACGACGG
>CAZCUZ010000073.1:0-14147 GCA_964502085.1 uncultured Salinivenus sp. | reverse complement strand
CACCGAAAATCTCTGTCGATTCCGCTGTCCCTTCATTTGGAGTCCCTATTACTGGGTAAAGCTCTCCCGTAGACGCCAATCTCAGGACAAAGATGCCCCTTTCTTGAATCTCCTGCTTGTCCGTACGACGTAGAATCCCCCGACACGGGACCGGTTCTACTCGTCATCCAGACGCACCGTTTCCCCCGTCTTTGCCGACCGGCGGGCCGCCTCCAGAATTTCCGTCACGATCACGTTGTTTTCCAGCGAGGAGAGACCGTCCGGCTCCACCTCTCCCCGCACCACCCGCTTCAGGTACGGCACCGCCGCTTCGTAAAATGTGGGCTGCGTTTCGAGCGTCTCCGCTTGCTCCGCTCCGTCTCCGGTACGGACGCGGATCTGCGTCGCATCGTCGGCGTGAACGTAGCCCTGCGTTCCGTAGATCGACATGTCCTTCCGGCTGTAGGGCCAGTTCCAGGAGGCCTGGATGATGCCCTGGGCGCCGGGATAGGTCACGAGAATCGTCGCTACGTCGTCCACCTCCGCGTAGGTGGGATCCGACTTTAATTGCTGCGTCACGGCCGTCACCGTCTGAGGCCGCTCCCCCTCCATCAGCCACGTCATCAGATTGGCCCCATACACCCCGAAGTCCATGAGGGCACCTCCCCCGTTGAGGGTCGGATCGGTCAGCCACTCCAGAAAGTCCGGGCCCACCCCAATTTCCTTGGGGCCCCGGTGCCCGTCCCGCACGACGACCTTCCGCAGCGGACCGAGGCGCTGTTCCTCTCGCGCGATCGCGTACGATTCCTGGGTGCTCGGGTACCAGGTCGTCTCCAAGTTCACCAGCACGTGCACGTCGTTCGCCCGCGCCGCGTCCTGGATGGCCCGGGCGTGCTCCCTCCCCACGGCCAGGGGCTTTTCGACCATGACGTGCACTCCACGCCGGGCCGCCGCCTCCGCGACCCGCTTATGATCGAACGTATTGGTAAACACCACCACCGCATCCGGGCGGGCCTCCTCGAGCATCGTCGTCAGGTCGCCGTAAAGCCGGTCGGCGGCGAGGTCGTACTGATCGGCCATCTGCCCCGACAGCGCCGTGTCCGCCTCCGCAAACCCCACCAGTTGAACGTCGTCGAAGGGCCGGGCCCCCAGAAAGCCGTGAACGTGCCCGTGCACCATCCCGACCACGCCCACCCGCAGCGGCTCAGCGGCGTCGTCCGACGCGGCGGAGAACGGCTGGGCCGCGAGCACGCCCGTACTCCCCACGCACACTAGGAGAACGAGAGAAAGAACCTGCGTCAGGCGTCGCATGGGACGGGGATGGGCCGGTCGGGAAGGGTCGGATGACTTACGCAAAACGAAGAAGAGGAGTCCTTACTCCCATAAATCTATCGAATGCGATAATTGCAGCAGATCTTTTGTTCAGAATGGGGTACAAACGATGATGTAGGGCCGCATCGCGTACCTGTTTAGCGATGGAAGCCTCTGAAGAATGCGCCCACGCGCACCTTCAGCGCCCTCGTCAACTCCGGACAGCTTGCACTGGACCTGATCCAGTGAAGCGAAGCGGAGATCCGGAGTAGTCATCCCAGACCTTGATCTGGGACCAGTGTCCGAAAGGACCTCGGTGGGAAAGGTCAGCATCATTGGCAGGCCTGTCGCTAAACACATACCGCATCGGTATGCAGCCCTACGTCACTGGAGGTACACCCTTTGGGCATTCATGCAAGTGCTGGATACTACACAAGAGTGCGGTCGGCCCTTGCAGGAAATGTCACTGGTCGAGGCGGCGAATCTTGAGGTTGCGGTACTCGACCGACACACCGTTTTCGCTGTGGATGCCCTGGATCCCAATCGGACCGCTCTCGGCCTGGTTCATCAGGGCGCGATCGAACTTGTGCTCCTCCCCGTCCGGCGTCATGCCCGGCTCGGTCCACTCGTTGAGGTTCATCTCGTGAATCTGGTCCCCATTCAGGACCACGTAGATCATGCTGTCTCGTGCCGTGACGGTGAATCGGTTCCACTCGCCGGCCGGTCGCGCCGATCCGCCCGACGGGCCCTTGAGGTCGTACATCGCCCCCATGCTGTTCTTTCCGCCGTAGCGGTGCGCCTCGTCGGCCTCCTCGTCCGGGCCGGGCGGATTAAACATCTGCAGTTCGAGAGCCGAAAGGATGTCGTTCCGATCCTCCGTCCGGAAAAAGACGCCGCTGTTGGTGCCGTCGGGCGCCTTGACCTCGAAATCCAGAACGAAGTCGCCGTACGAGTCGTCGGTCCAGACGGTACTGCGGTCGTTGGCGAGCAGCACGCCGTCCTCCCACGTCCAGCTGTCGGTGGTGTCGAGAATGGCGTTCGAGAAATCCGAGGCAAAGAGCCGATCCCACCCGGCCGTGTCGGGATGACTCTCAGTGGGCACGTCCGTCATCGAGGCGGAGGAGCTCTCCGTCTCTCCCTCCTGTCCATTTCCACAGGCTCCGAGGGCGAGAATCAATCCTGCAGCAACAAATGCGTAGATGCTCAGTCGTGTGGTCATAACGAATCAGAGAAAATTGGTAGAGAAGAATGAGGGTCTACAAAGAAAGCCGAGCGTCGAGGGAATCTCAGATCTCCCACCCCGACCGATAGGACTTGCTCAGGTATTCGTTCGAAGCCTCCCGATTGGTAATCCGTCCTTCCCCTGCGTCCCACGCCACGGGCCGCCGGCTCTGGATGGCCACATTGCCCAGAAGGACCGTCTCGGTCAGCGGAGCGGCGTATCCGGAAAAATGAGTCTCGGCCGGTCCCTCGCCCCGACAGGCCTGAATCCAGTTCTCGTAAATGCCCGGTGAGCGGTCGTACGTCTCGTCGGGCGGGCTCGCCATGACCTCCTCGTGCCGCGACTCCGGAAGGAGTTTCGGCTCCTGGCTCAGCCCGTAGAGGAGCACGCCGTCCTCCCCGACGAACACTTCGTCGTGATTGGGCGGCGGCCACTCCTCGTCGTCGGGCCACTGCGGCGGAGGCGGCGCCTGGAGGTTTCCGTCTCGCCAGACCATGGTCACCGGAGGCCGGCCATTTCGGGCTGGAAACTGATACTCGACCCGGGACGCCTCCGGATAGCTTTCCGGATAGGTCGGGGTCGTCTCCGCGACGATCTGCGTCGGCGCCTCGAGCTGGAGGGCCCAGAACGCCCCGTCCATGTAGTGACACCCCATGTCGCCCAGCGCGCCGGTGCCGAACGGCTTCCAGCCCCGCCACGAAAACGGCACGTAGTCCGGATGATACGGCCGCTCCTCGGCGGGCCCGAGCCAGAGGTCCCAGTTTATATGATCGGGTACGTGGTACATCTGCAGGGGCCGTTCTTCGGCCTGCGGCCAGATGGGGCGGTTCGTCCACAGGTGCACCTCCCGCACGGGCCCGACGGCCCCGGCCTCGATGATCTCGCGAACCGTCCGGAGGCCGTCGTGGGCGTGGTGCTGAATGCCCATCTGGGTCGCAACGCCCGCCTCCTCGGCCGCCTGCCCCAGCTGTCGCGCCTCCTCCACCGTGTGGGTCAGCGGCTTCTGACAGAACACGTGCTTGCCGGCCTCGAGGGCTCGCAGGGCCGCCGGGGCGTGGCTGTGGTCGGGTGTGCTCACGATCACGGCGTCGATGCGGTCCTCCTCCTGCACCAGAAGCTCCCGGTAGTCCTCATATTGGGTTGCCTCCGGAAATTCCTGAAAGATCTCTTCTCCGCGTTCCCGATCGACGTCGCAGAGGGCGACGATCTCCGTCCCGTCCACGGACGCCACGGACTGGACGTCGCTCGCCCCCTTGCCGCCGATGCCAATCGCGCCCACGCGGATCGTGTCACTGGGCGGGGTGTACTCGGATCCGCCCAGGACCTCCCGCGGAACGAGGGTGGCGGCAGAGGCACCCAGTGCACCCTGGGCAAGAAAGTCGCGTCGCGATAGGCGATGGTCGCTCATAGAAACAGGGAATCACTGTAGAATTAGATTCAAATGCAGTGGACACGGATCGGGCGTGCCTTAGCACGGCTCGTGCTATAGTGCAAAGTATACGCAGACCTTCATAGATTACCTATCTTCCAAGAAGAAAAAACACCTTCGTCGCTCTAAACCCTGTGCTACCTGTGCTGAACTTGATTCAGTATTGACTCAGTGCTTATCAACCGAATGGGGAGGCCAAATCTTTCGGCTGGATGGGCTCCAGATCGAGTCTGGAGCGACGATGTGGATCTGTTTCTGGTGTTAACGCACGCACGTTTGGAACCATAGGACACCGCCTTAGCGTCTCTCTGCCGGTGCGTGGGACGCCGAAGCGACCGTCTCCGTCTCCCCCTCCACAATCCGGAGCGTTTGATTCGCCTCCACCCCCGTCCTCCGAGTCGTCTCCCCGCTGGGCCATCGGACCGTGACCCGATCGACGCGGCGCGCCGCCCCGAGGCCGAAGGTCAAGGCGAGTTCGTTCGACGACAGATAACTCGATCCCGTCCGGACGAGACGTTCCTGCGCCTCGTCCCCGTGCTCAACCCGCACCCGCGCCCCAACACCGTCCCGGTTGCTGTCCGTCCCCTCCAGCCGCACCCGCAGGTAGTTGGGTTCGTCCTCGCTCGCCTCCGAGCGAACGGTGTTTTCCCACAGGTGCGCGCCCCCCTGATTCTCCGTGACGAGCACGTCGAGGTCCCCGTCGCTGTCATAGTCTCCGTAGGCCGCCCCTCGTGCAACGAGGGAGTCGGCGAGGGGCCCGTCCCCGGGCGGGAGCTCCTCGAAGTGTCCGGTTCCGTCGTTCAGAAAGAGGTGAGGCCGCTGCTCGTATCGAATGGACTGGTCGATGCGTTCAATGTCCGGCTGTACGTGTCCATTTGCAACGAACAGGTCGAGCGTCCCATTGAGCTCGGCGTCGAACAGGAACAGTCCGAAGCCCAGCGTAAACTTTCCGGGCCGTCCGATCCCCGAGGTCGAGGAGCGATCCCGGAACAGGCCGTCGCCCGCATGACGGAAGACACTGATTTTCTCCCGCGAAAAGTTGCTTACAAAAATGGTGGGCTCCCCGGTCGTGTCGACCACCCCAGCATCCGTCCCCATCCCGGCCCGCACCCGGCCCGTCTCACTGTAGGCCGCACCGCTCACCCGGCCCCGCTCCGTGAAGGTTCCGTCTCCGTCGTTTTCGTAGAGCAGGTTGCGCTCCATGTCGTTCGCCACGTAGAGGTCCATGGCCCCGTCCCGGTTGTAGTCGAGCATCGTCACCCCCAGCGTTTTGCCCGGCGACGCGTCGAAGCCGGCCCGCTCCGTCCAGTCCGTAAACGTGCCGTCCCCGTCGTTGTGATAGAAGCGCCCCCCCACGCCCTCGTATTCCTCGGGCGTGCAGTACGCCTTCGTGTCCCCGTCGACCGAACAGAACAGATCCGTGTCCCGGCTCCACTCCACGTAGTTGCCGACGTACAGGTCGAGGTGCCCGTCATCGTCCGCGTCGAAAAACACCGCCGAGCTGCTCCACCGCGGAGGCGCCGTCAGCCCCGCCTCCTCGCCAACCTCGGTGAAGCTCCCGTCCCCCTCATTCCGGAAGAGCAGATTCCGGTTCAGCGTCGTCAAGAGAAAATCGGAATGACCGTCGTTGTTGTAGTCGGCCACGGTGACCCCGAATCCGTACGCGTCCACGTCGCCGAGCCCCGCCTCCTCGGTTGCGAGCGTAAACGTACCGTCCCCCTCGTTGCGGTAGAGCCAGAGCGCGCGCTCGAGCGTTTCGTCACTTTTTCCCCAGACACCCCCGCCGACGAGCAAAATGTCGAGGTGTCCGTCCCCGTTGTAGTCGATGAAGCCCCCGCCGCTGCCCATCGTCTCCGGGAACCATTTCTCCCCGAAGGCCCCGGTCCGATGCCGAAACGCGTCCAGGGCGGACTGAGCCGTGACGTCGTCGAACGAGACGGGCCGCGCGGCGCTCTCCTCGGCCTGCTCGTCGGCCCGCTCCGACGACGGAGGAGACCCGCAGCCGGTGAGCAGAAACGCTCCGACCCCGAGAGCAAGACAGAGTCCCCCAATCCATACTCCCCCGCCCCACGCCGACCGATGCACTGACTGTCGCAACACGACCAATCCGTTGAGTAGAAAAATCGTCGCTCGGCCCCTCGAAGAACCGTGAAGGCCCTGCCGCCGTCCGTTCGATCTAAGAGTCTGTTTTAATTTATGCCTCGAGCTGCGAACGGTCTCGGGATACGATTCAAAATCAAGACAGACTCTAAAAGTCCCCGCCCTCGAGCCGGGCCAAATAGGTCTGAGCCCGCTCGTGATTCGGGTTTCGCTGAAGGACCCGGTTCCACATTTTGCGGGCCATCTCCTTTTGCCCGTTTCGGGCGTACAAGACGCCGAGATTGAACCAGCCTTCGTTGAAGTCGGGGTGCTGACGCAGGAGCGTCCGGTACTGGGACACGGCCGCTTTGTACCGGCCCTGTGCGGCTGCCAGCTGGGCCACCCGGTCCCGCAGCCTCGGGTCCTGCGGGCGCAGGTACAGCGCAATCCCGTAGGCCTCCCGCGCGTCCTCGAGCCGACCGGCCTCGCGGTACGCCTCACCGAGCGTCCTCCACCGGTCCGCGTTCCCCGGCTCGTCCTTCGCGACGGACTCCAGCCGCTCGATCTCCCGCTGTTGCTCGTCGAGGCTGTCCGACTCGGCCAGGTACGTCTTGCCGGCCTCCTGCCGTCCGGTGCGCACGAGGGCCTGCCCGAGGGTGTAGTGGGCCTCCTGGTGCCACGGCCGCTCTGCAATCACGAACTTGAGGGGGGCGATCGCCTCCTCGTACCGATCGAGCTGAAAGAGCTGAGACCCAACGACGTACCGGTAATTGACGTTGCTGGAGTCGAGCGCCAGCGCCCGACGAGAGTGTTCGAGCGCCGGCTCCAGCTCCCCTTCCTCCTCGATCAACTGGCCGAGGCGCGCGTGCGCCGCCGCGTGGGTCGAGTCCCGCGCAAGGGCCTCCTCGTAGGCCTGACGGGCACTGTCCGGTTCGCCTCGACGGTCATAGGCCTTTCCGATCTCCACCGAGACATCGGCCGACGGATGGCGCTCGTGCTCCTTCTGAAAATAGTCCAACGCCGCCTCGTAGTTCTGGCGGCGATAGGCGTTGTTTCCCATGTTGAACCACGCCCCCTGATACTGGGGGTCGAGGGACAAAACCTCTCGATATTCGTCTTCCGCCTCGTCGAAGCGCTTGAGCTCGGAGAGCACCCGTCCCCGTTGAAAGTGGCCGTCAGCCAGGCGCGGCGCCCGCTGCACCACACTGTCGGCGAGCGCGAGGGCCTTCCGCAGGGCTCCCTGCTTCAGGGCCCGCTGCGAGTGCACGAGCATAGACACGGTCGTGTCGTCGACCGCCTCCCGCGACAGTGCGTTGCCCTCGGCTTCCGCCCCTGTGCCGTCTCCCCCTCCGCATCCCGCCAGAAGAAAAGACAGTACGACAAACGTGAATGCAAACGGTCGGGCCACACTACTCTCGATGGTCGGGCAAGAATTGGTTCTACGAAAAACGTACGCCCCGAACCGAGGATCTAAAATCCGATGTTCACCGCAATGCGGTTGACGCCGTCAAAGACGTCGTACGTCGTGTAGGAGTAATCGGCGCCCAGCTCGAAGCCGGAGACGTCCGTCTGGAGGCCTGCGCCGAAGTTGACGCCCTCCTCGGTGTCGGTTCCCGGAATCGAATATCCGGTCCGCAGCGAGAACATGTCCATGAACGTGTACTCTCCGCCAAAGTGCATTCGCTCCGAGAAGTCGCGCGGCGTCACGCCCTTTACCATGACGTTGAGCGAGTGCTGATCGTTCGGGGCGCCGACCTGCGCGGCCTCGAGCACGTCCGCGGACACGCCCACGGAGAGCTCCATCGGCAGCTCGAAGCTCTGCTGTTCGTACTGCACCTCGGGCGAGAAATTTCGCACGCTCATCGCGACCTGAATGCCGCGATAATCGGTGTCGTACTGGATGCCGAAGTCGTAGGCCCCGGTCCCGAGCTCGTTCGACTTCGTGGCGCCGTCCGCCGACATGATGCTCTCTCCCAGGTCTTGCTTGGCGTACTTTACCTTTGCGCCCACGGAAATGCGATCCGTCACCGGATAGGCGTAGCCGAGGCCTACGGCCCAGGAGCCGGGGCTAAACGTGCCCGTCGTCTCGTATCCCTGGTCGTTGTCGGACCGGACGGTTCCCTCCAGTTCCCCGTAGTCGACCTGCATGAAGGTCACCCCGATCACGCCGTAGGTGCCGCCCGACGGCCGAATCGACACGCTCGCGTTGTTGTAGTTGATGTCGGCAATCCACTGCATCGTCCCGACGGAGGCGTGACCGTAGTTGTCCATCTGCGCCATGCCGGCCGGATTGTAGAACAGGGCCGTCGACTGGAGCTGAAGCGTGGTGCCCGTCCCTCCCATGCCGGCCACCCGAGGACTCAGCGACGCGCTGAGAAACTTCATTCCCGTTTGTGCACGCTTGGTGTTTTCCTCTCCGGAGTCCTGCGCCGCAGCGGGAGCGGCTGCTCCCATCATAAGAGCACAGGCGAGAAGGACGGTCGTAACAATGCGCGATATCATAATGGAATCCTCGTTTGGTCGTGGTCTCTATAATGAGCACGTACGGCAGGATCGGGGCCCCGGCGACCGGATCACCGGAGCCGACGGCCCCTCATCGGACGATGACGAACTTCTTCTTCGCCACCTCTCCGCTATCCAGGTCTCGTACGACGGCAATGTACACGCCGCTCGCCACGAGCTGTCGATCCGCCGTCGTGTGATCCCAGTACTCGTCCCCGCTTCCGTCCTCGTGACGGATCGTCTCGACCAGTTGGCCCATTTCCGTGTAGATCCGGATGATGCAGTTGCCCGGCACGTCCAGGAATCCGAGCCGGTCCTCCCGGTCCCACCGGACGTCCTGATCGGCGGCCACGTTGTAGGGGTTCGGCACAATCTTGAAGTCCGACACCGAATCGCCCGGCCCGCGCTTCAGCGAGGCCGGATCCCAGGTCTGCGTCTGGTACCGATTGCTCTTGAGCGGCTTCCCGGTCGGAGTCATGGCCGTGCCGTCGCTGTTGTCGCTTCCGACGGCCTGAATGTAGTAGAAGTATTCCGCTCCACGACTTACGTCGGAATCGCTGTACTCGCGGGTTGCCCCGTCGACTTCGTCAATTCGCTCGTACTGATAGTTGTTTTCGTACTCGCCCATCACCCGGCCGCGCGCTCGGTAGATCTCGAACCCACCGGGCGGATCGTTGCTGCGCGACCAACTCAGGTTGATCTGGTCGACGCCGGACTCCACGCTGAACTCGCTCGGCGGCGCGGGCGCCTGCGGGAGTGCGTACTGCTCGATCGCACCGTCGCTGCCGCTGGACGCGTCGAAGTTGGCGATCGCCCGCTCGAAGGTCTGGAAGAGCGAGTCCCGACCGGTCATCACCCACTCGTTCTTGCCCAGGCTCTCGTCGGGGTCGATTGTCCCGTCTCCATCCGAATCGTACTCGATGGGAGCAAACGCGTCGGTCGCTTCGCGCTCCCCTCCGCCCGCCGTTTGCTTGAACCCCTGCCCGATCTCGACGCGCGCCTCCGGCGAGAGTCCCGACACGGCCTCGGCAATCACGATGCGAACGCTCTCCCCGGGCGCCAGCGTGTACGGACCGTAACTGAAGGCCGAGGTGTACCCTCCGGCCTGCCCCATCTTCGGATCCCCCTGATCGTCCACAGTGGTAAAGTCGCCGTCGTCATCGACCATGTCGGCGTGATGAGGATCCACGTGCGAACCGTCCCCCAGCGTGTAGTCGTCCGTGGCCCGCTCCCCCGTGGACATGTACTGATATTCCCGCTGCATCTGCTCGTTGAACGCGCTGTTGCCGGAGGTAAGGGGATGGTCGGCGTCGATGTGACTGGTCATCGACGGCTGCCGCGGCTTGGCCGTCGTGTCCGGCGCGTACAGCTTGACGGTGCCCATGAACTCGGTCGTGGTGAGCTCGCCTCCGTCGTCCCCGTCCTCCAGAAACGCCGGACTGTCATTCCACGCAGGTCCCCCCAGCGGGTCCATGTCGGCCCCCGGCGAATTCCCGTTCCAGGTGTACTGCGCGGCAAAGTCGACGTCGTAGTCGTCCTGTCCATCCCCGACGACGTCGTTCAGGACGTTGGCGCCCCACTCCTGCCCCGGAATTGCACTTCGATTCCCGTGCGTGTAGCGCTTCTGAAGGTGGAGGTATACGTCCTCGGCGGTCTGATCTTCGAGCGCTCCATTTTCCTCCAGGCTCGTGTGACCGGTGTTCGTCAGAACGTACTCCTGAATGTGGTACTTGTCGTGGGCCTCGTTCGTCCACCCGTAGATGCGCTTCGTCAGGGTCACCCCCAGAAGCGTGTGCGCCCTGAGTTCGATCATTTGATCGGACGGAAGGTCGGGATTGACCTCATCGTAGGTCTTATCCTCGTTGAGGCTCTCATTGCCGTCGACCGTCACTTCGGGAGGCTCATACTTTACGACCTTCCGCAAACTCGCGGGAAAGAATTCTCCGAACCCCGTCGTTCGCGGCCCGACGTGTACCACGCGCTGGTCGTACTGCGTGCCGTCCGTCCCTTCGACGTTCTCCGCACCGATCCAAAGGGCACCCGCTCGAAGGCGTCCCGCCTGAAACTCGGGATACAGCCGAAGGTGATTCCCGTCTGCGTTGTAGTACTCCTGCTGTCCCCCCGTCGCAGTGTAGACCATCTGCAGCTCTCCGACGGCCATCGGTCGCTGGTCGAACTGGGCATACCCGTCTTGAGCCCCCATCACGGCCCCGAAGAAGACCAGACCCCCGACAGTGATGAGGGTGCGCATGCGGAGCAAAACAGTATCAAAAAAGCTCATCACGAAAGCGGAATTATGAAGATTCTTGAGGGGTTGTCACGTCGCCACTCCCGGACGTTCGCCCTAGAAGGACATCCGGATACCCAGGTTTACGCTCCTCGGAAAGAGGAAGTGCAGCGACTTCGCGTTGGGCGGATTGATGTGATCAGCATCAATGTCGCCGGGCTGGTCGTCCCCGAACTCCTCGGGCTGATAATTTTCCTCCCACCCTTCGACCGCCTCCTCCGGCAACCGTAGCGAGTTGAAGTACTGCTGTTGATCTCGCGGACCGAAGAAGGACGCCTGATTGAGGTTTTTCAGGTTGAAGACGTTGTTGACGTCGGCAAAGATCTGCGCCGTCACGCCCGCCGTCTGAACGCTTTTGCTGAATCGCATGTCGACCATCTTGTACGACTTCCACTGCATGTTGTCCTCCACCGTCGGAGCAGTGAGCTCGTTCGTAAAGGTGAAGTATTCGCCGGCCTTCCACTGACCGAGGAAGTTGAGTCGAATGTTGCTGAAGAGGGAACTCCCGAGCACTTCCGGCCCGAAGTCCGAGGGCGTCAGAAAGGTCAGGCTCGCCCGGGCGTAGGGCTGGGGCTGGGGCTTCGACTGGTAGTAGTCGGTCGTTTCTCGTTCGTACTGGCGTTGCTCAACCCGGCTCTGGTATTGTTGAGAAAACCCGAAATTCCCCTCCGACTCCACCTGATAGGTGTAGTTGAGAAAGCCTCGAATCCAATCGCCCCGGTTCTTTCGCAGGCTGATCTCGACCCCGCGCACATCCTGATAATTCTCGGCGCGGGGGTAGTCGTACTGAACGAGGCCGTTCCGACTCGTGAAGTTGACCCATCGAGGCTGATTCTTGAGGTCCTTGTAGTACCCGGCGATGCGGAGCAGGAACTGCTCGGAAAAGCCCTGCTCGTAGCCGAGCTCGTAGGCGGTCGTCTTGGGGCGCGGCATCTCCGGATTCGCAATGTCCCGCACGTTGTCCGTCTGGTTCCCGCGGCGGACCATGTCGAGGAAATCCGGCCGGAGCGACTGGTAAAAGTGGCCGTAGTTGAAGTACAGCTTGCTCACGTCCGTAATCGGAAAGGACACGCCGAGCCGCGGGCTCAGGTCGACGGAGGGCTCGGTGGGCACCGTCTCCAGCATCTCGTCGAACCGCGGCTTATTCCCCCCGAGGAAGGCGTTCGAGTAGTGCTCGAACTGGTACTTCTCGGAGTTTGCGTCGAAGTAGTCGAGCCGCAGGCCCACGTTCGCAATCATCCCCTGATACTCCAGCTTGTCCTGAATGAAGGCCGCACCGTAGAGGGGTGTGCTGTCGTAGTGGGCGTAGTGATCGTCGGGGTTTACGAGAAAGTCCTCGTAGTTGAAGTCCACGTCGTGGCGTTCTGCCTTAAATTCGACGCCGACCTTCGCGGTGTGGTACTGCCCGATGGCTCTCGTGAGCGCGAATTTGCCGCTCCACCCCTCCGTGTCCGTGGTGTCCCGGAACTCCGAGTGGTGTCCGCCCATGCGCAGGCCCGTAATCGAGTTTTCGGACGAAAACTGGAACCCAATGGGCCCCTCGTCCACGCGCCGATCTCCGAACTGCGCGATCTTGGTGGTATCTCGCTCGCGAGGCGGATTGGTGCGATAGCTCGTCTTGCGCCACTGCAGCTGCGCCTCGTAGAACATATTCTCCCCGAGCGAGTGGTTGATCTTCATCCCGCCCATGTAGCGGTCGACGTCGCTTTCCGACCAGGCGCCCGTCCCGAAGATGTCCTCCCCGTTCCAGTTGCCGATGTCGGTGTAACTCATCCCGGCCCCGTATTCCGAGACCCACTCCCGGTCCCCATCCTGCCGAATGCGCGTGGGACCGGTCCGCGGAAGTTCGTCGTTGTTTCCTTTCTGCGTGGCCCGCATCCCCGTCAGGGTTAGCTTGAGATTGTTCGTCACGTTCGAGGTGAGACTGAATCGGCCCGTCTGCTCGTCGTACCCACTTCGGGACAGCGGAATAATGTACTCCTCCTGCTCACGGCGGTAGGACACAGCGAATCGAAGATCGCCCAGATAGTCGCTCACGACCGGCACCGGCCCTCCGACGGTCCCGTCGATCTGGTAGTCCGGCTTGTCGATGCCGATGTCTCGACGGTGGCGCCACTCGAACAGGTCCTGTGCCTGCTCCGGCGTGAGGTCGGAATTGTTGGCTCCAATCTCGTTGAAGCCTTCAAAGTCCGGATACGAATTCTGAAGCTCTTCCGACCACTCGCCCGTGCCCTCCATGGCCACTTCCGGGTCGAGATACGGCCGCATCCAGTACGAATTCGGATCCGTGGGAGACATCCCGAAGTCCTTGCTGGTCGGCGGTCTGTAACGCGCAATGACGTCCGCCATGTACTCGTCGCGCGGGCCCTCCACCGTCGTCACGTTGACCATGCCCGAGCGGATGTTGCCGTATTCGGCGTTAAACCCGCCGGACTGCACCTGCACCTGATCGATTGCGGTGTAGGGCACGCCGGTGTACGGCGTGTTGTCCCGCCCGCTCTGCTGACTGAAACCGTCCACCTGAAAGTCCGCCTGATCGGCGTCGCTCCCGCGGATGTTCAGGCCCTGAATGCCCGGCTGAAGACTGACGACGGTGGCCACGTCGGTGGCAGGGAGATTCTCGATGTCTTCGGCGTCAATGTCCGCCCGGCTCGCCGAGAGGTCCTCTTGAACGACCTCCTGCTGGGCCTGGACCGTAACCCCTTCCAGCTCTGCCACTTCTTCCTGCATCTCGATGCTGATCTCCGCGGTCAAGTCCTGGCTTACCTCCACCCCCTCGACCGTGGCGGTTTCGAACCCGACGAACGTTGCCTGTACGGTGTAGGTCCCCGGCGGCACGTTAATGATTCGAAACTGGCCGTCCGCGTTGGTGCTGGTGCCTCGCCCGCTGATCTCCTGGACGACGACGTTCACTCCGGGAAGGGGCTCGCCGGTCTCTGCCTCCACGACCTCTCCGGCAATCTGTCCCGTCTGCCCCCAGGCCATCGAAGCGGTTACAAGCAGAACGAAAAGTGCAGACGTACCGAACCGTATCGCTTTTCTCATGACAGGAGGGTCTTGTGGTCTGATCCAGTAAGGATACCTCTCGCGGCGACCCCTGGTGGGGGCCGGAGCTCGCACACGTGTCATCGGCGAGATGTCCCGGGAGGCCACCCCGAAACAATGCGGAAAACGTCTTCACCTCCGCTTTCCTCACGCTCGCACCAACACGCCTTGTTCACGCTATCTCAACGTACGGCCCGCGATTCTGTGAAATCAATAAGATGAATTTCTAAACCAATGAAGAAAAAATGACGTTTTGCATAAATATATCTAATACTTCACTAAATATTTTCATA
>CAZCUZ010000072.1:1382-14448 GCA_964502085.1 uncultured Salinivenus sp. | reverse complement strand
AGAAGGGCATCACCATCATGGCCAACAACACGGCCATCCGCTACGAGGGCAAGAAGATCAACATTGTCGACACGCCGGGCCACGCCGACTTTGGGGGCGAGGTGGAGCGCACGCTCCGGATGGTGGACGGCATCATGCTGCTGGTGGACGCCGCGGAGGGCCCCCTTCCGCAGACCCGCTTCGTGGTGCAGAAGGCCCTGAACCTGGACCTGCCCGCCATCGTGGTGCTCAACAAGATCGACCGTAGCGACGCTCGTCCCGAGGAGGCGTTAGACGAGATCTACGACCTCTTTATCGATCTGGGGGCGGACATGGCGCAGGTCGAATTCCCGGTGCTCTATACAGTGGCCACCGAGGGGCAGTGCAAGAGAGAGTTGGCGGAAGAGGAGTGGTCGAACCTGCGCCCGCTGCTCGACACGATCATAGACGAGATTCCGGCACCGTCCGGCGACCCCGACGGCACCCTGCAGGTCCTGGTGACGAGCGTCCAGCGCGACGACTATCTCGGCCCCATCGCCGTGGGGCGCGTCGAGCAGGGCACCCTCAAAAATCGGCAGAAAGTGACGCTCTGCCACCGCGACGGCAGCACGGAGTCCGCAAAGATCAGCGAGCTGTTTACGTACCAGGACCTGCAGCGCGTGGAGACCGACGAGGCGGGGCCCGGGGAGATCGTGGCCATTGCGGGGGTGGAGGGCATCGGCCTGGGGGAAAGCATTTCCCACCCCGAGGATCCGGAACCGCTGGAGCCGATCGACATCGACGAGCCCACGATGTCGATGGAGTTTCGGGTCAACGACGGTCCGTTCAGCGGGCAGGAAGGGGAGTTCGTGACCTCCCGCCAGCTGCGTGACCGCCTCTTCGACGAGGCCCGCAACAACCTCGCCATCCGGGTGGAGGAGACCGGCACGGCCAATGCGCTCAACGTGTACGGGCGGGGCGAACTGCAGATGGCCATCCTCATCGAGCAGATGCGGCGCGAGGGCTACGAGTTCTGCGTTGGGATGCCGCAGGTGATCACCAAGGAGGTCGGCGGCGAGACGCACGAACCCTACGAAGTCGCCGAGATCGACATTCCCGAGGAGCACATGGGGAAGGTGATGGAACGCCTCGGCGAGCGGAAGGGGCAGATGCAGCACATGACCAAGAACGACAGCGGGCGCGTCCGCCTCACCTTCGAGGTGCCCAGCCGCGGTCTCATCGGCTACCGGGCCAAGTTCCTCGCGGACACGAAGGGGACCGGTCTCCTCACGCATCGCTTCGAGGAGTTTGGGTCGTGGGCGGGCGAGATCCCGCACCGCACCACCGGGGCCCTCGTGGCCGACCGGCAGGGGGAAACGACAGCCTACGCGCTGCTCAATCTCCAGGACCGCGGCGATTTCTTCGTGGCGCCGGGCGACCGAGTGTACAAGGGCATGATTGTGGGCGAGAACAACAAGCCGCAGGACCTGGACCTGAACGTGACGAAGGAGAAGCACCTCACCAACATGCGGGCCGCCGCCGGAGATGAGCTCGAGCACGTACCCCCGCCGCGCGACATGTCGCTGGAGGAGTGCCTGGAGTTCATCCGCGAGGACGAGCTCGTGGAGATCACGCCGGAGGCCTATCGCCTTCGCAAGCGGCACCGCGACCCGGAGAAGCGCGTCAAGGCGCAGAAGCAGAAGGCCGGGACTGCGTCGTGAGGGCCTTCGGGTGAGCGACGGGAGCTCTTCTGCTGTTCGCCTCCGTCGTGCCGGGAAATGGGAGAACGGGGGAGGGGGCGCAGACTCGTTAGAATGCCATCGGTCGGCTCGCTCCGGAGGCCGATCCGTACAACACCCGTCTGCCGATTCTTTAGGACCGGCGACCGGTTCTACCGATCATCTCCCCCTCTCCGAAGGGCATTCAAACGCCTCGCCGGTTCGCTCAATGCTGTTACTCGATCGTATTTCTGACGTCTCGCACCTCGATGAGCGCCTCCCGGGATCGCTGGGCGGACGGATGATTCGGGCCCTGAAGGGACGTTTGAATGGAAAGCGCCTTCTCATAAAGCCGGGCCGCGTCGGTGGTCTGCCCCTTGGCCTGAAGCACGCGGCCCCGCTCAAACATCACTGAGGCCGCATCCATGTTCTCGGGCCCGTACAGGGCCTTATAGATGTCTCGTGCCTTGCGGAAAAGGGAGTCGGCTGTGTCGTACGCCTCCGATGTGCGGTGGAGGCGGCCTCGATTCGCAAGACTCGTTGCACGCGCCGGATGTACCTCTGGGAATTGGGCCTTGCGAAGGGCCCACGCCTCTTCCAGAAGCGGCTCCGCCTCCTCTGTTTTGCCCTGCTTCACCAGGACCTGACCGATCCGGTCGAGCGTCTCGGCCACGTAGGCGTTGTCGGTATCAACGTGATTGCGTCGAATGTCGAGCGAGCGGCGAAGCATCCGTTCGGCCACCTCGAGCTCACCCGTTACGATGTGCAACAATCCGAGGACGTGGAGCGCGGTTGCCACCTCCGGATGATTGGACCCGTGTATCGCACGTCGCATCGAGAGGGCCTCACGGAAAAGCGAGTCGGCTCGATCATACGCGCCCGTGCGAGCAGCAATCACGCCCAATTCCGACAGATTCTTAGCCACGTCCGAATGGGGATCGGGTCCAATCTCTTCTCGCTGCATAGCGAGGGCGTCACGGTAGAGACCCTTGGCTCGCTCGACGTCTCCCTTGTGCCGAAGCAGACGGGCCCGTTCGTGCAGGCTTTTCGCCAAATCCAGAGGGGAGGAGGACGGATGCTCGCGTTGAACCGACAGGGCCTCTTCCAACAGGGGTTCTGCCTTCTCGTAGTTTCCACGTTGTCGGTACAGGCGCCCAAGTGTACGCAGCATCGTTGCCTGAACCTCCGGCTGGTCGGACAACTCACTGCGAGCACGCTCAACGCCTCGGTTCAGCAACGCGCTCGTGGTGAGTGTGTCGTTGTAGGATTGTGCTCCGGTCCCGTACGGGTCGGCTCGCTCAAACAAGCCGGCCAAGAATTCGGTCGTTTCCTGTGCTTTTTTTGCTTCGTCCTGCGCCCGGTCGAGTGCAGCCTCCGTCCGCTGCGAATACCACGTGACAGTGATCGCGTAGCCGGCCAATAGAACCAGGATGACGGCAGTCACAGCGACACTCCACCGGTGCCGTGCGAGAAATTTTCGGCTGCGATAGGCCCAGCTGTTGGGATGGGCAGACACCGGACGTCCGTCGAGCGTCCGACGCAGGTCCGCGGCCAACTCGTCGACTCCGTCGTAGCGGCGCTCGGGCTCCTTCCGAAGGGCCGTCATGACAATGGAATCCACGTCCCCGCGTAGACGCGAAGAATCACGAATGGGCAGATCCGCGTCGCCTCCGTTGGGCAGGGTTTGAGCGACCGCCGTGCTCGGCCGCGTCGGGTGTTCTTCGCACACCACTCGCTCCACCTCACTCGGCGTATGGCCTTCCACCGTATAGGGCCGCCCCCCCGTCAGCAGTTCATACAGGACCACCCCCAGTTGGTACACGTCAGAGGCGGTGGTGATGGGCGTGCCGCGCACCTGCTCGGGACTCGCGTACCGGGGCGTCATGGGAAGCAGTCCGGTCCGCGTGTGTGGTGCGTTCCCGCCGAGGACCGCGTTCGGATCCAGAAGCTTCGCAATGCCGAAGTCGAGCAGTTTCACCTGCCCCGCCTCTGTCACGAGGATATTCGTGGGCTTCAGGTCCCGGTGCACCACGAGCGTCTGGTGCGCGTACTCGACGGCGTCACAGACGTCCAGAACGAGCCGCAGTCGCTCGCGCAGGGAGAGGCGGTGCGTCTCGCAGTATTCATCGATCGGGCACCCTTCAACCACCTCCATGACAAAATACGGTTGTCCCGTTTCCGACACCCCACCATCGAGCAACTGGGCAATGTTTGGGTGATCGAGACGCGCAAGAATCTGCCGCTCGGCGATAAACCGCTCTCGCGCCTCCGGGGTGGGGACGTCGGTCGCGAGGAGTTTCACGGCAACCTCGTGTTCGAATTGACCGTCCACGCGGTGCGCGAGAAAGACGCGGCTCGTGCCGCCCCGACCCAGCTCGTCAACCAGCTTGTATGGGCCAATGCGCTGTCCTCGAACTCCGGAGTTCTTTTCGGGGGGATGAAGCGACCTCAACTGGTCCATCGCCCGATCCACGGGTCCTTCTCCCTGATGGGCATCGAGAAGGGATGCCACCTCGGCCCGGAGCACCGCATCCCCCTCACAGGCCTCATCGAGAAACGCGTCGCGGGCGGCGGGCTCCTCCTCGAGGGCCGCACCAAAGAGATCCTTGACGGTCTGCCACCGATCCGCATCCAGGGGGCTACTCATTGGGACTGTCTCCCTCACCGTTCGTGAGTTCGCGGTTGAGCCAGGCCCGGGCCATTCGCCAATCTCGCCCAACTGTGGACGAGGAGATTCCGAGGGCATCGGAGGTCTCCTGGATGGTGAGCCCTCCAAAAAAGCGGCACTCCACAACGCGAGCCTGTCGCTCATCGACGGCCTCGAGTCTCTCCAAGGCCTGGTGGACGGCCACGACATCTTCCAGAACGACCTCCGTCGCCGCGTCCCCTTCCACGAGTGGAACGCGATCACGGTCTCCGCCGCGCTTTTCGGCGTTTCTCTTCACCGCATAGTCGACGAGCAGATTCCGCATGACCCGGGCGGCGACGGCAAAAAAGTGTCGGCGATCCTGCCAGTCGACGCGACTGAGGTCCACGAGCTCCATGTATGCTTCGTGCACGAGGCCCGTCGTGCGAAGTGTGTGATCACTTCTCTCGCCCCGCATTCGCTGACGGGCAATCCGTCGGAGCTGGTCATAGACCCGCGGAAACAGCTCGTTCAGTGCCTCAGGATCCCCCGACGAGTGTGCTTTCAGCAATGCAGTGATATCCCCTGTTGCCATTGCTCAGCCGTGCACCTGGCTCAATTTGTCGTTGACAATGTGAAAGAATAGCTAAAATCAATGTTTCGTGAGCAGTTCCTGGCGGATTTTCGGCTTTGCCTTATGAGGGGAGAGTGAGAACGTCTAGAAAAACGGAGTCGCTCACTCCGGCAGACGCTCCGTCGTCGCTCCAAAATCGATTCGCCATCTAGAAGTTGGGGCCCCGATCCTGCGACTGAAATCTCCTTCTCATCGAATGGATGGGCGTGGCAATCTCACAGTGACGAAGGCAACACTGAATTCAGTTCGCTGAATCTAGTTCAGCGCAGGGCTCTCGGTGACGGAGGGGCTCGTTTTGTCAGGCACTCCTCGTCTCCTGTCCGAGGCCGAATGGACTCTCGATCTGCCTTTTCAAATCAGCGGACGCCTTCAGGATGGAAGAACGAAACGGATATTCGTCCCCTCCCCTACATATTCATCTTCTGGGTCGATTTGGGGTCGACGTTCGGGGACACCCTGTTCCGGAAACAGCCATCAAGGGTCGGAAGGCGCGCTCCCTGTTGAAACTGGTCGCCCTCCGGCGACGGGCCCGCATCCCCCGCGATGAGGCCATGGACGTGCTTTGGCCCCAGCTTGACGAGTCCGCCGCCGCGGCGCAACTCTACAAAGCCCTTCATCACATTCGCAACGCGTTTGAGGAGGAATGCGAAGACGCGGATGAATGGATCGAGATAACCGACGATCTGATTCGTCTCGTGCCCCCGAAAGGGGTCGTGATCGACGTGCACCGGTTTGAGGAGACGGCCCGGTCCGGCCTGCGGAATCGTCGGATACAGGATCTGGAGCAAGCGGTCTCTCTCTACGCGGATGACCTCCTCCCCATGGATCGGTACAGCGAGTGGGCATCGCTTCCCCGCGAACACTACCGGCAGCTCTATCTGGACGTCCTGACGACGCTGGCAACGCAGTACGAGCAGCGTGGAGAGCTTGCCGAAGCAGCTCAGATGTTGCGCCTGGCCCTCGAGAAAGATCCGGCCCTGGAATCGGTACACCGGTCGTTGATGCGCATCTTTGCGCGCCAGGGCCAGTCGACCCGGGCCTTTCGGCAGTATGACATGTGTCGAGAGGTCCTCCAGAACGAGCTCGGGGTTGGTCCCTCACCGGAAACGAAAGAAGTTCTAGAGGCGGTTCAGGAACAGCAACTGGCGAACGGTCCCGAGCCAAGTCCCATTCAGGCGACGACTCCAACCCCAATGCCCGCCCTCGTGGATCGAGCCCGGGAGTGTACGGAGATCGACCAAGCGCTCGACCGCTTGTCGTCCGGCGAGGGAGGGACCGTCGTCGTCTCTGGGGGCATGGGATTAGGGAAGACCCGCCTCATTCGGGAACTCGCGCTTCGGTCCCGACGCCGCAATCTACGTGTTTTTTCGGCCAGTGCCTCAGAGGGGAAGAGTGCAGTCGCCTACGGTCCCTTTGTGGAGCTTTTTGAGGTCATTTTGCGGGAAGAGCCGGAACTACGAGAATTGTTGCCGGCAGAGCTCGGCCAACTCGTTCCGAGTTTTTCGGGCGACGGTGCGCCGATTCCGCATGCGGATCAACTGGCGGCGCAGGGATACCTCTTTGCCAAAGTCCAACGCTTTTTCTCTGAACTGCTCGACGACGGGCCGACTGTGCTCGTGATCGAAGATCTTCACGCGGCCGACGAGGGAAGTCGCGAGCTATTTGCGTATTTGGTCCGACATGGTTCGAAGTTGCCCCTTCTCCTGGCCGCAACCACGCGCGAGGACGAAGTGATCCCGGTTCCTGCGGGTCGTCACTCCGGGGAGGAAAACGACGTCACCTGGCTCTCGCTCGATCCCCTTACGTTCGATGAACACGCGAGCCTCCTGGAGCAGAATTCGGCTCAGTCGATGCTCTCGGCGGAGACAGCCGATCGGATCTTTCGACTTTCGGAGGGAAATCCACTATTTGCTCTCGAACTCCTAAAATTTCATTCGGAAGCGGACGGGGGATTGCCTTCGGACGACGACCTTGGAATCGGATCCGAGGTTTTTGCGTCTTCACTCGGACGGGTGCCCTCGTCCCTTTCCTACGTCGTGAACGAGCACGTCGAGGGGCTCTCATCGTCAGCACAGCATCTCCTCTACATTGCCGCCGTCACGGGTCGTCAGGTTCCGTTCGATGTGCTGGCTTCGGTGTGGGGGACGACGGACGGCTCCGAGGCAGAGGGAATTTTCGATCCCCTGGAAGAGGTGACCGAAGCCGGTTTGCTCGTCGAGCGGGGTCTCGATTACTCGTTTCGTCATGCCCTCGTGCGCGAAGTGATCTACGCGTCGATTTCCGAGGCGCGGCGACGATCGCTGCACGGTCGGGTTGCTCGCCACCTCGTGGCGGACGCTCCGGAGGCGGAGGACGAACCGGTGGAGGAGATCGCTCATCATTTCGTCCGAGCCGGGGAGCCCCGGCAAGGCGTGCGGTACCTGGTGCGCGCTGGGGAACGGGCCGAGTCCATCTACGCCCACGAGGATGCACTTCAACGGTATCAAGAGGCCCTATCGGTCCTGGACGATCGAGATGATACGCAGGCCCGACGCTTGCGGCGCGACGTTCTGGAGCGGATGGGAGATGAATATCGGGCGTCCGGTCGGATTGAGCAGAGCTACGATGCCTACGAGGACGCGGTGGAGCTTGCGGAAGAGGTGCCCTTGAGCGAGCCCAACCTGGTCGAGCTCCACCGGAAGATTGCGGTCGTGGGGATCTTCAGAACCAATCTAGACCGGTCCGAACAGCACCTCGAAGAGGCGTTCGATCTCGTTGGTGAGGACGTACGGGCTCGGGCCCGCCTTCAGATTACGAACGCCCTTCATCTGTGGCATGGAAATGAGCTGGAAGCGGCGTATGACGTCGGGCGCGATGCCCTGACGCTCGCCGAACGGGTGGATGCCCCCAGAGAAATCTCGCAGGCGTGCGAAATTTTGGCCATGACGTGCCTGCCGCTCGGACGGTGGGAAGAGGGACTGGAATATGAACGGAAACGCCAGGTGCAGGGATGGTCTCCCGAAATTGTCGTTGCGACCGACGCGCACCTTTGTCTATGGGAGTATCACATCACCGGGGATCAGCCCTTTCAGCAGGCCCGGTCGTTTATGGAACGGGTGGCCGAACAGGCCGCGGAATTCGGGAATCTGCGGTGTGTTGCCATTTGTCATTACGCGCTGGGGACGATGCATCTTTGGCGGGGCGACCACGAGTTCGCGGGTGACGAGCTTGAGGCAAGCCTCGAGCTTCACGACCGTATTGGATCGCCTGCGGGCAAGGCCTACGTGTTGGCGCGTCGGGGCGTGCTCCAGACGATGCAGGGGGCAACAGAGTTTGGATGGGAGGCCGTGCAGAAGGGCGTCGAGAACGCCGAACGGGCGGCCGTTCGCGACCACTGCCTGCAGCGCCTCTATGGGATCGGGATCTGGAATCGTCTCGAAGCGGGCGACCGAAGCACAGCTGAAAAACTTGTCGAGAAGAGCAGGGAGCTGCTCGACGACACGGGGGCGTGCGCCGCGTGTGCTCTCGACCTGTATCCATGGCTGGCCTATTTCTTTCTCGACGCCGGTGAGATTGACCGTGCTCGAACGTGCGGGGACGCCGTGTCACGACTTGCTCAGAAGACGGGAAATCCCATCGGTGAGGCGAAGGGCGCCATGATCGAATCGAGTCTTCTCGTTGCGGAAGAAAATGAGGAGCAGGCGGATCGACGCCGTCGGGAAGCGTTCGATCTCGTTACGGATGCAATTCGCGAAGCGACCCAGTCGCCGGTAGCCCATTACCTGGATCGGATGGTGGACCAGCAGGCCGAGCTGCGTCGAGCCTAGAATTGGGAGCCGTGTTGGCATGTGCTTCCGCACCTTGTTCACAGGGTACTCACGGCCGCAGGCTTCCACTCATTTCTTTTCGTTCCGTAGCCGATCCCGGACGGGGGAGGACGAGTCTCGTATGTACAGGGAGGTGGACGGTGGTTTCAGTTCTTCTTTTGGGCACCGGAAGACGATCGGAAGACCGCGGGAAGAGCCGTGTGGTAGACTGTTGGCAGATTCTGGATCTGCTCACACGACCCATGGAGGCTCGCCATGTCTACGTCCCCTGATGTTCTCGACGACATTTCCATTCTCGATGCCGTCCAAGAACTGTACGAGGAGGTTGCCGCCCGTCCTACGAAGGAATTCCACTTTCCAACGGGACGGAGCTCCTGTCTCGTGCTCGGCTACCCCGAAGAAGAACTCGACGGTCTTCCGGAGGAAGTGGTCGAACCCTTTGCCGGGGTGGGCTATCCGTTTCTCGCAGACGTCATTGAATCGGGAGACACGGTCGTGGACGTCGGGTCCGGCTCCGGGGTCGACGCCATCATTGCGGCGCGAAAGACGGGGTCCGCAGGTCGCGTGTACGGGGTGGACATGACGGCCGCGATGATTGAGCGAGCAGAGGAAAATGTCCGCGAGATCGGCCTTGAGAACATTGAGCTCTTGGACGGTCACGCCGAAGAGCTACCCATGCTGGACGCGTCCGTCGACGTGGTGACGAGCAACGGCGTCTTCAATCTGGTTCCGGACAAGGAGAAGGCGTTTCGGGAAGTCCACCGCGTGCTGAAGCCGGGCGGTCACATTCAGATCGCCGACATTGTGTTGTCGGAACCGGCGTCGGAAGAGTCCAAGGCAAATCCGGAGTTGTGGGCCGAGTGCATCGTCGGGGCCGAGCCGACGGAGGTGTACCTGGACCTGATTCGGTCGGCCGGATTCGACGACGTGGTGGTGCTCGATCGGATCGACTACTTCTCGCGGAGTCCGAACGAGAGCACGCGAAAGGCGGCAGAGGGGCTCGGCGCGCACACGATCGTTCTCACCGGACAAAAGCGGTGACAGACAGAATGGGCAACCGACGGGCAGATGTTTGAGCCGACGGCGGACGACAGACTGCGGACGAGGTGCCGGTGGTCCGCCGTCGGTCGTTTTACCTTGCCGAACGGCTTCGCTGTGCCAC
Organism: uncultured Salinivenus sp.; assembly: GCA_964502085.1. Lineage (GTDB taxonomy): Bacteria > Bacteroidota > Rhodothermia > Rhodothermales > Salinibacteraceae > Salinibacter. The sequence goes on along the minus strand of CAZCUZ010000072.1, from coordinate 4,544 downwards.
CGCCGCCACCCGCATCCTTCCAAATCCAACCATGTCTACAAATGATCTCCCGCACCCTCTGTACCGCTCTTTTCGGTTCTCTCCTGCTCGCGCAAATTGCCTTCTCCCAAACGGAAGAGCCACAGTACGGGGAGGTCGACTTCGCCATCTCCTGTGAAGCAGAAGCCCATGAGCAGTTCGAGACCGGGCTGGCCTTGCTCCATCACATGATGTACGGGCAGGCCAAAGAACATTTTTCCAGCGCGGCGCAGGCCGACGAATCGTGTGCCATGGCGCACTGGGGCATTGCAATGACGCAGTTGCGTCCGCTCTGGGCACCGCCGACCGACGAGGAGTTTGATCGCGGTCGATCGGCCGTCGCGCAGGCGAGAAGGTTAGGAGTCCCCACCGAACGAGAGCAGCACTACATTGAAGCCATTGCCGCCTATTACGAGACGGCGAACGGCGCGTCGCATGCAAAGGGCGTTCAGGCCTGGGAGCAGGCACAAAAGAATGTGCACGAGGCCTTTTCGGACGATGTGGATGCGGGCGCCTTCTATGCATTGTCTCACCTGGCGACCGCACCGCCGGACGACGACACATACGAGCATCAGCGACGCGCCGGCGCCCTTCTCGAAGAGGTTCACGAGGACGCCCCGGAGCACCCCGGGGGCTTCCACTACCTCATTCACGCCTACGACAACCCGACGCTTGCCGATCAGGCCGTCGAGGTAGCCCGTGGATACGACAAACTGGCGCCGGACGTCCCGCACGCACTACACATGCCCAGTCACATTTTCGTCCGCCTGGGCATCTGGGACGACGTGATCGAGTGGAACATCCGATCGGCCGAGGCGGCCCTGCGGCACTCGCCTGACGAATTCACGTCGCTGCATCACGTCCACGCGCTCGATTACACGGTGTACGCCTACCTGCAGCGCGGACAGGACGAAAAGGCGACGGACGCGCTGTCGGAAATTCTGGAGGTGGAAAAATATCAGCCGCACCCGGCGTCGGCGTACGGCATTGCGGCGGCACAGGCCCGCATCCCGCTCGAGCGTCGGCAGTGGGAAGAGGCGGCGCAGCTCCCGCTGCGGGTTCACGACACGTTTCCCTGGGACAATTTTCCGGAGCACGAGGCAATCACCTACTGGGCGCGGGGGCTCGGCGCCGCCAAAAGCGGAGCCCTCGATGCCGCCCGTGAAGCCGTCGAAACGCTCGAAGACCTACACGAGAAAACGGTGGAGAAGGGAGCAGACTACTGGGCCACGCTGGTCGAGGGACGAGCCACGACCGTGTCGGCCTGGATTGCCTTTGCAGAAGACGATCAGGACCGCGCGCTCCAGTTAATGCGGGAGGCGGCCGATCTCGAAGACTCGGTGGACAAGCATCCGATTACGCCGAGCGAGGTGCTCCCCGCCCGCGAACTTCTGGGCGACATGCTGCTGGCGCTCGACCGGCCTTCGGACGCCTTAGAAGCGTACCGGACGGTGCTCGAGATCTCTCCGAATCGATTTAACAGTCTGTACGGAGCGGGCCGGGCTGCGGCGACGGCCGGGCAGACCGACGTCGCAAAAGAATATTACGGTACGTTGACCGAGATTTCGGACTCTGCAGATACGGACCGCGAGCCGCTGACGCACGCCCGGAACTTTTTGGCGGAGCATTAACGGGCGCCGTTTGCAGCTTCGGTGCATGTCGTTCCACGCACAGGCTCAGTTGAACCGACGGGTTCTGTCCGTGAAGGCCGGGCTTGTCGAAGAGGGGATTCGTTGATCACAGCAACACGACTGTTCACGCTCTTCTCAAAAGCGACATCTTCAGTCATGAAATCTCACGTTTCGCTCATGTTCATCGTGGCAATCGGTATGATCGCTGTTGGATGCCAGTCCGACCGGGATGCGTCCAGTATGGACGGCGGAGAGGCACAGGCCGCTCAGACGCAGGACGTCACGGCCTCGGACGAGCCCAGCGGGCAGACGGTGACGGGACAGCTTTCGGGCTTCGACTGCGCAGTGGTCGGTCAGTTGTGCCCGTCCACCCACCGCGGCGGCGACTACACGACGGGCGTCTTCACGGAGGACGAATCGTTCTACTTCGTCGTCAACATTCCGAATAGCTTCCTCACGCAGTACTTTCTGGAGACGGTCGAGATCGAGGGCACCGTGTACGGCCCGTACGACCACGCCGTGGAGCCCGAAACGATTCATCTCCTCGCGGACGGCGAGCGCCGGCGGGTGTACGACGCCGGCTACTTCATCGACGAGGACGGGGAGCGGGCCACCTTTCACGAAGGACAGTATCGCGACGGCCAATGGGTCGTGCCGTAGTCGAATGCTACGAACGACGCTCGTCGCTACCGGAGACGCACTGCACCATTTTTCCAAATCACGATTGGACCGCCCATGGGACGCATACTCGCCTTTCTCTACGGATTGGTTAACTACGTCGTCTTTCTCGCCGTCTTTCTCTACGCCATTGCCTTCGTTGGGGATTTTGCCGTTCCGAAAACGATCGACAGCGGCGGACCCACGGGGGCGTTCTGGCCCTCCCTGCTCATCAATGCGGGGCTCCTCGGCCTGTTTGCCGTGCAGCACAGTGTTATGGCCCGAAAGGGTTTCAAGCGGTGGTGGACGAAGATCGTCCCCGAGCCCATCGAGCGCAGCACCTACGTCCTGTTTACCAACGCCGTGCTCATCCTGCTCTTCTGGCAGTGGCGTCCCCTCACGGACGTGGTATGGACCGTGGAGGTCGTGTGGGGACAGTGGGTGCTCTGGGGTCTCTTCGGCTTCGGGTGGGTCCTCGTCCTGGGCGCCACTTTTGCGATCAGTCACGCGCACCTGTTCGGCGTCGAGCAGGTCTACCGGTACATGCGGGAGGAAGAGGAGGCGTCAGCGCCCGGGTTTCAGGTTCCGAGGCTTTACCGTTACGTGCGCCATCCGCTTGTTCTCGGTTTCCTGATTGCCTTCTGGGCCACACCCGAGATGACGGTGGGACACCTCGTCTTCGCACTGGCCACAACCGGCTACAGTCTCGTCGGCCTGTACCTGGAGGAGCGCGACCTTGTGGCGCGGTTCGGCGACGACTACAGGCGCTACAGGAAGCGCGTGCCGATGATCCTGCCGTGGCCGACACAGAAGCCGCCCGCCAAAAAGCACTCCTAAACCGAACGAAAAACCAATC
>CAZCUZ010000072.1:0-1282 GCA_964502085.1 uncultured Salinivenus sp. | reverse complement strand
CCGACACAGAAGCCGCCCGCCAAAAAGCACTCCTAAACCGAACGAAAAACCAATCGACGCCTCGCCGGCGCTCCGATTGGTCGTGTTCATTCTCCCTACGTCGCCTCCGCACCGGCGCCTTCGTCGGCGGGAGTGCCGCGTCTACGGGGATCGAGCAGCATGACACGCCCGGATGCGGTTCCGTCCGCCTGGAATGTTGACGCCGAGGAAAGCGCGACGTGGATGAATGGCAGTGCCCGGGTGACCTTCCGGGCGTAGAAACACTGTATCACTGTATAATCAGACTCCCGATATTATGTCCTCTCCTATTCAAAAAGCACTGCAGGCCGCTCTCGAGGGACCCGAGAAGAAGCGCCTGAAAGTCTACGGTCATCACTGGAACGTCAAGCCTGCGCACGTGCGCCGAGAAGGATCCCGCGTCGTCGTGGAAGGCCAGATCAGCCACAACGTGAAATGGACGCCCGACGACCAGTTTTTCTACGAATTCGTCTTCGAGAACGGCAATCTCGCGAAGAAGGACGTCCACTTTGAGGAGGGCGGATGGGGGGAGATTGCCGGACCTGTCGCCACGGCGATTGGCGCCTACTTCGGCAAGCCCATTCCCCCTGATCTCGTCGAAGAAATTGGTAACGAGATCGAGAACGTCGCGCACGGCGACTGGCAAAACGCCATACAAAAGCTGGCGCTTCGCATCGGCCTCGAGGGCTACAAGCGGATGCACAGCGTCACTGCGTACACGAAATCCAACTTCCAGGGCACCTCGCAAACCTTTACGCCGGGCGAGTACGGGGCCGATGACTTCTGGGCGGTAGGCAACGATCGGATTACGTCAATCAAGGTCCCGGCCCGGATGAAAGTGCACGTCTGCAAGCACGAACCGGGGGTGGGGACGCCCGAGGAATGCAAGACGTACACGAAGGATACGCCGAAGCTCGATCACGAGGTGATGGGCGTTTCGTATCTGGGAGTGGAAGACCGAGACAATCCCGTATGAGTGTCGACGTCCGAGACACCAGGCTGCACGAGCTCGGCCCGACGAGCCCATCCCTGCCGTCTTAGCAAATTCCGCCTCTCATCTCAAACCGATGGAGAAAGATTATGACGTTTCCACCCTCTTTTCGCCCAGCAGTCGTCATCGTGCTCGTCGTAACGTTCGCTGCAGTGCTCGGCTGCGACACCAACGAAGCGGAGCCCGAGAGTGACGAGGCGGTGGAGCTGGACCTCGAGACGCTGGACGCCGAGACGGAGCACGGAACCCTGGAGGCCGAGCGGATCGACGAGT
>CAZCUZ010000071.1:0-14735 GCA_964502085.1 uncultured Salinivenus sp. | reverse complement strand
GGCGACGCACGTTTTTCTATGAGGGGCCGTCGGGAGGGATTACCACCTGCACTTAATTCTTCCCCGTCACGAGAGAAGGACCGGACGAGCGGCTGTGGAGGGTGTACCAGACCAACATCGCCTCGTCCGTCTCTCCGTAGGGAGAGCCCGCGTTCCGGTACTCCGCCCAGGCCTGTTGGTAGAGGCTACGCGCGCACTGGCGCATGGCGGGGGACAGCTCCGAGGCGTCGGGGGGACTCGGGTGGAGGGGGAGGAGAAAGTCGTGTCGGTCGGGCATCGGTTGGAGGACGGAGGCGGGGAGAAACGAGGAGGCGACATTTCAGAACGACCGGATACAGACCGGTTCGTCGGGGCGGAACGGTGCCAAAATTGTTCCACATTCCTTTTTCTCTAGATCAACCTTGTTCCCTCCATGACCGACACCTCCAGCCTCGACGTTCTCGCGCTCGGCGCCCATCCCGACGACGTGGAGCTCTGCGCAGGCGGTACGATGTGTCTGCTCGCCCAGCAGGGGTACGACGTGGGCATCGTCGACTTTACGAAGGGCCAGCTCGGTTCGCGGGGCACCCCGGCGATGCGAATGGAGGAGGCCGACGACGCGTCGGAGATCATCGGCCTTGCCGCGCGGGAAAATCTCGGCATGATGGACGGCGACATTCGCAATACAAAGGACAGCCGGCGGCGCGTCATCGAGGTGGTGCGCCGCTACCGTCCCCACATCGTCCTCATCAATGCGCCGGAGAGCCGTCATCCCGACCACGAGGACGCGGCCGAGCTGTCGACCGACGCCCTGTACTACAGCGGCCTCAAAAAGATTGAGACGACCGGCCCGGACGGCACCCCGCAGGCGCCCTGGCGCCCGCATCACGTTCTTCATTACATGCAGGCCGTGTCCTTTGAGCCGACCCTGGTGGTCGACGTGACGGACGTGTGGGATCGACGCATCAAGGCGCTGCGGGCCTTTAAGTCTCAGTTTCACAATCCCGAGTACGAACCGGACGAGGACGAGCCGGAGACCTTCGTGTCCAATCCGCAGTTCTTCGAGTGGGTGAAGTCGCGGGCCCGGACCTACGGCTACACCGTGGGCGCCACCTACGGGGAGCCCTTCCTTTACCGCCACGGGCCCTTCGGTGTGACGGATCTGCCCGCTGTGCTGGGGAAGGAGAAGGAATATCGATAATGCACGGGGGCCGTTGAGGCCTTCCGATTTCGTTGGCGGGGCGTGAATTGTGGACGGGAGCGCCCGGTTCGTGCAACAATGTGCCCCGATTGGTTTTCACCTCAAATGCCGTGGGGATAAGGAGGGTGCGGTCGTGGAAATTGACACCGCAGGCCCCGGCGCAGTATATTGCCTGCCCGTCATTCTTTCCGAATGGAGCAACGACAGCTATATGGCGGATACGAGTGATTTTCGAAACGGCATGACGTTCATCTGGAGGGACGATCTCTGGGAGATCGTCGACTTCCTGCACGTCAAGCCCGGAAAGGGAGGCGCCTTCGTGCGCACCACCCTCAAAAACGTAAAAGACGGACACGAGGTGGAGGAGACCTTTCGGGCCGGTGCGAAGGTCGACGAGGTGCGCGTGGAGCGTCGGCCGCACCAGTACCTCTACGAGGACGACTACGGTCTCCACTTCATGAATACGGAGACGTACGAGCAGTTTTCGATGCCGCCGGAGCAGGTGGAGGGGGCGGAATACCTGAAGGAGGGGGGAGAGGTCGACATTCTGTTTCGAACGGATACGGAAGACCCCCTGCGCACGGAGGTGCCGTTGAAGGTGGAGTTGGAAGTGGTCGAGACGACGCCGGGGGTACGGGGGGATACGGCCCAGGGGGGGGACAAGCCCGCCACCCTCGAGAGCGGGGCGATCGTCGACGTTCCGCTCTTCATCAACGAGGGGGACGTGATTCGGGTAAACACCAGGACCGAGGAGTACGAGACGCGCGTGTCCGAGGCGGAAGGGCCCACTGTGTAGTCTCGCTACTTCGGATTCGTTTGCAGGATGCGTGCCCGCAGGCTTTCTCGCAGACACCACCAGACGCATGAAGCTTTCGAAGATTCAGGAATTGCTGCGCCTCGTTGCCGACAGTGGAGTGTCGGAGGTCGAGATTGAGGAGGACGACTTCAAGCTCACCATTCGACAGAACAGTCCTCAGGTGCTCATGCAGCCGGCGAACTACCCGGCGCAGATGAGCTACGGACCTCCGCAGCCCCGACCGCCGGCGGGACAGCAGGCACCTCCGCAACAGCCCCCGGCTCCCTCGCAGCCGCAGCCGCCGACGTCCGCCGGGGGGCAACAGCCGCAGCAGGCCCCCGCGTCGGGAGAGGCCCCACAGGACGGGGTGTCCACGTCGTCCTCGACGCCCGCACAGGAGACGGCCGAAAATGGAACTGCAGAGGCCGAGGCGGACACGGCCGCCGCGGAGGAGCACGTCGTGAAGGCCCCGATCGTCGGCACCTTCTACCGCGCGCCGTCTCCCGACGCCGATCCGTTCGTCGAGGAAGGGGATTCAGTGTCCGAGGGGGACGTGCTGTGCATCATTGAGGCCATGAAGCTGATGAACGAGATTGAGTGTGAGACGTCGGGCACGATCCAGGAACTCCTGGTGGAAGATGCCGAGCCCGTCGAGTTCGATCAGCCCCTCTTCGTGATTGACGAAGGGTAGTATTCTCCGGCCGTTGTTCCCTGTCCTCGGAGCAGTCTTGAGACCCTTCCATGGAGTGCGTATTGCGTATTTCGTGTTGCGTCGTGGTCGGCAAACCCCGAAATACGCAATACGGAATACGCAATATCTACGGACTTCTCTTTCCTCAGGACGTGTTTTCCGCTGAGGAATGAGCGCCTGCACATCGAAACTGTCCCTCCCCCTGCATGAGTGACATCCAAAAAATTCTAATTGCCAATCGCGGCGAGATTGCGCTGCGCGTGATTCGCACCTGTCACGAGATGGGGATCAACACGGTCGCCGTCTACTCGACGATGGACCGGGACGCGCTCCACGTCCGTTTTGCCGATGAGGCCGTGTGCATCGGTCCGCCTGCCTCCGGCGAAAGCTATCTGCGTCCCGACCGGATCATTGCGGCGGCGGAGGTGACCGGGGCCGACGCCATTCATCCCGGCTACGGTTTCCTGTCGGAAAGTGCGGAGTTCAGCCAGATCTGTGCGGACAACGACATCGAGTTCATTGGGCCGTCCCCCGAAACGATGCGGCTCATGAGCCAAAAGGACGTGGCCAAGAAGACGATGGCCGAGGCGGGGGTGCCGATCGTCGAGGGCTCCGACGGCACCATCGGCGACATCGACGAGGCCCGAAGCGTGGCGGCGGACATTGGCTTTCCGGTCATGATTAAGGCAGCCTCCGGGGGCGGAGGGACGGGCATGCGTCTGGTGTGGGAAGAGGAGGAGTTCGACAAGGCGTTCAACGGGGCCCGCTCGGAGGCCGAGGCGGCCTTCGACGACCCGGAGGTGTACATCGAAAAGTTCGTCGAGAAGCCGCGTCACGTCGAGATCCAGCTGCTGGGGGACGGGAAAGGAAACGTGATGCACTTCGGGGAGCGGGAGTGTTCGATCCAGCGCCGGCACCAGAAGCTGATCGAGGAGTGTCCGTCGCCGATCGTCGACGAGGAGCTGCGCGAGGAAATGGGAGAGGCGGCCATTCGAGGGGCTGAAGCGGTCAACTACGAGGGGGCCGGAACCATCGAATTTCTCGTGGGGGCGGACCGCAGTTTCTACTTTATGGAGATGAATACCCGGATTCAGGTCGAGCATCCCATCACGGAGGAGGTGACCGACTGCGACCTCGTGGAGTATCAGATCCGCGTGTCGAGGGGGGAGACCGTCGAGCGCACGTCCGCCGAGATGGAAGGACACGCCATCGAGTGCCGCATTAACGCCGAGAATCCCTATACCGACTTTAGTCCGGCGCCGGGCGAGATTACGGCCTTTCACCAGCCGGGGGGACACGGGATTCGCATCGACACGGCCGCCTACGCCGGGTACATGATTCCCCCGACCTACGACTCGATGATCGCGAAGCTCATCACCTACGGGAAGACGCGCGATCAGGCCATTCGGAAGATGCGACGAGCCCTCGACGAGTTTATCGTGGAAGGGATTGACACCACGATCCCCTTTCACCAGCAGCTCATGGACGACGATCGTTTTCTCGAGGGCACCTTTGACACGCGCTTTCTGGATGACTTCGAGATGGAACCGGCGCCGACGGCGAGCGAGGCAGAATGAATTCGGAGGGAGCGTTGAATACAAACGGATCAGGGGACGCCGCCGTACGTCGCAGGGGGGGACGCTTTCGGTCCCGTTCCGGGAGGGCCCGGCCGGAGCAGTCGCACGGGGAAATGAACGGGACGGAGCGTTGGGGGATGGGTCCTTTGGATTCAGCGTTCCGTCTCGTATCTTCACGCGAATCCGCATTCCAAAAGCATTTCAACGACGGATGGATACTCCGGACGATCTTTACTACACCGAGGATCACGAGTGGCTTCGACTCGAGGACGGCACCGCCACGGTCGGCGTCACCGATTTTGCGCAGAGCGAGCTCGGAGACGTCGTGTTTGTCGAGCTTGAGCCGGAGGGCACCGAACTCGGGCAGCACGACGTGTTCGGAACGGTCGAGGCCGTGAAGACGGTTTCGGAACTGTACATGCCGGTGAGCGGCACCATCACGGCCCTGAACGACGAGCTCGATGCCGCCCCGGAGCTGGTGAACGACGATCCCTACGGGGACGGATGGATGGTCGAAATCGAGGTGGCCGACGAGGACGAAATCGACGCCCTCCTGGACGCCGACGCCTACGACGACTTGGTCTAAACGGAGACGTGGAATCGTGAGGGGCGTTGGTGTGTACCTCGAGCGGATCAGCGTAAAGCGTATTGCGTGATGCGTATTTCGTAGTTCATGAACGGGCCCTCAGATACGCAATACGAAGGACGTAATAGACCGATATGCACGAAAAAATTGTCATTCTGGACTTCGGGTCCCAGTACACCCAGCTCATTGCGCGGCGCGTGCGGGAAACGGGAGTGTACTCCGAAATCTATCCCTGCACCGTCGACACCGAAAAAATAGCGGAGCTGGACCCGAAGGGCCTCATTTTGTCGGGAGGACCTTGCTCGGTGTACGACGACGAGGCGCCCCAGCTCGATCCCGATCTGCTGGAGCTTCGGCGAGCGGACGGTCGCCGGGTGCCGGTGCTCGGCATTTGCTACGGGCTGCAGGCCATGGCTCACCTCCTGGGCGGGCACGTCGAACGGGCCGATCGACGCGAGTTTGGGCGGGCTCAGATTCAGGTGACGGGCGAGACCGACGGATCCACGCTCTTCTCGGACGTACCGGACGGGTCCACCGTCTGGATGAGCCACGGCGATCACCTCACCGAGCTTCCGGAGGGATACGAAGTCATTGCTCGGACGGACAATGCGCCGGTGGCAGCCGTTCGCGACACGGAGGCGCCGCACTACGGTGTTCAGTTCCATCCCGAGGTCGTCCACACCGACTTTGGGCGCCAGATCCTGGAAAACTTTGCCTACGACGTGTGTGGGTGCAGTGGGGACTGGTCTCCCGCCTCGTTTGTGGACGAGAAGACCCAGACGATTCGGGAGCGCGTGGGAGACCGGCACGTCATTCTCGGCCTCTCCGGCGGGGTCGACTCGTCGGTGGCGGCGGCCCTTCTGCACCGAGCTCTCGGCGACCAGTTGCACTGCATCTTTGTGAACAACGGTCTCCTGCGCAAGGGCGAATGGGATCAGGTGCAGGACACCTTTCGCGGTCACTTTCAAATGGACCTGCACACGGAAGACGCGACGGACCGGTTTCTCGATCGGCTCGACGGCGTGGTCGACCCCGAAGAGAAGCGGGTCATCGTGGGCAACACGTTCATCGAGGTGTTCGAGGAACTGACGGACGAGATTGCGGAAGAACTGGGGCAACGCCCCGAGTTTCTGGCACAGGGCACGCTCTATCCCGACCTCATCGAGAGCGTCTCCTTCAAGGGGCCCTCGGCCACGATCAAGACCCACCACAACGTGGGCGGACTGCCCGAGGAGCTGGACTTCGATCTCATCGAGCCCTTTCGGGAGCTGTTCAAGGATGAGGTCCGCGAAATTGGGCGTCTGCTCGACGTGCCGGAGCGGATTGTTGGGCGTCATCCCTTCCCGGGTCCCGGCCTGGCCATCCGCATCCTCGGGCCCGTGACGCCGGAGCGCCTGGCCCTGCTTCGGGAGGCCGACGCCATTTTTATCGAAGAGCTCCGAGCGCAGGACCTCTACGACGAGGTTTGGCAGGCCTTTGCCGTTTTGCTCCCGGTGCAGAGTGTGGGGGTCATGGGGGACGAGCGAACCTACGAGAACGTGTGTGCCCTTCGGGCCGTAACGAGCGTCGATGGCATGACGGCCGACTGGGCGCATCTGCCGCACGACTTTCTCGGCCACGTGTCGAATCGCATCGTCAACGAGGTGCGGGGGATCAACCGGACTGTGTACGACGTGAGTTCGAAGCCCCCGGCCACGATTGAATGGGAGTGAGGACACTGGAGGATCGCGGGGGGCGGGTGGAACGTCCAACAAGGGGCGGGCCTGTAAAAGACGAGTTTGCGTCCACACATCCAGACGTGACAATCATCCTCATGACGACCTCTTCCTTTCTCCCCCTGCGGCTTTTTCTGGTTGGGCTCTTGATCGGAGTGGTGGCGGCCACGCCGGGACGAGCGCAAGAGCAGCCGGCCGACGTCCCCCGCATTTCGGATGCAGAGCTCATGTTCGAACAGGGAGTGACGGCGTTTGAGCAGGGAAACTTCGAGCAAGCCGCCGAGCGCTTTCGACTCGTGCATGATTATGAGCTCAACCGCAAGACGACCGCGGCCTTCGTGATGGAAGGGAAGGCTCTGCTCCGTCTCGGGCGCTACCGGGACGCGGCGGACGTGGTGTCGACGCTCCTCGATCGCTATCCGCAGACGTCCTACGAGGAGGAGGCCGAGCGCATTCGGGAGGAGGCCGACACGCACCTGGAACGGGAGGGGGGACGCGTCGACACGCTTCGGGTTGGGGTCGTCCTGCCCATGACGAGTGAGACCGTGGGGCTTACCCAGGCCATGTTCAACGGCATTCGGCTCGCGATCGACGAGCACAACGGCCTGCACCGTCGCTACGTGCCCCCGCCGGGCCTGCAGGCGTCGGCCGACTCCTTTGGGGTCGTCAACACGGCGGAGGTGTACGGGGACAGTCTGGCCGAGGCGGACGGGCGCACCACCGTCACGACCCCGACCGACACGCTTCGAGTCGACTCGCTCCAGGTCGTCACCGAGCAGCGCGAACAGCCCGACTGGGTCGCGAAAATGTACTTTCGACGAGTGAACGGCGAGGACGAGGCCGCACGGGCCGCCACCGATTCGCTCGTTCGTGACGACGAGGTGGACGTCGTCCTGGGCCCGCTCTACAGCTCCTCAGCCCGGGCGGCTGGAGACGTGGCCGAGCGCGCTCAGGTTCCTCTGATTGCACCACTCGCGACGGAGAGAAGCGTGTCCGAGGGGCGGGACTACGTTTTCCAGACCAACCCGACCATTCCGCTTCGGGGGCGCATCATGGCGCGCTTTGCCTCGGAGAGTCTTCTCACCGAAAGCGTCTCGGTGATCTATGAGCGAGATGTGTCGGACAGTGAGCGCATGGCGAAGGGATTTCGGGAGGAGGCCCGTCAACAGGGACTTCAACTTCCGTTTACCCTTCGCCTCGACAATCCGCGCCAGTGGACGCGGTTGCCGGAAGCCATTGAGGAGGATACCACCATCACCGACTCGATGGTTGCCGAAACGGAGGCGTTTTACCTGCCCATTGCGGGGAGCAATGCCTCCGGGAAAATCCAGGATGCTCTTACGGGATTGGACCGTCTGAATACGACGGCGCGGGTACTGGGCAACTCGCACTGGCACGACCTGTCGGTAAAGAAGCAGGCGAGTGCGTTCACGGCCACCTACGCCACCGACTTCAGCGTGGAGACGGGCACTCCCGAGGTGCAGACGTTCATCCGACGCTACCGGCTGCTGACCGGCAATACACCGGACGAACTATCGGTTCGGGGGCGCCGACTCGCGTACACCGGCTACGACATCGCCCACTTTGTGTTTTCCGTCCTTTCGCCGTCTCCTCCCCGTCCCGGTCCCGACGACCTCCGCACGGCGTCTCCCCACGAGGGGCTTGGCATGCAGATTCACTTCCGGGAGGGAAACGTCAATCGGGCCATGCGCTTTCACCGCTACCGCAACAATCGGCTCGAGCACCTTCAGTAGCGACCCGTGGGAACTGCACGAGGCGAGGCCGCGAAAGGAACAGACCCCACCCCGTGCCGTTTCGGATGCGCGGTGCATCTTCGGAGCTCGTCCGCTGCTGATGAACGCCCGAAAGGGACGTGCACGACGGGCCTTGCGTCACTCTTCGGAAGTAGTGTTTGTCTATGCGTCGTTCGGCTTTCGCCCCCGTTCTCAGTCTCATCGTCCTCATTGGATTGGTCGGGTGTTCCGGCAGTCAGGAGATCACGACCAGCGGGCCGCAGGATGCCTACGACGAAGGGATGGCTCAGTACGAGGACGAAAATTACGACCGGGCGATTCGGTACTTCCGGTCCGTCTTCAACTACGGCCGCGGTACCGAGTGGGCCCCGGAGGCCCAGTTTCAGCTGGCCATGGCCCAGCGGAAAAAGAAGAAGCATCTCGTCGCGGCAAACGAGTTTCAGCGGTTCACGGAGCTCTATCGGAATCATCCGGACGTTTCAAAGGCGGAGTTTGAACGGGCCTACTCGTATTATCTGCGATCGCCGAAGTACCAACTCGATCAGAGCGACACGCGGCAGGCCATTGACCTCTTTCAACTCTTCATCGACCGGTATCCCGATCACGACCGCGTCGCCGAGGCCAGAGAGCTCCTCGACGAGCTTCGTGCCAAGCTGGCGCACAAAAAATACGACGCCGGGGAGCTTTACGAGCGACGCGACATGTGGCGAGCGGCCACGGAGACGTACCGGTCGGTGTTCGATCAGTATCCGGACACGCCGTGGGCCGACGACGCCTTGCTCGGCGCCCTTCGCTCGTACGTGCAGTACGCGGATCGGAGTGTACAACAAAAGCAAGCAGATCGGTACCAGAAGGCACTCGATCAGTACGATCAGCTTCAGCAGCTCTTTCCGGAGAGCTCCCTCCTTGAACGTGCGAAGCCGTTGCAGGCCGAGGCCCAACGCAAGCTCGAACAGGCTCGGGAACGCGACGAACAGAGTGAATCGCTGGCAGACGAAGGGGTCTCCGAAGCCGACGAATAGAGAATAGAAAACGAGGGGTACTCCTCGCCGGTCGCACATGGGCCTCGGGTGGTGCCTGCGCCGCACGTGTCACAAGGGGGACTAACTTCAAACACCATGGACGTCGGTCTATTTGGAGGGTCGTTCAATCCTCCGCACGTTGCTCATCAGATCGTTGCCGAGATTGCTCGGGACCAGTTCGGCTTCGAGGAGGTGTGGTGGATTCCGAATGCGACGCCCCCTCACAAATCGAGCGACGAGTTGGCGGAGGTCGAGCATCGGCTCGCGATGACCGAGCGGGTCGTGTCCAAAAATCCGGCGTTCCGACTCTGCGACGTCGAGATCGAGCGCGCGGGCGTCTCTTATACCGTGGAAACCATCCGGGCACTTCAGGAGCAGTATCCCGAGACGGAGTTTGGGCTCCTCATCGGCAGTGACAGCCTCGATCACTTTGCGAGTTGGAAGTGTCCGGAGGAGATTGCCGACCGGGTTCCTCTCGTGGTGTACAAGCGGCCGGGCGTGATTGGGGAGGTCGCCAAGCCCCGCTTTGCCAACCACGTTCACTTCGTGAGTGCGCCGGTCATGGAAGTGTCCGGGACCGAAATTCGCTCGCGCTCCCGAGTGGGGCGTTCGATTCGATATCTCGTGCCCGACACGGTTCGCGCCTACATCGAAGAGAACGATCTGTATCGGGCGCCTGTGGTGGACGAGGCGGAGTGAACAGAATCCGGAGGAAACGAGGTATCGGTAGTTTGACTGCGAGGAAGAGTCTCGGACGGGGGACCCGTCGATGAACCTCGGCGTGGGGGAGCAGTTTGATGTCTCTCAGAGCTGTCCTCGCCTTCATTCTACGGAGAAACTGACCCCCACCGATGGCTGTCACCGAATCGACGATGATGGAACTGGGCCAACCGGCCCCTTCGTTCACGCTTCCCGCCGCCAACCCCGACGTCGACGATCGTGGCGACGACACGCGCTCGCTGTCGGACTACGACGACGCCGAGATTGTCGTCGTGGTGTTTATGTGCAATCATTGTCCCTACGTAAAGCACGTCGAGGACGAGCTCCTGGCCGTGGCCCGCGAGTATCAGGAACGGGGCGTTCAATTCATTGGCATCTGCTCGAACGACCCCGAGCGCTATCCCGCCGACTCATTCGACAGCATGGCCGAGCGGGCCGCGAAGAAGAACTACCCGTTTCCCTATCTTCAGGATGAGAGTCAGGAGGTGGCGCAGACCTACGAGGCGGCCTGTACGCCGGACTTTTTCGTGTTCGACGCAGATCGGACGCTCGCCTATCGGGGACGCTTTGACGAGACCCGACCGGATCAGGGAGAATCGCACGGGGGCGATCTGCGCCGGGCCCTCGACGAGGCCCTCGAATCGGGAACCGTGAGCATGGAGCAGAAGCCGTCCATGGGGTGCAACATCAAGTGGAAGCCGGAAGTCGACCCCGCCCACGTGTAGGGGAGTTATTTGCTGCGGGGGCGTCTGCGGGAGGCCGACGGCCGGATGGCAACGTCCCCTCGCCCGTCTTCTGCAGAGACGAGCAGTGCCCCCCGGATCCTCTCTTGGGAACGGGCGTCTTTCGAGAGGACCGGGTGTCCCGCTTACACTTGTTTCGCAGCGTTGCCTTTTCTTCTCCGGTCCATCGCATGTTCGACGAACGGGCCTTTCGGTCCTGGGGACTCGTCCTGGCGGGGGCGTGCGTCGTGTCGATCCTGTTTCTGGGCGTGATGCTCATGGTGGAAGAGGTGGCGGGGGGAGGCGCCCGTCTGAGCCGGGCGGCAGTCACGATCTCCCTGGCTGCCTTCGTCGGGTACGTGGGGACGGCCTGGATCATTCGACGTAGCGAGGGAAGGGAAGGGTCTGCGTAAGGCCTCGATGTCCTGGGAGCGGATTGGAAACCGCTAAAGAGACAGGCGTTTACAATCGTGAGTCGTTCCCCGAACTGAAACCAGGCACAGGATCGATGGAGACGGACACGCAGGAGCGCCTCTCGGCACGCATTACGGGACGAGTCCAGGGGGTCGGGTTTCGCAACTTCACGCAGATGCGGGCTCGTCAGCTCGGCGTGACCGGGTGGGTTCGCAACGAAAAGGACGGCTCGGTGCGGCTGGAGGCAGAGGGGCCGCGTGGGGCCCTCGAAGATCTCCTCGATGCCGTTCACGACGGTCCACGTACGGCTCGGGTCGAGAGCGTGGACGTGGACTGGTCCGACGCCACGGACGAGTTCGAGGTGTTCCGCGTTCGTCGATAGCCGTCGCCCGATTCGGTCTGCGTCCTTCCGACTCTGCTCCCATGCCGACAGACCCCGACGGCGAAGAGGCTCCCACGCGGCGCGCGCTTCTCGACCGCGCTCGCCAACGCCTCGACGAAGCGGACGCAGATGCCCCGCGACGGTCGGCGGAGTGGCTGTTAATGGAGGTGCTGGGCTGTGATCACGGGCAGTTGTACGCCCGCACCGAGCAATCCGTCGAGCGCGAGGCCGCAGCGTCGTTTGTCGAGATGGTGGAGCGCTGCGCAGAAGGGGAGCCGGTGCAGCACGTGCTGGGATACACCTCGTTTCGGGGGCTTCGTGTGGACGTCTCACCCGCCGTCATGATTCCGCGTCCCGAGACGGAAGAGGTTGCCGGCGCGGCCCTCGACGTCGTCGGCGACGTCGAGGCGCCCCGCGTGCTCGACGTGGGAACGGGGAGTGGGTGCATTGCTCTCGCGTTGAAGCACGAGCGCCCCGACGCCGTCGTTGCGGCATGGGACGTGAGCGCAGAGGCGCTCGCCGTGGCCCGGGCCAATGCCCGGCGGCACGGGCTCGCGATTCACTTCGAAGAGGTCGATCTCTTTTCGGCGGCTCCTTCGGGGCGTCTCGACGAGCCCGTCGATCTCCTCGTCTCGAACCCGCCGTACGTTCCCGACGAGGAGGCGGACCGGCTGCCGGCGGTGGTTCGTGACTACGACCCGCCGGAGGCCCTCTTTTCGGGCGAGGATCCCTTCCGCTTCTACCGCCGCCTGGCCGACTGCGCTCCTGCCCTGTGCCGACCGGGCGCCGCGGTCGTGCTCGAAACGCACGCCGACTACGCCGAAGGGAGTGCAGAGGTCGTGCGAGAGGCCGGCCTCATGCACGTCCGGATAGAGGCAGACCTGAGCGGGCGCCCCCGCATCCTGGTCGCCCGGACGCCGTCTCCCACGGCGGAGGGGCGGTAGTTGGAATGTGTACGGGGCACCGGTCTACTCCATAATCTGCAGGCGCTGGCCCGGATGGATGCGATTTCCGTTGAGGTTGTTCCAGGCCCGCAGTTGGCGGATGGAGACCCCGAAGCGCTGTGCAATTCCCCCGAGCGTGTCCCCTTGCTGGACCTGGTACACGGAAGAGATCTCGTCGCTCGACTGTCCGTCGCTGGTCGAGGCCGTTGATGCAATAGAGGGACGGTCGGACGAGGAATCGGCGGCCTCCGACGTCTGGGGAGACGGAGACGGCTCGATGGGGTCGAGGGGACGGACGGGCGGGGACGTGGCGTACTGGACCCGCACCGGCTGGTCCTCGCGGGTCTCGGTGGTCAGGGCCCCGTCGTATTCGTGCACCGGGACCACCAGTTGATCGCCCTGTCGAATAATGGTATTGCTCATTCCGTTCAGGCGCTGCAGCACGTCGGTCGACGTACCGAAGCGCTGTGCAATCTCGGACAGGGTGTCTCCGGAGCCCACCGTGTAGGTGGTGGCCGGTTGTTTTTGGTGGTCCGGGAGCTCGGCGTAGTTCCAGACGAATCGGGGATAGGTGCCGAGGGGAATGCGGAGGGGATACCGATCTTTCGAGGGCGGAATGCGGCCGCGCCGGAGCTCCGGATTGAGGGAGCGCAGCACGTTGGGCTCCGTGCCGGCGAGTTCGGCGAGGGTGTTAAGGGAGAGCATGTTGCCGTGGACGGCCACGTAGTCGTACGAGAAGGCCGAGGAGGGAGCAACCGGCTCAAAGCCGTAGGCCTCCGGATTTTGCATGATGTGGGCGGCCGCGATAACCATGGGAACGTACCCGCGGGTCTCGCGCGGGAGGTAGTCGTACGCGTCCCAATATGTTGGATCGGAGGCGTCGGTGCGGCGGAGGGCTCGTCGGACGCATCCGGCTCCGCAGTTAAAGGCGGCCATGGCCAGGTGCCAGTCGTCGAACTCCTCGTAGAGGTCCCGCAGGTGTCGGGCGGCGGCTCGAGTGGCCTTCTCCGGATCCCGTCGCTCGTCCACCCAGGGATTTACGGAGAGCCCGTACCGTTGGCCCGTCGAGGCCATGAACTGCCACATGCCGACGGCCCCGGCCCAGCTTCGCGCTTCGGGATTTAGCCCACTCTCGGCCATGGAGAGGTACTTGAGGTCGGTGGGAACGTCTTCTTCGGCCAGAATGTGATCGATCATGGGCCCGTAGGCCTGGACGCGTCGGAGCCAGCGTTCGACGTGTCCGTCGGGCTCGTCCTGGAGGTAGGAGATGGTCTTGTTCACGAGCCGATTCGAGGTCATCGGGATTTCGGAGTTGGACACGTCGCCGTCCTGAACCGGAGGCTCCTCTTCCAGAAGCGGATCGTCGACCTGATCGAGAGAAGCGAACAGACGGGCCCGAACCGAGAAAATCTGGCCGCGCGCCATTTCCAGGGAGTCCGGGTCTTCCCCGTATCCGTGGTAGCGGCGGTATTCGGTCGTCAGGCCTCGATACAGCTCGCGGACGGTGTGGTCTTCGAGGACGGTGGGCTCCTCCCGCAGCATGTCGGCCAGCTCAGCCATGGCCTGGTTGAGAAGCTGGGCGGTCCGTGCGGTGTCCGACGTCGTGAGAAGTTCGGCCTCCAGGGCGTATAGCCGAGCCACCTCGGGGCGGAGGGTCGAGCTGTCGACGGTCGTCACTACGACGGTGTCCTTGGGAACCATTTTGGTTTCGGTGGGGAGCATCGACGACGTCACGCCGCATCCGGAGAGGAGTCCGAGACCCAGGAGCATGACGAGAGCTGTGGCGACGTTCCGTTGGAGTCGGGGGAGCATCGGTGAATCCTGTGCGTGAACGTGGGGTGGGAGGGGCGTGCGGAAAGGAACTTCACACGGGCCAGTATAGAGGTATTGAATTTATCGGACATCGTCAATGCTGCGTGGAGGCCGCGGGAAGAAAGTTCTAGAAGATCTTTTCCACGGACACGTGCCGAGGGCGTTCGGGAGAGTGCGGCCCGAGTGTGGGACGGACGGGTGCGATCGCCTCGCGGGTGCTGCAGCAGAGATGGCGGCGGTTCCGGGGGCTTGCCAGAAACCGTTTGTGTCTCGGGGTGAGTACGGGAGGGGGCATTTAGAGTCTGTTTTGATTTTGGCTCGTATCGCGAGACCGCTCGCAGCTCGAGGCATAAATTAAAACAGACTCTTATACCAAATGCCAAGGTTGATTGTGCATTTTGCTTCGGGGTGCTGGGGACG
>CAZCUZ010000070.1:0-14845 GCA_964502085.1 uncultured Salinivenus sp. | reverse complement strand
CGTACGAATTTGGATCGGCGACCATTCCGCCGGTGGCGCAGCCGGGCCGGACGACGTTAGATCGAACCTGGTAACGTTCGGCCGTTCCTTTCAAGGGTTGGAGCTGGTCCGGACGGAGGGACGTTGAGGCCCGCAGGGACGCCGACAGGGGCCCGTGCCTCGATTCTCTTCCACCTGATCGTATTCGTCGTGGCCGACACCCTGATCCTTCCGTCTCCCGAAGACACCCTGTACGCGCTCGACCTGTTCGGAACGGCCGTCTTTGCGGTCTCCGGCGTGCTCGCAGCCGGGCGGCGGCACATGGATCTGTTCGGGGTGCTCGTGATTGCGGCGGTCACGGCCGTGGGCGGCGGCACGGTGCGCGACCTCCTCCTCGACCGGCATCCGGTGTTTTGGATCGCCGACCTTCGGTACCTCGGCACCATCGCCGGCGCCGCCGTCTCGACGTTCCTCTATACGGCCACGGTTCGCCCGCCGAGGAGCGCGCTCCCCATTGCAGATGCGTTCGGGCTGGCGATCTTTACCGTAGTCGGCGCCAAGATTGCAATGGACGTGGGTGTTCCGACAGTGGTCGTCGTACTCATGGGCGCGGTCACGGGGACCGTCGGCGGCATTCTCCGCGACGTGCTCTGCGACGAGACGCCCCTGATTCTCCGGCGCGAGATCTACGCCACGGCGGCCCTCGGCGGCGGCGTGGTGTACGTCGTTTTGGAGGGGACTGCTCTCCCCCTCCCGGTGGCCACGGTCGGGGCCGTCGTCGCCGTCTTTTTCACCCGGCTGGCCGCCCTCCGGTGGGATCTGCACCTGCCCTCGTTTCGCGTTGACGAGCCGCCCCGGTAGGTCAGCAGGGAGGAGGCGGGGAGGCTCCCCTTGAGCGCTCGCGGTGACGGAGTGCAGATTCCACGGGACGCAAGACGGGGGTCACTGCGGTCTGTTTTGGGCCTCGAAGGACGACCAGTTGACCTCGTACTCCAGCGTCCCCAGTTCTGCGGTGGCGGCGGAACGCGTCATCGACGGGGCGATCGGGCCGCTCCACTGCAGGGGGAGGCAGGTCAGCGTGGTTGCGCTTCCCTCCGCCGGGCCGTTCCTCGCGAGAGCGAGACCGGGCGTGATCGTTACGTCCGTCGTCGTCGTTTGCCCGTCCGAAAAGGTCTGTTCGCTCGTCACTGTCCCCTCCATGCGAAAGCACATCTCCGCCGACCCCGTGTTTGTACTGGGATAGAGGAGAACTTCGCCGCCGAACTGGGTGGGAATGGAGACTGTCTGTTTGGGAGCAGAGGGCGAGGACGTGCTCTTGGTGGAGAGGCCGTCCACCTGGGTTTTGTCGAGAATGGAGTAGCTGGAGGAGCCCGTCCACGACACGGTCGAGCCGTTGTCGTTCGTGTGGGTTCCCTCGCCCGTGAGCGTGCCCTCCGAGGCTGGAGAAATGTAGGTCTGAATCCTCGACGGATACGAGGGATCCGAGGTCGGGGTCTCGCGGGTGGCGTGTACGTCGGCTCGGAAGAGGACCTCGACCGTGCTGTTGGCCTCGAGCGGCTCGGCGTTCATTGAAGCGGCCGTCATCGACATCGTGCCTGCCCACTGCGTCAGATTGACCGTATTGCTTGCGACGTCGTTTTGGATCGTCACGTCGACCGGCCCCGTTGAGCCGGCTCCCGAGAACGGAGACTGGACGACGACTTCTTCCGCGTCCCACTGCTCGACCGACAGCTCGGTGGAGTTGACCGTAACCGTTCCCTCGGTGGTGCCGAACTGACCCTGGAGCCGGAGACGCCCCTGATCCCGAGCCGCGTCGTCGACGACCTGGATGCGGCGGATCGAGGGGGCCAGCTGGATGGATTGATCTCCGTGATAGGTTAGGTTCACCATGTTTCCTCCGTACTCGTACCCCAGTATTTCTGCCCCGTATCGCTGAAATTGATTGAGTCCCTTCTGGTCCAGCGTCTGTTGGGCAGACGCAAGGGGCCACGGGCGGCCGTACGTGTCTTCGTTCGTCCCGAGGAGCAAATCGAAGATTTCGGAGATGCTGTCGCTGGCATACCGGGCGAGCGTGGAGTGGTCGAAGCTGACGAGGGCTCCGGCGGACTGGAGAATGGCCTGGTGCATCGGGGTAGGAGACCACGTGGTTCCCCCTTGTGTAAACTCGTCGGCGCCAAAGAAACAGGCGTGGATCATGACGAACGCATTGTCGGCAAAGGCCCACTCGTCCCGGATAAAGGTCTCCGTGATTGCGACTTTCGGGGTGGCGGAGGCCCCAAAACTGCTGAGCAGGAGCTTTTCGTCGGTCAGGGCTTGCTTGTGATTTTGAATCCACTCCTCGGGGTTCTGTACGGTCGTCGATGTTTGCAGCCCGAGTCGGTGGGTGGTGGAAGAATTCTCATCTATGCTCAGGTACGATGCGGCGTGCGTGTCCAGGTAGAGGGCGCCGAGCCCGTCGTAGTTGCGCATGTCCTGAAGGCTGGCCCCTAATCCGGACATCTCGTACCCCGCTTCGGTCAGCTTGTCTGACACCTGACTTGCCACCGCGTTTCCGCCGTCGACGGCAACGGCGACGGCCTCGTTGGACTGGGGAAGTGTGGCGGGGAGGTGCGAGGACTTTTGCGCGTCCGGAGGGGGTGTTGCCGGGGACGATTTCGCGGATCTCGGTTCGGTAGAATCGGCAGATCCGGAACGGGAAGGAGGCGTTGCGCTGCCCCCCTCGGAGGTCGTCGGGGGAGGTGCCGCGGAGGGACGGTTGTTGCCGATGAGATAGGGAATCCCGTTCTCGAGGATCGCGGTGGCCGAGAGGGTTTCGGCGTGGACGATCACCGTGTCGACGGCGGAGAGGGAGTGGACGCCTTCGGCGGCTCGGAGCAGCTCGTCGTAGAGGTTGCGCTCGTCGAGCGGCGTGTCCGCGGACGGCATGGTCGTCTGGAGTTCGGTTTCGATCTGGTCGACAGTGTTGGCCATGCGGGCGGCGTCGAAGGTGTCGGACGGGGGCTCCTCCGACGGGTCCGATTCGGGGCCGGTCGAGTCGCAGGCGAGCGGTACGGCGAGAAGCACTCCCACTGCGAGTACAGAGACAGTACGGCGAAGAACAGCGGGGAACGGGAAAGATCCGGGCATAACTGGGTACGGAATTGATCGCATGGGATCAGGATTGAGGGGGCTCTCCCCGTTTCTTAACACAAGAGATCAGCTCAAATCCGGACACGTGATTTCGGGTGTGGAAAGTCCGGGGACACGGAGAAGGGGAAAGCACCTCATTTTCGGAGTTGCCCACTGTGTCTCGGCGACACATCAATCCACGAAACAGCTTCTCAGAACGCGTTGTGCTAAATGTGGGCGGCATGTGTGCCTGCCCCCAAACGCCAAAATGAACCCCATCGTCGCTCCAGACTTGATCTGGAGCCCATCCAGCTGACAATTACAACCTCCTCGTTCGGTTGATAGGCTCTGAATCTAGTTTGGACATCTCAGATGTCCTAGAGCGACGAAGGTGCTGTTTTTCTTGGGAGCAGCTTACTTTTGCGGTATCACACATATTTCGCACCATAGCGCAAGCCATTCTCAGACGTTCAGTCGGAGGGGGTCTCGTCCGTCGGGGATTGGGGCAGGCGCACCGTAAAACAGCTCCCTCCCCCCTTCTCGGTGTCGACCGTCAGGGCTCCGCCGTGGGCGTCCACGAGGCGCTGCACGATCGGGAGGCCGAGGCCGCTGCCCTCGTACTCGCGGGTCAGCCCCTCGGATTCCTGCTTGAACGCCTCGAAGATCTCCGACAACGCCTCTTTCCGGATGCCCACCCCGGTGTCCTCCACCTCCAGTACGGCCGCATTGTCCTCCGCCCACGTCCGAACCTCGACGCGCCCCCCCTCCGGAGTGAACTTGATCGCATTCTCGAGGAGATTTTCGAGGATGCGATTTAGGGCGCCCTCATTCCAGCGGCCGGGGATCGGCGAATCCTGAACAGCGGTCGTGAGGGTGATGGCCTTCTCCGCAGCCGAGGGGCGGAGCAGTTCGGTCGTGTCCTCGACCAGCCGGTCGAGGGAAAGAGGCTCCCGCTCCAAGTCGTAGGCGCCGGCCTCGAGCTTCGAGAGTTGAAGTACCGAGTCGAGCGTCTTCATGAGGCGCTGGCCACTCTGATAAATTCGACGGGCGAAGGCGTTCAGCCGGCCGTCGAGCTCCTCTTCAATCACTTCTGCAAACCCGGTGATCGAGGTCAGGGGCGTGCGAATCTCGTGGCTCATGTTGGCCAGCATGGCGGACTTGAGGCGGTGGGCCTCTTCGGCGTCCTGCTTGGCCTCGACGAGGGACCGTTCGCGTTGCTTCCGCTCGGTCACGTCGCGGCCGATGCCCACGAGGCGCAGATCACCGTCCGGGTGCTCGACGCAGTTGGCGGCAAACTCGTACGGAATCGGTGATCCATCTTTCGGAACGAGAAGGGCCTCGACCTGCGAGCGGCCCCGCTCGAACACCTCGTCAACGGCCGCCCTCGTCCGTTCGCGGTCGTCGGCGTGAACGAAGTCGAGGACGGTCATTCCGTCGAGTTCCTCTTCAGAATAGCCAGTGACGGTCGCCACTCGTTCGTTCCAGCGTTGGAGGCAGCCGTTCTCGTTGCACACGAAGAACAGGTCGTCGCTCGCGTTGATCAACCGGTCGGTGTACTCGCGATAGCGTTCGAGCCGACGCCGGTCCTGTTTGCGGGCGGTGACGTCTCGATCGGTGACGAGCAGAGAGGTCACGGTTCCCTCCTCGTCGGTCACCGGCCGCACGACCCCACTGATCACGAGAGGAGCGCCGACGGCCTTGGAGAGATCCGCTTCGAACTCGGCGTACTCTCCGGCGTTGGCCCGCTGGATCCACTCCTGCACGGCGTCTTGCAGGGCTTCGTCCCCCTCAAACCAGGGCGTCGTCCAAAACGGCTCTCCGATAATGTCGTTGAGAGGAGCGCCGACGTAGTCCAGCGCCGTCCGGTTCACGTCGAGCACGCGCCCGTCGGGGTCGAGAAGCCCGACGAGGATGTTGGGGTCCTCGAACACCGCACGGTACCGCCGCTCTTTCTTTTGGAGCGTGCGCTCGCGCTCAATGCGGTCGAGCACCGCGGCGGCGTCGGCGGCCAGAATCTCCATCAGGTTGACGTCGAACGACTCAATGGTCTCTTTTTCCGTACTCCCCACGGTAATGACGCCGTGGACGCCAAGGGGGACGGCCGCTCCGGACTGCAGGTCCTGGTAGTCGATCGTCGTGTCGAGGGCCTGGAGGTCGTCGGAGACGACGGTCTTCCCGGAGCGGTAGGCTCGCGCCCCGATCCCACTTCCGCTCACGTTGCGAGAAGGCATGTCGGGCCAGCGGTCGACGATGTTCGGCGACACCTGGACGGGCACGAGTTGGTCGTTCCGTGCGAAGTGCACACCGTTGAGAGGATAGTCGAACGTTTCTCGGATGACCTCCTCGATCCGGACGGCCACCTCTTTGGGGGTCTCGGCCTTCAGGAAATGCTCCGTGGCGGTGTAGAGGGCTTCGATCTTCTGCTCGCGACCCAGCAGGGCCTGCTCTCGACGCTTGCGCTCGGTAATGTCGATCCCGAAGCCCACGACGTGGGTCACGTCTCCGTCGAGATTCGTGACCGGGCTCTGGACCCGGAGAAAATGATGCGGATCGCTGTCCGTCTGGAGGGTCTCTTCAATCTCGGTGATCGCGTTTTCCCGGGCGGCGGTCCGGATGGCGGCGTCCCGACGCCGTCCGATTGCGGGGGCGAATCCCCGCTTCTTGCAGTACTCCTCGTTCGTGCGGCCGAGAATCCAGTCGCGCGTTTCTTCGTCGCTCACACTTTGCGGATTGACGTACTCGACCCGGGCCTCCGGCGTAAACACCGCGAGGTCGATGGGGATGTGCTCCAAGATCTGCTCGTAGAAGCGCTTCGTTTCCTTTAGTTCGTCCTCGGCCGTCTTCCGCTCGGTGACGTCCTGAAAGGCGCCGGCCACCTTGACGACGGTGCCGTTCTTCGTTTCGATGGGAGCGCCGACCGTTCGCACCCACCGGCGGGTGCCCTTCGCTGTGATGAGGGGAAGCTCTAGGTCGTAGGGCTCTCTCCTCTCGATACACCGCTGGAAGGCCGCTCGGATTCGGGGCCGGGCTTCCGGTGCGTAAAATTGAATGCCGTCCTCAATGTCGATGTCGGTGTTCGGGGGCACCTCGTGAATTTCGTAGACCGTTTCCGACCAGGTCATCGTTCCCTCCTGGAGGTCGGCCTCCCACGCTCCCGCCAGCCGCTGCGTCTGCTCCAGGAGGTGCCGTTGCCGACGGAGCTCGTGCTCGCGCCGAGTTCGCGCCGTCACGTCGCGGGCGGACACGATCAGGGACGTGATCGTCCCGTCCGGGTCGGTGACGGGACGGACGGTGCCGTCTACGCTGAAGGGACGGCCCTCCGGAGTCGTAAGATCGGCCTCGTACTCGACGTACTCGCCCGCGGCGGCCCGTTCGACCCACGTTTTTACCTCCTCCTGCATCCGAGAAGGCCACCAGGGCGTTTCCCAGAACGGCTCTCCGATCACTGCTTCTTCGGTTGCGTCGACGTACTGGAGAGAGGTCTCGTTCGTGTCCAGCAGCGTTCCGTCCGGGGCGAGCACGCCCGCAAGTACGTTCGGGTCTTGGAAGACCGCCTCAAACCGACGCGCAAGCTGCGCGTGTTTCTGGGCGTCGCGGCGGGTTTCGAGTTCGTCCGTGGCCATTTCGGCCAGCATCTTGAGGTAGCGAGTCTCCTTTTCGGAAAGCGTCCGCGGATCGGAGTGCATGACAGAGAACGTGCCAATCGGGGGCCCCTCGGGCGTCGTGATGGGCACGCCGGCATAAAAGCGAAGACCCGCGTCGGTCACGAACGGACTGTCGTCCACCCGTTCGTCTTTGGTGGCGTCCTCAATGACGAGGAGGTCCTCGGCTTCGATCGTGTGGGTGCAGAAGGAGGCGGCGAGAGTGCTTTCCGTTTGATTGAGGCCCACGCTGGATTTAAACCACTGACGATCCGTGTCGAGGAAGGCCATAAATGCGACGTCGACGTCGAAGAAGCCGGTGGCCAGGTCGGTCAGGCGATCGAATGCGGCCTCCGGCCGCGTGTCGAGAATGTCATAGCGGTGAAGCGCGTCCAGACGCTTCCGGTCCCGCGCACGGGCCCCGAAGACGGGTTTGTCCGAGTTCCCTTCTGTTGCTGGGGACATGACTGAAGTACGAGCGTACCGAGGGACTACGACAAGGCCACGGGAGTACCTTTCGCTGGCGAGTGGAGCCCGACCGTTGCGGAGAACGGCCGCGTACGGACGGTTCTGCGACGGAAGGAGCCCCGTTCGTCCGGAGCGACTCGGCGGAGATGAACACCGGTGTTGTCGCATGTTGCACCGGTCCTTTACGAGAATTTTGTAGTATGGATTCGTACGTCCGGCCGTAGGGCGTTCATTCGACCGCCTGATCGTCTCGTCGATTCTCACCGTCGTACGACCAAAATCAGCAGACGCCGTGGACGAAGGCCCTGCGTTGCTGGAGAGGGACTCGGACGCTGGGGATCGGGGACTGTCTTAACGATAATTGCATTTCTCTGCGTAGGGGACCACTTTAAACGTAGGAATGAGGTCGCAGGCGTGAGGCATCGGGAATGTCCACTTTCTGGTCTAGAGCCCCGCGGATACGTATGCAGGAGCGCGAGCAAGAATGGATCGACGGAGTGCGGAACGGGGAGGAGGCGGCGTTCGAGCACATGTTTCGGGCGTATTATCCTCGCCTCTGCCGGTTTGCTGCGGAGTACGTCGACTCTGCCAACCGGGCTCGGGATCTCGTGCAAGACGTGTTTTTGCGCATCTGGGAGCGGCGAGAGGACTGGACGGTCCAGCGCTCGCTGAAAGCCTATCTGTATCAGGCCGTTCGCAACCGGGCCCTGAATGAGACGCGTCGAAAGGGCACGAAGGACGAGGCGGAGGACGATCTGGCGTACGTGACGGAGCCGTGGGCCCGTCCGTTGGCGGCAGACGCCGCCCACGAAAGTGCGCTCGCGAACGCCGTCGAGGAGGCGATCGACGAGCTGCCGGAGCGTCGCCGAATGGCCTTTCTCCTCCACCGCCGGCACGGGTTCACGTACGAGGAAATTGCCTGCGCCATGGGCATTACCGCCAAAACCGTGGAAAACCAGATTGGCCGGGCCCTCAAATCGTTGCGGGAAGAACTGTCTCCCGTCTTCTCACGAGAACTGAAGTAGTCCTGGACTCGGACCGGTCTTGTCTCTCGGGGGGGCGATTCGCTCCGGTCCGAACGCCGGAGCCGGTCTTCGCGCCTTCGGCACAGGAATGTCCGAGTAGATTCGTTCGGGCGTGTCCGCGGCCCGTCGGGGGCATCCGTGCAGTCAGAGCAGAGGGCGGAGCGTCGTCGTTCGGGAGACGAAGAGACCCGCGTCCGTTCGGTTCGTTCGGGGGCCTGCAGATTTTTCTCGTTCCGGAGTGGGGGATTCACCAGACTTCCGTGTCTTACTAGGTGAATCACGAACGGAACGACCCCTTCAAAATGGAGAATCGACCGAATTGGCCCCTACTGGCGCGTTACGTTGCGGGGGAGTGCTCTCCCGAGGAAGAACAGCGAGTCGAGAGGTGGATCTGTGCCGACCCGTCCCGAGAGCAGCTCATCGAGGAGCTGCGAAGCATCTGGGAGGCCGCGGACGCACCGCGCCGCTCGCTTCCGCAGGTGGACGTGGAGAGCGGATGGGAGGAGGTTCGGGCCGAGATGGATCCGGCGCCTTCGAACGAGTCAACGGACGAAGATCCGTTTTCTTCTCGGTCGGCCTCCCGGACGGAGCGACGTCCCTCGCGCCGACGAGCCGTGGGATGGAGAGTGGGGGTGGTTGCGGGACTGTTCCTTCTGCTCGGCGGGCTGTGGCTCGTCCATTCCTTCTGGGGAGGACGGGCGTCGACCGACTCCACCACGCGGACGGTCGTGACGGAGCAGGGAGAGCGGTCTCAGATTCAGCTTGCCGACGGGAGCAGCGTGATGCTCAACGTCGACAGCGAGCTTCGCCTCCCGTCCACCTTCAACCAAGAGAAACGGGTGGTGGAGCTGAAGGGAGAGGCCTACTTCGAGGTCGAAGCGGATACGAGTCGTCCCTTTATCGTTCGGACCGAGGAGGCGTCGGTCACCGTGCGGGGCACGGCGTTCAACGTGCGGGGCTATCCGGACGACGAGCAGGTGGCGGTGGCGGTGGCCGAAGGGGGCGTTTCCTTTCGCCCCGACCCGGACGACCGTACGATTCGGAGCGTGAGGCTCAACTCCGGCGAGGTCGGCCGGACGGCGGAGGCGGATACCATCGTCGAGACCGTAACGACCGACGTGACCGCCTACATCGGCTGGACGGAGGGACGCCTCGTGTTCGACGACACGCCGTTGCCGGAGGTGGCGCGGCGACTGGAGCGCTGGTACAACCTCGACGTACAGATTCGGGATTCCGCGCTCCGTTCGCTGCACTTGACGGCCACCCTGAAGAGCCAGTCGATCGAAAACGTGCTCGACGTCCTTGCGGCCTCCCTCGACATTCAATATGACATCGACCGAGAGGTCGTTGTCCTGCGGTCCCGAGAACGGGCCCGGTGACGCACGCCGAGAGCATTGGGGAATGGAGGTGCCCGAAGGGAGACGGCACCGCCTCCACGCGATACCAAACACCGTACAACTGACTACCCCGTCATGATCGATTTAAGAAATTGTTACCTCTGCATGGAGGCGAAGCGATCTTTCCGTCTCCTCCTTTCCGGTACGCTCTGTGCGCTGTTCGTCCTGGGGGCGGTTGTGGGCGGGACGCCGGTATTCGGACAGTCGCAGACCCTCGCTCAGGTTCAGGAGGGCGAACGGGCGACTTCTGGCTTTCATTCCTTGGGCGAGGGGGGCGCCACGGTGCGGGCCCTGCAGCGGCGCGTGACCCTGCGCCTCGAGGACGCCACGCTGGAGGAGGGGCTCCGGGAGGTGGCCCGACAGGGCAGCCTCGGCCTTTCCTATAGCCCGACCCTCATTCCGGAGCAGACGCCGGTGACCCTGCGCCTCGACGACGCCTCCGTGGCGGAGGCCCTTCGCGCGTTGCTTGCGGGCACCGAGCTGGGCGTTCTGATCTCGCCGCAGGAGGAGATCGTGGTCGTTCGTCGAGACGACGAATCGTCGACCACGAGTGAGTCGGAACGAGGGGACGATGTCCTCATCCGCGAGGTCCAGGCGCGCGAGACGGTGCCCGTTCGGGCGGTCCAGCCGGTCGTTTCGGGGCAGGTGACCGATTCGCAGACGGGCACTTCCGTTCCCGGGGTCAACGTCGTCGTTCCCAACACGAACGTAGGGACGGCCACGGGAGCGGAGGGCCAGTACTCACTGGACGTGCCGGACGAGGCCGACTCCCTTCAGTTCTCGGCGGTCGGCTACCAGACTCAAGTGGTGGCCGTCGACGGGCGGACGACGATCGACGTGCAGCTCGTGCCCGACGTGGAGGCGCTGGAGGAGGTCGTGGTCGTCGGGTACGGCACGCAGCGCCAGGCGGAGGTGACGGGGTCGGTGGCCTCGATTGCGTCGAGCGACATTGAGAACCTGTCGGTGTCGAGCTTTCAGGACGCCCTCCAGGGACAGCTCGCGGGGGTCGAGATTCGCCAGACGAGCGGTGAGCCCGGTGCCTCTCCGCAGGTGCGGGTTCGCGGGACGAGTACCATCACGGCGGGCACGAGTCCCCTTTTCGTGATCGACGGGCTTCCGATTTCCACCAACGAGGAGCTGCAGGGCGGAATTGCTCAGCGCCGAGGGAGCTTTCAGCCCCCCTCCCAAAATCCCCTGTCTACGCTCAACACGAAAGACATCGAGTCGATCGAGGTTTTGAAGGACGCCTCGGCGGCGGCGATTTACGGCTCGCGGGGGTCGAACGGCGTCGTCATGGTCACGACGAAGAAGGGAAGCCGAGACGGAGACATGCAAGTTCGCTACAACGGCTCCGTGGGTATGCAGGAGGCCATCAACGTGCCCGACATGATGAACTCGCAGGAGCTGGTCGACGCCGCGATCGACTCCCGGAATAACAACTACGAAGACAAGTACGGGAACCCGCCGCCCAATCCTCGCACGAATGAAGGACGGCCGAGCGAGAGTGCCGATCCGTTCGTTCGCATTCCCGAGCGGTACGTGGCCTACGACCAGGGGGACATCTCGACGGACACCGATTGGCTGGATCTCGTGCTCGGGGAGCGGGCCGGGACGTGGAACTCGTCGCTTTCCGTCTCGGGGGGCGGAGAGTCAATCAATTACTACCTCTCCGGGGGCATGCAGCAACAGGACGGCATCGTCGGCAACTCGGCGTTCGACCGCTACTCTCTGCACGCCGGACTCGAGTCGGATCCGTTCGAGAACGTTCGCATCGGGGCCGACCTCAACCTGGCGTTGACCCAGCAGGATCGCGAGCAGGCCAACGCGCCCTACTTTGGGACTCCGCCCGGCATCGTGTATTCCGCCATGGTGCACGCCCCGGTCGTGGAGCCCTACAACGACGACGGGACGCTCAATCAAACGGCGGACGACCCCGTCTCGCAGTCGTTCCTCGGGGCGGCTACGACCTCCGCGAGCAATCCGCTGGCCATCCAGAACGCGATCGAGGAGGACCTGGATCACCATCGGACGTTCGGGTCGGTGTACACGGAGATCGACCTTCGAGAGGACCTGACGTTCAAGACC
Source organism: uncultured Salinivenus sp. (assembly GCA_964502085.1). Lineage (GTDB taxonomy): Bacteria > Bacteroidota > Rhodothermia > Rhodothermales > Salinibacteraceae > Salinibacter. The sequence goes on along the minus strand of CAZCUZ010000070.1, from coordinate 3,142 downwards.
CTGTTCGGGGCCGACCTGTCGGACTACACGCGCTCCTTCTATCGGGGGCGGGGGCTGCTGTACCGGACGAGCACCGAGCCGGAGCCGTACGCCCAGTCCAACTCGGCCCGCAGCTTCAACTGGCTGTCCGAAAACACGCTGCAGTACGAGGGCACGTTCGCCGACGTGCATTCGCTGGACGTCCTCGCCGGGGTCACGGTGCAGGAGGAGCGGAGTGACTTCAATCAGGTCTTCGCCGAGAACTTTCCCATCGACGTCGTGCCCACCCTCAGTGGGGGACAGGTGACGGACGGAACGAGTGAAGCAACGGAGTGGTCGCTTCTCTCCGGCCTCACGCGCGTCAATTACAACTACGACGACACGTATCTTCTGACGGCGGCCGTCCGGGCCGATCGGTCCTCGCGCTTCGGGCCGGACAATCGGACCGGCGTCTTTCCCTCTGCCTCCGTGGGATGGCAAGTAGCGGAGGAGTCGTTCATGGAGCGCGTGCCGCAGTTTAGCACGCTGAAGCTCCGACTGAGCTACGGGCAGACCGGAAACTTTCAGATTCCGAACTACGGCTCCTTCAGCAACCTGCAGTTCCAGAGCTACGTGGGGGGAGCCAATCAGAACGTTCTCACCGGCGTCGAGCCGCAGGACCTGGGCGATCCCGGGCTGACCTGGGAAACCACGGAGGAGGTCAACCTGGGCCTGGACGTGGGGCTCTTCGACGAGCGGATTCGCTTCGACGCCGACGTGTACCGAAGCGTGACGAGCGACCTGTTGCTCAACGTGAGCGTCCCCGCCGCGTCCGGGTACGAAACGGTGCTCACCAACATTGGCGAAGTGCAGAACACCGGTGTGGAGCTGTTTCTGGAGACGCAGAACCTGCGGGGGGATTTCAGCTGGTCGACCTCGGCCAACTTCTCGGCCAACAACAACGAGGTGACGGCGCTCGGGCCGGACGACGCGGCCATTCGCAGCACGGGGGCGGCCGGCATCCGCCACATTACGCGGGTGGGCGATCCCATCGGCAGCTACTACGGGTACGAGGTGGCCGGCATCTACCAGTCCGAGGAGGAGATTCAAAACGCGCCGAACGACACGCAGGCCCCGGATCCGCAGCCCGGCGACTTTCGGTTTGAGGACGTCGACGGCGACGGGGAAATTACACCGGACGACCGGACGGTGACGGGCAATTACCAGCCGGACTTCACCTACGGATTCACGAACGAGTTCGAGTATAGAAACGTCAGTCTTCGGGTTTTCCTCCAAGGGGTGCAGGGCCGCGAAATTCTGAACCTGACGGCCCGGCACTTGAAAAACGGCGAGTTTAACTTCAATCAGTACGCCGTCTTCAACGAGCGCTGGCGCTCGCCGGAGAACCCGGGGAACGGAGAGATCCCTCGGGCCGACCGGCAGACCGGAAATCAGGGCAACAACAACCGCCCGTCGAGCTTTCAGGTCGAGGACGGATCGTATCTGAACGTTCGCGAGGTGACGCTGGGGTACACCTTCGGCGGCTCCACGCTCAGCGACCTCGTCCAGCAGTTTCGCGTCTACGGGACGGCGCAAAACGTCTACATGTTTACGGACTACATCGGCTTCAATCCGATGGCCAGTCTTCCGGCCGGAGGCGAGCTCACCCCGGGGCAGGATTACGGCACGTATCCGCTGCAGCGGAGCTACACGCTCGGCGTCGACGTTCGGTTTTAACCGAGGGGTTCCGTCAATCGCATTGGAGGAGCGCGACGAGGCGTTTCCTCCCGTCGGAGAAGGGCTTCACCGTTTGTCACACAACGTCGCTCAGGAACATGCATTTTGTATCCTCATTCCGCCTCGTCGTCGGACTGCTCGCCGCCACGGTTTTCCTGAGTGGCTGCGACAGTTTTGTCGACAAATCTCCAATTTCGAACCCTACGAAGGAGACCTTCTACACCACCGAGGAGGACTTCGAGACGGCCCTCAACGGCGCCTACGATGCGCTCCAGCAGGAGGGAACGTTCTCCAACAACTACTGGGTGTTGTTCGAGATGCGGTCGGACAACACGGACCAGGGTCAGGACGTCACGGGGCTCGCTCGGGCCCTGTTCGAGGTCAACCAGTTCATCGAGCGGTCCGGGAGTGAGATCGTTCAGCAGACCTGGATTGACACGTACGACGGCATCGAGCGGTGCAACATCATTCTCGATGAGCTCGACGCGCTTCCCGACGGGGCGTTCAAGGAGCAGGTGCGCGGAGAGGCGCTCTTTCTCCGCTCCCTCTTTTACTATCACGCGGCTGTGGCGTGGGGGAACGTCACGCTCAAGACTGAGCCGACCCGAGGGGCGGGGGAGGCGGCAACGGTCGGTGGGCAGACGGAGGGGCCCGGGGCCGTCTACGAGCAGATTTCCGGGGATCTGGATACTGCGCAGGAGTTGCTTCCTTCCAGCTACGGGGAGGCCGAGATTGGAAAGGCCACCTCGGGTGCGGCAAACGCCCTCCTCGGAAAGGTGTACCTCACGATGGGGCAGCCCGACGAGGCCCAAACGGCACTCCAGCGCGTGATCGGCAGCGGGGAGTATCAGTTGCTCGACGACTACGGGGACCTCTGGGGGCCGGACAATGAGAACAACGAGGAGTCCATCTTCGAGGTGCAGTACACGACCACCAGTGGAGAGGGCAGTCCCTTTACGAATACGTTCTCGCCGAGTGCGGACCTGCAGGCCGGAGAGGGACTGGCCGAAAATCGTCCGACCGAGTCCATGAAGGATGCCTACTTCGACCTCGACGGGGAGCGCTTTGCGGCGTCGATGGACACGACCTACGAGGACGCGGAGGGGGTAACGCAGGAGGCCCGGTACGTGACCAAGTTCGAGAGCGATCCGTTCGCCAACTTTCAGGCGGAAAACAACTGGGTCGTTCTCCGCTATGCAGACGTGCTCCTCATGATGGCCGAAGCCGTCGGGCCGCAGGGCACGGCGCCGGACGGGCGCAGCGCCTGGGATCTCATCAACGAGGTGCGGGACCGGGCGGGCCTATCGGACGTACCGGAAAATAACTTTTACCGTCGACTCCTGCGGGAGCGGCGCGTGGAGCTGGCGTTCGAGAATCACCGCTGGCCCGACCTCAAGCGATTCAATCGCTACATTCAGGGCGTCGCTCGGGATCGGCTGGGCGACGA
>CAZCUZ010000069.1:0-15325 GCA_964502085.1 uncultured Salinivenus sp. | reverse complement strand
CCCCCCCCTGATACTCCTCCGGAAACTGATCATTGTCGTAGAAGAGGACGTCGTTGGGCGCCCAGTGGCCCGGGAATGCCTGAATCGGATCCTCGAACTGATCGCAGCGACCGACCTCCTCGCCGTCGCCCCCATACTCGGGCATGAGCACCTTTTCCTCCTGCCTCTGGTCGTAGTAGCAGTACGGCCAGCCGAAGTTGTCGCCCTCATCGACCTTAAAGAATTCCTCGGCCGGAAGCTCGGCGCTTTCTTCCTGCGTGTAGAGATCGGGAAAGAGCTGATGAAGCTGATCGCGCCCGTGCTGGAGGGCATACAAGTTGTCCTCGGCGTCATTCCACGTAAGGGCCACGGCATTTCGAATTCCGGAGGCGTAGCGGGCGTCGGGGGTGTGCTCTTGGCCCGTGGCGTCGGCGTCATACTGCCAGATTCCGCCGTGTTCTTCGAGAAGCGGACACGGATCCTGGCCGGGCGAGCCCTTGGTGCGCGACTCCTCCATGCACGCATTGGACGGGGCCCCGACATTCACGTACAGGTTGCCGTCTCCGTCGAAGTCGATCGGCTTCGCGGCGTGTCCATCCTGATCAGGCAAGTCCACGATCGTCTCCGCCTCTCCGGACGGCACGAGCTCGCCGTCGGCCCGCTCGAACCGCTGCACAGAGGACGGAGGCCCAAAGTAGAGATATCCGTCGCGGAGGGCCATCCCGGTTCCCCCCACGTCCCCAAAGTATTCCGTCCGGTCGGCTTTGTAGTCCCCGTCCTCATCGCGAAGCGCCACGATCCCGCCCCCGTTGGTCTCCTCTTGAACGGCGGCGTACACATCCCCGTTGTCGGCCACTGCGAGGTGACGCGGCTGCCCCAAACTGTCGGCCACGACCGTCGCGCAGAACCCGTCGGGAAGCGTCAACCCACCGTCGTCCGGATCGCACACGGAGGCCGTGCCAGACCCATTCCCTCCGCCGCCACACCCGGCGAGCACCATTCCCACCAGAAGACTGAACGCGATCGGAAGACCGACCGCCTGCAAGGAATCGCGAAAACACCCTCGGACTGCACTGTTCATGACAGACGTGTTGCTATGTGTGAGACTGTGAGCAAGCACCCAACAACCGCTCGGGACCCACTCGTGAACGGGCCCCACCGAGCTAAGAGTCCGTCTCCATCTACCGGACAGTTTTCCTCGTCGGCCGGTGAAGCTCCGAAGTGATCCCGAACGGAAACGCTTTTTCAATCGTCGGATAGGCCCCGAGTCAAGCTCAGGGCGACAAAGGAGAGCAAAGTGAACGTTATAGACGCATCCGACCCGTCGCCCATAAGAAAAGCGACCGTTGCCACAGGGGCAAGGGCCGCTTTTCCGATGGGTCAAAATGGGAGGGCCTCAGCCTACTGACTCGGACCGCCACCGGGCTGTCCACCACCCTGCTGGCCGCCCATTCCCCCCTGCTGCTTCATCTGCTCCTGCATGGCCTGTTTCAGGCGCTTGCCAAGGGTCGAATCCTGCTGGGCCGAGCGCAGAATCGTCTGCACCCGATTCGGATCCATGTCCTCATTCTTCGCCTCCTTCTGCATGATCTTCATGCTCTTCTTTTGCATGGCCATCTGGCGCTTCCGCATCTCCTTTCGCGCCTGCGCCTTCTGCGTGGAGTCCATCTCCTGCGGGTTCCCGTACTTCTGCTTCATGTCCTTCTGCATCTGCATCCGATCCTCGCGCGTGGCTGCTTGGACCGACATCATGACGGTGGCCACCTTCTGCACCTCCTCATCGCTGACGTCAGACGACGACAGGGTTTCGGCCTGTCCCTGCTGCGGCATTTGGCCGAAGGCGAGGGGAGCAGCAAAGAACGCAAGGGCGAGCGCAAAAACCCCAAACCGGACTGAAGAATTCAATCGTGTACGCATATCAAAGAGAAAATCTAACCGAGCAAATAACGAACCGACCGCACGTGTGGCGAACTACCGGAACAGATCCAGTACGTCCACTCCACGAAGATACGGCGCGGGAGGAATGTTTCGATGAGCGGGTGGTGTTCCGTTTGCGTCCCGAGCCGTCTCCCAGCTCGCGAACAAAAACGGCCCTCGCACAGCTGCGAGAGCCGGGAAGAGTCGGGGCAGCCGGATTTGAACCGGCGACCTCTTCGTCCCGAACGAAGCGCGCTACCGGACTGCGCCATGCCCCGAGACCAGAAAATTGCTTGTATTATAGCCGTTCCTCGCCCGTCGAGATCCGACACGTCCGGAGCCGCACCCAATCTCACCGGCTGCAGGACCGGAAGTTCAACGCTTATCCACATGACAGAACCGAATGTGGAATGTAGAATGGGCGCGGATGAACACTGATACTGGGCGTACACACTCGCGATCCACTCCTCATTCCACACTCCCAACGCCCCATTCGCTATTGCCCGAATTCTTCGTACATGGCGTCGATACGGTCGGCGTACCGGTCGGTAATGACGCTGCGTCGGAGCTTGAGCGTCGGGGTCAGCGTCTCGTCCTCAACCGTGAAGGGCTCGGCGAGCAAGCGGAAGTTGCGGATCTTCTCGTGGGCCGCTGCGTCGCGGTTGTATTCCGTAAAGGCCCGGTCGAATACGTCCTGCACCTCCTCGTGCTCGATGAGATCGGCGTCGCTGTAGGCGTCTTCATCGATCCCGAGGTCACGGGCCCGCATTCGGAGCGAGTCGAAGTCCGGCACCACGAGTGCGGTGAGAAAGGGCCGTCCCTCGCCAATCACGATGATCTGGTCGATCCAAGCCTGGGTCTTGAAGGTTTCCTCGATCGGGCCGGGATAGAGATTTTTCCCGCCCTGCGAGACGATCATGTGCTTGATGCGGTCGGTAATCTGGAGGTATCCCTCGTCGAACCGACCTACGTCGCCGGTGTGGTACCAGCCGTCCGGATCGAAGGCCGCACGCGTCTCCTCGGGCCGCTCCCAGTAGCCTTCCATCACGTTTGGGCCCTTCACGAGGATCTCGCCCTCGTCCGTCGTCGGACGGGTGGGATAATCGTTGCCGTTGACCTCCGCGACCCGCTCCTCTCCCTCCAGCGACTGGATGGCGACGGAGACGCCCGGCAGAATGTGCCCGACCGTTCCGTAGCGGGGGGCGTCCACCGGATTGACGGAGAGGACGGGAGCCGTCTCCGTGAGCCCGTATCCCTCGATAATCGTGATCCCCGCCGCCTGGAAAAAGGTGCCGATCTCCTCGGGGAGCGCGGCCCCTCCCGAGACCGCAAATCGGAGATTGCCCCCGAGCTTCTCGTGCAGCGTCGAAAAGACGAGCCGATGGGCAATCGCCCGCTGCGCCCGGAGCCACGGGCCGGCCCCCCCGTCCTCCGTCTGCTCGGCCTCGGCGTACCTTTCGCCGGTGCGCACGGCCCACTCGAAGAGCTTTTGCTTCACGGCGCCGCCCTCCCCCACCGACTTCGTAACCCGGTTGTACACCTTCTCGAACATCCGGGGCACCGCAATCATGATGGTGGGCTGCACCTCCTTCAGGTTCTGGCTCACCGCCTCCACGCTCTCCGCGTAGCTGATGGTGGCCCCGGCGGCGAGCACGGCGACGTGACCGGCCGTCCGCTCAAACGCGTGCGCGAGCGGCAGGAACGAGAGGTGATGATCATCCTCCCCAAACGGCACGCACTGAAGGGCCGCCTTCACGTTCGAGCAAAAGTTGCGGTTCGTGAGGACGACGCCCTTCGGCTGGCCCGTCGTGCCGCTGGTGTAGATGAGCGCACTCGGGTCGTCGGGGGCAACGCCCTCGGCGATCGCCGTCAGTTCCTCTTCGTGCTCGGCCCAGTGCTCCCGCCCCCACGCCAGGGCCTCGCTCCAGTGCGTCATGTACGACGGGGGATCGTCCGGCATTTCGTCCATGACGATGACCGTCTCCAGCGCCGGGCACTCGTCGACGATCTCCTGCACCTTCTTGCGCTGAACGGGCACGGAGACGACGCACACCGTTGCCCCCGCGTCCCGAAGAATGTATGCCACCTTCGAGGGCGGAAGCGACGTGTAAATCGACACGTTGACGCCCCCGATGAGCTGCGCACCGAGATCCGTGATTGCCCACTCCGGGCGGTTCTCGGAGAGCAGGGCCACACGGTCGCCTTTCTCGACTCCCTCCCGATGCAGAAATCCGGCCATGGACTGCGCCCGGTCCTCGAACTGCTCCCACGTGACGTCGTGCCACCCCTCCCCGCGCTCCTTGTACCGCAGCACCGGACGATTTTCGCCGCGGTAGCGCGTACAGAGGCGACGGAAGAGCTGTGGGATCGTGTCGAATTCGACCTGCGCGGGCATAAGGAATTATCTCAAAACGTTTGAATCAAAGTGGACGTAGCCCCGGATCCGCCTGAAACCGACAATCCTTGCACGCAGACGAACCTACCAAGACCGACTCCGCATGCTCCTGCCTTTTGAGATAATTCCTAAGACGTACGTCTGATGGGAAAATGGGACCGCATCCATTTGCCAGGCGACCCTACAGACGAGATTGAGTTCCGAACGCGCGGGCTCGGTGCCTCACGCGTCGGCCCCCACCGCGTCCGCAATCGACACGTGCTCGTCCTCTCGCAGCCGCTCGACGAGTCCTTCTTTAATCTCTTTGATGAGGCCCGGCCCCTCGTATACGAGCGCCGTGTAGAGCTGCACGAGCGACGCCCCCGCCCGAATCTTGGTGTAGGCCGTCTCGGCGTCCCGCACGCCGCCGACCCCGATGATGGGGACCTCCCCGTCCGTCACCCGATAGAGGTACCGCACGAGACACGTGGCCCGATCGGCGAGCGGCGGACCGCTTACGCCGCCCTCCCCCATTTTCTGAAGCTCCGACTGCGGAGTGGACAATCCCGTTCGATCCGACGCGGTGTTGGAGGCAATGAATCCGTGCACCCCGTGGGCCTGCGCCACGGACACGAGGTCTTCGATTCGAGTGTCGAAGATGACGCGCTCGCTCACCGGGGGGCTGAACTTGAGGAGCACCGGCACTTCCAGCCCCGGGGCCCGCTGCTCAGAGAAAATGGTCGCGAGGAGGTCGTCCAGCGCCCGGGGATCCTCAAACGTCCGCCCGTCCTCCGCATTCGGACACGAGACGTTGAGAACCACGTAGCTGGCCTGCGGGGCGAGGAGGCGAAAGCTCTCCCGAAAGTCTTCGAGGGCCGCCTCGCCCATCACGCCCGGATCGTGGGTCTTTGCCAGATTAATGCCCAGGGGGCGGGTTCGGTCGTTGCGTCCCGCCTCGAGCCGCTCGGCCATCGACGCGGCCCCCTCATTGTTGAGCCCCATTCGGTTCAGGAGAGCCTGATCCTTCGGCAGCCGAAACGTGCGCGGCTTGGGGTTTCCGTTGGCCGCCATGGCACTCACGGACCCCACCTCGATGAAACCAAATCCCACGGCCTCCCAGAACGGCACTAGGCGGGCATTCTTGTCCACCCCTGCCGCCAAGCCGACCGGATTCGGAAACACGGTGCCCCATAGACGCTGCTTGAGGCGTTCGTCCTCGAACCCGTACTGCGGCTCCACGAGAGACGGGGCCACGCTTTGCACGAGCTCGGCGGAGCGGAGACTGACCTTGTGGGCCCGCTCGGCGTCCAACTGGAACAGCAGCGGGCGGAGAAAACTGTACATGCGCGTCTGGAAACTGTCGGCCTAGAGGACGGTCGAGAGAAACAACGCCTCACCTCGTTTGCAGGTCCTGTACCTCTGTTGGACCCGGACGCGGGACGTTTCGTTTCCCTCTCGTCGCCCCGATTCCCTACGTTCCCCCTCCACCCTGATGTCCTGTGCTCTCTTCCAAGTCGATGCCTTCACCGACACCCCGTTCGCGGGCAATCCGGCGGCGGTCTGTATCCTGCCCGAGACCCGTGAGACGGCCTGGATGCAACGGGTGGCCGCCGAAATGAACCTCTCGGAAACGGCCGTCCTCCGACCGCACCCCGACGGCAGCTACCACCTGCGCTGGTTCACCCCGACCCACGAGGTCGACCTCTGCGGGCACGCGACCCTCGCGAGCGCCCACGTGCTGTGGTCGGAGGGGTTCCTCGCCCCGAAGGCCGAAGCTCAATTTCACACGACGAGCGGGCTGCTGAGTGCCTCCCGCGACGCTCCGTGGATCACGATGAACGTTCCCACCGATCTCCCCTCGCCCATCGATCCCCCCGATCCCCTTCTCGACGGCCTCCACACCCCCGATCCGCTGTACGTGGGCCGCAGCGATCGAGACTTCCTCGTTCGCCTCTCTTCAGAAGACGCGGTGCAGACGCTCGACCCGGACCCGTCGACGCTCGCGGCCCTTGACGCCCGCGGCGTGATCGTCACGGCCCCCACCGACGACGCGGACGTCGACTTCGTGTCCCGCTTCTTTGCCCCGAGCGTAGGGGTGCCCGAAGATCCGGTGACCGGATCGGCACACTGTGCCCTGGGCCCGTACTGGGCCGAGCAGTTGGACGCCACTGCGTTCACGGCCCGACAGATCTCGCCCCGCGGCGGCACCGTGCGCCTTCGGCTCGAGTCTCCCACCGCCGAACGGATCGCCCTCTCCGGACAGGCGACTACCGTTTTCCGCGGCCGCCTGGACCCTTGACTCCCGAGGAGCGACTCAATGGCAGCGACATCCTCCGTTCGGAAGGGACGCCCCTCCTCTGCTCAGGCGCGGCTGAAAGACCCCGCGGCCCCATCAGTCAAACCGAGTGGGGGAGAGCGGAGACGGGTCGAGGGACGGAGACTCCCCCTGTACGATCTCCGTCACGAGCCGACCCGTGACAGGGGACATCGAAACCCCCATCATGCCGTGACCGGTCGCAACGACGAGGTTGTCGATCGACGGAACTCGTCCGATGACGGGAAGCCCATCCGGCGTGCACGGCCGAAATCCAGTCCACACCTCTTCTTGTTCCGGCGCATCGGGACTCACGTGCGGCACGTATCGGGCGGCCTCTTCCAAAATCGGCTTGGCCCGTCGCGTGTCGACCGAGCCGTCAAACCCGGCCAGCTCCAGCGTGCCTGCACACCGCACCTGACCGTCCATGGGCGTTACCGCCACTTTCGATTCCGTGTAGACGTAGGGACGATCGGGCGTTTCCACAGGATTCGAGTAGGTGACGCTGTATCCCTTCGCGGGTTGAATGGGCAAATCGACTCCGATCTGCCGGGCCAGTGACGCGGACCAGGCCCCCGCGGCGAGAATCACCTCGTTGGCCTTCCATTCATTCCGTGGCGTCCGGACGACTCGTATGCGTCCGTCTTCCTTTTCGAATCCGGTAACGGCAATGCCCGGCCGAAGCACTCCGCCCTCCTCGTCCACCCGGTTCTCGAGGGCCGACAAGAGCTGAACGGGACTGAGGAGCGCATCCTGGTGATAATGGACCCCGCCTCGGGCTTCAGAGGGACCGTTGGACAACACCTCGTCCAGCTCGCTACGGTCCAGCACGCTCACGTCGAGGCCCGCCTCCTGGGCGCGACGCGCCTTCTTCAGATCCTTCTGGCGCCCCTTCTCGGTGCGGTGTACCACCACCGACCCACTCGCCCGAAAGCCAAAGTCTTCCATCTCACCGGACGCAGCCCACTCCTCTGCGTACGATCGACTGGCCAGATTGAGGTCGCGAAGAATGGGAATCGATCGCTCTACGTGCTCTTCCGTGCAAAACGACCAGAAGGCCCACAGCCACCGAAGCAGGTCCACGTCGAAGCGGGGCTTGATGCGAAACGGACTCTCCCGGTCGAGCATCCACCACAGCCCCTGAGATACGACGCCGGGCGCCGCAAGGGGAATGATGTAGCGAGGCGCTACGAGACCCGCGTTGCCCCAGGAGGCGCCCGCTCCCGGGCACTTCCGCTCCAAAATCGTAACCGAACGTCCGCGGTCGAGCAGGGAATACGCCGTGGAAAGGCCGACGACGCCCCCGCCGATCACAAGAACGTCTGCTTGTTTAGCCATCAAATCGCCTGAAGGTCGTGTGCAAAGGAAGAATCGCCGTCAACAACGAGCATCCCAGCGGCTCAACAAGCAGTGGCACCGTCTGTTTGGAGTTCGTCGCGTTTTATCGAACTGACCGGACGACGACGGGCGCTCCCTTCCTGCCGCACGTCCGGCCGCTTCGAAGGGCCCGTTTGTGGAGAGATGCGACACCGCGACACGGGCTAGCGACTGCTCTGCAAGCACACACAGCAGACGACGGGCTTTTGCGCTCGACCGCCCTACACCTCCTTAACCGAGCACCGGCCAATGCGCGTGATCTGCGGTCGAGACGGACGGGTCCCTACGGCGGGACCAATTGCGGTGGGGTCCAACCAAACCGTTACGACGCCATCCCCCGGGAACGGCCCCACAGGCCAAAGAACAGCCCCCGGGAGGGCTCCTCTTCCTCCGGAGTCCATCGTCCACCCGGATCACCATCCCGGCCGCAGGATGAGACCGAAGTCCCAAGGCTGCGCGCGCTGAAAGGTGCGGGCGTAGAAGGCCTCAAACACCACGGCCCCCAGCAGATTCACCCGCGCCGAGAGCCCCGCGCTCGTCACCGGCTCCGCTGTCGTCGTCCCGCTCTCCCCTCCCAACCCCTGCTGGGCCGAGAATTGATTTCGAAGAGCGAGATTGTCGAAGTTTTCCCCGGTCCACGCCACCCCCGCGTCTACAAACAGCACGAGATCCGTGGGAATGTATTCGAAGGTCGACAGGCCCAGCACCTCCGGTCCCAGAAGAGGCACGCGAACCTCGGCACTGCCCAGCGCCATCCGAGACCCGTACAGGTGGGCGAGGTCGCACTGGTTCTGCACCCGGCAGCGTTCCTCATTCAAAATCGACCGCCGGCTGTAGCCCCGCACGAACCCCACCTGATACGGCTCGGCAATCGACTCCCGGAGAAAGAGATCCGAAAACTCGCCGGTAAACTCCCCGCCGTAATTTCCTCGGTGAAGCCCCCGAATGGCGAACGTAACGGGCTCGCGGTAGAAGTAGCGCCGATAGTCTGCGAGAACCCCCATGAAGCTTCGGGTCCCAAACTGCGGTGTGACCTGGAACCGGTAGCGTCCCCCCTGCAGGGGCGAGGTGAGCCCCGAGCTCGAAAAGTCGCCCACGTATGCGAGCCCGACCTGTCCCAAATAAAGCGGATCGGGAAGCCCCCCGAGCCCCTGTACCACCTCGGGATCCAGCTCCTGCCCAAACTGGTTGCGCACCGTCACGCCGAAGCCGTACCGCGTGCCCCCGGCACTGAGTTCGAACCGGTTTCGCTGCGACAACGGATAGCTGGCCTGCGTGACGACCTGCGACTGGTAAATGCGCTGAACCACCTGGACCAGCTGCAGACGATCGTTGTTCTGAATGAACCCAACCTGGCCGTAGGCGGACGGAATGTGCGACACCCCGACGCCGTAGTTGAGCCGGTTGCCCCGATTGCTGTAGAATCCGCCTCCCCCGATGTCCTTGACGGTCCCGTTGGCCTGAACGATTAGGTTCAGGTTCTGATTGCCGAGGATGTCACTGAAGTAGAACCCGACCCCTCCGGACACCTGCGTCCCGAAGGGACCCCCCACGGACGTCCCCACGGACGGCGGCGAAATTTGATCGAGGTACAATCGATCACTCGCCTTCTGCGCCTCGACGGCCTGCAGGTCGGGAAGTCCCGTCAGCGGATCGTCGAGGTAGTTGCTCACGATGCCTGCCTCCGTAGACTGAACGGGCGGCAGGCGGCCCGCCACGCTCTCCCCAGCCACCGGCGCCTCGGGCACGACGAGCTCCCCGTCCGTCTCGTCCGACGGAAGCGACACGATGGAGTACCCGCTGTTCGAAAACACGGAAAACATCATGCGCCCGCTCTGCCGCGCCACCGACAGGGCCGGGGAGGTAGCCGTAATGCCACTGACTCCCGTTTGGACGTTCGTAACCCGATACACCGCCTCTTCGTCGAGACTGAAGCGGTACACGTCCTTGAACCCGTCTTGGTCGGAGATGAAGTAGAGACTGCGCCCGTCCGGACTGTACTGGGGATTGTGCTGCATGCCCCGGGAGAACGGACGAATCGTCCGAACCTCCTGCGTCTCGACGTCGATCAACCCGAGGCGGTACTCCCCGTACTCGAGCGAGCCGAAGCTCGTCCCCTGGGGGCCCCGATCCGTGGTAAATGCAATCGTGGAGCCGTCCGGCGACCAGGTCGGCTGCAGGGTCGCGTAGCGATCGTTGGTGAGCTGTCGTACTCGGTCCTCCTGGAGGTCGTACAGATACAGGTCACTGAGCCCTCCCTCCTGCCCGGCAAACGCAATGGTCCGTCCGTCCGGCGACCAGGCAAGATTCTGAATGGCCCCCACGCCTTCGACGGCCGTCCGCGTCTGGACCTCGCCCGACTCGACGTTGAAGGTGTTGATCTCGTTGGTCCCCTTCGCAAACGTGACGAAGGCAAAGCGCCGGCCGTCCGGCGACCACGCCCCCGCCGCGTCGATGAAGCGAAGCGCGTCGAAGTGCGGGTTCGACCGGGTCCCCTCCAGTTCCTGAACGATCTCCCCCGTCTCCGTGTCGGCCACGAAGAGATTGGTGTTAAAGATGTTGCGGCGCGAAATGAACGCCACGTACCGCCCGTCCGGGCTCACCGCCGGCGAAATGTTGAGCTGATTGTCTGCTCCCGGCGTCCCGATGACGGCGTCGCCCACCGAATCGACCGGGGTGCGTCCCTCCATCTCCGGCTCGTAGGTGTCCCGCACGCTCTGCTTCCACTCCGCCGAGAGCGAATCGGTCGTGATGCCGAGCGAATACACGAACGCCGAGTCGACCCCTACCCGCCCACTCAGCTTGTAGAGATCCGTGACGGCCGCATCCCCGTACTTGCCGCCCACGTACGCCATGTACGCCTGCCCGTAGCGGTACGGAAAATAGTCCTGCATATTGCGGGTCATCTGCCGGATCGTCGGCAAGTCGTCGCGAAGAATTGCGTCCCGGAGCCACATGGCCGTATGGGGATCCCGGTTGCCGACCGACAGATACTCGGCCATGCCCTCCACGAGCCAGAGCGGAAGATTGCGGAGCGAGAAGCCCGGCGTGTCCCCGCGCAGGGCGATGTCGTACTGAAACGAGTGCACCAGCTCGTGCCCCAGCACGTGGTCCGTTTCCTTATAACTCCCCGTCAAGGGCATAATCACACGTTCCTTGATGCTCTCCGTCACGCCGCCGGTGCCCTGGCCCAGCTGCCCTCGCACCGCATTGGTCTGTTGAAAATCGGCGCTGTTGGCGTAGAAGATCAGCGGCTTCCGCTCCTTAAACTCCCGAAGGAAGGTGCGCGAGTGCCGCTGGTACCACCGCTCCGCCATCCGCCCCGCGTCCACCACGGCTTGCTTTTCTTCCGGATAAAAATAAATGTCAAAGTGGTCCGTACTGAAGGTCTGAAAATCAAAATCGTCGTACTGGACCTTATTCTGCCCGAAGTACTGGGCGGACGCCGAACAGACGACCCCTCCCAAAAGAACGACGAACAGGAACAGCGCTCGGGGCACGCATCGTCGCATGGCATTGCTGGGCGACTTGACGAAACTTAATGAAAACTACACCCGAAGGAACATTTTACCGACAGAGACCGGGAAAAGTTCGACCGTGGGTTCCGCCCACGGAACGGACAGAATTACCCTCCTCTCCCTGACGAAGCGGTTTCTACGAGCGGCGCGATTGATGATGGATTCATTGAACCTCTACGCGGAAGTGATGGTCCGACCCAGATGGAACGAGGTCGTATTTCTTTGTCCGCTTCGCCGGCGGTGTGCTCTCTTCGTTCATTGACGATTCTCGGCGCCCTGCGGCTCTCCTCGAAGGATCGGTTCTTGCAACCCACAACCCTTCCTTCCGTTTTACGATGAGATTGCCCGAGAGGGACCGTTTCTCCACCGGTCCTTCTCTCACTCACCCCCTCGTTCGACCCATGGACGAATATCGAACCCGCGTTCGGATTTATGCCGGGGTCATCCTCACGGCCTTTCTTCTCCTGGGGGGACGCCTCGCGCAACTTCAGCTCGCGGGCTCGGAGGGAGAGGCCTCGGCCGCCCGCAATGCC
Organism: uncultured Salinivenus sp.; assembly: GCA_964502085.1. Classification (GTDB taxonomy): domain Bacteria; phylum Bacteroidota; class Rhodothermia; order Rhodothermales; family Salinibacteraceae; genus Salinibacter. Next base: position 3,313 of record CAZCUZ010000069.1, on the reverse strand, counting down.
GTACGTGAGCGACCCGTGGAGGCCGCGCGCGGAGCCATCTACGACCGGGACAGCACGCTGCTGGCCGACAACCGGCCGTCGTACACCATCATGCTCACGCCCCGGTACTTCGAGTCCTCGAACGTTCCGCTGCTCGCCGACCTGCTGGGCGTGGCCGACTCGACGGTTCGCCGCAAACTCAGCGAGGCCCGGGAGTGGAGCGCCTTTCGCCCCAGTCGGGCCTTCCGAGGGGTGTCGTTCGACGCGTTTAGCCGCGTACAGGAACACCAGTACGAACTGCCGGGCGTGTCCCACGAAATCGAACTCCGGCGCCGTTACCACACCGACGCCCACGCCACCCACGCCCTGGGCTACGTGCGCGAAATCGGCGACCGGACCCTTCAACGAAGAAAAGCGGACGGCTACCGCCCGGGGGATTACGTCGGAAAAACGGGGATCGAGAAGACGTACGAATCGGCCCTTCGGGGCGAACGGGGAAGTGAGTTCGTCCTCGTCAACGTGCACGGCACGGAGGTCATGCCGTACCGCAACGGCGCGCAGGACGAACCGCCGGTGGGCGGATACGACCTTCGGCTCACCCTCGACCACGAGGTGCAGGCCCTCGCCGAGTCCCTCTTCGTCGGCAAGCGCGGGGCCGCCGTTGCCCTGGATCCGGACAACGGCGAGGTCGTCTCCTTCGTCAGCAAGCCCGACTTCTCCCCGTCGCTCTTTTCGCAATCGGTGAGCGACGCTGCCTGGGACAGTCTGCGCTCCGACCCCGTCGATCCGCTGTACAACCGCGCTACGCGGAGCGGCTTTCCCCCGGGCTCGACCTGGAAGCCGTTCATGTCGCTCGTAGCTCTGGAGACCGGCATCCTTACCGAACACGAGAAGATAAACTGCCCGGCGGGCTACCGCATCGGCCGCCGCGTCTTTCGGAATCACGGCGGCCAGGACGAGGGCATGATCGACGTCGAAAAGGCCCTCGAGGTCTCGTGCAACACCTTCTTTTACCAGGTCATGGAGGAAATGGACCTCGGCACGTGGCACGACTGGGCTCGAACATTTGGGTTCGGCCAGAAGGTCCCCTTCGACATCGGAGAGCAGGCTCCGGGCCTCATCCCCGACTCCTCCTACTTCGACCGCATGTACGGGCGATGGACGGAGGGCTACACCATCAACCTCGGGATTGGACAGGGTGACATGGCCACCACTCCCCTTCAGCTGGCCCGGTACGCCGCGGCTCTCGGCAACGACGGCACGCTCCCGAGCCCCCACCTCGTGCGCAAAATGGTGCATCCGCAAACCGGAGAGGTCCGCCGACCGGACGTCCCGGCGCCCGAACACATTCCGATTGACTCCACCCACTTCCAGACGGTACAGGAGGGCATGCGACGCGTCATGACCGACGGCACCGGCCAGTGGGTCCGGATTCCGGACATTCCGAGTGCCGGAAAGACGGGCACCGCCCAGAATCCTCACGGCGAGGATCACTCCCTCTTCATCATGTTTGCCCCGTACGACGACCCGGAGATCGCGATCGCAGTGGCAATCGAAAACGCCGGATACGGGGCCACCGCAGCCGCTCCCATCGCCAGCCTCATGGCCGAGAAGTACCTGACGGGTGAAATCGCAGACACCTGGCAGCGCCGCCACTGGATCAACCGGCTGCGGGACTCGGTGCGCAGTGCCCCACCAAAAGGATTTGGCGACGAGCCCCCCGACAGCACGAGTCCTCCCCCGTCGTCCACTCCGCCCGACCGCCTGAACACGGAGGCCCCGCCCGAGTCGCCGTCCGACACCGTTTCCACGGCCTCGGCCGCAACCCGGCGCGAAGAATAACGCCTCAACGGCCCCTCGCTCGTTTCGACGCCCATAGCGCGTCCCCCGACCGCCCATGCGTAGCTGGAAACAAAACCTGGACGTTCCGACGCTGCTCGCGTGGCTGGCCCTCGTCGCCACGGGCCTGGTGGCTCTCTACAGCAGCACCCACGGCCCCGCCGCCGAGTACCTGAGCGAGGGCGTGAAGGACAACTTCTATCGCCAGCTTCTGTGGGTTGGCGTCTCGGCCATCGGGATTGGCCTTACGCTGCTTCTCCCCGTCCGCGTTCTCCGCACCCTGGCGTACCCGATCTACGCCGTCACCGTCGTGCTGCTGGTACTGTCCCTCTTCTTCGGCGTCGAGGTGCACGGCACCAGGGCCTGGCTGGCCCTCGGTCCCCTCCGCCTCCAGGTGTCAGAGCTGGCCAAGGTCGGAACCGTGCTCGCCGTGGCTCAGCTCCTGTCCGAGCGCCACACCCACGCCACGCAGAACCTGAGCTACGCCCTCAAGGCGGCGGGGCTCATCGTGGCCCCGGCCCTGCTCATCGTGCTGCAAAACGACCTGGGCACGGCCCTCGTCTTCTTCGGCCTCGTTCCCATCATGCTCTTCTGGAGCGAGCTCCCGATCCCAGTCATCCTCCTCCTCATCTCCCCCGCCGTTGCCGGCTACCTGGCGCTGGTCTACATGCCGGCCGCCATCGGGTTCGCGGTCCTCTTCACACTGGGCCTGTGGTGGCTCTCCGGCCAGCGCCTCATCGGAGTGCTGGCCGCTACCTTCACGGGCGGCGTCGCGGCCGTCGTCTCCTTCGTCCTCACCAAAATCCTCCAGCCCTACCAGGTCGAACGCCTGCTCTCCTTCACCAATCCCGGCGCCGAGCAATTTCGGCAGGGCGTGGGGTTCCACCTCGTGCAGTCGAAGGCCGCCATTACCTCCGGCGGCCTCTGGGGGATGGGCTACATGCAGGGCACCCAGACGCAGGGGGCCTACGTGCCGGAGCAAACGACCGACTTCATCTTCAGCATTATCGCCGAAGAGTTCGGCCTCGTCGGCTCTCTTCTGGTCCTGGGCTTGCTCGCCGTTTTGCTCCTGCGCCTCGTGCGCCTGGGCTCGGCCGTCAAACACCCGTTCGGCAGCATCGTCGCCGCCGGGGCCGTCGGCGTCTACCTCCTCCACATCTTCGTGAACATAGGCATGGTAACGGCCATGCTGCCCGTGATCGGGCTCCCCCTCCCGTTCCTGTCGTACGGCGGCTCGGCCATGATCGCCAACACGGCGCTGATGGCCATCGTACTCAACACCCACATGCGTCGCGACGACCTCTCGATCTACGGGTATTAATTCAGGTTGCGACCTACGTGCTGTTATTCGAGCCGACGACGGACCGAAGGCGGTCGGTCCGCAAACCGCCGAATATGACGCTTGAAACAGTCCATCGTCCCCGGTACTGGAATCGACCTCTCAGAGTCTGTTTTGATTTTGAATCGTATCGCGAGAGCGAGGATCGATGCGGCG
>CAZCUZ010000068.1:13639-15402 GCA_964502085.1 uncultured Salinivenus sp. | reverse complement strand
TCGTCGGTCGCTCAGAATGACTCTCGAATAAACGTATTTCTGCGTGTCTACTTAATCGTAGCGCTCGGCCTCGTGTCCCCGAGAACGCTGCTATCGGCTGCGTCATGCTCTAGAAGATGACCCCCTCTTCAACCATAGGTCCCGAGTCGATCCGTGAGAGGAATCATTTTCGACTCGGTCCCATACCTTGGAACGATATCACACCCACTGGAAGCCCCAGAGAGTCGTCAGTGTTCTCTCACCGTCCCCATCCCGTCGATGCTCGGCCGTCTTCTGCTCTTATTTTTGCTAACGCCCGCCCTCGAGCTGGGCGTGCTCATTCAGGTCGACAAACTGATCGGCTTCGGCCCGACCATCGGGCTGATCGTGGCCACTGGGATTGCCGGCAGTTACCTCGCTCGACGAGAAGGACTGAACACGTGGCGGCGGTTGAATGAACGGCTGAACACGGGAGATCTCCCCGGCAAGGAATTGGTTGACGGAGTGATCATTCTCGTGTCCGGCGCTCTTCTCGTGACCCCTGGGGTTCTCACCGACGTCGTGGGCTTCCTCGGCCTCCTTCCTCCAACCCGCGCTCTCATTCGGAAATTCCTCACGCGGCGCTTTCGGTCGAAAATGGAGGAAGGCTCTATGCAGGTCCAGCTTGGCTTTTTCGGGGGAGCCGCCCCCGGCCCCAACGCCAACGGGCCCGGCTGGCCCGATCCGTCCCCGTCCTCCGGTCCCAATGGGGAGGGCTCGACGTGGAAGGGAAACGCTCGCAAAGTTCCGGACCATTCCGACCGCAGCGAGGAGGCTTCCTCCGACGCGTCTACGTCCGACCGTTCAGACGAACGTTGACATCCCAGGCCTGGGCGAGGTTCACAATCAACTCGCGCTCGTTGGACGAGAGCGGTCCGTCGGCCTGCGCGATGGTGTTGAGATCGTCGACGGCCGTAAGTCGTTGCACGAGCGGGAGGGCTTCCTTCAACGCCTCCACCGAGCTCTCAATCAACGACGGGTTCGGATCCTCGGCGTAGACCTGGAGGGCTCTGCGAAACGCGTCTCGCAGGGTGTCCCGACTCATCCCGGGCTGCCACTCATGAAGACGAGCGAGGATCACCTCTATTTCGTCGCTGGCGAGGTCGTCGTTTGCGCTGTGGGCCACCACGATGTACAAAAAGGCAAGCTCGTGAATGAGACCCCAGTCCTCGTCCTCGCGCTGGACGGCCACCGAGGTGTCCCGAACCAGCTCCTCGCTCAACTCCTTCAGGGACCACTCTTCCGCCAAGAGGTGAATTAGGCCCTGCTCTCGTTCGAGGAGCACCCCGTCGGCTTCCGCAATGCGCATGACGTCGCGCAGGGCTCGCTGACGCTCAGTAAACGTCAGTTCTTCCGCCAGCGCATCAATGGCTCGCTGCACCTCGGCCCGGGCATCGCTTTCGAGAAACGCCGTCGCGGCCTCCATCACGATTTCCTGGATGTGGGCGTCGTTCGGGATAACAGTCCACTCGCGAAGCGAATCGGTGAGCGCCGACATCTCGCTCTCGCTCAGATCGTGGTCGGTTCCGTACGCGAGAGCAATGTAAATGAGCGCTAACTTGTGGGACGTCGTCCAGGCCTCAGAGGAACTCATGTACGTTGTCGCTTGGTCGTCGCAGTGTCGATCCCAACGGTCCGCTGCAATAATACCGAACGACACTGCCGAAACGCAACGTGTCGACGGTGTACTCCACGAAAATCGCATCTCGACCATGATGGTCCGATGCCCCTTCCGAAGGATCGGA
>CAZCUZ010000068.1:0-13539 GCA_964502085.1 uncultured Salinivenus sp. | reverse complement strand
CCACGAAAATCGCATCTCGACCATGATGGTCCGATGCCCCTTCCGAAGGATCGGAGTCCACGTAGAACGGGGAGTCAAAATGGAAAGTCCGTCGGGAGGTGGGGCCAAAGGGCCTCCCCTGTGGCAACTCGCGACGTGTTCGTTCCGTATTTCTCTGACCGAAGTGGTTAACGATTCTCACATCTGGCATGAACTTGCGTTCATCCGGGGCAATACGCTAGATCCCACGCGCCCCGACCGAAAGAAGGAAGTGCTTTTCGAGTGTCTCCTTTCTCCCCGGCTTTCGTGTCGACGTCTGCAGTTCGGGGCAAGGTAGCTTCCTGCACTCGATCGAGATTTTAACACGTGAGCGCCCCCGTCGTATCTCCTCCGAAGTTGACCTCCCTCCGTCCTCCCCTTACCATAGAGACACGTGGTGCCCCCGCAATTTTTCGTGGGTCATCCGAAAACACTCCTCTCCCATTTCCCCCGTCGGTCTCATGTCTACCCTGTCCCCCCGCACGCTCCAGTCGCACGTGCTCGACCGGCTTGCCGACCACGGAAGTGACGGCATCCGATCCGAACTCGCCGGTGTCGTAGATCTGCACGCCCTCGAAGAGGAGCGGTACGACGAGGTTCTCGAAAGTGTGAACAGTCGCCTCTCCACCGCCCGCTACTCCCTGATCTCGATGCTCGTGGCCGGGATTTACTTCGGCCTTCTCGTGGGACACTGGCTGGTTTCACTGTCGACCTGGTCGCTCCTTTTCCGCTGGCTGATTCCCGTTTTGTTAGTGACGATGTACGCGGCCTACTCCTCCTATCACACGATCCGAGAACTACACGAGCTTTCGGAAGCCCGAGCGCTCCTCCAGGTGCTTTCCCGCAGCGGGTCGCCCAAACCACAGGAGCCCGTCTAACCTCTGATCGTTTGCCGCTCTTTTCCAAAGACGCCTCCGTTCCCTCCCCGTCCCCTATGTTCTCGACCGCCACCTATACTCGTCGACGCCGTGCGTTGCTGGATGCCGAGCGGCCGTCGTCGGGCCTCGTTCTTCTGCTCGGCAACGATTCCGCCGCGATGAACTATCGCGGAAATCCCTATCCCTTCCGACAGGACAGTACATTTCTGTACTACTTCGGCCTCGACGTGCCGGGGCTCGACGGCCTCATCGACCTCGACGAGGGAACGAGCACGCTGTACGGTGACGATCCGAGCCTGGACGACGTGGTGTGGATGGGAGAGCGGCCGTCCGTGCAGGCGTACGCGGATCGCGCTGGCATCGAAAACGTCCGCCCGCAATCGGCCCTCGACGCAGACGTAGGGACAGCTCTCGAGCAGGAACGCCCGGTCCACGTCCTCCCTCCCTACCGCTCTCGCCACATCCAGCGCCTGGAGACCCTCGTGGGGATCCGAGAGGGACGCGCCGAAGCCGTTGCCTCCGACCCGCTCCTGCAAACCGTCGTGCGTCAGCGTTCCGTAAAGTCGGACGAAGAAGTGGAACAACTCGAAAGGGCCGTCGAAGTCACCGTTCGCATGCATCGAACGGCGATGCGGCGCACCTCTCCGGGCCGCACGGAACGGGAGATTGCCGGTGAGCTCGCCGGACTCGCCGAGGCACACGGACAGGGCCTCTCCTTTCGCCCCACGTGCTCGGTGCACGGCGAGGTGCTCCACAATCACACGTACGACAATCAACTGCAGGACGGAGACCTCCTGCTCGTCGACGCCGGTGCTGCCTCTCCGATGCACTACGCCGGAGACGTGACGCGGGTCTCTCCGGTCGGCGGGAGGTTCTCGCCCCGCCAGCGGGACCTCTACCAGGCGGTGCTCGACGCACAGCGTGCGGCCCTCGAGGGGCTCGCGCCGGGCGTGCCGTATCGGGAGGTACACCTGCAGGCCGCCCGCGTCCTGACGGACCGGCTCGTGCAGATTGGGCTCATGACCGGATCCGTCGACGACGCCGTCGAGGCGGGCGCCCACGCGCTGTTTTTCCCGCACGGCCTGGGCCACATGCTGGGGCTCGACGCCCACGACATGGAAAACCTCGGAGAAGACCGCGTCGGCTACGCCGAGGATCAGGAGCGAAGCGAGCAGTTCGGGCTTCACACGCTGCGGCTGGCACGTCCCCTCCGAGAGGGCTTCGTGGTGACGGTCGAGCCGGGCTGCTACTTTATTCCCGAGCTCATTCGCCGATGGCGCGAAGAGGGCCGGCACGCGCAGTTCATCGACTATGAGGCGGTCGCAGCGTACGAGGATGTCGGGGGCATCCGAATCGAGGACGACGTCCTCATCACGAACGAGGGCGCGCGGATCCTCGGCCCCGACCTTTCCAAATCTCCGTCGGCCGTCGAGGATGAAGTTCGCCGGAGCGATTGACGACTTCATTCGCCCCGCGCAGCCTCACTGCCGAGAGTTCGTCTGACCTGCCCCAAATGGTTCGTGCTCGTTGAACGAGCCTGCTTCCCGGTGCTTCATCCGGAGCCCACGAACGTCCGTGGGGGCCCAGGGGTAGAACAGTCCTGTACCGTGACGTCGGGAGCGGACCGGAACCGGATCGTCCCTTCCGTTGCCCCCCCGTCCACCGGACCCGGCACGGGAACTGTGCCCGATGTCTCTGTTTCTTCCCCAGCGATCCCGATTGTCTAGTGCGCTCCTGGCTGAATCCCGTACGAACGCTCATCGAGGCCCTCGGCCTCGGTCTGGTCCGGCTCGGACTCATGACCCGCTCGCGAGCGCGTCACATTTCGGATTTGTCCTGGCCGCGCATCGTCACCGGGCTCGCTCGCATGTCGAAGGCCACCGCCGACGTGGCCATGGTCGGTACGGCCCTCGGCACGGCGGCCATCGCGGGCGTCGGCTACGGCGTCCCGTTCTGGACCATGACCTTCATGGTGGGCGGTGGCATCGCCGGGGGGACCATCAGTCTCGTCTCGCAGCGCTACGGGGCCGAGCAGCACGACCAAATTTCGATCGCGATCAAGGTCAGCGCTGTGGTGGCCCTGGCCGTCACGCTCCCACTGGTCGTGCTCTTTTGGACGGTCCCCGAGCCGTTAATTCGGCTTATCGGGACGGGAGAGGAGGCCATCCGCTACGGAACCGACTATCTGCGCGTGGCGAGCTTGGCGATGCCGTTCTCGGCGCTCAACCTCATCGCCAGTCGGGCCCTCATCGGAGCCAACGATGCCCGTACGCCGATGGTCGTGCGGGCCGGGGGCGCGGTCCTAAACATCGGGCTGAACGCGGTGCTCATCTTCGTCTTCGACCTCGGGGTGGTCGGGGCGGCTCTCGGCACCGTCGTCGGAAGTGTCGGGGGAACCGGGCTCTTCGCGTGGAGCCTGACGCGCGGATACATGCCCTTCGTCGGAGTCCTTCCCCTCAAACTCGACTGGTCGCGTCCACACTGGAATGCAGACGACGCCCGCCACCTCGTTCGCATCTCATCCCCCCTCGCGCTTCGAAAAATCATCCAGAACGGCGCGCAGTTTCCCATGCTCGCCATCGTCGGCCTCTTCGGAGCCGACATCGTGGCGGCCTACGTCGTGGCCCTCCGCGTCCGTGCCCTCATGAACACACCGGCGTGGGGATTCGGGCTCGCCTCCAGCAGTCTCGTCGGACAGGCCCTGGGAAAAAATGACGATCGAGAGGCCGAGGCCTATGCCCACGAGACCCTCCGCTTTACCGTCACCGCCTTCGCCCTCGTGGCGATCATCGTCTTCGCGGGTGCTTCCCCCGTGAGTCGCCTCTTCATGACCGATGCGGCGACCCTCTCGGTGACGACGGCCCTCGTCCGCGCCGCCTGCGTGAGCGTCCTCCTGTGGGGCGTCATGAGCGGCGCGATGGGCCCACTGCGGGCCAGCGGAGACACCCAGTGGCCGTTCTACGGCCAGATTCTGGGGCTCTTCGCCTTCGCCCTCCCCGTCACCTACCTGGGCGCCACCACGAACCTTGGCATCTGGGGACTGTACATGTCGTTCGTGCTCGAAACGGGCGTCCCCGCGGCCGTCATTTATTACCGATTCCGCAGCAAGAAGTGGATGCAAATCAGCCGAGCGTATCGATCCGCCACCGTCGGGGCCTGATGGCAATCGCACGTTGAAGCCTCCCTGGAAGATTGGGAGCTCTTTCGCCTTTGATCAAGCAACTCGCCAGGAACGCATGCGCGAAAGGGTGCATGGGAGAAAGGGCACATGGGTGCACCACCCTACATGAGGACCTCAGCGGACCTCCCCCTCAGGAAGCCGATGTGAGCGTCCGCCCCCTGTTTCTTATGGTGTACCCAACTGAGTTTCACCACCACTCATCGAATCCCCTCTTACTGCGAGCCTATGGACGAAGAAGACGTCGAAGTATTTTACGAGGCCTACGCCGACGAGGAGATGCTTTCGCTTCGGACGGAGAACGGCATCCACATACAGGTGGCCGCCGACCACCAGGAGACCTTCTACAAGTTGGTCTACGAAATTTTCGGCAATCCCGACACGATTGCCGGGCAAATCTATCGTGATCTCCAGGAGCGCGAAACGAGCTCGGGAATGACGGTGGCGGAAATGATTGAGGCCGGCCGCCGGGCCGCCGAAAACAACAACTGACGAGGGCTCGTCCACATCGCCCCGGAGCACTCTTTCTTCCCTCTCAACGAACTGCACCTATGCCCGACGACTCCCCCAACGAAATCACGTTCGTCTACGAAGACGCCGACGAAGTCCCTACGCTCACAGCCACTGGCGCCCACGGCGGCCCAGCCCCGGACGGCGCCTCGGTCGTGGCCAACCTCTACGTGGAGCGTGCCAGCATTCCGCATCACGTGAGTCATCAGATCGACGAGCGCGGAGAGGTCGACCTCAGCGAAACGAGCCAGGAGGTCAGCCGTGGAGAATTAACCCGAGAGGTTCAGGCCTCGCTCGTGATGACCCCGGAGCACGCCCTGCAGCTCGGCCAGTGGCTGCAGCGAAACGCGAAGCAGGCCATGGAACAGCGCCAGCAGACCTACGGGTGAGGCCTCGACGTGGGACGTCCGGTTCGTGTGCGCCTGTGCACTCCCAGCCGTAGACGTACGCCGTTCCCATGCCCCTTCTTCCCTCGAATCCGGACGAAACGGAGAACGACGAAGACACGTCCTTCACGCTCACCGGCATCGAGGTCACCAGCGGAGACCGAGAGCAAATTCTGGAGGCCCTGAAGCTCAACCGGCAGATGTTGTACGAGCCGCAGCCAGACGCAGAGGTTGACGAGGGGTTGGTGCGTCGAGCCATCGACGCCCTCTTGGATCAGCTGAACGACGCCTCGTAACGCCCCTCGAGGCGATCTGCCGGCCGGCTCCCCTCCAGAAGACACTCACGTGTGGGCCTGAATCCGCTGCCGGGCCTGTCCGAGCCCCTCAATGCCCAGCTCCACCACGTCCCCGGCCGCAAGATACTCCGGCGGATCCATGCCCAGTCCGACCCCCGCGGGCGTTCCGGTCGAAATGACGTCTCCCGGCAGCAAGGTCATAAACTGGCTCAGGTAGCTGACGAGGGCCGGGATCCCAAAGATGAGATCCGACGTCGACCCGTCTTGCTTCTCCTCTCCGTTCACCTCGAGCCACATGTCGAGGGCATTCACGTCGTCCACCTCGTCGGGCGTGGCCAGAAAGGGCCCGAGCGGTGCGAACGTGTCGCAGCTCTTCCCCTTCACCCACTGTCCGCCGCGCTCGAGCTGATATTCACGCTCGGAATAGTCGTTGTGCAGCGTGTAGCCGGCGACGTAGTCCATCGCTTCCTCCTCGGAGACGTACGACGCCTCCCGCCCGATCACGACGGCCAGTTCCACTTCCCAGTCCGTCTTGGTGCTGCCCTTCGGAAGGATCACGTCGTCGTTCGGCCCCGCGAGCGCACTCGACGCCTTGAAGAAGATCACGGGCTCGTCCGGAATCTCCATGTCCGACTCCGCCGCGTGGTCGGAGAAATTGAGGCCAATGCACACGATCTTGCTCGGCCGCGGAAGGGGCGGGCCGAGACGAGCGTCGTCCGGCACGATGGGCGCCTCGTCGGCCTCCGAAGCGGCCCAGTCGCGCAGCGCCTCGACGCCGCCCTCCGAAAAGAAGGAGGCGTCATAGTCCGAAGTGACGTCGGACGCGTCGACGCGACGTTCCTCGTGAATGAGCCCCGGTCGCTCCTCTCCGGGCGGTCCAAATCGAATCAGTTTCATCAGTGTGGTTAGTCTTTGAGTGTAACGAAGCCGCCGTCGATGGGGACGTTGCTACCGGTAATGAAATCCGCCTTTTCCGAGCAGAGGTAGAGGCAAAGCTGCGCCACCTCCTCCGGCTCGCCCATCCGGCCAATCGGCTGCGTCTGCGAGAGCTCCTCGAATTTCTCCTCGATCCGGTCCGGATAATTCTCCTCCAGAAAGCCGTCGACGAACGGCGTGTGGATGCGGGCGGGCGAGACGGCGTTGCACCGGATGCCCTCGTCCACGTAGTCGCAGGCTACGGAGTAGGTCATCGTGAGCACCGCGCCCTTCGTCATCGAGTAGGCGAAGCGATCGGGAATGCCCACCCGGGACGCGACGGAGGCAATGTTTACGATGGAACCTCCCTCCTCCTTCATCTCCCGCACCCCGGCCCGCAGGCAGTTGTAGACGCCTTTCACGTTCACCGCGTAGAGCCGATCGAGGTCTTCTTCCGTCGTCTCCTCGACGGTCCCCACGTGGGCAATCCCGGCGTTGTTAATGAGTGCCTCGAGCCGTCCAAATTCGTCTACCACGGCGTCGACGACTTCCGGGACCCGGTCGGCGTCGCTTACGTCACACTCGAAAAAGGCCGTCTCCCCGCCGTCGGCGCGAATGGCGTCCACCGTCTCTTCGGCGGCCGCTCGGTCCACGTCGAGGATCGCCACCTGCGCCCCCTCCTCGGCAAAAACTCGAGAAATGGCCTTGCCAATGCCCGACCCGCCGCCCGTAACGATTGCCGTCTGTCCGTCCAATTCTCCCATGTCGTGCGGTCGATTTGTTGAACACGCGTGTGATCGATTCGGAGCCTGTATTCAATCGAAGGAAGTCAGACGAAAATGAGGACTGCGCGTCGCCTTCAAGGCGCGCGAAGGAGGCGATCCCGAAAGCTTTCGTGGATCGTCGATACAGCGGTGCAGGACCATTTGCAGGCCTTCCCTTTCTGTTTGAATACAGGCTCTCAAGTACTACTTGGCCGTAAAGCCGCCGTCCACGGGCAGCGCCACCCCCGTGATGAAGCCCGCGTCGTCGGACACCAGCCAGAGGGCCGCGTCGGCGCACTCCTCGGGTGTTCCGAGCCGACCAATGGGCTGCGCCTGCCGAAACTCCTGCCAGGCGTCCTGGGAATTCGGCAGATCCTCAATGTAACGCTCCAGCATCGGCGTGTCGATGATGCCCGGACAGAGCGCATTGACGCGAATGCCGTCCGTCGCATAGTCGAGTGCGAGAGCTTTAGCTAGCATGACGACCGCTCCTTTCGACGCACAATAAAGCGGCGAGTCTTCTTGCGCTACGAGTCCCGTTTTGCTGGCCGTAAAGAGAATGGAATTTTCCCCATCTTGCTCCAGCATGTGCGGCACGGCAGCCCGTGCGGCGTACATGCCCCCTTTCACGTTCACATCGAGGAGGTGGTCGATGTCCTCGTCGCTGGTTTCCGTGATCTCGGCGGCAAGCGCGACGCCGGCATTGCAGAAGAGAATGTCGAGGCGACCGTAGGTGTCGAGGCAGTGGTCGACCATGCGCTCGTTGTCCTCGCGGCGGCGCACGTCGACCTCCATAAACTCGGCATCCCCTCCCGCTTCGCGAATCTCCTCGACGACCGAGCGCCCTTCGTCGACCCGAACGTCGGTCACCAGGACGCGGGCGCCCTCCTCGGCAAAGCGTTTCGCACAGGCCCGGCCGATGCCCATTCCGGCACCCGTAATGACGGCAGTCTTGTCGGCTAATCGCATCGAAGGGAAGGATTGAGTTCAGGAGATCAGAATCGACTCGGCGGCGGTCAGGACAAATCGTAGACCCGCTCGGCGGTTTCTCGAAAAATCGTTCGTCGCTCGACCTCGGTGTCGGTCTGGAGTCGCGCTTCCACCAGATCGACCCACGTCGAATAGTCGGCGGCGAGGCGAAGAACCGGCCAGTCGCCGCCGTAGAGGAGGCGGTCGGGCCCAAAACACTCCAGGGCGTGCTCGATGAAGGGGCGAACGTCCTCAGACGTCCACGCCTCAAGGTCGGCCTCTGTTAACACGCCCGACAGCTTGCAGGCCACGTGCTCCCGTTCGGCCAGTCGCTCCAGATGGGTCCGCCACGGGTCCAACTGCCCCTCCCGGATTGCGGGCTTTCCGAGGTGATCCAGCACGAACTGCACGTTGGGACAGCGGTCGACGAGCGCGATGGTCTGCTCCAACTGCACAGCCGTGACGGTCAGATCAAAGGTAAATTCGTAGTCACTGAGCAGACGAATCCCCTCGGCAAGGTCTGAGTCCAGAAGAAATTCGGGCGGATCGTCCTGCAAAATCCGCCGCACCCCCACTACCTGCGGCTGCTCGGCGAGCCAGTCGAGGTGCTCCCGACTGGCGGCGCCCTGTTCGAGAGACGCGTGGGCCACGATGCCCCGGAGACGATCGTCCGCGACGGACTGCACCCACTCCACCTCCGTTCGAGCCACCTGGTCGTCGAACGACTCCGTGCACTCCACGAACACCATCCCGTCGACGGGGACCTCCTCCGTGGCCCGGGTGTACTCGTCGAGCCCGTGGGTGTGATCGAGGATGGGCAGATCCTCCAGCCACTCGTATCCAAACCGGTCGACCTCCCACAGGTGGACGTGGGCGTCGAGCAGAGACGGCGTGCTCATCATCTCGTTATGCCATGAAAAAGACGGACTCCATTCGAGGCGCCTCTTCCTCGTCCTCTGAAGAGGCGCGAAGGGGAGTCAGCGCAGACCGAAGCGGCTGCAGGGCCGAATGGTTGCGGAGGCGCCGGAGGTCGGCCTCCAGGTCGTCGCCGACGTGCTCCAGATACGTAAAGCAGCGGTGCCCGAGGCGGTAGACGGCGTATCGCTGCACACGGGCCGCCCCGAGAGCTGAATCCAGATCGTCGCCCGCCTCTGCGTAGGCCGCATCGACCTCATCGACCGCTCCCTCCTCATACGTGTGCTCGACGGCAACCCGCTCGGCGTCCGCGACCGGGACGCTTCGCTCCCCGCCGTGGTAGAGGGCCGTCATCGAGGCCCACCACTCCCCCTCCGCCCGGGCGTCGAAGGGCTCCTGCATCGGGTCGGTGAGCGTCCACCAGTCCTGGACGGTGTCGTTCTCGGCCATCGCGTCCGTGTCCGCCTCGAAATCCGACCCTACGTACTCGTAGTACGCGAACAGGGTGTGGTCTCGCAGAAAGATCGAATAATTCCGAAGACCCGCCTCTCGCATCCGCTCGATGAGGCCCGGAAACGGATGCGCGTGCAGAACCACGTACCGCTCCCGGTATTCGGGCTTCACCCGAATCAAAAACCCAAAGCGCTCGGCCCGCTCGATGGGCCGAGTCGCTTCGTCGGGCGGGGTGTGGGGATCGGTCGCAGTCATACGCTCGACGGGAGGACGAAAAAAGCACCGCGGTCCGGAGGCCGAATCAAAAGTAGAAACGGGGGGCGAAAATCCCAATCCCGACGGGCCTCGTCTCCGGATTATGAGGCCCATTTCAGGAGACCCGTCTCACGAACGCCTGTCGCTCCACACCGCCCCGTCCGGATACGCGTAGCGACGACGACTGTCGGGCTTCATGGTGATGCTGTAGCCGGGAGCCGTGGGGGGCACATAGCAGCCGTCGCGGATGGTCACCGGATCCTCGAAGTGCTCGTGCAGGTGGTCGACGTATTCGATCACGCGATCGTCGAGGGACGCACTCACGCATAGGTAGTCAAAGATCGACAGGTGCTGCACGTACTCGCAGAGTCCCACGCCCCCGGCGTGGGGGCACACCGGCACGTCGAACTTGGCCGCCATCAATAGCACGGCCAGCACCTCGTTGACACCGCCAAGGCGACACGCGTCGATCTGACAAACGTCGAGGGCGTCGGCCTGCAGGAGCTGCTTAAAGACGACCCGGTTCTGACACTGCTCGCCCGTCGCCACACCGATCGGCTCGATCGCCTTTCCGATCGTCGCGTGCCCGAGCACGTCGTCCGGGCTCGTCGGCTCCTCGATCCACCAGGGATCGAACGCGGCGAGGCCCCCCATCCACTCGATGGCCTCGTCCACACCCCAGCGCTGGTTCGCATCCATCATGAGGCGGCGATCCGGACCGATCTCCTCCCGCACGAGGGCCGCACGGCGACGATCGTCCTCGAGGTCCGCACCCACCTTCAGCTTGAAGTGGTCCCACCCCGCCTCCAGCCCGGCCCGGCACCGACGCCGGATTTCCTCGTCCTCGTGCCCCAGCCACCCCGCCGAGGTGGTGTACCCCGGATAGCCGTTGCGGCGCAGCTCGGCCTCCCGCCGGTCTCGGCCCTCCGAGCGTGTCGACAGGAGCTCGACCGCCTCCTCGGGCGTAATAGCGTCCCGGATGTACCGAAAGTCGACGCAGGACACCAGCTCCTCCGGCGACATGTCGGCCAGCAGCTTCCAGAGCGGTTTCCCCTCCACCTTGGCGTAGAGGTCCCATACGGCATTGACCACGGCGGCCGTGGCGAGGTGGATCACCCCCTTCTCGGGCCCCAGCCACCGGAGCTGTCCGTCGCTCGTGAGGCGACGCCAGAAGCCGGCCATGTCCGCCGTGATGTCCTCGAGGGTCTGCCCCACCACGAGGGGGGCCAGCGCTTCGATCGCCGCCACACACACCTCGTTTCCCCGTCCAATCGTAAACGTGAGGCCGTGGCCTTCACGCCCGTCGGCCCCATCGGTATAGAAAATCACGTAGGCGGCCGAATAGTCCGGATCCGCGTGCATCGCGTCTGAGCCCTCCTGCTCCTGCGACGTCGGAAAGCGCAGATCGGACACCTCGAAATCGGTAATCGTGAGCGACATGGGAAAAACGAAGGTAAAGCAAAAAGCGTGAAGGACGGCCCCGTCGGGCGCTATGCCCGAGCCTCATCGGAGGGGGCAGGCGTGAAACCGGATCCGGGCAGGAGAACGGCCAGCCCGTAGGCACTCGTCACGACGAAGCAGATGAGGGGAACGATGAAGGCGACGTGGATGCCCGCAGCATCCGACAGAAGCCCCTGCAGAGGCGGGAGCGCCGCCCCGCCGGCGATGGCCATGATGAGGCCCGAGCCCCCGATCTTGGCGTCCTCTCCCAGCCCGCGTACGGCCAGGCCAAAGATGGTCGGAAACATCAGCGACATGCACCCGGAGATGCCCACCAGAGCCACCACGCCCACGTATCCGCTTCCCAGGATGACGACCGACGTCAGCGCAATCGCTACGCCGGACAAGATCGCAAGCAGGGTGCTGGACTTCACGTAGTTCATGAGCCAGGTCGACACGAAGCGGCACGCCGTGAAGAGCACGAGCGCGGCGATGTAGTAGGTCGAGGCCTCCGCCTCCGGTACCTCCAGCTCCGCCATCACGTACTGGATCGTGAAGGACCACACCCCGATCTGCGCACCGATGTAGAAAAACTGCGCCACGACCCCGAAGACGTACTGATTCCTCCGAAACAGCCGCCCGAAGGTGGCGAGGAGACTGAACTCCCGGTCCGGGGCCGACTCGTCGGGCATCGGCGTCCAGGCAATGAGTCCCCAGAAAACGATCAGCACGAGCGCCACGCCCACGTATGGGCCCATCACGGCGGTGAGCTCCGCAGACTGCACCTGTTGAAGGGCCTCCGCGCTCATCTCGGCGCGCTCCTCCGCCCCGGCACGATTCAATCTGGAGAGAATGAACTCGCGGCTGATCACCACCCCGGCAATCGACCCGACCGGGTTGAACGACTGAGCGAGATTCAGCCGCTGGGTGCCGGTTCCGTCCGGCCCGAGAGACACGATAAACGGATTGGCACTCGTCTCCAGAATCGAGAGGCCGCCGGCCAACACGTAGAGCGCAGCCAGGAAGTGGAAGTAGTTCATCGTGATGCTGGCCGGGTAAAACAGCAGCGCCCCCAGACTGAAGAGGCCGAGCCCGAGCAGCACGCCGGCCTTGTACGTGTACTTTCGGATGAAGAGGGCCGCCGGAAGCGCCAGACACCCGTACGCCCCGTAAAACGCCATCTGGACCCACGAGGTGCGAAAGTCCGACATGCTCATGATCCGCCTGAAGGCGGCCAGGAGCGTGTCGGTCATGTTGTTGGCCAGCCCCCAGAAGGCGAAGCAACTGGTGAGCAAAATGAAGGGCCAGAGCACATGTCGGGGGACGACGGCGGAAGCCGTGGAGGTGGCGTCGGCGGACGAGTCGCTCATGATCGGGAATCAGCCTTCTTTACGTCGGGTTGGGACAGTCCGGCGCTCACACAGAGGAGGAGGGCACACTCCAGCCGTCCCCACAGAACACTTCGTACGCACCGGGGAAAGGACATCCACCAGGATCGAACGGCGGCGGGGACTCCCGCCCAGAATGCAAGACACCGGGTAACGCGGGGCCAGGACGGGTCCTCTATCTCGAAGCAGATTCATCTGGTGGGCCGATGGCAAGAATAGTCGTCAGCGAGCGGGCTCGCAAGGGGGCGGCGACGGCGACACGAAACCCTGGTACGGGAGGAGACGTCCCCATTCCCCCGAGACCGAAATCGGGGCAGTTCACCATTCGATCTCGGGTTCCCAATGCCCTGTGGCACCTCGGAGGACTCCTGACGTACACGATGGGCACACGTAAACTCAAGAGGACACGCCGAGCAATGGAGCACTCAGCAAAGAAGTCGTCCCGACCAGCGGCCTACGAGGACCTCCCCCGGCACATCAGCTACGTCCCTCAGGGACGCGGTTCCGGCCTTCAGGTCCGCATCTGGCGCGGGGGACACACCTACCAGAAGTTTTTCGCCACCTCTCATTTCGAGAGCCCGGAGGACTGCCTCTTCGCCGCGCGGATGTGGCGGGACATAAAGCTCCAGGAGCTTCCTGAGCCAGACGGCCCCGGCGTCGAGCAGACCGAAGAGGTGCGCGAAAAAATCAGCGAGAAGATGACGCGCACCGGCATCCGAGGCCTTGGCTTCCAGGTCGGAAAGAAGAGCGGGACGTTTCGCCTCTACGCGACCGTGCAGTGGCGAGAGGACGAGCGGAACTGGTCACGAATGCGCTCCCTTCACGCACACGGAATCGAGGGGGCCGCCAATCAACTGTCCCGGGTCCTCGTCGAACAAATTCCCGAACACGAGAACAAAGACCCGGGCGAGCTGGCCGCGCACTGCGCCCAGGCGCTCCGCCGGCTGATCAGTCGCATCTATCAGGCAGGGAGCTACCCCTCCTCCCGACACGGCCACGAAGAAGAGCGCTATGAGGTCCTTGCCCGATTCGTCCGAGAGAACGACGCATTGCCGGTGGAAACCGAGTGAGGACCGTAGAAGCGTCTGACGATTCAGATCCGACTCCCCTCCGATAAGATACTAAGTAGACACGCAGAAATACGTTTATTCGAGAGTCATTCTGAGCGACCGAC
>CAZCUZ010000067.1:0-15463 GCA_964502085.1 uncultured Salinivenus sp. | reverse complement strand
CATGGACGAGTCAGACGCCTGCTCGTCCTCCTCGACGGTCGATGCCTCGTTCTCATCGTCGAACCACAGCTGCTCGACGAGCATGGCCGGCGGACCCACGAGGAAGAGGGCGTAGAAGGGAGCTGCAATGAACTCCGCTAGCCGCAGGAAGAACTCGACGATTGCGATCAGGATCGCCACACCCATCTCGCCCTTCTTCGAGGAGACGGTCGTCACCGGATCCGTAATCATAAAGAGGGCGAAGAGCTGATACATCGGTCCCGTCAGGGGCGCCACTTCGGTCCAGAAGCCGTCGCCCGTGATGAGGCCCCGAACGAACGAGAGGACGACGAACGCGACGATGTAGGTGGCCGTGATGTGGAAGCGTTTGACCCGCCAGATCGTAAAGAGGCCGATGATCCAGATCACCAGCATCGGCCACATGTTGTTGCCCCACTGGGTGTTGAGGGGGGCCACGTCGAGCAGTCCGTAGGCGGCGGGGAGGAAGAGGACGCTGACGCCGAAGTTGGACGGGTTCCAGAGGTGCTGGTCCTTTACGCGGAGCACGTACTTCGACATGATCGACAGCACGCTGCACAGCACAAACGGCCAGAGCAGGGGGGACCGTACCAGAATGCCGACGCTGATGCCCGTCGTGTAGGCACTGGCGAGGTGCGGCCAGTTTCCCCAGTAGAGGCGACAGAGGACGAGCTCCGCGGCCACGCTCGCGCCGATGGCCAGCAGGATGGCGTCGAAGCCCCGCAGAATCCCGAACGACAGGTGCGCCGCCACGAGAATGAGGGAAATGAGCACCGGCGGGACGAGCCGGACGTCGATTTTGTCGAACATGGCAACTCCGGACCCCGACAGGAATGAGCGAGAGGCAACGTACTGATGGAGTACCCTAAACTACAACGTTACGCCTACAACGTGAAATGCGCAACGTTGACCGTGTAACGTTCGACGCACACTGGCCCTACGGCTCCGTCACCTCGTGAAGGGTGTTCGGCTCGGGAGCGTCCAGCGTTTGCGTCGTCCCGGACGGCCACTGGACGACCGCCTTCTGGACGGTGGGATTCTCGCCGAGACCGAAGTGGAGCCGACGCTGGTTCTGGGCCCCGAATCCGCTGCCGCCCGTCACCTGCTGTACCTGGGTCTGGTCGTTCCAGTGGAGGCGCACCTCCGCCCCGACGGCGCTCCGGTTGCTCTGCGTGCCCGTCAGCTCGAACGCGATCCACGCGTGCTGCGATGCCGTTTCGTTTCGGTAGACCTCGACCGGACCGCGCTGGTTGGCCACGACGGCGTCGAGGGCGCCCTCATTTTCCAGGTCGAGGAAGGCCACGGCCCGTCCGTCGTGGGCCGACGCGCCTCCCACGGCGGGCGCCACGTTCTGAAACTGTCCGGCGCCGTCGTTGAGCCAGATGCGCGAGCGCTGGTGGCCCGAGAGACTCCGGCCCTCCATCGGGGGCCAGTTCTCGGCGTCCTCGATGATGTTCTTGTAGCCCCCCGCAATCTTCGAGAAGTCGTACCAGTAGCTCTCGCCCTCGTCGCCGGAGTAGAAACCGTTCACGACGAACAGGTCCTGCCAGCCGTCGTTGTTCAGGTCGCCGAACTGGGCGCCGTAGCTCCAGCCGGCCTTCTCCACGCCCATCGTACCGGACAGGTTGTCGAACTGGGGGGTGCCCCCGGCGTCCGCAGAGTCGGCCATCCACAGGTTGTTGCCCTGCACGAGCACGCCTTCCTCCGTCAGATTGCTCACGTAAAGCGCCTGCTGTCCCTGATTCAGGACGTCGCCCAACGAGGCATTCATCCCGCTCTTGGGAATGCGCCCCACGTTCGAGGCGCGACTGGCATTCCGAAACTGGGTCCCGCCTTCGTTGATGAAGAGCTGGTCGGCCCCAAAATCATTGGCGAGAAAGAGGTCCGGGTAGCCGGAGCCGTTGAGGTCGGAGGCCACCGCCGCGAGGGTCCAGCGCGTGCCGGTGAGGCCCCATTCCTCCGACACCTCCTCGAACGTGCCGTCGCCCTGGTTTAGAAAGAGGTAGTTGCGGCCGCCGTTGTTGGCGTACTCGTAGCTCTCGGGCATCACGGCGGTCGTCTCTAGGTTCCAGAGGTCGAACCGCTCCGCGTAGAAGCCGCCGACGAAGAGGTCGAGGTGCCCGTCCCGGTTCACGTCCAGCCAGACGGCCGTGTTGGCGTTCATCCAGTCGGGGAGGCCTTCGAGCTTGTCGGTGACTCGGGTAAAGGTGCCGTCGCCGTCGTTGCGGAAGAGCACGGACTGACCCCACTTGTAGAGGAAAAGGTCCTCGTGCCCGTCGTTGTTGTAGTCGCCCCAGACGCTTCCCATCGAGGTGCCGGTGCCTTCCTGGTTGACGGCCGCGAGGCCTCGTTCGGGCGCCACGTTCGTAAAGGTGCCGTCGCCGTCGTTGCGGTACAGCGCGTTTTCGGTGCCGTACGTGCTGTTGGTGACGTAGAGGTCGGCGTATCCGTCATCGTTGTAGTCGGCAACCGAGACGGACGCGCCCACGGAGGCGACTTCGGGCATCACGTGGTCGAGCTTGGGGTCCAGGTCGGGGGCCTCGTGCGTAAAGTCGATGCCAATCTCCGGAGCCACCTCGTCGAGCACGAAGCCGTAGCGGTCGAGGGCGGTCTCGCGGTCCAGGCTGCCGTCCGTGCCGTCGGTCGACCATCCCTGAAGAATCAGGGGAACGGCCAGCAGCCCCACGAACACGACGCCGAGAATGCCGCGAAGGAGGGTCCGGTTGGTCATGGCACGAGCAAGACAGAGGGTGCGAGCTGATTCGCGGGTCCGTATTGCGTGTTGCGTATTGCGTAAGGGTGCCTGCTTCTAGCAGATACGCAATACGAAATACGCAATGCGCAGTGTCGGGTAAACCGGATCGGGAGCTACGGTGTGCGGTCGACGGTGAGTGCCCGATGCAGGCCCCGCGGCGTCACGTACCGCGTGTGGTAGGTCTCCCAGTCCTCCGGATGCTTCTTATACGCCGGATCCTCCTCCAGCGGTCCGGGCGGCGTCGAGTAATCCTCCATGCCGTGGTAGGGGAGGGGGCGGACGGTTTTGGAATAGCCGGTGTTGTAATCGCCGTCCTTCACCCACCCGTCGCCGACGAGCACGAAGTCGCGCGTCCAGCCCTCGGGCGGCGGGGGCGGGGCGTCGAAGCGCAGCACCATCTCGTCGCCCGCGTTCATGATGACGTACCGGTCGTCCGTCTCGGTGACCAGCTCGCGCACGTCGCCGAAGCGGGTGTGGTAGCCCTCGAGGTCGGGCCAGATCGGGGCGGTACTGGCAATCGAGTCGTAGACCGGCACGGTCGGCTTGCGGCGCTCGGTCTGCACGACCGTCGAGAAGCCGCGGTAGCGCAGGCGGGCGGAGTCCGGTTTCATCACGTGGGTCTTCAGCTTCGTGTCCGGACGCCCCGTCGCCCACGCGAGCCGATCCCAGTAGATCTCCATGCTGGTGCGCAGGCGGACGCGGCGCGGCCCGTCCGGCCCGCCCACGTCCGAGAGGTCGATGAGCATGGTCTTGGACTTGCCGGCCGGGAAGCCGACGTCGGACTTGACGGTCGTCCAGCCGCCCTCGCCGTCCGGCACCTCGACGGTGACGCTCTGCGGCGGCGCGTGGTCGCCCTGACTGATGGCGAGGTTGATGGAGGTGTCCGTCGGGTACACCCAGCCGTCGGCCACGAGCCAGAGCGGTCCGTCGGTCGGCACGTCGTCCCCGAGGTCAATCGTGACGGAATGCTCCTCGGTCTGCCCCTGGAAGGCGCCGAGCTCGAACGTGTCGAGGTAGCGCCCGTCCTTTTCCCGAACGAGATCGGTCACGTCGCGCCCGTCCTGATCTCTGGCCTGCGCCACGGGCTGCGGGTCGGACAGAGCCGTCAGGTCCTGGTCGGGCGCCGGCTGGTGGAAGCGCTCGTCGACGCGCACCTCGGCGTCGGTCGGGTGGTCCACGGCCATCAGTTCCACGCGGTCGAAGAAGTGGCTCTCCCAGAGCTCGCCGGTGATGCGCACGTCGTACTGGCCGTTGCGCCGGGCCACGTGCTCACCCGGAATGAAGATCCGGTCCTCGCTGTGGATGACCTGCGCCTTGCCCTGCGCGTTGATGCGGAGGCCGAGCGCCGTGCGCCAGAGGAAGTCCGTTTCGAATTGCATTTTCTCTCCGTCGTACGTGTAGACCCACGGGCAGGAGCCCTTGAGGCGCTGGCGCGCGAGGGCCGTCTGCGTCGAGACGAGGTCGAACTCGGCCTGGACGGTGCCGTTGGGCCAGGTGATGCGCGCCACCTCGGCGCCGGTGCGCCGGCCGACGCCGAAGTGGACGGTCGGGTCGTCGATGACCCGTTTCTGGTAGAGCAGGCCCGAGCGGAGCTCGATCTCGCCGCCGATGCCAAACGGGTTGATCCGCCGGTCGCCCTGCGTGCGGGCGGCCCGCGGCTGGATGCGCTGCGACTGGTAATTTTTGGCCCCGCGGTTGGTGAGGCGGAGGGCCGTGCCGTCCGGGCCGAGCGCCATCAGGTCGAGGCGGCCCTGTCCCCGCACGTCCGCCGCCGAGAATACCGGTCGGTCGAGCGAGGCCGGGAGCGACGTGAAGGTCTGCGTCGAGTCCCGCAGCCACACCTGCGCGCCGTTCGGACCGGAGGCGAGTACGTCCACGCCGCCGTTGTTGTCGAGGTCGCCCGTCACGAGACGGGCCGAGTCGGGACCGTCTACGTCGGGGGCGTCCGCCCACTGGACGAGGCGCTCGGTGGCCCATTCCGACGGCTGTTGGGCGGTCGGCGTGAGGCGACGGATCGTGCCGTCGTCGTGGAGGAGCAGCAGGTCGAGGGAGGCGTCGCCGGTCACGTCCGTGACGGCCAGGGCGTGGGCCGGGGCCAGCGTGTCCGGCACCGACCGGCGCTCGAAGCGGGGGGTGGCGGAGCGCCGGTTGTCGTAGACGTGCAGTTGCCCCTCGGCGTCGAGCATCGCGGCCTCCGGCGGCCCGTCGCCGTCGAGGTCGGCCCACGCGAAGGCACGGACGGCCGTCACGTCCTCGAAGAACGCGCGCGTCGCAAACGTTTCGTCGCCGTTGTTGCGGAGCACGACGGGCGGCCCCTCCTCCCGGGCCGCGACGAGGTCGAGGTCCCCGTCCATGTCGAGGTCGGCCGTCCACACGCCCGTGTAGGCGTCATCGCGCACGGAGGCGGGAAGGGCCTCGTCCGAAATGTCCTGGAAGCTGGTGTCCGGCTCCTGGCGGTAGAGGCGCAATCCCCCGGCCCCGGCGGCGGCGAGGTCGGTTCGGAAATCGTAGTTGAAGTCGAGGCTCGTGACGGCGTGGGGGGAGGGAGGCGTGTTGTCCGTGCCGCCCGGGAACGACATCGTTTCGGTGCGGCCCAGGCTCGTTTCGATCCGCAGGGTCTGGGCGTTGGCCATCATCACGTCCGGGGGCACGCCGTCGGTGAGCGTCAGATGGTGGGTCCAGTCCCACGGTCCGTCGGTCGTCACCGTGTCGGGGGACACTGTGAGGCCGGTGTCGGCGGGAGCGGGACGCGGGTCCGACGCCTGGAGGCGCAGGGGACGCTCGATCACCGATCCGATCTGCTCGCCGGGGGGCTGTACGGCCCGCCGGGCGGCCCGGTACGCCGGCACGCGCTGCAGGTCGTTCTTCAGAAACGCCACGGCCGACGCTGCGTCCGAGGGAGTGTCCGCTTCGTCCTGCGCGTCCCGAAACGACTGCTGGACGGCGTCCGGCCAGTCGGAGGATCGCGCAGAGAGGCGGTCGATCGTCTCGCGCAGCACCTCGCCGTTTCCCCCCTTGGCCGCGAGGCGCGCTCGTTCCACGAGGACGGCCAGGTTTTCGGGGTCCTGCTCCAGGAGCTGCTCCGTGAGCTGAAGGGCCTCGGCGGTGGCGTCTGCTCCGCCCCGCTGTTCGGTCACCTGAGCGAGGGTGTAGAGGGCCGATCGGTTCGTCGAGTCGAGATCGGCGGCCCGCCGCAGATGCGACAGGGCCTGCTCGTACTGCCCCCGCTCGCGCTCCAGGAGCCCGGACAGGTACTGAATGTGGCTGTGGTCGGGGGCCAGTCCCCGGGCCCGCTCCAAATACTGCGCCGCGGGCTCGAGTTCGTTCGTCCGGAGCTCGAGAAGCCCGCGATTGGCCCACACGGCCGGTTCGCCCGGAGCCTGTTCGGCCGCCGTCGACAGCTGCTCGTTAGCACGAAAGTTTTCCCCGACCTGAATGGCCGTGACCCCGGTGTAAAACGCCGTGACGGCCGTTCGGTACGAGTCGGAGTCGGGCGACGGCACGTGATCGGACTGGCAGCCGCTCAGGCCGACGAGAAGCGCGAGGAGCCCGACGCACAGGTTCCAGAAAGAGGGCGAGAAGCGCATGGGGCGTGCGACGCTCAGAAGAAAAAGGTCGTGGGGAGGCACGATTCCACAGACAAAAGTCCAACCAGCATTTCGGGGTCAGGTTCGGGGTGAATCGGGCCGTGGGCCGTGAAAGCCGTCCCGTCCGCCGAGTTACTGCCACACCGACCGATACCGGCCCGGCGGGAGGCCGACGTGGCGTTTGAACGTGCGGGTGAAGTGGCTCTGGGAGTTGAACCCGACGTTTAGGGCAATCCGGGCGAGGGAATGCGTCGTCTCCCGGAGCCGGCGGCGGGCCGTACGCACGCGCTCGTAGATGACGAACTGGTAGGGCGACTGTCCGGTGCGTCGTTTAAACCGGCGGGAGAAGTGGTATTTGCTCAGGTTTACCACCTGTGCGAGGTCGTCGAGAGAAAGGTCGGCCTCGAGGTTTGTGTGGACGTAGCGCTCGATGCGGTGCAGTCGAGACTGCGAAAGCGCCCCGGAGTCCTTCGGCTCCGGAGAATGGCGCGCGTACCGATGGAGGAGTCGCATCGAAAGGGTTTGCAGGGCCGTCTGCAGGTAGAGCGTTCCTCTGGATCGGGCTCCCGACGCTACCTTTTGAAGCTCTTCCGCGATGGGTCGTAGCACGGGATCGGCCGCATTGAAGTGGTCCCGGAGTTCGACCCGGGAGGGGGCCATTCCCATCTGCAACGCCGCGTCTTCGAGGTGGTCGGGGAGAAGGTAGAGGCTCAGTGTGCGAACCGGATGCTCGCTCCGCCAGCGAAGAGCAGTGGAACGGCCCGCGGGGCGGAGGGTCACGTGTCCTTCGATCTCGGTGTCGAAGGGGTGCCATTTTCCCCCACCCGTTCGCCGGTCCCCCGTTATGCGTCCTGCGTAGACGAACGTAAGAGTGTGCTGAGGGATAGCAGGGGCAGGAGCCTCGTCCAGCTGAGCAGGAAGGACGTGACTCCGTAGGTGCAGGTTGTTCCAGTCATCACCTCCACTTTTCAGCACGGCTCGTCCCGGTACGTGCTCCTGATAGCGAGCAAGGGACGTGAACGCCCGTCGCTCTCGGGTGTCGGTCATGGCTGGCTGAACGACGATCTACCTGATGAAGGATGCGTCCCGCAAGATTTTGCAAGACAGGGGGGTGTAGGACGGTTTTATTGCTATTGCTTCACGAACGGCAGGTTGCGTACACAGGGGCTTCGCCGACGTTTAACGACTGGTCACATCTAGGCGCGGTAGTGCGTCCCGCCCGCATGGTGCCGCAGCCGGGCGGGAGGCCATCTCAGCCGGAGGCCCCTCTCTCCGAGGGATTCGTTCCTCGGCTGGAGGGGGGACCGGCACTGCCGCAGGGGCTCGTGCCGGTGGGAGCACGGGCCCTTTTCTTTGTTTTGGGGGGCGAGGCCGTGGGCCGTCCTTTACTCGGCATTGTCCCGCACGGAGGGAGCCAGGAAGTCGGGCGGGAGGGAGTCGTTGATCGCGGTGTCGAGGATGCGGTCGATTTCGGCCCGGTCCTCGTCGGTGAGGGGCCAGCCGCTCATCTCGTCCACCGGATCGAGCTGGTCGGGCGCGCGGGCACCCCACAGGGCCACGTCCACTCCCTGATCGAGAATCCATCGAACCGCCAGGTGGATGACCCGTCGCCCGTAGGCCTTCTGCGCAAATTCGTCGAGTCGCTCGACGGCGTCGAGATATCGGTTGAGCCGAGGGGGTTGAAACTTGGGGTCGAGGGTGCGGATGTCGTCGTCCGCAAAGGTTCGGTCCGCCGACAGGGTGCCGCTGAGGAGGCCTCGGCAGAGGGCACTGTAGGTGATCAGGCCGATGCCTTCCTGGCCGCAGTACGAAAGCACGCCGTCTTCGATGCGGCGTTCGAAGAGATTATAGGGCGGCTGGCAGGTGTGGAGGGGCGCCGCACGCCGGAAGGTGTCCATCTGGGAGGGCTGAAAATTGCTCACGCCGATGGCGCGCACGAGCCCCTCGTTGCGGAGCTCGCGGAGGACGCCCGCCGTTTCGTCCATCGGCACGAGCGGGTCGGGCCAGTGCACCTGGTAGAGGTCGACGTAGTCGGTCTGCAGGCGCTCCAGGGAGTCGGTGATTTCCGTTCGGATGCGCTCAGGCGTGGCCCGCCGGACCACAGAGCCGTCCTCGTCCCAGTCGAGGCCGGCCTTGGTGGCGACCACCACGTCCTCCCGCCGCCCGTACGCGTCCAGGGCCGTCCCGACGAGCTCTTCGGCTCGCCCGAAGCCGTACACCGGGGCCGTGTCGATCACGTTGATGCCCCGGTCCAGCGCCGAAAGAATCGTGTCGATGGCCTGCTGCTCGTCGGTCCCGCCCCACTCCCGGCCTCCGATGGCCCAGGTTCCGAGTCCGATGCGGGAGACCTCTTGATCGATCGAGGGAAGCGCAGTCGTGTCCACGGCGGTAGAGGATGGGTAGGGGAAAGGGAGAGGAGTGCCCTCGTTCTCCAGCCGTCGAGGAAGGGCACCGGGGAGCTCGGCCACAGAAGAGGGTGCCGCTACAGCTCCGCCATTTTCTCGTTCGGGATGCGGATGAGGTAGCGCTGGTCCATAATTTCCTCGTGCACGTCGAAGTGGCCCGTTCCGCGAAAGTCGACGGCAATGTCGGACCCGTTGATGCGCTTGACCTCGCCGATGCCGTAGTACGAGGGCTTCGGGCCGTAGTAGACGAGATGACCCTTTTCGAGACGTCCTTTCCGGAGGGCATCTCGGTGGAACGCCGGGATCTCGGGGAGCACCTCCAGTCGATACGAACTGGAGCGCTGGCTGGACGACGTGTTCATGAGACTGCTGGGTACTGATTCCTGCTGCGAGGTTCTGTACGGCGACGGCGAGTCCCGGTTCGCGCTTCGATTCCGTTCCCGACGGGGTCGTGAAGCTATGGGTTGTGCAAATCCGGGTCAAGACGGCGTGTCCTCGACAGACGGCGATAGCACGTCAAAATCTTGATCGAATGCGGGAGAACAGACGACTAACGGGACGAGGCGATTGTCACCGAGAGATCGGTAGAGATTTGAAAATGACGGCAATCCGAAGATGGGGCAACTCCCGAGGGGGCCGTGCGTTGAAGGATGAGATTTCCCTGTCGACGTTCTCCTCGTCTCACGTCTCGACGTCTCCCATGCGGTACGACTCCCGAATGGTCGATCGTCAGATCGGTCGCAACGCCGAGCTCTTCGCCCAGTCCATCGCCGAGATCGACTCGAAGGAAGAGCGCTATCCGTACCTCCGGATTCTCGTCAGCCTCATCGAACAGGCCCATCCGGAATGGCAGCAGTCCCCCCGGAAGGCCGAGCAGATGGCCGAACTCGCCCACGAGTTGAGTGACGGCGGACTCGATGAGGAAGAGGTAACGGAGGTCATCGAGGTCCGCGACCGCGAGCGCGGCTACCACCGAAACTGACGAATGTGGAGTTCGGGGTGGGGAAGGCGAAACGTCGTGCCTCTCACCCCGCCCTCCACAATCCCAATTCCTCACTCCGAAATGCGGTCGGGGTTGGCCTCGACGAAGCTCGCCCAGCCGGTGTACGAGGCCGAGTCGCCGTGGGCGTCGCGGTTGTTGTGGCAGAGGGCCGTCGCCAGGGCGTCTGCGGCGTCGTGCGTCAGATCGGCCGCCTCGGTGTCGAGGATGGACGCCACCATGAAGCGGACCTGCTGCTTGGAGGCGTTGCCGTTGCCCGTCACGGACTTTTTGATCTCTTTCGGGGTGTACTGCGCGACGGGCAGGTCGGCATTGAGCCCGGCCATCATGGCCGCTGCCTGCGCCCGGCCCAGCTTCAGCATGGACTGCGGATTCTGGCCGTAGACCGGCATCTCGATGGCAAAGGCGTCGGGACCGTGCTCCTCGATGAGGGCGGTGAGCCGGTCGTAGATCTGCTTCAGGCGCTCGGGGTGGTCATCGGTGTCGTCGAGGCGGAGGACGTCCGCTGCCACGAGCGTTTCGTCGTTATCCTCAACGATGCCGTAGCCGGTGGCCCGGGAGCCGGGGTCGATGCCGAGGATGTGCATGGCACTGGGGATGGGAGAATGGGAGCGCGGGAGAGAGGGCGTGCGGAAGATCGACAGCGTTCGTTTCCAATCGTGAGAACGTCGTCTGCTCCGGGTTCGTGTGAGAGCGGAATAGGAGAATGGGCCGTGTGCGACCATCTGCGACACTTCTATGCGCCCACGCTCCCGTGCTCGGATTCGTTCCGGGCCACACCGCCTGTTGAGAACGCGTTGTGCTATATGTGGACCGTATGGTGCCTACCTCTAATCGCCAGAAACAGACGCCATCGTCGCTCCTGGACATCTGAGATGTCCAAGCTTGATCTGGAGCCCATCCATCCGACCGATATGACCTATCCACGCGGTTGGATACGCTCTGAGTCAATACTGAATCAAGTTCAGCACAAGGCTTGGAGCGACGTAGGTGCTAGTTTCTTCGAGGAAGCTTACTTTCAAGACATTGCACATCCTGTGCACTATGGGACAATCCATGCTGAGCGGCTCTATTTCGGATCGGTCGCGTCGAGCGTCGTGTAGACGGCATCGACGTCCCGATGATCGTCAATCTTTTCTATGAGCGTTTGGACCTCCTCTCGCTCGTCGGCGTCCAGGGACACGGTCGTCGTCGGCTGGCGGAGGAGTTCGGCCTCGTTCGGCTCGATTCCGTCGGCCTCCAGAGCGTCTTTCACGTCCGCAAATGTCTCAACGGAGGTCGTCACGACGAACGAGCCGTCCTCTTCGGTCAGGTCCTCTGCTCCGGCCTCGACCACGAGATCGAAGAGAGACATCTCCTCGGCCGCCTGGGTCGAAATCGTGAGCCGTCCCTTTCGCTCAAAGAGATAGGCCACCGACCCATCCTTTCCGAGGTTGCCCCCGTGATCGTTGAAGAGATTGCGGAGATCCTTGACGGTGCGGTTGATGTTGTCGGTCGTCGCCTCCACGAAGACGGCCACTCCGTGCGGGGCGTAGCCCTCGTAGGTGACGGCCTCCGTCTCTGCTCCCTCCAGCTCGCCGGTGCCCCGCTTGATGGCCCGTTCGATCGTGTCCTTGGCCATGTCCTCTTCCTTGGCCCGCTCGACGGCCTGGGCCAGCGCCACGTTTGCGTCGGGATCGCCGCCCCCCTCACGTGCGGCCGTCTCGATTTCCTGCGACAGCTTGGCCCAGACCTTCGACTGGCGCTTGTCCTGCTTTTGCTTCTTGCGCTTGACCTTGGCCCACTTGCGCGTTCCGGACATGGCGGAGGAGAGGGTCGTGGAGCAGTCAATCGGCGAGTACACGCATGTAACGCCGTCCCGAGGAAAATGATTGCAACGGGGTGAGGGACGGTGGTGAGAACGGTCACACGGATCGGCAGTATCCTCGCAGCAGCACGTCGTCGCCGACGGGATCCCAGGTCTGCTCCGCAAACGTGACGGCGTTCTCCATCTCTACAATGCCGAGGTCGCCCAGTGCGGCGATGCCCTCTCCCACCACCTTCGGTGCCACAAAGCAGAAGAAGCGGTCCACGAGGTCCCGGCGGAAGAGGGCGGTGGCGAGGCCCGGTCCCGCCTCCACGAGGAGCGACTGAAGGGGCTCGGCCTCGCGCCCGCCGTCTGTGCCGAGGCGGCGGAGGAGCGCGTGGAGGTCGAGGTGCTCGTCTGCGGTTTCGGGCACGCGGAGGAGGTGGCCGCCGGCGTCCTCGAGGCGGTCGGCGTAGGCGGGGCGGTCGGCCTGTTCACCGAGGACGGCGATTGTGCGGTCGGCGTGGTCGTCGGTGAAGAGGGTGCGGTCGGGCGGGAGGGTGCCCGTGCGGTCGAGGACGAGGCGGAGGGGCTGGCGGCCGTCTACGTGGCGCACCGTGAGGCGCGGGTCGTCGCTGCGGGCGGTGCCGCTGCCGACCAGCACACCGTCGAGCGTGGCGCGCCACTCGTGGACGAGCGTGCGGGACGCCGTCCCCGAGATCCATTGACTGTCGCCCGTGCGGGTGGCGATGCGGCCGTCGAGCGTCTGCGCCACCTTGAGGGTCACGAGCGGGCGGCCCGTCTCGACGTGGTGGAAGAAGGCCTCGTTGAAGCGGCGGCAGGCGTGCTCGCGGACGCCTACTTCTACGTCGACCTCCTGCTCGCGCAGCTGCCGAATGCCGCCTCCCTGAACCTGCGGAAAGGGGTCGACCGTGCCCACCACGACGCGCGGCACCCCCTTCTCGATGATGAGGTCCGTGCAGGGCGGCGTCTTGCCGTGGTGACTGCAGGGCTCGAGGTTTACGTAGAGCGTGGCGTCGCGAAGGGCCGCCGGTCCGTGCTGGTTTTCGGCGGCGCGGAGGGCCTGCACTTCGGCGTGCGGCCCGCCGTAGACCTCGTGGGCGCCCTCGCCGAGCACGGTGCCGTCCGGCCCCACGAGCACGGCCCCCACCAGGGGATTCGGGCTCACCGCACCCGCGCCCGCCTCGGCCCCCTCCAGACAGCGGTTGATCCAGGGGGCGTGGCCGGCGTCGGTGGGGGGCGTCACACTTCCTCGATGTAGTCCGGGAGCGGCGGCTCCGTCAGCTGCCATGTGTCGAAGTGGAATTTGGATTCGGAACGGGCCTTCTGGTAGGGGAGGACGAACCGGCGGACCGCCTCGGTCGGTCGGGCCCGGAAGGCCGCCACGAGCCGGTCCCGCATCGGGGCGGTGGAGAAGAGGCTCCAGTCGTGGCCGTCGCGGGCCGGTTCGGGGAAGAACACGACGTGTGCCGCGTCGAGCAGAGCGCGAAGAGCCGACCGGTCGCGTCGCCGTGCCCTACCTGCAACCGCGGACATCCGTTCCGGAGGCACCGGCGTCTCGGCGGTCACGAGGACGGACGTGCGGGGCGGCATCCGAAGAATACGTCGGGCGGTCTCGCCCGAGAGGGCCTCCGTCGTGTCGTCCGTCGTGCAGCGGCCCCACCACGATTGGCCGAGGGCTTCCAGGAGCGGGACAACGTAGGCGTCGGGCGGGTGGATCGACGTGAGGCCCACCGTTTCGTCGGTCCGGTTCGTGCCGGCGAGGTAGCCGCGGTGCACGTCGGGGTCGTCGGACGCCTCCTCGAAGGCCGTCGAGAGGTCCTCGGGCGGCGCCGAGCGATTTTTCCGGCGGCGCGTCCCGGAGGGCGGCGGCTCTTCGGGCAGAAGCGTGGGCTCCTCGTAGAGGTATTTGAGAATGCTGGGCCGGTCGGACACGATCGAACGGAGTGGGTTGGCGCTTGGGGGGGCGAGCGGGGGTGTGGGAGAGTGGGTGCATCGGCCCGTCTCAATCATGTTTTATCTCACTACCGGACAGTTTCGGTTTGAGCGCTGAGCACCGAAAAATCCTCGGGCGATTCCGTGGTTTTCCCTTGCGGAGTCGTCATTTACGGGCACGTCTGCCGCAAACTGCACTCACGATTTCCAGATGTTCCACCGTCACTCCAGACTTTGATCTGGAGTCCATCCTCTCGAACGGTAGATAGACCTGGCAATCTAGGATTGCCTCGCTCAGGGGCTGGAGTGACGGTTGAGGAGGATTTTTCGGTGCTCTATCCAAAATGTCTGGTAGCGAAATGTTTTATGCGAAGCGGGTCGGATCGGTGCCGATCCGAACCAATTCCTTGGGGTTTTGCTGCCCCATTTGGGGAGAGCGTCCGCATCAGCCCCCGCGCCTTTTCCCCCACGCTCTTCACACCCACGCGCCCATGCTTCCACGCGTTCTTCCGAACCAACTGCCCCGGTTGGAGCATAGGGGGGACTGCGGCGCTTTTTCATCCCCTCTCGTGCTCATGCGTTCGGTGCTCGTTTCCCTCTGGGTCTGGTTTGCGATTGGGACGCTCCTCGTTCTGTGGCTGCCGGTCATGCTGGTGGCGCGGCTGCTGGATCGCGATCCGGCCCACTACAACGCCGGGTACACGCTCCGCATCGTGGGGCGGCTGTTCATCTACGTGAATCCGTTTTGGACGGTCGAGCTGGAGGGGCCGCTTCCCGACGATCCTCGAAATCCGTACGTCGTGGTGGGCAATCACTTCTCGCAGGCCGATCCGCCCATTATTTCGCGGGTGCCGTGGGACATGAAGTGGGTCGCCAAGAAGGCGCTCTTCGAGCTGCCGGTGGCCGGCTGGCTGCTGCGGCTGAGCGGAGACATCTGCGTCGACCGGCGCGACAAGCGGAGCCGGGCCCGGGTGCTCGAGACGGCCGCGAGCTATCTGGATCGGGCCTGCAGCGTCATGTTTTTTCCCGAGGGCACGCGTTCGCGGGACGGGCGGGTACACCGCTTCTCCGACGGGCCCTTTCGCCTCGCCATCAAGGAGGACGTGCCGGTGCTGCCCATTGCCGTCGACGGTACCCACGAGGCCCTGCCCAAGAACACCTTCTGGTTCGACCCCGACGTCGAAACGATTCGGGTGCGGGTGCTGGAGCCCGTCGACACGAGCGGGTATACGCTCGCCCAGACGCGTGCCCTGCAGCGGTACGTGCGAGCCCGGATCGTCGAGCAGATTGCGACGTGGCGCGGTGTGTCGATGGCCGAGGTGGACGGGCTCGCCGACACGTCGGCCGCCGCGACGACGTGGATCGAGTACGGTCCCGGCGACGACGATCACTCCGAGGGTGAAGCATCCGTCAAACCGCCTGCGTCGGGCGGTGCGGCGGAACCGGGCGGCTAGCCGAATCATTTCTGTAGGTCCGATATCGGATCGGTCCCGGTGTTCGGGTTCGTCTTGCCCAGTAGCTCAATCGGCAGAGCGTCCGGCTCTGGACCGGGAGGCTGATGGTTCGAATCCATCCTGGGCAGCTGCGCCCCGTGGCTCTGCGCCGCGGGGCGTTTTTTGTTTTGAGATGAGTTTTCCTCAGACTGTATTCCCGCATCTCACAAGGGACGCTCCCGGGTCGTCGTGCGTGTCAAAATCGTTCGTAGGCGGCGTCGGCGATCCGTAAGGGGGCAGCGAGGAAAGCATCTCCTCAGGAGAATGGCGCCTCCAATTCCGATTCGTCGGACAGAAAATGTCGGTCGTCCGTCCAATCCGCTGGATTTCGGTGAATGTACCGGCGCACTGCCGTCCATTCGCGAAGATTGCGCACGATGCGGTCGTACCGATCCGTGTTCAAGTACTTCTTCAGAACGCTGGGAACCGTGTCCGACCGTGAGCGAAGCCGGAATGTAGAAAC
>CAZCUZ010000066.1:7493-15899 GCA_964502085.1 uncultured Salinivenus sp. | reverse complement strand
TGTGTCTACTTAAAACACCTTCACGAGCGTCATGTCGTCCAGGTAGCGGCCGGGATTTTCCTGGAAGTCGAGCAGGATGCGGTTCGACCGGGCGGCGGCCGAGTCCAGCTTCATGTAGAGGCCGGGATCGTTGACGAGGCGGCCGGCCGTGCCCTCTCCGTCGTTCAGCTTGGTCGTGATCGTGTCGAGGGTGGCCGTCGTGTTTTCGAAGGAGGCGAGGCTCCGATTCAGGCGGTCCAGCGACCGGTTGAGTCGATGCACAGCCACGTCGAGCGAGTCCCCGTTCTCGCCGGTAAAGGCCTTGAGGTCGCTCGACACGCCCTTGAGGTTCTGAATCAGCGCCCGGATGTTTTCCTTCTCGGCCGTCGTCACCTCGTCGAGATTCTCGGACGTGCGTCGCACCGACGACAGCGCTTGTCGAAGGTCGCTGTCCGGATTCTGCAGCTGTTGATTCAGGCCGGCCAGCGTCGTGTTGGCGCCGGCGAGGACGCTGTCGGCCTTCGATGCGAGGGCCGGGGCCTGTGCCGTGAGCTGCTTCAGGGTCGAGCCCTCCGGGGGCGGCCCCAGGGTGGAGCCGGGAGCAATCGGGGGATTGTCGCTCGGGCCCGGGGTGATGCTGATCTGCACGCCGCCGAGGGCGCTGATGCCCGACACCTGCGCGTGAGAGCCCTCTGGAATGTGGGGGCCACGGTTGATCTGGAGGCGTACCCGGACCCCCTGCGACTCCGAATCGAGCTGCACCGCCTCGACCGAGCCGACGTTCACGCCCTTCATCCGGACGGCATTGCCCGAACTGAGGCCCCCGGCGTCGTCGAATTCGGCGTAGAGCGTGTACGAGCTTCCGAACAGGGGCACGTTCTGGAAAAACCGAATGCCGGCGAACGCGACGATCGCCGCGAGGACGAGCGCAGCTCCGACCTTGACTTCGTTGCTGTATTGCATAAGGGCGAGGGGGAGAGCGGAAAAGAAGCGGGCGAGCGCGGCGGGACCTAGGACGGTTCCGAGAACGGCGAGGTCGTGGAGGGATCCCCGATCTTGTACTCGCTGGCTTTCACGAACGAGTTGAGGTTCGGGTTTGTGCTTTCGTGGATTGCCTCGACGGGGCCGACCCATTCGAGGTCCTGACCGTGAAGAAAGGCGACCCGATCGGCGACCTCGAGCACCGAGTGCATGTCGTGGGTGATGACGACGCTCGTCACGTTCAGCTTCTCCGCGAGGTGATTGATGAGGTCGTTGATTGTATTCGAGGTTTCGGGATCCAGGCCGCTGGTGGGCTCGTCGTAGAGGATGTACTCCGGCTCCATCGAGATGGCCCGGGCGAGGGCTACGCGCTTCCGCATGCCGCCGGACAGCTCGGCCGGGTTCTTGGGGCCGACGCCGGAAAGCCGCACCAGGTCCAGGCATTCCGTCACGCGCTCGTCGACCTCCGCATCACTGAGCGAGGAGAAGTAGCGGAGGGGAAACGCGATGTTGTCGAAGGTGGACATCGAGTCGAAGAGGGCGCCCCCTTGAAAGAGCACGCCGAACCGGCGCCGCACCTCTCGCAGCTCGTCGTAGGGAATTTCGGCGATGTCCGTGTCGTCCACCAGCACCTGCCCCTCGTCCGGCCAGAGCAGCCCCACGAAGTGCTTCATCAGCACGCTCTTGCCGGAGCCGGAGCGCCCGATGATGGCGAGCTTTTCTCCCGTGCGTACGTCCAGCGAAACGTCGGTGAGCAC
Organism: uncultured Salinivenus sp.; assembly: GCA_964502085.1. GTDB lineage: Bacteria > Bacteroidota > Rhodothermia > Rhodothermales > Salinibacteraceae > Salinibacter. Next base: position 14,181 of record CAZCUZ010000066.1, on the reverse strand, counting down.
CTGAAGGGCGTCGAAGCTCTTCGATATGTTCTTGACTTCAATCATCGCGAGAGGAGGGAGGGGCCGAAAGGGACACCGGCGAAGGAAGACGATCCGTTCGTATACGAGAGCGAGCCGGAGGCTATCCGATGCGTCCGTGCGGGAGAGTCGTCTTTAGAGAAGCTTACAAAAGAAGGGTGGCCACGACGAGGTCGGCGACGAGGATGAAGACGCAGCTCAGCACGGCGGCCTGGGTCGTGCTGTCGCCGACCCCGACGGCGCCGCTGGTGGTGTAGTAGCCTTTGTAGCAGGCAATCGAGGTGATGATGAATCCGAAGACGAAGGCTTTGATGAGCCCGATGAACGGATCGAGGAGCTTGAAAAACTGACGCGCCCCCTCCAGAAACTCGCTCGCGCTGAGAAAACCGCCGAGGTGGCCGGTCAAGATGCCGGTGCCGATGCCCACGACGCAGGAGACGACGTACAGCATCGGAAACATGATGACGCCGGCCAGGACGCGCGGTAGGATGAGGAAGCCGATGGAGTTGAGGCCCATGACCTCGAGGGCGTCGATTTGCTCGGACACGCGCATCGTGCCGAGCTCGGCCGCGATGCGAGCCCCGACGCGCCCCGCCAGGATGAAGCCGGCGACCACCACGCCGAGCTCCAGCATGATCGACGGGGCCACGATGGAGCCGATGATCGTCTTCGGAATGAAGGGCGTCTCGAGCTGGTAGGCCGTCTGGACCGTCAGCACGGCCCCCGAGAACGCGGCGGCGAGAGCGACGATCGGGATCGAGTCGACGCCGATGCGCACCATCTGGATGAAGAGGTTCTTCCAGTACATGCGTACCTCGTCGACCGACGCGAAGGCCCGGCCCATGAGAATGGCGTACTGCCCGAGGGCGCGGAGCGGAGAGAGGAGAGAGTCGAACAACGCAGGCGCGACGATCTGATGAGAGAAGAAGTCTGCAGCTCGGGACCACGTCTGCCCGAATGCGTATTCATGTTCCGCGGCGCGAATAGTGCACATCGCCGCTCCGACGAGGTTCCTCCAACGAGGACCCCCGAAGCGTGATGCCGGGCGGAGCGGCGTCCCCCTGTTTTTGTAGAAATCTGAATGGAGCGATGGCCGACTCGAATCCCCGATACGTCTGCCAGGAGTGCGGGCACGAGGCCCACAAGTGGATGGGCAAGTGCCCGGGCTGCGGCGCCTGGAATACGCTCGCCAAAGAGACCGAGCCGGCCCAGGTGGAGGCGCAGGTGCCGGACCTTCCCTCCAGCACAAAAAGCAGCAACGGCGCGTCGGGTCCCGGCGCGCCGGAGCGGCTGCCGGACGTGGAGCTGGGAGAGGATGCCCGCCTCGAAACGGGCGTCGAGGAGCTCGATCGCGTGATGGGGGGCGGCATCATGCAGGGCTCCTTCAGCCTCATTGCGGGGGATCCCGGCATCGGCAAGAGCACGCTCATGACGGAGCTCGCCGGGTACCTGCCCCGTCACTCCATCCTCTACGTGACGGGCGAGGAGTCGAAGCGACAGGTCAAGCTCCGCGCCCGCCGCCTGGAGATCGCGTCCGACACCCTCTACCTGCTCGCGGAAACGAATGTCCAGCAGATCGCCGACGCGGTCCACGAGGTGGAGCCGGACCTGCTGGTCGTCGACTCGATTCAAACCATCTACCGGCCCGACCTGTCGAGTGCGCCCGGATCGGTGAGCCAGGTGCGCGAGAGCACCGCCTCCCTCCTGAAGCTCACGAAAGAGGAGGAGTTTTCGACCTTCCTCGTGGGACACGTCACCAAAAAGGGCACCATCGCCGGGCCGCGCGTGCTGGAGCACATGGTGGACACGGTGCTCTACTTCGAGGGCGACCAGCACCACGCCTATCGCATCCTCCGCAGCGTCAAGAATCGGTTCGGCGCGGCCAACGAGATCGGCGTCTTCGAGATGCGGGAAACCGGCCTGCACGAGGTGCCCAACCCGAGCGAGCTGTTTCTCTCCGAGCGGGGCTACGGCGTGAGCGGGTCCACCGTCGTGTGCTCGCTGGAGGGCACGCGCCCGATTCTCGTGGAGATTCAGGCGCTCGTGACGCCCACCTCCTACAACACGCCGCAGCGCACGGTCACCGGCTTCGCGTCGCAGCGCCTGCAGATGATCCTGGCGGTGCTGGAGAAGCGCTCCGGCCTCGCCTTCAGCGACCACGACGTGTTCGTGAACGTGGCCGGGGGGGTGACGCTCGACGAGCCGGCCGTGGACCTGGGCGTGGCCATCGCCGCGGCGTCCTCGTTTCGCGACATTCCCGCCCACACCGGCTCGGTGCTCATTGGGGAAGTGGGGTTGGGCGGGGAGATCCGGACCGTGAGCCAGATCGAGCCGCGCCTCAAGGAGGCCGCCAAGCTCGGCTTCGAGCGCGCTGTGGTGCCGGAGAACAACCTCTCTCGCATCGCCGGCGACCACGACCTCGACGTAACCGGTGCCGAGCAGCTGCGAGACGTGGTGGATCTGGTGCTGTGAGGGGAATGTGGAGAGTGGGGAGTTCATGGAGACGGTCTGTCCTCGACTTCTCGTTCGAACAAAACCGACGTATCGAGAGGCGCTATTCGTCCGGGGCACGATCCGTGTCCGAGTCGAATCTGCGAATCGTGCGCGAACGGTTTGCTCGCCCGTCGTCGAGTACGGACGGTACGTCCACGGTCGAGGAGACCTCGGCTGTAGAGACGAGAAGCCCATCGCGCTCTTGCACACTCGCTTGAGGACGAGTCGCTTCCCCCGGTGAACCCGGCTCGGTTCCAGTCGTACACATCTGCAGCGAGGGTCCCGTTGGGGCTCTCTCGTTTCTGAACGTCGGGGCGGTATAATAATCGGATCGAGCGGCTCGTTATCATTGCCGCCATGCCCCCCTCACGAATTCGGCCGGGCCAAGAGTGGGACTTCACATGCAGCCAACAGACGAGGAACTGGTGACGGCGTACCTGGAGGAGGGCGACGAGGCCGCCTTTCGCCAGCTCGTAGAGCGGCACCAGGACCGTATCTTCGGCTACCTTATGGGCATGGTGAAGGACCGTGCAGTGGCCAACGACGTCTTCCAGGAGACCTTCGTTCGCGTCATCAACGCGATGCAGGATCCGGACGGCTCGTACACCCATCAGGGCCAGTGGCTGAGCTGGGTCATGAGCATTGCCCGCAACGCGGCCATCGACCACATTCGCAAGCAGAAAAAGTGGGCGGATAAGCCGCACGACCCGGACGAGGGACGATCGTTCTGGGAGACGCTCGAAGACGATGCCCCCTCCGCCGAGGACGAGCTTCATCGCGCCGAACAGCGCGAGTGGCTCGACGAGCACATCGAGCAGCTCGCCCCGGAACAGCGCGAGGTGCTGTTGTTGCGGCAGGAGACCGATCTCACGTTTCGGGAGATCGCCGAGCTCCAGGACGTCTCCATCAACACCGCCCTCGGGCGCATGCGCTACGCCCTCAAAAACCTGCGCAAGATGATGAAGGACTCCGACAAGACCTCGCTCGCCGGCACGGCCGACTCCTAGAGCGCCGTTGTTGGTTCGACTTCCCCAGAGGATTTTTCGCTGAAGCCCATGGACGATACGCTCCGCCTTCTTCAATACGTTTACGAGGAAGAGGTCGACGATCCGTCTTTCGTCCGTCGGCTGGACGAGGACGACGAACTCCGCCGCGAGTACGAACGGCTTCGAGAGACCAAGCAGGTTTTGGATCGCCGATCCTCCCCCTCCCCCGATCCCGCCGTCGTTGATCGCGTCGTCGATCGCGCCGCCGACGCTGCCCGGGAGCACGGCGCGAACGGCCCGATGCCCGACCGAGCGGCCCGGTCCCCCGAGCGCGGATGGAGCCGTCGATTGCAGACGGCGGGAGCCGCGCTCACCCTCTTTCTCGTCGTCGGCCTCGGGTGGTGGCAGCTGCGCCCGGACGGCACGACGCCGAATTCTGCGACGGGAGAGGCCCCGGCCGCACAGGCAGAGGCCGCGGCGGCCGGCTCCGAGCAGGGGCAGGAGGCCGACGCCGTTCCCGAGTGGGACGATCGGGACGAGGTGGTGCGCCTCCATCGGCGCATCGAGGTGCTCCGCACGCGGAGCAGCTCCGGAGGATGGGGAGGAGACGTTCAAACCATCGACCGTGCGCGCCCCTGATTGCTTCCACCGCCACACCGAGGTCCCTTCCGGCCGATTCTCGTAACTGTACGATGAGACGCTTATACCGATGACGACCGTTCTCCGCACCGGCTGTGGCTTTCTCCTCGGCGTTCTGCTCTTTGGGACCGTCGTTCCGGAGACGGCCGCTCAGCAGACGCATACCCTCACGATCCGCGACGGCACCGTCTTCGTCGACGGGCAGGAACTCTCGACCGACCAGATCCCCTCGGAGTTGGACCTTCAGGGAATGCGGGCGCAGTATCAGTTCGTCGGCATTCAGCGGCCCGTCATCGAGCTCAACGGGCGCCTGTTTGCCGTCGAGAATGGATTGACGCCCGTCTCTGAGGAGGAGGTGAATGGGAAGGAATCCTCCGTCATTTTGCAGGAGATTTCGGCTCGCCCGACGGCTCGGTCGGAATCCTCGTCGGGAGGTCGAGACCTGCAGGCGCAGTATCTCAACGAGGTGCAGAAGGCCAATCGGGAGCTCTACAAGCAGCTCGTACGGGAGCGAACCATGGAAAAACAGGCGCAGGATCTGGCCCGCGTCATTCGCATGCTTCCCGAGGACAGTGAGGAACGGCGGGGAAAGGCGGATACCCTCCGAACGTTGCTCAACGACATCTTTGATTTGAAACAGGAGAACCGCCGTCGAGAAATTGAACGACTGCAGCGAGAAATTCAGGAGCTGCAGCGGAGCCTGCAGGAGCGCCGGAAAATGCGCGATCGCATGATCGACCACCGCCTCAACCAGCTCCTCGGCTCGACGACGGGACGGTAGCGCAGAGCGAGTGTCGTCGGATGCTCGATCCGAAAGGTCGGTCTTTCGGGCTGAGAGAACCGGTGCGTTTTTCCCGGATGGCAGACGCCGCACGTCTCACTTCAGCGAAGTGCTTCGATCCTCGACTCCTGCCCCACTTCCGCTTTTGGAACGCGTTAACACCTCAAGCTTTACTTTAAGTCCCGCGACCCGCATCTTGTGGTTGCAGTTCCTTTGCGGGGACGGGCGGGGGAGACGGGGTCGAGACTGCCGCGTTTGGGTCTCCGAGAGGGAACGAATCTCTGCGCATCCTTCCGTAGGTGGTATGCGAGACGCGATGGTTGGACCGCTTTCTGTGATCGGTGTGGATCGTTCGCCGGAGTGGGCCCGGACCGTTCGGATGGTCGTCGTGGCCCTCGGACTCCTGGTGTTTGGGGGAGGAGGGCCCGTGCAGGCGACGGCGCTCGTGACGGACGTTCTGTTTACGGCCCGGTCCGACGGCGACGGGTACGTCGTGCGCGTCCGTACTCCGGACACGATTAAGGCCTACGGCATGCCGCGCTCCGCGGGGTCGAATGAGGTCGAGTGGATTCTGTACGACACGGCCCTGCACGACAATTATGAGAAGCGTTCTCCGCAGGGGCCGGTGCAGAGCTACACGATCACCTCCCGAGGGGACCATCTCGTCCTGCGGTTGGAGCTGGATCCGGAGCGGACCGTGGCGACGGAGGCGTACCGGGACGGGGCCTCCACCGATCTACTGCTGAATCTGAGCCTCACGGGAGCGGACCGTCGTCCCGTGGCGGAGGCCGAGGAGGAGGAAGAGGCGTCCTCGGGCGTCGTGCAGCAGGTCTCGGCCTCGGGGGAGTCGTCGACCGGGGCGTCGCAGGAGGCGCGCGAGCGATGGAAGCTCGATACGGTCGTCATTGACGCGGGGCACGGGGGGAAGGACCCCGGAGCGACGGCCAACGGCTTGAGGGAGAAGGACATCGTCCTCGACGTGGCGCGCAAGCTCGGGCGCTACGTCGAAAATCGACTCGGGGTCAACGTGGTGTACACGCGGACCGACGATCGCTTCATTCCCCTGGAGGAGCGGGGGCACATGGCCAACGACGCAGGGGCCAAGCTTTTCATTTCTCTCCACGTGAATGCGGCTCGCGCCCGGGCGGCCCACGGCACGGAGACGTACTTCCTGGGTCCCTCCAAGTCGGAGGCCGCGGAGGAGGTGATGGAGCGTGAGAACAGTGTAATCAAGTACGAGGACAACACCGAACGGTACGAGGACTACAACGAGAAGGCGCTCGTGCGGCAGACGCTCACCCAGAGCGCGTACATGCAGCAGAGCGAACAGCTTGCGTCCAGCGTGCAGAATCAGTTCGACGAGCGGGTCAGCCGACACAACCGGGGTGTGCATCAGGCTGGATTCTACGTGCTGTGGAGTGCGTCGATGCCGGCAGTGCTCGTGGAGCTCGGTTTCCTCACCAATCCGCGGGAGGCCCGCTACCTGAACAGTGATCGCGGTCAGACCCTACTCGCCAGTGGGCTCTTTCGCGCCGTGCGGGACTACAAGGAAGAGTACGAAAAGGGAATCTACCGAAGTGAGTGAGGGCCGGAGTGGGCGGGTGCGTTTCGTTGCGAGCTGTGCCGGTGGCTCACAGAGTCCGGATGAGGGATCCGGCGGTGGATCCACGGGTCGGATCGAGCGGCCCTCCGTTCGCGTAGTCCGGTCGTCTCGTCTCCAAGAATGTCTTTTTTAGCGTCCAGTTATGAAAAACGTCGTTTCTCTTCTTCT
>CAZCUZ010000066.1:0-7393 GCA_964502085.1 uncultured Salinivenus sp. | reverse complement strand
TCCAAGAATGTCTTTTTTAGCGTCCAGTTATGAAAAACGTCGTTTCTCTTCTTCTTTCGTCCGTGGTAGTGGGGCTTCTTCTCGTCGGGTGTGACACTGCGGGTGGGGAAGAGACCATTACCCTGAACAACAATACCGGCCTTGAGCCGATCGGGTACACCTTCGAATACAGTCAGGACGACGAGCAGAACGGGCAAATCTCCGTGTCGACGCGTCCAGACAGAGATTCACCCAGTCTGGAGGAGCTCCTGCGTGATCAGGTTGCAGCGTCGTTGTCGGACATTGTGTCGGCCCGGGTGACCCAGGTGCGAATTCGGAGTGTGAGCACGACCAACAGTGCCAAAGGGCTCGTGCCGAAGGTGTTACCCTATATTGTCACGACGGAGGTGTATCTGGGCGGAACGTCTGGTGCACCGATTGCGAGAGAGCAGGACGTTCCCACGACCGTTGGTAACAGCTTCATCGAGATGGGCCTGTCGGACGGAGCGGACGACGTAACGAGTGTCGTAAAGGAGGGGCGTCCCGAGGCGACGCTCGAGTTCGACGTGGAGGATCGTAGCGACGTTGGGAATCCGGATCGAGTTGCAGTCGAGATTTCCTATTCAATCGAAGTTTCCGGTTCCTAACGTAGGGATCCGATGCTTTGCGGGGAGATCGGTTCGGGCACATAGCCGCCTGGATTGGGGCTTGCTGAGTCGCGTCCGATAGAGGGGGAAGGAATTGTGCTTCAGTAAACTGGTAACCTGTACCATGACTCGATGCGCTACGCCTCTATTGTTGGTGGCCGTTCTTCTGGGGGGGCTCGGGTGCGACTCCACCGTCGAGAACGCGACGTCCGTCGAGGGAGAGTGGACGGGATCCGGACAATTTGCCACGGCGACCGACACCCCGGAGGAGTCGTTTTCGATCGAGGTGACGTTTGAGGAGGCGGAGGACGGGGAGCTCTCCGGCACAGGAATTTTCACGATCGACGGACGGGAGCCGGTCGACCTGCGCGCGACGGGGCTCCGCTCCAGCAACCAGGTCGACGCGGCCTTTCTCCGAGAGGCGGAACCGGATACGATTCAGTACGACGGCGCCGTGCAAGACGAGGGACGCCGGATCGAAGGGGTGCTGGACTGGAACCGACGCGAGGGCACCGCACGGGTGATGTTGGAGAAGCAGTAAGTCCGGTCGCGGGGTCGGATCTCTTGATAGAGGTCGGTCGCTTCTCTGCCCGAGAGACCGTCGGATCCCGTTTTTGAGGCCCGTCGTTCGGCCCATTTCCGTGACGGTCCCTTACCGTACGGCCACGCAGGAGATTTCGACGCGGGCGTTTCGGGGGAGCGCCTCCACCTCGACGGCCTGGCGGGCCGGCGGCTGCTCGTTGAAGTACCGGGCGTACACCTCGTTGATCTGGGCGTAGTCGTTCACGTCGGTCATGACGACCTCGCAGTGCACGACGTTCTCGAACGTCATACTCGCGGCCTTCAGGATGGCGCCGACGTTGTTGAGGACGCGCTCGGTTTCCTCCTCGACCGTGCCGTCGATCATGCTGCCCGTTTCCGGATCGATGGCAATCTGGCCGGAGACGTAGAGCTGGTCGCCCACGAGAATGCCCTGGCTGTAGGGGCCGATGGCGGCGGGGGCCAGCGGCGTTTTTACGGTGCTGCGGGACGTAGAGGGGGAGGTCGACATGGTCGGATCGGACTCTCGGGGGAACGTGACACGTTCTAAGATCCTCGTTCCCGACGCGTGGTACAAGCAAATATTGTCTGAAGACACGCGAATATTATCTGAAGAGCCGTTTCCCTCTCGACCCTTGTACTCTACGGAGTCGTCTCTCCACTCCACACCGGCGCGCACCCGGACATGCAGGCACACGACGGGCTCCACGGGGGCGGGTCGGACGTGCGAACTGCGTTCAATTCTGGAAAAAAAGAGGGGCGTTCTCGGCCCCGACGCGGAACGCCGATCTGGAGGAAGCGATTCTAAACGAACTACAGCAAGCTTTCGTCACCCACTCGGCCTCCGGTTATGAGCAAAAAGGGACGCGTACTCGTCGCTATGAGCGGCGGTGTCGACTCGTCGGTTACGGCCGTGCTGCTGGCCGAGCGCGGCTACGACGTGGTGGGCATCACCATGAAGACGTGGGACTACTCCACCAGCGGGGGGCGCGACGGCAAGGAGGTGGGCTGTTGCTCCATCGAGTCGATGAACGACGCCCGCGTCGTGGCCACCGAGCACGGCTTTCCGCACTTCGTCGTCGACATCCGCGAGGAGTTCGGCGACTGGGTCATCGAGCGGTTCACGAACGAGTACCTGTCGGGCCGTACGCCCAACCCGTGCGTGCTGTGCAACACCCACATCAAGTGGGCGGCGCTCCTGGAGCGGGCCGACGACCTGGACTGCGAGTACATCGCCACGGGCCACTACGCCAACGTCCGCTACGACGAGGGGCTGGACCGCTACGTGCTGAGCCGCGGCAAAGATCGGCACAAGGACCAGAGCTACGCGCTCTGGGGGCTGCCGCAGGAGCACCTGGCTCGGTCCATCTTCCCGCTCGGCGAGTACGAGAAGCCGGAGATTCGGGAGATGGCCGCCGACTTCGGGCTCAGCGTGGCCGACAAGCCCGACTCCTACGAGATCTGCTTCATTCCGGACAACGACTACGGCCGCTTTCTAAGGGACCGGGTCGACGGGCTCGAGGAGGAGGTGAAGGGCGGGAAGTTCGTTCTGAGCGACGGGACCGTCGTCGGCGAGCACGAGGGCTATCCCTTCTACACCATCGGCCAGCGCCGGGGGCTGGGGCTGGCGCTCGGCGAGCGCGTGTACGTAACCGACATCGACCCGGAGACGAACACGATTACCGTGGGGCCGAAGGAGGAGCTCATGGAGCAGACGCTGACGGCCCACGAGGTCAACCTCGTCAAGTACCCCGAGATCGAGGAAGAGCGGCCGGCCTGGGGAACCATTCGCTACAACGACGACGGAGCGGGATGTCTCGTGTGGCAGCCGGACGACGACACCCTGAAGGTGGCCTTCTCCGAGCCGCAGCGCGCCATCACGCCGGGGCAGAGCCTCGTGCTCTACGAAGACGACGACGTTCTCGGCGGCGGCTGGATCCACGAGGTGGGGGCGGGCGCAGCCGAGGAGGCGGAAGACGCAGTTCAGGCCTCCGGTTAGTGAGGAGAAGTCGTCGAGCGGGCGGTTAGACGGGGAGTGATCGGGTCGGAGGGAGGCCGGCAGTCGGTGTGAAGTGAGGAGACCAACGAGTGCAGGGGGAACACTGAAATTGCCCCTGTGGTTCAAAATTACAGATTGTCGCTCCCTTGAATTAACCGAGACGATGCGCCAAGGACCGGGAATGAGGTCCGCTTGCGCACGTCGAGCACCTACACATGGACCGTACGGATTTGACGCGGATCGACGACTTCACGTGGGAAATTCCGGAGTCGTTCCGAGAATCGATGCGCGTCCCGGTGCGCATTATTGCGAAGGAGGATCTCGTAGAAACCATTATTCGGGGAGAGGCAATCGAACAGGCCATCCAGACGGCGATGTTGCCCGGACTGGTCGGTCATCTCGTCGTTATGCCCGACGTGTACAGTGGACAGGGGGCCCCGGTGGGCATCGTCGCCGTCTCGAAGTGGCCGGTCGGGGCGATTGCGCCGGGGGCCATTGGGCACGACATCAACGCCGGCGTTCGACTGCTGGGGTCGGACATCGGTCTCGAAGAGGCGGAAGGGAAGTTCGACGTTCTCGCCGACGCGCTGAAGGCCCACATTCCGAGTGGGTCGGACGCGGAGGGGTCCCTTCAGATGAACAAGAGCGAGGTCGACCACGTGGCGCAGTCCGGTGCGCAGTGGGCCCTGCGCAAAGACATGGCGCAGCAGGACGACCTCGTGCGGGCGGAGGAGGGCGGCCGTCTCAACGACGCCGATCCCGGAAAGGTAAGTGAGGTGGCCCGGTCCCTCGGCGCTCAGCAACTCGGCACGATCGGCGGGGGCGAGCACTTCATCGAGATTCACAGCGTCGAGGAGGTCTTCGATCGTGCCGCGGCCGTGACGATGGGCCTGAAAGAGGACACCCTCGTGGCTCAGATCCACTGCGGCTCACGGGGCTACGGCCGTCAGGTGTGCGCCGATTACATCGAGGCGTTTCAGGACGCCGCGCCCTCCTACGACTTCACGCCGCCGAACGCGAACCTCGCGTGCGTTCCGCTCGACTCTCGAGAGTCGAAGGACTACATGGGAGCCATGAAGGCGGCCGCCAACTACGCCTACGCCAATCGTCAGGTGTTGGCCCACCGGGTGCGGGAGGTGTTCGACGACGTGCTCGACGGGGCGGGGCAGCGGCTGAAGACGGTCTACGACGTGGCCCACAACCTCGGCCAGGTGGAGATGCACCAGGTGGAGGGCAAACACATGCGCTGCTACGTCCATCGCAAGGGGGCCGCTCGGGCCTTTGGGCCGGGCACCCCGGGAATTTCGCTTCCGTACCGGGCACTCGGACAGCCCGTTCTCGTGCCGGGCAGCATGGGGGAGACCTCGTGGGTCATGCTGGCCACGCGGGAAAGCATGAAGAAGAGCTTTGGGTCGGCCTGCCACGGCGCCGGTCGCACAATGAGCCGACATGAGGCGAACCATCACGCCGAGCCGGTGGCGCTCGAGGAAGAGGGCGTTCACGTGCGCGGCGAGGGATCCCCGTCTGCCGGCGGCGTCAAGATAAAGGAAAACATCGACGCGGTCGTGGAGACCGTGGCGGGGGCCCGTCTGGCGAGCAAGGTGGCCCGGCTCAAGCCGCTCGCCGTGGTGCATGGATAGGAGAATCTCTTCGGGGGGGGGCGATTCTCCACTTCCCAGGCATTTCTGCGGAATACGCGACACGGGATTGTCCTCTTCACAGGAGGGAGACCTCCGGGCGCCTGAGTCGTGCTATTCGTCGTCGAACCGGTAGCCGATCCCGTAGACGGTTTCGATGTAGGTCGGGGCCGAGGGGTCGGGCTCGATTTTCTTCCGCACCGAGGCCATGTGGCGGTCGATGGTGCGGGTCACGATGTTTTCGTCGATGCCCCACACGTCCCGCAGGAGCTGCTTTCGAGTGACGGTTCGGCCCTTGTGTTGGATGAGGTAACGGAGGATGTCGAATTCGAGGGCCGTAAAGTCAATTTCCTCGTCGCCCCGGTACGCCTCGTGGGTGGTGAAGTTCACCTCCACGTCCCCGATCTCGTAGACGTCCATCGGGGCCTCAGACGGAGGCATGGTGCGCTGGAGAATGGCTTTGACCCGGGCGGCCAGTTCCTCTACGTTGAACGGCTTCGTGACGTAGTCGTCTGCGCCCAGGCCGAACCCCTTGAGCTTCGACTCCTGCTCGCCCCGAGCCGTAATCATGAGAATCGGGGCGCTAAAGCCCACCTCCTGCGACTCGCGGAGCACCTCGAAGCCGTCTTTTTTGGGAAGCATGACGTCGAGGAGAACGACGTCGCACTCGTCCACGTCCTGCATTTTTTGGAGAGCCTCCTCTCCGTCCTCGGCGGTCTCGACCTCGTACTCCTCGAGCTCAAAGTATTCCTTGAGCCCCGTGAGGATGTCGGGGTCGTCCTCCACGATGAGCATGTGGTACGTCTGGTCCGTCGTCTTCGACATGGCGGAAGCAGCACTGGTGAGTAGAAGTGGAGAGCGAAGCGGGGGATGTGAGCGACGCGCTGGATCGCGTGCAATATACAGACGCGAGGGTCTGTTCCGAAAGTCGGAGCCGGACCAGGTGGGGTAGAGAACGGGGCAGACGGGGGCGCGTCCCATTGGACACCACGGTGGATCGGTTCGTATCATGAGGCGGAGGCCATTGATTCCTCCCTCACGTCAGTTGTCCGACCGACCGTACAGAGACCGCATGACCGACGACACCAAGACCTTCCTCTTTGACCTGCTCGACACCCCGAGCCCGACGGGCTTCGAAACGCCAGGGCAGCGGGTGTGGGCCGACTACGTGCGGCCCCACGTCGATGCCCTCGAGACAGACGATTACGGCACGGCGTGGGCCACGCTCGAAGGCGCGAGCCCGGACGCTCCCCGGCTCATGCTCGACGCCCACGTCGACGAGATTGGCTTCATGGTCCGTCACGTCACCGACGACGGATTCATTCACGTCAACCGCATCGGGGGCTCCGACCGGGCCGTCGCGCGGGGCTTGCGGGTGCGTGTACTGGGCGACGATGGGCCTGTGACGGGCGTCGTGGGCAACACGGCCATCCACATCCGCGACACCAAGAACGAAAAAGTGCCGGAGGTGCACGAGCTGTTCGTGGACGTGGGGGCGGAGGACAAGGAAGGCGTCCACGAGCGCGGCATTCGCGTGGGACACCCCATGGTGTTCGACGTGGCGCCCACCGAGCTTTCGGGCACGCGCATCAGTGCCCGCGCCATCGACAACCGGCTCGGCGGCTTCATCATTGCCCAGGTGCTGAAGCGACTGGCGGACGATCCACCGGCGTGGACGGTGCAGGGGGCCAACTCGGTGCAGGAGGAAATTGGGGGCCACGGCGCCGAAATGATAGCGCATCGACTCGCTCCCGACGTCGCGGTGGCGTTTGACGTCACGCACGCGACGGATTCACCGGGCATCGACAGCACAAAACATGGGTCGGTGAAGATGGGGGAGGGACCGGCGGTGACACACGGCACGTCCACGCATCCCCAGGTGGTGCAGCGGCTGATGGACGTGGCCGAGACGGAGGACATTCCTCTCCAGCACGAGCCCAGTGGGCGTCGCACGGGGACCGACACCGACTCGATCTTCAAGAGCCGCAGCGGGGTCCCGAGCGGGCTCGTCTCCGTCCCACTTCGCTACATGCACTCCCCCGTCGAGGTGGTCGACACCGAGGACATCGAGCGATGTGTGCAGCTTCTCGAGGCCTTCGCCCGCTCGCTCGACCCGGACGACGAGTTCGGCGTATCCCTGTAAGAATGTGTCTATGAAGTTCACTTTGCTCTCCTTCGTCGCCCTGAGCTTGACTCAGGGCCTATCCGACGATGGAAATAAGCCTTTTCGTTCGGCTGGATGGGCTCCAGAGCAAGTCTGGAGCGACGACGGAGCTTCTTCCAAAGCGGGCTACTCAGTTTTGTTAGGTGTTCTAAGCTCGACTTTGGCGGTTTCGAATGATCGAAAAACCGCCTATTCCAGCGGATTGAGGCACTTTTTGATTATTCCCATGTCGCGGTTTACCCCAACATCGAATAAATACTCTGCCTACCGGTCTCCATCGTCTGGAAACGGCGATTGGTCATAGCCAAACGGCCAAAGTAGAGCTAAGAGTGGATGGAGGGATGAACACCTCCATACGTCCATACCCCCATCCTTACCTGTGCAGTTCGCGGTACTTGCGAACGATGCTGAAGGCCATCTCCAGGGA
>CAZCUZ010000065.1:14454-16395 GCA_964502085.1 uncultured Salinivenus sp. | reverse complement strand
GCAGCCCATTCGAGACCGCTCGCAGCTCGAGGCATAAATTAAAACAGACTCTGAGGGAGCGAGGCAAGAGGAGCGCACACCCGATATTGCCGGCGACGAACGTGCTGGGAACGGACGGGCCCAAATGCCCTTGGGGTGAATCTCGTCGAAGAACGCAGAAACGAGATCGAGATCGATTCGCTTTCGAGACTGTTTCCGCCTCCGTCAGAGAAATCCTTCTGCCGATCTCAGCTCCGACTGCGGTCGGAGTGCCTCTGTCGACATCGGGATGACGTGGTTCCGGTAGGGGAATTCACCGGCGACTGCTGTCTGTACGTCCAAACGGTCCGGGAGTGAGCCTCCGCTACACTCATCGTTTCCCTTGCAAGGTCCAGTGTCGCAATGCTCGTCCTGTTCGGCGGGGCCCTCGCCGTCCTTTGCCTGTACGTAGGACTTCTCGGATGGGGATGGCGCCGCGCCCGGCAGCAGGCCATCCCCGCCTCGGACGACCGCCCACCCATCTCGGTCGTCGTGCCCGCCCGGAACGAAGAAGACTCCCTTCCGGCCCTTCTGGAGGCACTCGACCAACAGACGCATCCCAACCACGAGGTCGTCATTGTCGATGACGCCTCGACGGACGACACCGTCGCCCTCGCGGAGGAATGGACGAGCAATCGGACTCACGCCCGCGTCGTGTCCGTAACCGATCCCACGTCGCCCCGCAAGAAGCACGCGCTCTCCCGGGGCATCGACGCCGCCCGGCACGACCTCCTGGCCTTCACGGACGCCGACTGCGCCCCACCCCCGGACTGGCTCTCCGTCCTCGCCGGCACGCACGCAGCCTCCGACGGCGACCGTGTCCTCGTCGGATACAGTCCGCTCCGGGGCCCCGGTCTCCTCGGCCGCTTCGTGCAATACGAGACGCTCCTGCACGCCCTCTACGCAACGGCCGCCATCGGACTGCACCGTCCGTACATGGCCGTGGGCCGCAACCTCAGCTATCCGCGCTCCGTGTTCGAGGCCGTGGGCGGATTCGACCACTCGGGAGGCGGTCGGGAATCGATGAGCGGGGACGACGACCTGTTCGTGCAGGCCGTCCACCGGCAGGACGCCGCCGAGGTGCGAGCCCTGCTGGACGACAGAACGTTCGTCCCCAGCACCGCCCCGACGTCGTGGACCGCGTGGGCCCGGCAGCGGCGACGGCACGTCTCCGCCGGACGCCACTACCCGTGGACCGTGGGCACACACCTGACGCTCTTTCACGCGAGTCTCCTGCTGCTCTGGATCGCGCCCCTTGGCCTCGGCCCGACGGGCGTCGGTCTGCTGGCCACGGGCCTCCTGGCACGCCACACCGTCCTGGGCCCCGCCGCGGAGACGTTTTCTGCGACCGACACGCTCGCCGTCTTTCCGCTGTGGGAGCTGGGGTACGCCCTCTCTCGCTTCGTCCTCGGGCCGGTGGGACTGCTCCGTCCCCCGGAGACGTGGTGAGATTCACCCCGCGGGCTCTCCCTTTGTCCTTTGGGTCTTCCCTGCACGAGAGGACGATCGAGTCACCCGTCGGATGGACCTCGACTCTCGAAAAAGCCGATCTCTATGACCTACCTGAGCAAAGCTTGTAAGCCCGTCCTACTGTACCACCGACACGCGCCGACTTCGGACCTTATCGCCAGCTTCTAGACGCAGAAGATACGTTCCACTCGATAGGTCTGAAACGTCGAGGCGAGCGTTCTGGACCTCCTCGGCCGCAGGCGTGCCTTCATAGAGCGTGCGCACTTTTTGGCCGAGAACGTTGTAGAGGGTGAGGGTCGCCTTCTCCCGCTCCTTCACTGCAAAGGAGACGGTTGCCCGATCCTGAACCGGATTTGGTACCGGGACGTGAAGCCGCAGGGCCTCCTGCAACTGAAGCGAAACGGTGACGGGATCGTGGTGGTGGGCCGTTCCGTCGAGGTCGACCTGCTTGAG
>CAZCUZ010000065.1:0-14354 GCA_964502085.1 uncultured Salinivenus sp. | reverse complement strand
CTGATCTTCTGCTGGTCGGCGACGGTCCCGTCGAAATTCATGTACAGGACCCAGGCAGCTCCCCGGTTCGATTGACCGTCGTTTTTGGCCCCGACGACGAGGTCCATCGTCTTGTCCCCATCGAGATCTGGAATACGGGCCACCGACGTCCCAAAATTATCGTTGTTCGTGAGCGTACCGGCAAACCTACCCTGCGTATCGCTGATCTTCTGATGCTCGGCGACAGTTCCGTCGCCGTTGAGGAAAAGCACCCAGAGGGCCCCGCGGTCGCTCCCTCCATCGTTGTCCTGCCACGCCCCAACCACCATGTCGCGGGCACCCTTTCCGTCCAAATTGCCGAGGCGGGCCATCGACTTTCCAAAGTTGTCGTCGTCACTGAGATCACCTCCGAACTCCCCCTCGGTGTCACTAATTTGTTGGCTGCTCGCGACCGTTCCATTCTTGTTCAGGAAAAGGATCCAGACGGCTCCCCGGCAACTGGTCCCGTCCCCACAGGGTGCCCCAACCGCAAGGTCAGGAATGTCGTCCTCGTCGATGTAACTGACGCCGGTGACCGATTCTCCAAACCGGGCATCGTCGGGGAGCGTCTCCCCAAAATTTCCGGTCGTCTCGCTGATCTTCTGCTGGTCTACGACGGTCACGTCCCCGTTGTCACTGCCGAGAAAGAGAATCCACACAGCTTCCTCCCCATCCCCAACCGCGCCGACGGCGAGGTCTACTGTTCCGTTGCCGTCCACGTCCCCAATACGCGAGACCGATCGGCCAAAATGGGCATTGTTCGGCAGCGTGTCGTCAAAGCCCCCCGCGTTCGAACTGATTTTGCGCTCGTCCTGAACCCCGCCATCTTGGTCAAGCGACAAAATGTAGACGGCCCCGCGGTCGTCTCCGCCAGCGTCGTCGTAGGGAGCACCGACGGCCACCTCGACGTACTCGTCGTCCTGATTGAGGTCGCCGAGACGAGTGGCCGATTGCCCGAACCGGTCCCCGTCGCTCAACCCAACTTCAGTGTCACTAATCTTCTGGCTTCCACCAATCTGGGCGGTGGCCGGCCCACTCCCAATCATCAGAAGCGCAAGAACACACACAAACGAGAAGACGCCCTTCCCCGGGGAAAACGGATTGGGTGGACGTGAGGCAGTGGCGTTGCAGTGCATGGGCGCAGTCAATTTGCACAGAAAACGTCGTGGCAGAGACACAGGGGGGGTGGGAACATCCAGCCGGTTCGCCCTCGGGACGGCCTTCCTGTCACAGGAGGACCTTTACCGAGGTCCCCCTCCGTTCGCATCGTGGGGAACAGTTACCTCGACGGTCTCCTCGGTCGTGTTCTCCGCGTGGTCCTCAGCGGTCATCGTGACCGTGTACGTGCGGCCGTCTCCCGGCCCGCTCCGTTCGGCCCGAAGGAGCACGTCCAGGGTCCCGTCCTCATTTTCGACGACCTGCCAGTCGGGGGCGGTGTTGCCGTCCCCCTCTCCGTTGATTGCCTCGTCACTCGTAACCTCCACTGTAACCGACGGGCCCGCGTCGCAGATGTCGGAGGCCGAGATGCCGGTTACGGCTTCTTTCATTTCATGGTTGGGCGGCCAGAGGCGGGTGGTCTCCGTGCTGTAGTCGAGCTCCGGCGGGGTCGTATCGGCGACCTCAACCGTGACCTCATCGGTGTCGACCGCGCCCTCTGAATCAGTAACTGTCAGCGTAATAGCATGTGTACCGTATCCGAGGTCGACTGTCGGCGATTCTCCCGCGGACAGTTCCGTTCCGCCGAGGCTCCAGACATAGCTCAGTTCATCGCCGTCCGGATCGCTGGATTCCGAGGCGTCGAGGGACACGGACGTGGGATCTCCCGAGCATTCGACGGTCTGGTCCGACCCGGCCTCAGCCACCGGCGGCTGATTTACGTCCTCGCACGCCCCTGCTTTTTCCTCGTACCCGCCGTTCCCGTCGGGCACGTAGCAGATGTTCGTCGAGTCGAGCGCCGGGATTTCGCTACCCGAGGCCGAGTTGATGAATGCCTCCTCCCCGGAACTAATTCCTACGTCCATCTTCGGATCGGTCGAGGGGCTCGAGTAGGCCCAGTTGTATCCGTCGGTCGACAGTTCCTGATAGCCGAATTGGATCGCACCGTCCTCCTCGAAGAGGCGCACCTGAAATGAATTCGGGCCGGACGTTCCTTTAAACTCCGGCACCTCCGACCACGTTGCCGTAAACGTCCGGTTGGGAGCCGTGCCGCTCGTGTCTACGTAGACGGCGCCGCTGGTCGGCGGGCTGAAGTCTCCGTAAAGCGGTGCAATAAGAACCCGGTCCTGATCCGGAACGTCGGGGTGTGACCAGGCCTCATTGCATCCATCGAGAGTCAGGTTTCCGTTCGCGTTTACCCAGACGTGCTTATAGGCCTCACCGTAGAACTCGAAGGGAAATCCAGTCTGTACCTTTTTACACCCATCTTCACCCGGCCGTACCTCCATTCCCGACGGTTCCTTCCACAACAGCGACGACTCAAGTTCGCTTTGGTCGCCGTCGTAGACTGTGAGGTTCTCCTCGTCAGTGATGTGTACGTCACTCCGATCGACCCCTTCGGGGAGCTTCTCATCGCTCACACGGATCGTTGCCTCCGTCGCGTCGGAATCGGCCTCCGTGCCGGAAATCGACGAGTCCTGGCACCCGGTCGTGACCAGTACCGCCGTGAAAAACACAGTGGCTAAAAGTAGAAAGAACGACCGACAGGTTCTGTTCGTGTAATAATTACTCATCCTGTTTGGGTTTTTTCGTGTCCAGAAATGTCTAAGAGGACGCAAGAAAAGCAGATTCTGGAGTCTCACCAGAAATCGGGAAGGTTATTACTGCTTTGAAAAGACTCTCAAATAACGTACCAACAAGACTTATCTTTATATTATAAATCACTGTTCTATTCCTTCAGAAAAACTCCGTGGCAGAGCGTACACGGAACTCCAGCCTGGTTTCCGCTTGAGGCGTCGATTGATGCTTTTATGGCGTTCGTCGACGGTGCTGTCGCTAATCGAGAGCCTCTCGCCGGTCTCGCAGTTCGCCAACCCGACCCATGCGCTAGAGGCTGTCCCACTCCGGGTCAGTGAGCACTTCGAGGTGCGTGACGCTGATAACAGTGTATGCCTGTTTTTGGGTTTATTTTTGGGCTGAAAAACTGATAGAACTGAATGTAATCTTACAAAAACCCTTGAGAAATTGTGTCGATAAGAAGTGTAAGAAACCCGGATTGGTTTTTCGATTCGTATATTTTCGTAACTGATGTGAATCAGAGTTGAGGCAACAAGTAGCATCGCAACGCCGTGCTGAAGACCTACACGAGCATGCCCTGGTTGGACCACACCTCCGAGGCCCGCTGAATGCCGGACGTCTCGCTGATCCAGTTGAAGAGAGTGACTGGTAGACGGCCGGAATGGACTTGCGGCCTCCGAATTGAGCGTATCAACTGGTGACGTTCACACGGGGCCGGGCCAAAAACAGTAGGTGCTAGTGCCAGACTGCGAGACACATCGACCCTTCAGCTGAACAGGGGGTCGCGTGTACAGAACGATTCGGGGAGGCAATCCCCTCGCAACGTGCGCCTCGTGAGCTGGCGCCGCCACTAACAGCGCCTCATGGAGGCATTTGTCGACACGCTCCAGTCCCAGCTTCCGGAAAATATGGGAACGTAGCCTCTCGTCCCTCCTCAGGCCGGCCGTTCCTCCGGATCCTTCTCTTGTACCGACTCGGGCAGGACGGCCTCGCCCACCACGTACGAGTCCGTGTCCTCCATCCGCGGCTGGATGACCATCTCGCCCAGCAGCCCCGTCGTAAACATCTGCGCACCAAACAGAATGAGGAGCAACCCCAGCAGGAGCAGCGGCCGCTCGCCGATGGGATGCCCAAAGACGAGCTTGTCGATCGTGAGCCAGAGATTAATCGCAAAGCCGGCCCCGAACGTGAGCGTCCCGACCCCGCCAAAGAAATGCATCGGGCGCACGGCAAACCGCGTCAGGAAAAAGACGGTGACGAGGTCGAGAAACCCCTTGATAAACCGCCCCACGCCGAACTTGGTCTCTCCGTACTTCCGCGGATGATGCCGCACGGGCTTCTCGGCCACGCGATCGTACCCGGTCCACTTGGCCAGCAGGGGAATGTAGCGGTGCAGCTCACCGTAGACGTTGACACTCTTCACGACCTCCCGACGGTACACCTTGAGTCCGCAGTTGAAGTCGTGGAGCGGGAGCCCCGAAATCATGCGGGTCACCCAGTTGAAAAAGCGACTCGGGATCGTCTTGCTGAGTGGATCCTTACGCCGCTTCTTCCACCCGCTCACGAGGTCGTAGTCCCCCTCCTCCATCTTTTCGACGAGCGCCGGAATTTCCCCGGGATCGTCCTGCAGGTCCCCATCAATCGTCACGACGTATCGGCCCTGCGCCCGCTCGAAGCCGAGGGCCAGGGCCGCGGACTTGCCGTAGTTGCGCTGAAACTGAAGCCCCCCGATGCGGGCATCGTCCTCGTGCAGGCCCCGAACCACGGCCCACGTGTCGTCCCGCGACCCGTCGTCGACGATCCACATCCGAAACGAGAGCGCATTCTCGTCACAGACGCTCCGGATGCGCTCCGCGAGCTCCGGCAGCGACTCGGCTTCCTCGTAGGCCGGAACGACGATCGAAAGCTCCGGTCGCTCCGCGTCGGAAAACGGTTGAAGGCTGGTGTGCTCCAAGACTCAAAAGCGTCCAGTTGACTGTCGTCGAACCCCAAGTCCCACGTGCTCGCAACGGGCGTCTCAGCCCCTCTCGATACTCATACCAGCTCCCTTGGAACGTTGTGCACTTGATTGTCCCGGATCAGGAAGGAAAGACCGTCCCCAGCACCCCGAAGCAAAATGCACAATCAACCTTTGCATTTGGTATCAGATCTTGCGTATGTCGTATGGCGCATCGGACACCGACAACACTCGCGTTGGACGACAAAATACGCCACCCGAAATACGGAATACGCCACACGCCTCACGCATCGATCGTCGCGTACTTGGCGTTGCGCTCGATGAACTTGCGCCGGGGCTCCACCGAATCCCCCATGAGGGTGGAGAAGAGCCGGTCGGCCGCGGCCGCGTCGTCGACGGTGACCTGCTGAATCTTGCGCGTCTCCGGGTTCATGGTCGTCGTCCAGAGCTGCTCGGGATTCATCTCGCCGAGCCCCTTGTACCGCTGCATGCTCGGGCTCTTGCCGTCGGCCCGAAGCTCCTTCATGCGCGTCTGCATTTCTTCGTCGGTCCAGCAGTAGATTTCCTGGCTGCCGTTCTGGATGCGGTAGAGGGGCGGCAGGGCGATGTAGATGTTGCCCTTCTCGATGAGCGGGCGCAGCTGACGATAAAAGAAGGTGAGGAGGAGCGACCGGATGTGCGCCCCGTCGACGTCCGCGTCGGTCATCATCACAATCTTGTGGTAGCGGATCTCACTGAGGTCAAACTCCTCCTCTGTGGACGTGAGGCCGGTCCCGAGGGCCGTGACAATGTTCTGAATCTGATCGTGCTCGAGAATGCGGTCGAGCCGGGCTTTCTCGACGTTCAAAATCTTTCCCCGAAGCGGGAGGATGGCCTGAAAATGACGGTCGCGGGCCTGCTTGGCCGACCCACCGGCCGAATCGCCCTCGACGAGGTATAGCTCGCTCTCCTCCGGATCCCGCGAGGTGCAATCCGCCAGCTTGCCCGGAAGACTGCCCCCCGAGAACGCATTCTTGCGCTGTACCAGTTCACGGGCCTTTCGGGCCGCCGCGCGCGCCTCGGCCGCCGTGATCACCTTGTCGATGATGCGCTCGGCCTGATCGGGATGGTCCTCCAGCCAGCGGCCGAGCTTCGTGTTGATGAGCGACTCGACCGTGCCCTGCACCTCGGAGTTGCCGAGCTTCGTCTTGGTCTGCCCCTCGAACTGCGGCTCGGCCACCTTCACGGAGAGCACTGCCGTGAGCCCCTCCCGGAAGTCGTCGCCCGAGAGGTCGAACTTGAGCCCGCTGAGCATGTCGTTCTTCTGCGCGTAGCCCTTCAGCGTCCGCGTCAGAGCCCGGCGGAAGCCCGTCACGTGCGTGCCCCCCTCGTGGGTGTTGATGTTGTTGACGAAGGAGAGGACGTTCTCGTTGTATTCGTCGTTGTAGCGCATCGCGAGCTCCACGGGCACCTCCCCCTCCTCGTCGGCAATGTAGATCGTCTCGTCGAGGATCGGATCGCGCGCCTCGTCGAGGTAATTGACGAATTCCTTGATCCCTCCCTCCGAGTAGTACGTCTCGCGGGCCAAGTCCTCGTCCTCCTCACGCTCGTCCTCGATACTGATGCGTACCCCGGCGTTCAGGAAGGCCAGCTCGCGAAGGCGGTCCGAGAGCGTCTCGAAGCGGAACTCCGTGGTCTTGAAAATGTCGCCGTCCGGCCAAAAGCGGATGTGCGTCCCCGCCTCCTCGTCCTCACGCATCGGGCGTGCCTCCCGCACAGACTCCTCGGGCACGCCGCACACGTAGCTCTGCTTCCAGACGGATCCGTCGCGCCAGACCGTAACCTCGAACCGAGACGCCAGGGCGTTCACCACCGACACGCCCACGCCGTGGAGCCCGCCGGACACCTTGTAGCTGTCCTTGTCGAACTTTCCCCCGGCGTGCAGCACCGTCATCACGACCTCGAGGGCCGACCGGTCTTCCACCGGATGCGTGTCGACGGGAATGCCGCGGCCGTTGTCCCGGATGGAGACCGATCCGTCCTCGTAGAGCTGGACCTCGATGTGATCGCAGTGCCCGGCCATCGCCTCGTCGATCGAGTTGTCGATCACCTCGTAGACGAGGTGATGCAGGCCCCGCAGCCCCACGTCGCCGATGTACATGGACGGCCGCTTGCGCACGGCCTCCAGGCCTTCAAGCACCTGAATGTTGGACGCAGCGTAGGCGCTGATGGCACGATCTGGAAGGTCCGGCGTCTCGCTCATAAAGGAAAAGAGACCAGTAAAAAAGGTGCGACGAAGGGAGGCGTTCGAGGCACAGACGACCTCGCAATTTCGAAACCCGTTTTTTAACGAAGGGTCCGGCGAATGGTTCGGGCTGGTCCCCTCCTCCTGCGGGGATCTCCGAGACGAGTCGCTCGTCCCCGTCTACTCCTCTCCCCCCGGCTCGGGTCTCCTCCCCCACCCCAATCCCAACCGCTCTACGTAGCCTCCTCCGACGCCTCCAGAGACGAAACGTGAACCACGACCGTCGTCCCTTCTCCCTTGGTGCTTTCGACCTCGACGGTCCCCCCGAGCAGGTCGAGCATCCGCTTCGTGAGCGCGAGGCCGAGCCCCACGCCCTCGTGTGTCCGCGTTCGCCCGTCGGACTCCTGCGTGAAGGGCTCGAACAGATGAGACCGAAAGGAGGGGTCGATG
Organism: uncultured Salinivenus sp.; assembly: GCA_964502085.1. Lineage (GTDB taxonomy): Bacteria > Bacteroidota > Rhodothermia > Rhodothermales > Salinibacteraceae > Salinibacter. Next base: position 6,972 of record CAZCUZ010000065.1, on the reverse strand, counting down.
CCAACCCCGGTGTCCGACACGACAATCCGCACCGCCGCCCCCCACGATTCGAGGTCGACGTGGACTCGACCGGTCGGCGTGAATTTTACGGCATTGTCGACGAGGTTGCTCACAATCTGCCTCAAGAGCTTGGGATCGGTCGTGAGCACACAGGCGTCGGCCTCCGTAACCTTCATCGCAAGGTCTTTCTCTTTGGCACGGTCTCCATGCTCCGCGACGACGTCTCGAACGAGGGCGCACACGTCGACCTCCCGACCCGTGACCTCCAGGCTCTCGGCCTCCAGCTGTGCCATGTCCAGCACGGCCCGCAGGGTTTTGGACAGTCGTTTTCCACTGCGCCGAATGGTCCGGGCAAAGCGGGTGGGGTCGGTATCTGGATTTTCGAGAATGAGCTCGGCGTACCCGAGAATGCTGGTAATCGGGGTCCGAAACTCGTGGCTCATGTTGTTGAGAAGGCTCGACTTGAGGCGAGCCATTCGTTCGGCCTCCTCTTTCGCCACGAGGAGTTCGGTCTCGCGACGCTTCCGCTCGGTTACGTTCTGAAGCGCCACGACGCGCAGGGGGCGATCCCCTACGTCGACGATGCGCTCGTCCACCTCCGCCGGAAAGCTCGACCCGTCCTCCCGAACGACCACGGTCTCATAGGCGCCCTTCGTCTCCCCGGCCCCGGTCGGGCTTCCCTCCCCCCGAACCGATTCGGACAACACCTCCCGAAACGCCCGTCCGATGATCTCCTCCCGTGCATATCCCGTCATGTCGGTGAACGCCCGATTGACGTCTACAATGTCGCCGTCTCGGTGAAGGAGAATGCCTTCGGACGTGGCCTCGGCCAGCCGTCGAAAGCGGGTCCGGCTTTCGGCAAGCTGCTGCGTCCGGCGTCGCACCGCGGCCCGGAGCGTCCACACCACGAGCGCTGCCAACAGCCCGCCTCCAACGAGAAGGAGGATAAGGGTCTGATGAAAGCCAAATCCGTTGCTCCATTCGCTCGAATCGCCCGGCGTCTGAGCCCGTTCCCGGGTGGCGTCCCGAAAGCCCCCCGACCGGCGTTGTACCCCGCCCCCACCCGTGGGGCGCACTCGCGTTTCTACCTCGAACCGATCCGCAATGGGGACATCCACACGGGTCCCCCGATGGGACGCCCTCCCCTGAACGTCGGTCTTCCCCCAAGCCGACCCGATCGGACCCGAACCGGACGAGGGTCCCTGTACAACGCCCCCCCTCGCCGCAGGGAGAAGCGCATCGAACAAACGGCCCTCTCCAAACGCAGGCGATTGGACACCGACCAGAGACAGCCCGACGAGAAGAACGAGCACAACACGCCTCCATCCTCCTCTTCTCCTCCGGAAACGTCTTCCGAACAGGTGCCTCATTCGACCGGGCGTTGAAATAGAAAAACCAAACGTAATCCTCACTCCAGAATCCCGAAGACTTCCCCCTCCAAACGGCCTTTGTAGTGGACGAGACCCTCGCCAACTCGTTACATGGCTCCCGGGATCCCATCTTTTCTCGAAATCTCCCCTCTGTAACGTCACGTCCGGGCAATCGCATCTCGCGCTCGGGACGGACGTGGCTTCCGCTCTGGGTCGTTGGTGCTCTCTCCCATATGCCCACCCCGACGGGAATCGGGACATGCACTCACCCACATTCGAATACGAACGAGAGAAAACGGCAGCCGAGCCCCTGTCGCTTGGGGCAAATTTTTAACATGCGATCGCCCTGAAAGCCCCGTGAAGACGTTGGTTTTCTCGTTCGAGACGCCTACCTTCGTCAATCGACATTCTACCGCCTTCCTTACATACGCCGCGGGTTCTTGTCCCGGTTCCGACCGGGCAAGATGAAAAGGGAATGCCAGTGTACCGATTGTGGAATTCGGGTTTTGGAGTGTGGAATGCCGTCTTCATCTCACACTCCACATTCCCCACTCCACATTCGAGAGTCTGGGGCTGTACCCGCAACTGTGAGTCGGATGGGGACGATGCATTTGAACGCGATTCTCCACTATGCCGGCGGCGTCGCTCGTCACAGCGGCGCCCCGGGATGGGAAGGAAATCGCCGAGCATACGTCCATTCTCTCGTCGGAGCCGTCGTTTCTCCGGGGTCGACCATTCGATGAGCCAGGAGACCTGCCTGCGTGCGTGACGAGGAGCCCGACCGGGCCGTTTCCACTTGTCCCCGGCGGGATCCTCTCACTGCCAACAACCTCCGGGACCTGAGGCTTGTGGCGTGCGCCCCTCTACGGCGAGATCCGTCGACCGGGCCGTCTCCCATGCCCCGACGGTCGTCCTCGCCCCGAGAGCAGCCGCCCGAGCCTCATGACTGAGGTGAGGGCTTTTTCTTATGGCTGCTTTCCGATCCATTCGTCCGTCGTCCCCCGCGGGCCTCTTCCTGGCCCTCCTTCTGTTTCCGCTCTGCGGGACCGCTCAGCCTGCCTCGGTCGATTCGCTCGGCAACGACACGACGGGTGTAGAGTGGGAACACCCCCTCCCGCCCCTCACGGTCACTGCCGGCCGACTGCCCATCCCCCCGGCGCAGGCCCCCGCTCGCATCGAGGTACTCGACTCGACGGCCCTCGCGCGTACCGGAGCGGCTTCCGTGGCCTCCGCCCTCGAGGCACGGGCCGGACTCCACGTGCGTCGATACGGACCCGGTGGACTCGCCACCCCGGCCCTGCGCGGCAGCGGCGCCTCGCAGACGGCTCTCCTCCTCGACGGCCGGCCCATCTCGAATCCACAGATCGGCCACCTCGACCTGTCTCTCCTGCCGACGGTCCTCCTGCGCTCGATCGAGGTGCTGCATGGGCCCGCCTCTCCTCTCCACGGCTCCGACGGCCTCGGGGGAGCCGTCCACCTCCGAACCCTGCAGCCCCACTCGTCCCCGCAGGTGCGGGGCACGGCGCACACCGGCGCATTCGGACAACGGGGTGGAAGTCTGCTCGCCGGCGCCCCCCTCTCCGACGAAACCTCCGTCCTCGCCGCGGCCGACGTGCAGTCCACGGAGGGCGACTTCCCGTACCGCGACGCGACGACGTATCCCCCCCAGACGACCCGCCGCCAAAATGCGGACCGGACGCGGCGCTCCGTCTTCGCTCGGGTCCAATCGCAGGTCTCGTCGCATCGGCTGCGACTGTCGGGGTGGATGACGCGAGCCGAGCGCGGGCTTCCCCCGACGACGTCCACCGCCTCGGCCCGGGAACGACAGTGGGACACTCAGATCCGCCTCTGGGGCCGCGATCGTCGGCCGCTGGCGAACGGCACCCTCACGCTCCGGGGCATGACGCAGCACACCCGGGTGCGGTACGCCAATCCGGCCCAGGACGTCGACCAGACCGGCCGAACCTGGACCCACTCGCTCGAATCGACGCTGGAGCACCCCCTAACCGATCGCTGGAGGGGAGTCGGCGGCCTCTCGGGCAGTTGGGCCCGGGCCCGCCATCCCCAGCTCGACGCCGCGGCGCACCAGGAACACCTGGCGGCCTTTGCCGAGGGCACGGGCACGTACGGTCGCGTCCGACTCTACCCGGCCCTCCGGGCCGACCGATACTGGATGCCGCAGGGCCGCCCCCGCCTCGCAATGACTCCCCGCCTCGGCCTCAATCTGCAGCCGTTTACCGACTGGTCGGCATTCCGGCTGAAAGCGCAGGTGGCCCGAGCCTTCCGGGTGCCCACCTTCAACGACCGCTACTGGCAACCCGGGGGGAATCCGAACCTGCAACCCGAACGGAGCTGGGGCGCGGACGTCGGCCTCCGCTACGACCACCCGCAGGGCCACATAGAGGTCACGGCCTTCGGCCACCGACGCCGCGACCAGATCGTGTGGGAGCCCACCGGAAGCGACTACTGGGCCCCCCAGAACATTGCGCGGGTTCGCTCCCTTGGGGGAGACCTCTCCGTCGAGTGGCGGTGGACCCTCCCGGGACAAGTCCCCCTTCAGACCGGCCTCACCTACACGCTGACCGATGCTCGCACTCGCTCGAATCCGGAATCGGCCTCGTACGACGAGCCGCTTCGATACGTCCCGCGCGATCAGATAAAGGCCCACTCCACCCTCTCCTGGGGCCCGGCCGCCCTCACGGTCCACGCCCGCTACACGGGACGTCGCTACGTCACCAGCGACGGCAGCCAGCACCTCGACGCCTACGTGGTGGCCCGCACCCGCCTCCAGGTCGAACACACGGTCGCGGGCGTTCGCACGGCCCTCTCCGCAACGATCGACAATCTCTTCGACACCGACTATCGGAGCGTCGGCAACCGACCGATGCCTCCCCGCCACGCCCAACTTCGCCTTCGCATCGCACTCTAACTGCTCTTTTTTCTACATGCTTTCTCTTTCAATGACGCAGTCCCGCCTCTGCCTCACAGTGCTAACGATTGTCCTCGGGGTCTCCCTCGCGGGATGCGACCTCGTGAGCGACAACGAAGACTCGGACTCGACGGCCACGACCGGTGTTTACGTCGCCAACCAGGGCAACTTCGGCGACGGAAACGGCTCCGTGACCGTCTTCGACCCCGAGACCCAGGAAACGCGGCCGTCGGCCGTCAGCAACCTCGGCTCGACCGTCCAGGGCATCGCGGTGCGGGACACGTCCCTCCTCGTAATGGCCAACAGCGCCGCCCGCCTCGACGTGTTTTCGACGGACGGCCCCACCCAAACGGGACAGGTCACCGACCTGAGCGGCCCGCGCTACGCCGCCTTTACGACCCCCTCCACGGCCTACGTCACCGACCAGTCCCTCGCAGGTCCCTCGGCCGTGCACGTCGTCGACCTGTCAGGATCCTCGCCGCAGGTGACCTCCAGCATCTCCGTGAGCGGCCTGCCCGACGGCATCACAGTCACCGGCGATCGAGCGTACGCCGCCCTCGGAGGCTTTAGCGACACGACCCTCGTCGCCGCACTCGACGCCTCCGACAACACGCTCGTAAGGGAAATCGACATCGGCTGCTACTCGCGCGCGATTGCGGCCGACGGGGACGGGGACGTGTTTGCCCTGTGCAGCGACGCCGCGGAAGCGGTCGTCCTGGACGGCGCCTCGGGCGAGGTGGAAACGCGGCTCTCCCTCCCCGACACCGCCGCGACGGCCTTCGGGATCGGATACCCCGTGTCGTACTCCGCAGGAGCCGAGGAGCTGTATGTGACCACCGACACGGGCATCATCCCCATCGACACGCAGTCCAACACCGTGGCGGACCCGGTCGACGTCGGCCTGTCGTCGGCCCCCGGTGCCGTAGCGTACAACGCGGCTCGTCAAGAATTGTACGTGGCCCGCGTGCCGAGCTTCACCGAGCGGGGCACGGTTACAATCCACGACCGGGACGGCGAGCAGACCGGCGCCTTCGACGCCGGCATTGCTCCCACCTACGTCGACGTTCGCCGAACGAACCGATAGGTCTTTCTCTACTGCCCTTGCCCGTCTCGTCACCGCCATGGACGTCGACCGCTGCTACTGCTACCAGAAGACGTTCGACACCCTCAAGGCCGTGGCGGACGAGACGGGCGCGGACTCGGTGGAGGCGCTGCAGGCGCACGTACCCTTCGGCGAGAATTGCCGGCTCTGCCATCCCTACGTCCGTCGCATGCTGAAGACCGGTGAGACCGTTTTTCACGAGGTGATCGAGGCGGAGGATGCGTCCGATTCCGAGTCGTAATCCGGGCTCGACAACGGACGCCCCCCACTCCTCTCTCGGCGTCCCCGGCACTGCACCGCTTCTCTCGCCTTCCTCCCACCCGGAACCCGGCTTTTCGCTCTGAGATCGCCCTCAGACGCGGCACAGCGGCACACGAGATGGGACTCCTGTTCCATTTCCAGTCCCTTATGGACAACGCCTCCAACTCTGGATTCCTGTCTCTCATCCAAAAGATGAGGGGATGAGAATGAAATCCCTCTTTTGTTTTCGCCCACGAACGAACGTTCGAGCGAGCCGGTCTCCCGGCCTCGTTTGCGAGAGCATGTTCCTTTTTCGCTTTGCCGCTTCATCCTCCCATTTTTCTATGTCTTCCAGTAACGACGGTCACATTGGCGTCTATCTCGTCGACGACCACCCGGTTATTCGGAATGCGATTCGAGACAAGCTTGAGGGCCTCATCGACATGGAGGTCTGTGGAGAAACCGGCTCGACGGACGAGGCCTTTCAGGAGATCGATGACCTTCACCCCGAGGTGACAGTCGTGGACATCTCCCTCGAGGACGGCCACGGCCTCGATCTAATCGAAAACCTCCGGGCGCAATTTCCCGACGTCCAGGCGGTCGTCTTTTCGATGTACAGCGAGAACGTATACGCCGAGCGGGCCCTCCGCGCCGGGGCCTCCGGGTACGTCATGAAGAGCCATCCCACCGACGCCCTCGTGGAGGCCATCCGGATGGCGCACGACGGGGACGTGTATTTAAGCAAGAAAATGGCCTCGCGCGTCCTCGGAAAGGTGGCCGGTGGAAGCGCCAGCGGCCCCAGCTTTCCGATTGACGAGCTCACCGATCGGGAAATGTCGGTGTTCCAGATGCTGGGTCAGGGCTACACGATCCAGGAGATCCAGGGCCGGCTGAACCTAACCCGAAAGACGATCGAAACCTATCGCCGACGTGCAAAGGAAAAGCTCGGCTTTGACTCGGTCTCTGAACTCTTGCAGTACGCAGTACAGTGGACCTATGGGCAGGGCACTGGTGGAACCGACACAGAGACTGCGGGACCGCCCGTTCCCGCCGACCAGTAGGAGCGCGGGAGCGAGCCGCTCTACTGCAGATCGAATGCGTTCTTTCGGCAGGCCGACGCTCCGGTAAAGGAATCTACGCCCTCTCGTGTCCAAACCGGGGACTCGGCTCAACAGTCCCATCTGGTATAAAGAATTATCTCAAAACGACCGAGTTGCCCAGTACCGAGGTCGAGAGCATTCCAAAAGGGGCACTCATTGCAACGGATCTCCCCCAATCAACCGAAAACTGGTACGCGCTGAAGTCCTTTGAGATCATTCCTAATACCAGCT
>CAZCUZ010000064.1:0-16420 GCA_964502085.1 uncultured Salinivenus sp. | reverse complement strand
CTCGCGGACCGATGAGTGTAAATGTTGCTCTCCTTCTCCCAAAATGCAAGAATGACTCGCACGTTGCCCCCCCTCGCCTTCGACTCCTCGGACGTGAACGGATTACGCCCCCCCGCCCCCGGCAAATTCTACCTTCGTCGGCTCGGGCACCTCGACGGAGTGGTCCGTCGGGGTGAGCGCTCCGGTGTCCGAATCCACTTGGAAGACGACCACCGAGTCTCCCCGCCGGTTGGCGACGAGGAGGTACTGCCCGCTCGGCGAGATCGCGAAGTTTCGGGGCCACTGGACGGACGTGCCCTGACGCCCCGCCTCGGTGAGCTGGCCTGTGCTGTCGTCGATGGTGTAGTGGACGACGTCGTTGGCGTCGCCTCGATTGGAGACGTAGAGGAAATCGCCGGACGGGTGGACGTGAATGTCGGCGCTGGCGGCCGCCCCGTCGAAGTCTTCCGGCACGGTCGAGAGGGTTTGGACCTCGGCCAATCGTCCCTCTTCTGCGTCGTACTCGTAGGTGGTCACCGTACCGCTGAGCTCCCCGACGAGGTAGACGTAGTCGCCGGACGGGTGAAAAGCGAGGTGCCGCGGCCCGGTGCCCGGCGGCGTGGACACGGTCCGCACGTCGGCGGTGTCGAGCCGCCCGGTCTGGGCGTCGAACGGGTAGAGGCGCACCTGGTCGATCCCGAGGTCGGCCGCCAGGACGTATCGGTTCTGCGGGTCGGCCCGGACGTAGTGGGCGTGGGGTCCCTCCTGCCGGTCCGGGTCGGCGCCGGAGCCGGTGTGCTGCACGACCTGACCGGCCGGTCCGAGCGTGCCGTCGTCCTGCACCGGGAAGACCGCCAGGTTCCCGCCGACGTAGTTGGCCGTAAACACCCACTGGCCGGTCTGATCCAGGCTAATGTAGCAGGGCGCCCCGCCCTCCGCGGGCACGGCGTTCAGGGCGGTCAGGGCCCCGGTCGAGCGATCCACGTCGAACGCGTGGACGGTGGCGGAATCCGTCGTCTCACTCACGCTGTAGAGGTGCTCGCCGTCCCTCCCGAGGGCCAGATAGGTGGGATTGAGGAGAGGCGTGACCGGTTGCGTCTGCGAAAGGGCCCCCGAGGTCGAATCGAATGCAAACGTGTGAACGCCGTCGTCGGGATTGCCCGAGCCCGTGCCGACGTACACGCGCAGGGATGCGCCCTCGCTTTGGTCGCCGGAGGAACACCCCCCGAGGGGTCCGAACAGCAGAAGCCCGAGGCCGAGGGGCAGAACCAAGAGAAAAACGAATCGGGACGTCGTCGGCGAGCGGGCAATGGACATGGCGGAAGGCTCAGCTTCGAAATAGGTTACGGCGAAATGTATGAACGACACAGCCTGAGATGCGGCACCGAGGCCAGTATAGGAACTGCGGCGTCTGCCGTCAATCCGACGCCGAGGCCAAAAGCACGGCTCGGCGGAGCTCCGTCCAGCGACCCTCCGTCTCCTCCGGATGATGGGGATTCTCCTGTCGCAGCCACTTCTCGACGGTCGTGAGGTGCATCTCTTCGTCGGCCCGGCGGGCCACCTCGCGGTAGACTGCCGCGGTCGTGTCGACCTCCGCCTCGCCCATCACCTCCCAGGCGAGCCGGGCGAGGCGACGCGTCGGGGGCGGCACGGCGACCTCCTCGTCCACCGCCGCAGGTCCGAGCGCCTGCCGGCGCAGCTCGTGGTGCACCACCTGCCGCCGCACCTGAAGCGCGTTGTACCGGAGCGCCGCCTGCACGTGCTCGGCCTGCTCCTCGGCCGTCATCGGACCCCGGGCCTCCACGGGACCGGGATTCGGCAACCGCTCCTCCAGGCTTGCCATCTCCTCGTCAATGGTCTCGCGAAGGGCCCGCAGGTCGGCGAGACCCATTTCCTGCACCTGCGCGGCGGCGCGGTCGCAGGCCGCCCGGAGGCGGTCTCGCCACTCGGCGCGAAGCTGCTGCAACGTTCCCGCTGACGAGGGGCTCATCGAACAACCAAACAATCAGTCGCACAAAACGGGCGCTCTCCTCCGTCCGAGACACAAAAGACCGGTACATCCCTGCGGTTCCCCCGCTCCTCCGCCTCTCTCGTCTCCTTTCGCCGTCCCACGCAACCCACGTGGGCCCGCGCATGTACGAATCACGATCTTCCTTCCCACGCCCCTTCCTCTTTTCCCCACATGATTGGCCCCCTCCAGCAGCGCAAGGCGTCTCACTACTTTTCTATCATCGACGAGGACGGAAACGGCCTCGTGGAGGCCGACGACTTCAAACGACGCGCGGAGCGCATGGCCGACGCCCGCGGCGTGACCGATCCGGACGCCCGGGCGGCCCTCCGAAAGCGGGTGATGAACTGGTGGGAGCACCTGTGCGCCCTCGCCGACCTCGACGACGACGATCGGGTCACGCGCGAAGAGTGGCAAACGTACTGGGAGGCCCTCAACGCGAGCGTCGACGCCGACGATGCGTCCAACGACACGCTTCAAAGCCTAGAACGAGCGGCCCGCGGAACCTTCCAGGCCATGAACACCTCCGAATCCGACCACGTCACCGAAGACGAGTACACCGCGTGGCTCGCGGCCTGGGGCATCGAGGAGGCGTCGGCCTTCGATCGTCTCGACCGCGACGGCACCGGCGTCCTGACGGAGAACGACCTCGTGGAGGCCGTGAAGGAGTTCTACCTCTCCAACGATCCGGACGCCCCCGGAAATGCGCTGTACGGCGAACTGCCAGAGTAGCCCCCAACTCGGTCGCGGTCTTCCCACGACGGGGACGCCCGATTGCCCTACCAGAAAGGATCGGACGGTGAGTTCTTCGGTTTGTACGGTTGTCCCCTCGTTTTACACCGAAGCACATCGTTGCCATGGGTCGTCTCACCGACGTTCTTCACCACCTCGAATCCAATCGTCACCTCGCCCTCGACGCCATTCGGGTATACGTGGGAGCGGGCCTCTTCTTTCGCGGCCTCGTCCTGCTGTTTACCGACACGGGTCTCCAGCAGCTCACGGGCGGGGCCGCTCCGTCCCTCACCACCTCCGGCATCGCCGTGTACGTGATGGCGGCCCACCTTCTCGGAGGCGTCCTCCTCACGGTGGGTCTGTACACACGTCTGGCCGCCCTCGTCCAGATTCCGGTGCTCGTCGGCGCCGTGACGCTGGTTCACTGGCAGGACGGCCTCCTGTCGGCCAACCAGTCGCTCGAGTTCTCGGTGCTGGTTCTCTTCCTCCTTCTGATGGTCCTGCTCTTCGGCGGGGGGCGATGGTCGCTCGACGCCCGACGAACCGCCTCCACGGCCGATGCAGCTCCCGAGGCCTCCTGACTCGTTGGAGCAGTCTCAAGCAATCCATTTTTTGAAACAGTCGTTCCGAGCGGAGCGGGGTCGACGCACGCTGAGCAAAGCGACGCGAAGCTTGCAGTGACGTGCTCTTGGAGTGAATCTCTTTGAATCCGGCGACAATCCGGAATATAGGGGCAGCTTCTCTGACAAACGCTCTTTCCACCAGATGCGGAGACCGTTCGATCCCAAAGAGACCGACTGAGTGTGGATTAGGTCCGAAGCGGCGGAAGCGATTCGTCGGCCGGGACGAAGGTGAGGGCCAATCCGTTGTTGCAGTACCGAAGCCCCGTGGGATCCGGTCCGTCGTCGAAGACGTGCCCCTGATGCCCGTCGCACCGCACGCAGTGGTACTCGGTGCGGGCATATCCGAGCTTCATGTCTTTCTTCGTGTCCACTCGGCCCTCCAGCGGCGCCCAAAAGCTGGGCCAGCCCGTACCGCTCTCAAACTTGGTCTCCGACGAAAAGAGCGGAAGCCGACACGCCGCACAGACGTACGTGCCTTTTCGGTTCTCGTCCAGAAGCGGGCTGGAATGCCGCGGCTCGGTCTCTTTCTGAAAGAGAATGTGGAATGCCTCGTCCGAGAGAATTGATTTCCACTCCTCGGTCGTCTTTTCGAGAGGGGGAACGTCCGTTCGCAGCTCGTGGACGTCGACGGTGTCGGCGACGGCGGACGACGGCCTCGACTTCGACCGCCCGCACGCCGAAAGCGCAACCGGGGCCACCGACGCCCAGGCGAGATGCTTTAAAAACGAGGCACGGTCCATCATGGGGGGAAGGGACTTGACGAGAGAGGACGAGCGACACGTACGCTCATCCTTCTTTAGTGCACGGGCTGCCCCAACGTTTCGAGGACACTGCGACCATCTTGGAAGATCTGAGGGCCCACGCCCGACCGGCGGGACGAAAACGATCGCGAATCGGCAAAGAGGCGACGGAACGAGCCGATCCGAAATAAAAAAAGCCCTCCTGGGCGAGCCAGGACGGCAACTTTTCTCTTCCTACTACCGCGTCTGACACTAGTATAACAAATCATCCCCCCGGGTACGGGTAAACTCAGAGCAACGATGTTGTAACGAGACGATAGAAATCGTCCGGTCGAAGGGCTCTCAGAGCCGATCGGGGCGCTCGACGGACGGGCACTCAGAAGAGTCCACGAACTGAGCCCTTGTCAGAATATCCGGGGGGCTACTGCCCGACCTCAATGGGCGTGAGCTGAGCTTCAATTTCGTCCCGGCGCGGCTCGAGCTTGGGCGGAAGCGTGAGTTTTCCGGCCGCGGCCTCCTCGACCGGAAAGGGCGTTCCCGTGTCGGTCGCAATCTCGATGAGGATGCCTCCCGGCACGCGCGTGTACACCGACTCGAAATAGTGCCGGTCGATCACGGGCGACGGTTCCAGTCCGGCCCCGGCGATTCGCTCGCGCCAGACCCGAATCGTGTCGCTGCTGGGCGTGCGGAGGGCGAGATGGTGAACCCCGCCTTTTCCCAGCCAGCCCCGCTCGGCGTCCGACCGCTCGACGGCGTGCAGCTCGGCGGCCACTCCACCCGGCCCCGTGTCAAAGACTGTCGCACTGGAGGGAGACACGGACACGGATTCGAGCGCCTCCTCGGGCCCTTCTACGGATTCCACTTCATACGACCGCGCCTCCCGAAACCCAAAGACCTCCGTGAGGGCCCGCCGGGTCGACGCCAGGTCGGCCACCGTGAGTTCCACCGGCCCCAGCCCCCGAATTGCCGCATCGACGGGTACGGGCCCCTCTTCCCAGGGCGTCGTGTCCGGAACGCGGTCGATCTCCTCCGCGTCGTCGACCAGGTGAAGGGATTGCCCCTCGTCATCGAACAGGGTGAGGGCGAGACGACCGGCCCGCCGGTGAATCGGGGTGCGGCGAACGTCGTGCTCGTCCAGCCGCTCGGTCCAGAACCGAAGCGCGTCCTCGCCCCGAACCCGAAGCGAGGTGCCGGTAATGAGCCCCGTCCCCGGCTGCTGCTCTCGAGCCCGCGACACGTCGAAAAAGGTGAGATCCGTGCCCGGCGTCCCCGTCTCATCGCCGTAGAAGAGGTGATACGAGGAGACGTCGTCCTGATTGACGGTTTTCAGGACCAGCCGCAGGCCCATCACCTGCGTGTAGAACCGCACGTTGTCGGCGGCCTCGCCGGTGATGGTAGAGACGTGGTGGAGGCCCTGAAGCTGTTCGTCGGACATGGGGGTCGGGAGGACGAGAAGACGACCGGAAGCACGGAAGCGTTCCTCCCACGCAGAGTCCCTCGAAACAGATCCCGACCGACCAGCCGGAGTTGCGAACAGACGAGACCAAACAAAAAAGCGCCCTCCCGACGGGGGAATCGGGACGGCGCTCTTATCCTGCGTTCGCACGTATTACCAGTATATAAAAAGAACCCCCCGGACCCTGTTAAACAAACTGTAACAATTTTACAACGAGTTCCGCGAGGCGACCGTAAACATCCGTCGCAGCACCAGCGGGGCGCCAATCGCATCCCGACGCGTACTGCCCGATGACCCCTCATTGAGACTGGGCCCGCCGGGCGCCCCGAGCGGTAGCGCGGAAGTGTCCTCGGGGTGCGCCCCGAGAGAGGAGATCTCAGATCTGCAGGGAGGAAGCAGTCTTGGGTTGCACCTCCTCTCCCGTGCCCCCGCCTCTTTTCACCCGCGCTGCCTGGACTTGTCGTTACCGGCCATTCTTCGTACGTTCACACGTTCCGCAGGCACACCCACCCCTCCTCCCTCCTATGCCCGATTCGTCCTCTCTCTCCGTCGGCCAGGCCCTCGGCCGGTGGGTTCTTCACGTCATCGTGTTTATCGTGGCCGGAGGCCTTGCAGCCGGCGTCTCCGCCCTCGCGTACGAGGCCATTGCACAGACCCAGAATCCAATTGGACTCTACGCCGTCATCTTTGCCGCGGGGGGCCTCATTGCGTACCGACTGACGCAACGGGTGCTCGACGGTGCCTGACGGCTCCCTACGGCGATCCACGAGGTCGGATGAGAGCGCCGCTAGCCGGCCATCCCGTTTTCGGACATCTTCCAGTCGCGTTCGAGGCGCACCGTAAAGCAGGTGCCCTCCCCCGGCTCCGTGTCGACGTCGATTTCCCCGTTCATCCCCTCCACGAGGCGCTTCGTGATGGCGAGCCCCAGGCCACTGCCCTCATCCCGGCCGTCCTCGCCGGGCGCCTGGACGAAGGGCTCGAAGAGATTCGGAAGGAGCTCCTCGTCGATGCCCCTTCCCGTATCGCTCACCTCCAACTCGGCCCAGGACTCCTCAGAACGAAGCCGCACGTCGACGCGCCCTCCGTCCGGCGTGTATTTGATGGCGTTGCTCACGAGGTTGTCGAGGATGCGGCCGGTGGCGCCCGGATCGAGGTGGGCCGGAAGTTCGTCCGGCGCGTCCATCCGAAGGGCCAGATCCTTGTCCTCGGCCTGCGGCTGAAGCAGTTCCACCGTCCGCTCCACCTCGGTGGCGAGATCCAGATCCTCCGGTTCGAACTCGACGGCCCCCACCTCCAGCTTCGACAGGCGAAGGACCGAGTTGAGCACCTCCTTCAGACGCGTACTGCTCTGGCGGATGAGGCGAGCAAAGCGAGCATAATCGGCCTCCACCTCCTCTTCGAGCACCTCCGAGAACCCGATCACACTCGTGAGCGGCGTTCGAATCTCGTGACTCATGTTCGCGAGGAAGGCCGACTTGAGCCGGTTGGCCTGCTCGGCCTCTTCCCGGGCCTCCTCTGCTTCCTGCCGGGCCTCCTCGGCCGTGTCCCGGGCCTGCACGAGGTCGGCCTCGCGCGCCTTCCGCTCCGAAATGTCGCGGGTGGTAATGACGAGCTCACTTCGGGCTCCCGCTCCTTCGAGCTCCTTCCCGACCGACTCGACCCACAGGTATCCCTCGTTCTTGGTTCGAATTCGGAACTCTGTGCGCGGACGTTCCCCTTCCTCCAGGGCCGTCATCACTGCGCGTGCAGCCGAGTCGCGATCTTCGGGGTGAACGAGATCGAACGCCCGCTCGCCGGTGAGCTTCTCGGGCATGTATCCGAGGAGGTTCTCCACGGAAGGCGACACGTAGAGGAGTCGAGTGGCCGGATCGAGGTGGGTCACCACGTCGGTGACGTTCTCTGCAAGGAGGCGGTACTGCTCCTCCTGCCGCCGGAGTTGGGCCTCTGCCTCCTTCCGCGCACTGATGTCCTGCCCCACTCCAATGAGCCGGTACGTCCCCCCCAAATTCACGCGAATGCCCGTCAGCAGCATGGGAATCGTCTCGTCGTCCTCCCCGACGAACTCCGCCTCGACCGTGGAGGAACCCCGCGTGAGGGCTCGGGTGACGGCCACGATTACGTTTTCTCGGTCGTCGCCTTCGAAGAAGTGGTACAGGCGCCGGCCGTAAAAGCTGCCCGATCCGTGACCGGACTGGTCCGAAAACCGGGCGTTCCAGTATTGAATGCGCCCGCTCTGGTCGAGCACAAAGAAGACGGCCGGCAGCAAATCCAGCGCGGCGTTGGCGAGCTCGGGAGAAAGGAGCCCCTTCACGCGCCGTCGCGCCCACCAAAAGCCGAAGTCGATGGCAGCGGCCCCCACGACCGCCACGCCGGCAATCCACGGCGGAAGGCCGAGCGGCACGGTCGTCGCCAATAGAACGGCGACGATGGTCGCCCGCAGCCGCCGAACGTACTGTGCGGCGATCTGCGTTTGGGCAACGGCATGACCAGTCTCAGCGGGCGAGAACATGAGGCGAGCTCGTTGCCTCTGGGGCGAACGGCAACGGATGGAAAGAAATGCAAACCGGACCCATCGAACCACTCTCGACGCGGAAATCCTACATTAACATACCGAATGGAGCGCGTCAAGGTTCTGTGTAGGGCCTTCAAGCCATACGGGGCAAAAATGAGACCAAAAAAGAGCAGAGAACAAAGATTTGCGCTCTAGTTCACCCAAGCGAAGAGCACAACTCCAGAGGTGGGGAGGGAACCGACCCGGAGGGCTGCGTGGGAACGAAATCGACGGGCGGTCCTCCGTACGATCCTTCTCTCTCCGGTAGAGAGTTCCTGCGGGACATCTTTCCGGCTTCAGAGGCGGGCGGTGACGCAAAGGGGCTTCCGCCACGCAGAGATTCTAATCCTCCTCGGCGCCTAAAGTCTGTTTTGATTTTGCATCGTATCGCGAGAGCGACGATCGATGTGGCGAAAATCGGTCGAGGAGGAACCTCGTATCGGGAATTGCCGACGAAGCGACCGATGTGCCGCCCATTCGAGACCGCTCGCAGCTCGAGGCATAATTTAAACACGAGGGCGGTCGACCGACTATTCGGCCTCCCCGCTCGCCTCCTCTTTCGACCGCTCGTAGAGCTCCGTGACGAGAGACGCCAGAAGCTCCGGCCGCTCCTCCGACAGTTCCTGCACGAGCGGAATGAACTGATCAATGTCGTCGAGCTGGGCTTTGACCTCGTCGTAGCGGTTCTCCAGCAGCTCGGTCGCCGTCCGGTGCGGATCCTCCGGAAGCTCCGCCTTCTCGATGTCGATGTCGTAGGTGTTGGCCATCCGCTTGAGCTCAAACTCGTCCTCGTGGGTGGCGAGGACGATGGTCGTGCCCTCCTTCCCAGCCCGCGCCGTGCGGCCGGAGCGGTGAATGATGTACTCGTGGTCCTGCGGCACGTCGTAGATGAAGACGTGACTCAGGTCCGACACGTCGATCCCCCGGGCCGCCACGTCCGTGGCCACGAGCAGCCGGAGATTTCCCTCTCGTAGGCGGTCGAGCGCCTTCTCGCGCTTCCGCTGCGACAGGTCGCCCGACATCTGATCCACGTCGTACCCCTTGTTGTCGAGAAAGCGATCGAGGTACCGGACTTCTCGCTTCGTGTTCGCGAAAATGAGGGCCGACTCCGGCTCTTCGAGCTCCAGAAGCTGCTCCATGACCCGGTCTTTCTCCATCGGGCTCACCAGGTAGTAGCGGTATTTCATCTCCTCGACGCTCACCTTGTCGCTGCTGAGCGACAGAAAGCCGGGATCGTCGAGAAACTCGCGGGCCACCGACCGAACCTTCGGCGGCATCGTGGCGCTAAACATGTGCGACTCCCGCTTCTGCGGCAGAAAGCCGATGATGTCTTTCATGTCGGGATAGAA
The DNA here is from genome assembly GCA_964502085.1 of uncultured Salinivenus sp. Taxonomy (GTDB): domain Bacteria; phylum Bacteroidota; class Rhodothermia; order Rhodothermales; family Salinibacteraceae; genus Salinibacter. The sequence goes on along the minus strand of CAZCUZ010000064.1, from coordinate 6,982 downwards.
CCCCATGGACAGCATCTCGTCGGCCTCGTCCAGAATGAGCATCCGGACGCTCTTGGCGATAAAGTTTTTCTTCTTGAGGTGATCGAGCACCCGTCCGGGCGTGCCAATAACGACCTGCGCCCCCTTTTCGAGGGCCTCGATTTGCGGGCCGTAGCTGACGCCGCCGTAGATGAGGGCGGCCTCCAGCTTGTTCGTCTCCGGCGTCGCAATCTTCATGTGCTCAAACTCCTCGTGGATCTGCCGGGCCAGCTCCCGGGTCGGCGTGAGGATGAGGACCTGCTGTTCCTTCTCGTCCGGATCCAACAGTTCGAAGAGCGGAAGCAGAAAGGCCCCCGTCTTCCCCGACCCCGTCTGCGACTGGACGATGAGGTCGCGGTGGTCGAGCATATAGGGCAGCGCCTTGCGCTGGACGGGCATGAGGTCGTCCCATCCGGCCGCACGCATGGCCTGCTCGACCTGGTCCGGCAGGTCCTCCGTCGTAATCTCGTCGAGTGGGGGATCCGGCTCTCGCAGGCCGCTGTCCACCTCGTCGCGCCGCTTCTCTTCCTGCGCCTCCGAGGTGAGGTCAATGACGTTGGTGTAGGAGCTCTCCGAAGTGTCAGTTGCCATCTGCTAGACATCTAATTCCGAATTCGACACGAGACGACCCACGCCCCCGGCCCCCCGCTGCGTGATGGTACGACGGGAGAAACCGAACGATCCTCTTCCCTCTCTCAAGTTTCCGCAATTCCCTGCGTCGCGTCCCCGCCCGAGTCCGACCGATCACATCGACAGGCCCCCGTTCACGTGGAGCACGTGGCCCGTGACGTAGTCGGCCGCCGGCGACGCGAGAAAGAGCACCGCTTCTGCAATTTCGCGGGGCTCGGCGAGCCGGTCGAGCGGCACGGCATCGAGGATCGACTCGCGCGTGCCCTCGTCGAGCTCGTCGGTCATGTCGGTCTGCACGTAGCCGGGGGCCACCACGTTCACCGTCACGCTGCGGCTACCCAGCTCCTTGGCGAGGCTCTTCGAAAAGCCGACGATGCCGGCCTTCGACGCCGCATAGTTCGTCTGGCCCGCATTTCCCGTCGTCCCGACCACGGACGAAATGTTTATGATCGACCCGCCCTGCTGCCGCATCATGGGCCGGTAGGCCGCTTTCGAGAAGTTGAACACTCCCTTCAGGTTCGTGTCGAGGACCGTGTCCCAGTCCTCTTCTCGAAGCCGAAGCAGCAGCCCGTCCCGCGTGATGCCGGCGTTGTTGACCAGCACGTCGAGGCTGCCCCAGCGGTCGAGCACGGCGTCCACGTGGGACTGCGCCACGTCGGGATCGGCCACGTCGCCCTGGAGCGACAGCGCCTCAACCCCCCCCTCTTCGAGGGCGTCGACGAGCGACGCGGCCTCGTCGGCAGACGATCGATACGTAAACGCCACACGGGCCCCGGTCTGGGCAAAACGCTCGACAATGGCCCGGCCGATGCCGCGCGTGCCGCCGGTGACGAGAACGGTGGTGTCGGTGAGGTCAATCTCCATGAATCACGAAGGCACTGTTGTGAGAAATCAACACAGAACCGCGCAGATCAACGGGCAGCTCTCCCTCGTTACTCCGCCCCCCACTCCCAGGCGAACCGGGCGCGCGCGCCTCCCCCGGCCCGATTTATGGTCAGTCGCATCCGGTCTGCGTTTGCCAGCACGTCGGTGCTGTCGGGGACGCGCGCAAAGTAGAACGTATTTCGACGATAGAGAGCCCGACGATTGTTGCTGCCCGAGAGAAAGGCGTCTCGAAGCGGCCCGTGCGATTCCCTCGTGGGGCGATACTCTTCGTCGTCGATCTCGAGCACGACGCGCGCACCCGGCCCCGCGAGGAGGCTGTTGCCGTCGGACTCGAACCAGTAGACGTCAAACTCAAGGGCATTCCGGTATTCCTGTTCTCGCTCGCGCAGAAACTTCTGTGCCTGATCTTTGCTGAGCGTGGAAAACCCGACCTCTGCCTCCAGCGCCGCCAGGGAGAGCTCCCGACTCCAGAAGGTGGCGTACGAAAGGGGACGCTGGCTTCGTCCCGCTCCGATGCTCTGATACGTACTCGACCATTGACGATGAAGGGCCTCGTAGCTGGACTCGAGTTCTACCTGAAACTGCTCCTCCTTTTCCTGGATCGAGACGGCCCGAAGGGAGTCCGGATGATACGAGACGTCCCGCGTCGTGGGCAAGTATCGATCGGCAATGTCCGCGGTATTGAGCCTGTACGAGGATCCCGCCCCACAGCTGCCGAGAAGGAGAGAGCCCGTGATGAGCCCGAATGCGGAGAAGAACGCCAGAACGGCAGAAGAACGGGGCATGACGGAAACGGGAACCGACGAGAGGATCGGCACTGGAAGGACTTGTAGCACTCGCTCAAAGCGAGGCGCGTTCCGGACCGTTCAGTCTTTTCGTCGACTGGTCGATTCGCTCCCGCCGACGTCCCTCTCTCCGCCGCGTCGGTTCTACGCCTTGAGGGCCTCGATCTCCTCGGGCGTTCCGGCCCCGGCCGTCTCGACGTCGTCTCCGAGCGTACGACCTACGAGGCCCCGAAGTACGTTCCCCGCTCCCACCTCCACGAATCGCGAGACCCCGTCCTCCTGCATCCGACGAAGTGTCTGGGCCCACCGCACCGGAGACAACAGCTGCTCCATGAGCCCCTGCCGAATCTCGTCGGGATCGGTGGTCGGCTCCGCCGTCACGTTCAGGTACACCGGACAGTCGGGCACGTCGATGGAAACGGCCTCCAGAACCTCTCCGAGCCCCTCCCGGGCGTACTCCATCAGCGGCGAGTGAAAGGCCCCGCTCACCGGCAGGGGAATGGCCCGGCCCTTGATTCGAGCCGTGGCGCGCTCGACGGCCTCCTCGTCCCCCGAAATGACGACCTGACCGGGGGCGTTGTAGTTGGCCGGCTGCACGACGCCGTCCCCCTCCTCCGACGCCGCCATGCACCCCGCCTCCACGTCCGCGTCGTCGGCGCCCATGATGGCGGCCATCGCCCCGGGACGCCGGTCCCCGGCCTCCGCCATGAGCTCTCCGCGGCGGCGCACCACCCGCAATCCGTCCTCGAAAGAGAGGGCCCCCGCAGCCGCCAGGGCGCTGTACTCGCCCAGACTGTGGCCCGCTACCACGTCCGGACGCAGGCCCTTCTCCTCCAGCACCGCCATTGCCGCCAGGCTGTGCGTGTAGAGGGCCGGCTGCGTGATCGCCGTCTGCTTCAATTCCTCTTCCGGATCGGCGAGGCTGGAATCGAGCCCAAACATGAGCGTGAGCACGTCCACGTCCAACACCTCGTTGGCCGCCTCGAACCGCTCTCGCGCCTCCGGATGCTGCTCGTAGAGCTGGTATCCCATGCCGACGGATTGGGACCCCTGTCCGGGAAAGAGAAAAGCCGTCATGGCACTGTCGAATTGGGATGTTCGAATTGCGAATGGAATGTTGCTCCCCGACTTCGATGACGAGACGGACGCTCACAGGTGCCGCTTTTTTCTACTGCTCGTGACACATGAAGAGTGACCCATGAACTGTTATCACGTAGCACGCATCACACTTCACTCCACACTCGCCCTTCGAAATTCGTCACTGTCCGTCGTAGGCCCACGTAAGATAGCTCGCCCCCCAGGTAAAGCCGCCGCCGAAGGCCGTGAGGATGAGGCCGTCGCCGTGCTCCAGCTCCTCCTCCCAGTCCGCCAGACAAAGCGGAATCGTGGCCGCCGTGGTATTGCCATAGCGGTCGATGTTGACCATCACCTTGTCGGACGGCAATCCCATGCGCTTGGCCGTCGCGTCGATGATGCGCTTGTTGGCCTGGTGCGGAACCAGATACTGGACGTCGTCGGTGGTCAAGTCGTTGCGCTCCATCACCTCGACGCAGACGTCGGCCATCCGGGTCACGGCAAACTTGAAAACCTGGCGCCCGTCCTGGTGGAGAAAGTGCATGCCCTCGTCCACCGTCTTGTGGGTGGGTGGATTGAGGCTGCCGCCTCCTTTCATGCAGAGCAAATCCCCGTGCTCCCCGTCGTTGTGGTGCACGGTGTCGACGAGGCCCACCTCGTCGTCCGCCTCCAGCACGACGGCCCCGGCGGCATCCCCGAACAGAATGCAGGTCGTCCGATCGGTGTAGTCGACGATGGAGCTCATCTTGTCGGCCCCGATGACGAGCACCGTGTCCGAGTGCCCCGTCTCGATGAACTGCGCGCCGGTGGTGAGGCCGTAGAGGAAGCCGCTGCACGCAGCCGAGAGGTCGAATCCCCAGGCGTTGGCGGCCCCCAGATTGTCCTGCACGATGCACGCCGTGGCGGGAAAAAACATGTCGGGCGTGACCGTGGCCACGACGATGACGTCGACGTCGTCGGGCGCGAGGCCGCGCTTGTCGAGGGCCTCGCGGGCGGCCTCGGTGGCCATGAACGAGGTGGCCTTGCCGTCGTCTCCCAGAATGCGACGCTCCCGGATGCCTGTACGCGTTCGAATCCACTCGTCGTTGGTCTCGACCATCTCCTCCAAATCGCTGTTCGTGAGGCGCTCCTCCGGCAGGTAGCGCCCAACGGACGTGATGGCGGCGCGACGGGAGGAGGAAGACGGAGGCATAAGGCGAAACGGATGAATACGACGAAGGGGGCGACGGCTACGCAGCCTGAGACTCGAAGGCCGACTTGAGGGCGGGAACCATGTTCGTGCGGGCAACCGAGGAGGCTGTGTGGATCATTTGCTCGATGACGTCGGGCGAGGAGCTCCCGTGCCCCACGAGCACGTTGCCGTCCACCCCGAGGAGCGGGGCGCCGCCGAGCGATTCCGGGTCGAAGTGCTTGCGGACCTCCCCGAGCACGTCGGTGACGAGGGCCTGCTCGTCCCGATCGAGCGACTGGCGGTCCATCTCCTGGCGAGTCATCTCCGACAGCACCGTCGTCATGCTCTCTCCGAATTTCAGGAGCACGTTCCCCACGAAGCCGTCGCAGATGATGATGTCGGCGGCGTACAGGAGAAGATCGCCCCCTTCCACGTTGCCTTCGAAGTGCACGTCCTCGGCGTCCTGCAGTCGGTCGTAGGCCGTCTTGGCGAGTTCATTTCCCTTCCCCGGCTCCTCGCCGATGTTGAGGAGCCCGACGGTGGGATCGTCGTTGCCGAGGGCCTGCCGGGCGTAAATGGTGCCCATGCGCGCAAACTGCACGAGGTGGCTGGGCTTACAGTCGACGTTCGACCCGATGTCCAGGACCACCGACGAACCCCGAAGATTCGGAAAGAACCCGGCAATGGACGGGCGTTCCACGCCGGGAATGCGGCCCAGGATAAACATCGCAGCCCCCATGATGGCGCCGGTATTCCCCGCACTCACGAAGGCGTCGGCCTTTTCGTCGTGGTGGGCAGCCAGCCCCTGGTGGATCGACGAGTTCGTCTTCTGCTTCACGGCCGCGGCGGGGGCTTCCCCCATCCCAATGACGTCGGGGGCGTCGACAATCGTAAACTTGTCGGCAGGGGCGTCCGGAGTGGCCTCAAGGACGTCTCGGACGCGCTCTTCGGGACCGACGAGCAGGACGGTCATGTCTCGTTCGGCATGCCGAACGGCCTGAACGGCCCCTTGCACGACTGCCTCCGGCGCGTCGTCGCCTCCCATTGCGTCGACTGCAATACACGAAGCCATACGAGCCGTCGAGATGTGTGACGAAAACGTGTACACCGAACCTGAGAACGGACCTCTCCCCCATCACAACCCCCGTGAGCGGAGGGAAGGGACTCGCCGCAAACATAGCCGTGCGCGGGGACAATCGCCGATTTCTCGCGGACCCACAACACGAAGACCCGGCAAAGAAAGAACACGCCCCGAACCGAACGTCGAACGACCGTCGGCGGGACGTGTCAATGCCGATCGAATCAAACGATCTCTCTCGCCTACGCTACGTAGTCGTCGGCCGGTTCGATGACCTGCCGTCCCCGATAATGCCCGCAGTGCTTGCAGGCACGGTGCATGACCTTGGGGTTGCCGCAGTTGTTGCACTCCATGAGCTGCGGCGGCTCCAACTCGTTGTAGTAGGTCGAACGGCGCTTGCGGGTCCGTGACTTGGAATGTCGTCTCTTCGGTACAGCCATAACTCAATCCCGGTCGGTGGAAAGCAAAAGCGGGAAGGCGCAGCCCGGACGTGCCGAGCCGCCCCGCGCTTCGATCAACGTCGCCCGTCGTAGGTGAGACGGACTTTGATAAGATGGGGCAACCAATCTGGTTGTTCGCCCACCCACGCTCATTTTGCGCAGAATTTATCCCGCATCGGAAAAAAGACGACCGAACGCCGCTCTCCTACGAAGTGTCGTCGTCTCGGAGCTTCTCCAGGTCACTCCACCGCGGATCGACGGGCCGGTCGTCTTCCTCTTCGGGCGCTCCAAACTCCCGATCGATCGCTTCGTCTTCGGCCCCGGGAGCAATCTGTCGCTGCGGCAGGGCGAGGAGCAGCGTGTCGCGGACCACGTCCGTGAGGTCGACCTCTTTGTCGGACGGGCTGAGGGGACGAACCTCCTCAAATTCCTCTCCCTCCTGCCCGACCATCGCGGGCGGACCGAAGAGCACGTTGTACTGCCCCTCTACGGGCTGCTCAAAGGGCTGAAGCGTGCGGTCGCACGTCAGCTTGGCAGTAGCAGTGGCCCGCAGCTTTACGAGAATGCGATCCCGGTGAGATTGAAGCTCGACCCCGACGTGAAGATCGTTAAACGTGGTGGGATCGAGCTCGGCCTCCTCCGCCGATGGAGAAAACTCCAGGTGGTGAATTCCGTCCGAGAGTGAGGTAATGTCGATCGTCAGCATAACACCGAACACCTCTCGTACAAGGAAATCAGTGGACCGCGGCCCCAGAGAGACGAGAATGTCTGGTCTCAACGTTTCCGGAGGCGGGGATCATCGGATATGCCCGGCCGAGTGGGGCAGTTCCGGATGGGGGATTGGCTACTAAGTAGACACGCAGAAATACGTTTATTCGAGAGTCATTCTGAGCGACCGACG
>CAZCUZ010000063.1:4761-16562 GCA_964502085.1 uncultured Salinivenus sp. | reverse complement strand
AGTGTGGGCGTATCACCTGAATGAAGACGTCGTCATGCAGTCAGCGTCGAGATGCGCTTGCCCGGGAAGAGGAAGAGGGGAAAGATAGGAGCGAAGGAAGGGGTGCTGGTGCAACCCCACGCTACAGAGACTCGTATGAGGGTGTTGCTTATACCACAATAAAATATCTTCGCCATGGATGAGTCGACCTCCCCGGACCGCATTCCGCTTACCATCGAAGTAACCCCCGCGCAGAAGCGACAAATCGAGCGGCTCGCCGAGCAGAAGGGCCTTTCTCCGGAGGCCGTCGTGCTTTCAGCTCTCGACCGCGAGCTGGAAACGGCGGCGAATGGAGAAGAAGCGGACGAAGAGCCACAGCCCACTTCGTTCCTGGACGGAATCGAGCATCTAGTGGGTTCCGTGGAAGGCCCCTCCGATCCCTCGACGAACCCCGAGCACATGGAGGGATATGGCCGCTCATGACCATTCTTCTAGATGCGGGACCGCTCGTTGCTATTCTCAATTCCCAAGAGGCACATCATCACTGGGCCGTACGCCAAGCACGCCAATTGGACGCTCCATTTCTCACGTGCGAGGCCGTCCTCAGTGAGGCTCACTTTCTCCTTCAAGATACTCCGGGAGCGCAGGGACGACTCATCGAACTCACCGATACTGATCGGATTGAGGTTCCCTTCTCCTAGACTGCCCACACCGACCGCGTGAACGGCCTGATGCGCACCTATGCGGACCTCCCGATGTCGTTTGCCGACGCCTGCCTGGTGCGCATGAGCGAAGTGTACGAAGAGAGCCGCGTCTTCACCGTCGACAGCGACTTCCGGGTGTACCGGCAACACGGAACGGACGCGGTTCCTGGGCTAATGCCGGGGGAGTAACTCCACATCCGCCGACAACGGATCTTTCTTCTCTTCCCCGGCCCCCAAGCCGTTCCGTCCCCCTTCGTACGTCCATCCCTCCCCCGCGGCGGGCTCGGCATAGCGCGGCTTCTACTGCGAGGCTTCGGCCTGAAAGGTGTCGAGGGCGTCGCTGAACACCTCCACCGGCTGCGCCCCCGTCAGGGCCCGTTTATCGTCGAAGACGTAGCACGGCACACCCGTGATGCCGCGGCGCTGGGCCTGCCGCTGGCTCTCGCGTACCTCATCGGCGTACGTCTCACTGTCGAGTAGGTCCTGCGCCTCTGCCGCGCCGAACCCGACCTCGGCGGCACAGTCGACGAGCACCTCAGAATCGGAGACGTTGCGCCCCTCCGAGAAGTACGCCTGGAAAAGCGCCGTGGCCATCTCGTCGCCCCGGTCCTGCTCCTGTGCCCACAGCACGAGCCGGTGCGCGTCGGCCGTGTTCGGGGCCACCTCGACGGCGTCGAAGTCGAACGTGAGGCCCATCTCCGCCCCCATCTCCTCGATGCGGTCGAACATGCCCTCCACCCGGCTCCAGTCCCCGAACTTCTCCTCCAGAACCGACCGAAAGTCGCGGCCCTCCGGGGGTAGGTCGGGCTGGAGCTGAAACGGGCGCCACCGCAGGGAGACGTCCACGGAGCGGTTGGCGAGGGCCTCCTTCAGACGAGCGCGGCCCACGTAGCACCAGGGGCAGGCGACGTCGGCGTACACGTCGATGGTCATGGCGAGACGGACGAATCGTTGGCGTGTCGACGGAACAGGAGTAACGCATCATGCTCCGAATCGTTGCTCTGAGCCGCGAGGGAGGAGTCCCGAGTGGGGGAGCAGATCTCGTGTTCAATCGTCCGCATCGGGGTCGTAGTGCCCCAGTGCTCCGCGATTTTCGGTGGCGCCTCCGCCGACCCCGTACCGCCGTTCGTCAGACACGGGCACCTCCGTCTCAGGATCGGCACGATGGCCCCCGTCGTGAAGAGAAGATGGACGGCGTGGACCTCGGGATTGGGACAGCGATGTGACCGGACCGTGGCTGCCGTCGATCGCGGGAGATGTCTCCGGAGCAGAAGAATGCGGTCTCTCGGGAAACCGGATCAGGCACGGAGAAAACGAAGATCGTCCTTCCGGTTCACGTTGCGGAAGGGCGTCTCGTCTTCAAACGGCACCGTCCGCACACGCAGATCGGCCAGCCAGCCCTTCATGGATCGCTCTTCTCGAATGGACTGCCGCAGAGCATTGAGACCGTCGGTCGAGTAGAAGGCCGCAAGGGGCTGCGGGCCGTGCTCAGTCACCGGTACCACGGCCTGCGGCATTGGGCCTCCGGCCTGTGCATCGCAACCCCGCCCCAATTCCGTCATCACCTCCGGGGTCATCGACGGCATGTCACAGGCGAGAAAGACGCTCCACGTCGTTTCTGCCGCCTCCAGCCCCGTGAGTACCCCCACGAGGGGCGTCTGCTGCGAATGCACGTCCTCTACGACCGGCACCCCGAGCGACCGATACCGGTCCGGCTCCTTCGTAATAATTGAGACCGAGGGGAAACGCTGAGACAGGCACTCGATCGGGCGCTGGATGAGCGGCGTTCCCCCAACCTCGTAGAGCGCCTTGTCCTCTCCGAAGCGTCGGCTCCGGCCCCCGGCCAAAACGTAGGCAGTCGCATTCATCATACGCTCGTCACCGTAGGAAACGGGTGGTACAAGTCACATTTGACCAGGACCGGATCACTCCCAGTGCCGCAGGAGGTGTAACGTTAGAAATATCAGCCTCTCATTCCTCCTGCTACGCTGCTGTCGCGGCCGGCTGCTTCTCCTCTTCCATCCGGCCCTCCAACATCATCTTGAGCTCCGGAATACAGCTCCCGCAGCCGGTCCCGGCCCGGGTCTCCGCCTTCACCTGATCGAGGTCCGTACAGCCGTCGTCGATACACTCCGCCAGGTTTCCAGTGCCCACCTGGTTGCAGCTGCACACGAGCTCGCCCTTCATAGGTTCAGACTCGTCGTCCCCGGCCCGAAGCAGCTCACGCCGCTTCTCGTTGAGCTCGATCCCCTCCTCGATGAGCCGCTTGTACTCGTTGAAGCCGGAGCCGTCGCCGACGAGGGCCACGCCGACGAGCCGGTTGTTGTACACCACACACTTCCGATAGACGCGCTGGGCGCGGTCCAGAAACGTGACCTCTTCGTAGCCCGCCTTCTCGTTCCCGTCCTCGTCGGTCGGAATGGCCACCGTCCCTGCCGAGCGCACGTCGAGGCCGTGAATCTTGAGGATGTTGTAGAGCACCGAGCCGTCGTACCGGCTCCACGGATCGCCCGCGATGTATTTCGCCGCAATCTCGGCCTGCTCCTGCGCCACCGGCGTGATGCCGTAGAGCTGGCCGTCGTGCTCGGCAATTTCCCCGAGGGCGTAGATGTTGGGATCGCTCGTCCGCAGGTGATCGTCGACGATGACGCCGCGGTCGGTTTCGAGGTCGGCCTGCTCGGCCAGCGCCTTGTTGCACCGGGTGCCGACGGCCACGAACAGCGCGTCGCACCGATACTCGCGCCCCTCCCGCGTTCGCACGCCGCGGATGCCCCCAGTGCCGAGATACTCGTCGATGAGGTCACCCGTCACGACCTCGATGCCCCGCTCCTCGAGCTCGTCCCGGAGGAGGGTGCTGGCCGGTTCATCCAGCTGCCGATGCATGAGCCGATCGGCCAGTTCGATGATCGTCACCTCCACGTCCATCCGATTCAGCTCCGCGGCCAGCTCGAGCCCGAGCAGTCCCCCGCCCATTACGACCGCCGGATCGCCGGGGGCCACCGCCTCTTTGATTCGATCTGCGTTCCGGCGCGTCCGCAGCGTGTAGATGCCGTCGGCCTTGATGGGCACGCCCGGCGGCACGAAGGCGCGGCTCCCGGTGCAGAGCACGAGGGTGTCGTACCCGTGAATGGCGCCGGTATCGTCGCGGATCTGTTTCGTCTCCGGACTGAGCTCGACGACCTCCCGGCCCCAACGGGCTTCGATGTCGAGTCGCCCTTCGATGTTGTCCCCCGCCGTCCGGAGATGCGCCCAGTCCCGGTGGTCGCTGATGTATTCCGGCAGCAGCACCCGATTGTAAAAGCCGTGCGGCTCGCGACCGAAGACGACAATATCGTCCTCGTCGTTGTGCTTGCGGTACGACTCCACAAACTGCCGGGCCGACGCCCCGCCGCCCACCACCAGAATGCGCTCCTTCTCCTTCGTCGCCTTCTCCACCCGCACCGGCGTGTATTTGTAGGCCGGCTGTTTGGACTCGGGATCGATGTCCGACCGGGTCAGGCCGTTGGCCCGGCCGTCCACGCCGGACAGCTTCTTGCCCCAGTGCATCGGCAAAAACACGACCCCGGCTCGGAGGCGCTCGTTGTGCTCGACGTTCACGGTGACCGCTCCCTGTCGGCTCTCGACGCGTACCGTTTCGTCGTCCTCTATGCCCAGCACGTCTGCATCGCTCGGGTGCATCTGCAGCCTCGGCTGGTCGACGTGCTGGCGGAGGCGGTTGACCGTGCCTGTCTTGGTCATCGTGTGCCACTGGTCGCGCACCCGACCCGTGGTGAGGACGAGGGGATAGGTCGTCGTGGTCTCCTGCGTGGCGGCGTCGCTGAGGACGGGGTACAGCGTGGCGTTCTCGTTGTCGGTGTAAAACCGGTGGTCTTCGAAGAGGCGATCCGTGCCGGGATGGTCTTCCGACGGACACGGCCACTTCACCGTGCGCTCCTCCTGCAATCGCTCGTAGCTCAGCCCGCTGACGTCTATGTTGGTGCCCTCGGTAAGGGCCGCGTGCTCGGCGAAAATGTCGGACGCGTCGTCGTAGTCGAAGGCCTCGCCCCAGCCCATCCGCTCGGCAAAATCGCAGAGGATCCACGCGTCGGGCCGGGCCTCACCGGGCGGCTCCACCATCTTCGGCAGGTAGCTGATGCGGCGGTCCGAGTTCGTCATGGTGCCCTCCTTTTCGAGCCAGCCGGCGGCGGGCAGCACCACGTCGGCCACGTCCACGGTCTCGGCATTCCGGGAGACGTCCTGCACCACCACGAGGTCGGCGTCCCGCAGCACGCGCTCCGCACGCCCGGCGTCGGGGAGACTCACCAGCGGGTTCGTGCACATGATCCAGACGGCCTTCAGATCGCCATCCTCCAGCGCATCAATCATCTCGGTGGCCGAATAGCCGGGCTCGCTCTGAATGTCGTCCACGCCCCAAAAGTCGGCGACGTGCGCCCGGTCCTCGGGGTCGGACAGGTCGTGGTGCGCCGCCAGCTTGCCCGCCATGCCGCCCACCTCGCGCCCGCCCATCGCGTTGGGCTGGCCGGTGAGGGAGAACGGACCGGAGCCGGGCTTCCCGATCTGCCCGGTGAGGAGGGAGAGGTTGAGCAGGGCCAGGTTCTTCTCGGTGCCCTCCTCGCTCTGGTTGAGGCCCATCGCCCACATCGACGTGAACGTCTCCGAGCGCCCGATGTCCTCGGCAGTTTCCCGAATGTCGCGTTCGGGCACGCCGCACGCCTCGGCGGCCGCCTCGACGTTCACGTCCCGGAGGTGGGCCTCCAGTGCCCCGAACCCGTCCGTGTGCTCGTAGATGAACTGCCGATCGATCAGGCCCTTCTGGAGGAGGTGAGCCCCGATGGCGTTGAAGAACGTGATGTCCGTCCCGGGGCGCAGCTGCACGTGCCGGTCGGCGATGGAGCAGGTGTCCGTTTTTCGAGGGTCGGCGACGATGACCGTGACGTCCGGGTTCTGCTCTTTGTGGCGCTCCAGTCGGCGGAAGAGGATCGGGTGGCAAAAGGCCGGGTTGGCACCGGCGATCAGGAAGCACTCGCACTGCTCGATGTCGTCATAGTGGATGGGGGGCGTGTCTTCCCCGAGGGCCTTTTGGTACCCGACGACGGCCGAGCTCATGCAGAGCCGGGAGTTCGTGTCGATGTTGTTTGCGCCGATGAACCCCTTCATCAGCTTGTTGGCCACGTAGTACTCCTCGGTCGTAAACTGGCCGGAGACGTAGAAGCCGACCGAGTCGGGGCCTTCAGTGTCAATGAGCCGCCGAAACGTGTCGCTGACGTGCCCGAGGGCGTCATCCCAACTCGCCTGTTCGAGGATCCCGTTCCGGCGCATCATCGGGTGGCGCAGTCGATCCTCCCGATCCATGACGACCTGGTGGAGGTTCCGCCCCTTGGAGCAGAGCATGCCCTCGTTCGCGGGGTGCTCCTCGTCGCCGCGCACAGAAATCTGACCGTCGGCGGATTTCTCCACCTCTACGCCACACCCCACCCCACAGTAGCAGCACGTCGATTTGGCCGTTTTGGGCGTGCCCATACACGTTTTGGTCCTGACAAAAGAATCAGCGAGGCCTTGGTTGGAGGTGGGAGAAACCCGTTTGACACCTGCTGTCAGCGATTATGCAGGGACGACCGGCCCGGTCGTCCCTGCGACAACGGAGGAGAGATTTCGAACGGGATTAGTAGACGTCCCGCTCGTACCGCCCCTCCTTCTTCAGCGTCCGGACGTAGTCCTCGGCCTCGTCTTCGGACAGATCACCCTCCTCCTGCACGATCCGGTGCAGGGCGGCGTCGACGTCTTTTGCCATGTGCGTCCGGTCGCCGCAGACGTAGAACGCGGCCCCCTCCTCCAACCAGCCGAAGAGGCGATCCGACTGTTCGAGCATGCGATGCTGGACGTACACCTTCTCGTCCTGATCGCGCGAGAACGCCGTGTCGAGGCGGTCGAGCGTGCCGCCCTCCACCATGCCCGTCAGCTCGTCCTCGTAGAGGAAGTCCGTGTCCTCGTGCTGCTCGCCGAAGAAGAGCCAGTTCTTGCCGGGGGCATCGTGGGCGCGGCGCTCCTGCAGGAAGGCGCGGAACGGCGCGATGCCGGTACCGGGACCCACCATGATCATCGGGCGGGCCGGCTCGTCGGGGAGGCCGAAGTGATTGTTCGGCTGGAGATAGACGGGCACGCTCGTCCCGGGCTGGAGCCGATCGGCGAGAAACGTGGAGCACACGCCCTTGCGGCTGCGGCCGTAGGCCGAGTAGCGCACCGCCGCAACCGTGGTGTGAAGCGTGTTCGGATGGAGCTCCGGACTGGAGGCAATCGAGTAGAGGCGCGGGGTCAGCGGGCGGAGCAGATCGACGAATTCGGCCGGATTCCAGTCCACCTCCGGATAGTCCGTCACGAAATCGATGACGCCCCGCCCCCAGAGGAACTCCTGGCGCTCGTCCCGGGCGTCGGGATCGAGCAACGCCTCCAGTTCGTCGTCGCCGGTGATCGCGGCCACCGTTTCGAGGAGGTCCGTGGGCACGTTGCTCCCGATCTCGTAGTGGCTGAGCAGCGCCTCGCGCAGGCAGATCTCCTCTCCTCCCGACCCCGGCACGATCTCGCCGCCCGAAAAGCCGAGCGCATCGATGAAATCGTCGACCAGCCTCGGGCAATTGGAAGGGACGATGCCCATGGCGTCCCCCACCTCGTACGAGAGCCCCGAGCCGGCCAGCGAAATCTCGACGTGGCGCGTTTCCTTGTTCGAGCCTTCGTCGTTGAGGACGCGGCTCGTGAGGAGCGTGGCCGGGAAGGGGTTGTTTTTGGAATAGGACGGGCCACTCTCCGCAACTTCGACGTTTTCCTCGGCCGGAGCAGCCCCATCGCCACTCGGCGACACGCTCGGCGTCTGCACGGCGCCGTCGCCCGAGCGTCCGGCCGGCACGCCGTCCCCGTCGGCGGCCCGGTCCATCAGTTCCTCCAGGACCGTCTCCAGCCACTCCTCGAACGGATCCTCGTAGTCCACGTCGCAGTCGACGCGTGGCGCAAACCGTTCGGCCCCCAACTCCTCCAACCGCCGGTCAACGTTCTTGCCCGCGGCGCAGAAGTCGGGATAGCTGCTGTCGCCCAGGGCCAGGACGGAGTACTGCAGCCCATCGAGTGCCGGCGCATCGTCGCTGCTCAGCTCGTCCCAAAACAGCTGGGCGTTGTCCGGCATGTCGCCGTCCCCATACGTGCTGGTGACGATGAGGACGAAATCGTCCTCGGCCAGATCGGCCACGTCGTAGCTGTCCAGCCCCGAGCACTCGGTCTGAAAGCCCTGCTCCTCGGCCGCGTCGGTCGTGCGGCGGGCCAGCCCCTCGGCGTTGCCGGTCTGGGTGCCGTAGAGGACGGTCACCGTGCCGGTCGGGGCGGCCGCGGCGCCGTCGCCCGCCGCTCCGCCCATCGCCGCCGGGTCCACCTCCTGGGTCGAGTAGAGCCCCGCGAACATGCCGTTAAGCCACGCCTTCTGTTCGGTCGAGAAGGGCGCATCGTCCGGAATGCTGGGGGCGGTACGTGTGCTCATGATCGGTGAATGGATTGGAATGACTGGGTTGTTGCCACTCTCATGTACTGCGCGTTCCCGTTCAAACCGCGTGATGCGCGAATCGTGAATCGTGAAACTCGCCCTCCCTTCACGCATCACGAATCACGTATCACTGACCACGCATCACGCAGCCAGATCGAACATCGACTTCAGTTCGTCGACCTCGTGACGGCGGGTAAATTCAACGAAGGTCTCGTCGTCGGAGACCCGCTCGTCGAGGTACGTCTCCAGCATGTCTTCGAGGAGCGGCGGCACCTCGTCGAACGGCACGCTGCTCACCACGTCGCGCCCAATGCCGTGCTCCTCGTCCATCCCGCCGCCGAGGGCAATGTCGTAGGCCTCGACCGACTCGCCCTCGTCGTCCCGGGCGGTGACGCCAAGCAGGCCAATGTCCCCGCAGTAGTGCTGGGCACACGAGTTGGGACAGCCCGTGAGGTGGATGTTGATCGGGTGGTCCAAATCCACCTGCTCGTTCAGGTACTGCGACAGCTCGAGCGCCTGCCCCTTCGTGTCCGTCATGGCGAATTTGCAGCCGACGTTGCCGGTGCAGGCCACGACCCCGCCCCGCACGTTCGAGGCCTCGTAGGGGAGGCCGCACTCCGTGAGTTGCCGCTTGACCGTCGACACGTCCTCGTCCGCAACCCCCGGAATCATGAGGCTCTGGAAGATGGTGAGGCGCACGTCGTCCTGCCCGTAGTTCTCCGCGACATCCGCGACCGTCTCCATCTGATCGCTCGTGAGCCGTCCCACCGGCACCCCCACGCCGACGTAGTGGAGGCCGTCCGCGGCCTGCTCGTGGACGCCGACGTGGCCGTGCTTCTCCATGTCCACACGCGACTTACAGGCCTCCTGCGGCACCTCCGTGAAGTCGAAGGCCATCTTCTCTTCCGTCTTCTCCAAAAACCTGGGGAGGCCCCAGTCGTCGAGGAGTTTCGCGAGGCGGGCGTTGCCCCGGTTCGTGCGGTCGCCGTGCTCCAGAAACACGCGAAGCATGGCCGCCCCCACCGCCACGCACTGGTCGGGCGTGACGACGACATTCGCATCCTCGGCCATGTACTTGTGGCCGCTGGCCCCGCCGAGCCGGATGCGGAAGTAGGCACCGGGCTCCACGCCGGCTCCCTCCTTCACCTCCGTCGCGATGAAGCCGATGTCGTTCGTGTCGGACGCCACGCTCAGGCGCCCGCCGTTGTCGAAGGCAATGTTGAACTTGCGCGGGAGGCCGAAGAGGTCGCCGCTGCTCAGGATGTACTGGTGCATCCCGATCGCGAGCGGCCGGACGTCGTACACCTCGTCCGGGTCGTAGCCGGAGGTAGGCGAAGCCGTCACGTTGCGGACGTTGTCTGCCCCCGCCCCCTTCGAGGTGAGCCCGATCTCGTAGAGCTTGCGCAGGCACTTGATGCCGTCGCGTGCCCCAATCTCGCGCACCTGAAGGTTGCCCCGCGTCGTGATGTCCGCGTAGCCGCCGCCCCAGCGCTCGGCAATCTCGCGGAGGCCGCGCATCTGGCGACCGGTGAGCATGCACGCCGGAATCCGGCAGCGCATCATGAAGGCCTCCTGGGCCGGAGCCACGTAGAAGAGCCCGCGCGACTTGTAGCGGAAGACGTCGTCGCCTTCCGGAAAGTTGCCCTCCTTCGCATTCTCCACCATCCGATCCCAGATGTCCATGGGATCCTCCTCGAGCTTGATGCGCTCCTGCTTGCAGAGGTCGTCGACCGGTGTGCCGTGCACGTCGTCGGCCAGGTCGCGCTCTGCCTCGTCCTCGTCGTTCGTGATTTTGCCGTCGGGCGTCTCGCCGGCGTAGGGCTTCCCGCCGCGCTGCTCCACACCGGCCATGAAGCCCTGAAGGTACTGCTTCTGCTCTCGGGTAAAGCCTTCGCTCATCAGAATGACGCTCTCAAATTGAACAGATAGTGATTGGAATGAGCCGGTCCACGGTGTGAACACGTCGCGAGGCGGGGCCGACGGTCATCTCGCGTGGCACCTCGCGACTCCTCGATGTCCCGACCGACATCTTTGGAATTACGAGAGGTCGGATCACACCGGAACGGTCTGCTCTTCAGCCCGCGCCATAGCCCGGTCGAGTTCCTCCTGCGCCGCCGCCTCTTGCGCGTCCGTAAACTGGATCGCGAAGGTCGTGAGCGACACCAGGCAGACCGTTCCCCCGAGAATCGCAAGCGCCGTGGGCCACGCAAACGCCCCCTTGAAGAGGAAGCCGGCACCGACCGCCCCGAGGTTGCCGCCCGCCCCCACGAGGCCCGCCACGCTCCCCAGCGCCCTGCGGTTCACGAACGGCACGACCGAGTACGTGGCGCCCTCCGCCATCATTACCAGTACACTCATCGGAAGGAGTGTTATGATCGCGGCGGCCACCGTGCCCGCCTGCGAGAAGATGATGAGTGCAATGCCTTCGCCCATCAGCGCGGTGAACAGCCACAGGACCCGCCCCCGAAGCCCGAAGAGGACGGCACTTTTGTCACCGATGAAGCCGCCCAGCGGGCGGGCGAAGAGGTTCAGGAGCCCGAAGCTGCCCGCAATGATTCCGGCCGTCGTCAATCCCAGGTCAAAATAGTCGGTGAAGTACAGCGACAGAATGTTGTTCATCGTGAGCTCGACGCCGAAGGAGACCCCGTAGACGAGTGCGAGCAGCCACACCCGATAGTCCGAGCACACCGCCCTGAAGGAGCCCTCCGACGACGAAGACGCGACCGGATGATCCTCGCCGAGGTCGTCGAAATTGCCCTCGGGCGTGTCCTGCGTCAGGAAATAGTACGCGATCCCCGTCCCGAAGCAGATGAGCCCGGCCACGAACATCGACAATCGCCAGCTCCAGAAATCGCCGAGGCCCATCGCGACGAAGCCGGAAAAGAGGAGCGGCATCACGACCTGCGTCGCCCCCCCGCCCATGTTGCCCCACCCCGCCGTAATCGCATTCGCACTCCCCACCACGTTCGGGGCAAACATCCGCGAGGTGTGGTACTGCGTGATGACGAACGACGCCCCGATGCCCCCGATGGCAAGACGAAACAGCAGAAACGCCTCGTAGCTCTGCGCCAGCCCGATGCCCATCACCGGCAGCGACCCCAGCACGAGAAGCCCCGAGTACGCCTTCCGCGGCCCAATCCAATCGCACAGGCGCCCGATCAGGGGCCGGGCCACGACGGTCGCCGCCACAGAGGCAATCACGACGTTGCCGACCTGCGCCTCGCTGAGGGCCAGCTCCTCCCGGATTACCGCCATCAGCGGGGCAGCGCCAAACCACGCAAAGAAGCACAGAAAGAAGGCGCCCCACGACATGTGAAACGCCCGCATCTGCGGCGTGGAAAAGGTAAAAAAGTCGATTGTCGTCGCCTTCCCGGAACGCTCGGGAAGAGACGAGGCCGAGGCCCCATCCACATCCGACGTATCGCTGTCAGATTTCACAGTTCAGTCTGTGGTTCAAAACAGGGTATAAACCGAAATGATTTGCCCCTAATTATCCACAGGCCGAATATTGTCTAGTGTGGTGACAAGTTCAAGAGAATGACTTCACTGTAAAGGCTTCCAAAAGTTAAGTTTGAATCAACAAAGCGCTTCCA
>CAZCUZ010000063.1:0-4661 GCA_964502085.1 uncultured Salinivenus sp. | reverse complement strand
AAAAGGGAGGCCCGACGGGATGGGCCTCCCTTCAAAAGGAGAGGAACAAAAACGAAATGGCTCACACAAGATGCGCCCTCGCGCAGGCGCTGGAAATGTGATTCGGCAGCGGGAAATAGAGTAGGAGGTACCCGCCCCGACTCTCTCCTCAGTACGAGTCCAGTTCCGTGGTTGCCCCTGTGCCGTGATTGATGAGCGCGTTGGTCCACTCGTCCTCATTTTGACGCACCTGGTACTGAACGACGTGGCCGGGCACCTCGTCGGAGAGGAACCAGATGGCCGTGCTCCCCTGCGCCGCCCCGCTGTACTCGACCCGCCGCGCAGTGAAGGTGCCGGCGGCCGTCTCGACGGACTCCGTCCCGACCGTCGCCCCTTCGACACTCTCTTCCGTGAGCTGCTGGGGGGGCTGGTAGACCGTTTCTTCGGTGACGGGCACTTCTTCCACGTTGCCCTCCGGATCTCTCGACCGAAGGCGTACGACGGTTTCTTGCTCCGGGTCGAGGAGCCCCTCGTACACCCACTCCTCCCCGTCCTGCGTCCCCCGCACGCGCCACCACTCGTTGCCGTCGTCCGTGGTCGTGAGGAACGCGCGCTCCAGGGTGTCGAGCGCCGTGTCCTGCCCAGACGCACGACGCTCGTAAGCCGCCCACTCGCCCGACTCGTAGGTCGCCTCGGCGGGCCACATCCCTCCGGCCGAGAACGCGTGGGAAAAGAGCACCTGTGCCTGACTCACCATGAATTGATTGTACTGGGCCGAGCCGGGCGGCGGCAGGTCGGCGGCACTGGCAATCTCGGCCCCGATGGCCTTGCCGACCTGTTCGCCCGCCGCGGAGGTCGCTGAGTTGATGCCCTGCTGAACGGCAGACCCGGGCGAGAAGCATCCGGTCAGACCGCCGGCCACGGCAACGGCGAGACCGAGGACGGCAACAAACGAGACAGGAACTTGCGCAGACCGACCGCTGCAGGAGCGCAGCTGTGGGACGCCACTAAAATGGTTCAAAAACATGAAGACCAGCTGGTTCTATGAGAGCGAAAAAACAAAGATGAAATGAAGACCTCTATCTCTGTACTCGGCCGAACAGGATCGAGTTCTGTGCCGGGCAGAGCCCCCGTAAGGACGGCTCTCACTCTCGGGTCACCACAGGGACGTAAAAACACGAGATCGGAACCAAACCGGACACGCCGGAGGTCAATGAATGCGTTCCTTCGACGTTTTCAACATGATCGAACGGTGGCCGTTTACGGAATCGACCCAGAATAGCAGCCGGACATCCCCCGTTCGGCGTACGTTCGCCCGGATCCGCCTCTCCTCATGGAAGCCGAACTGCACCCGACGTCGGAGGCCTTTAAGGCCCTGGGCCACCCGCACCGCCTCGCCCTGATACAGCGCCTGCTCCAGCGATCCCTCTCGTGTGCCAAGGCCGACCGCCCGAGCGAGTGCGAGATGGACCCGACGTGCTGCGGGTTTGCCGAGCTCGCCGACGCCCTGGACGTCGGCAAGGCCACCGTGTCCCACCACCTCAAGGAGCTGCGGCGGGCCGGACTCATCGAACGGATCCGAGAGGGACGACGCGTGTACGTCCGAGCCAACCTCGATCGCGTCGAGGCCCTCCGCCGGTTTCTCGACGCCCGCGTTCAGGCGAAAGAGACGTAGGCGTATCGGCCCGTGCCTCTCAGCCAACGAGCATTCCGGCGATGACGAACCCAGCGGCTGCCAGCCCGGCCTGGAGCAGCGCATACGGAAGCTGGGTGTTGATGTGGTCGACGTGGTCGGAGGCCGAGGCCATCGACGAAATAATCGACGTGTCGGAAAGCGGGGACGCGTGGTCGCCGAAGATGCCGCCGGAGAGCACTGCCCCCAGGAGCAAGGAGGGGGACAGCTCCAGGCCGCCGGCGAGGGGGAGCGCGACGGGGATCAGGATGGCGAAGGCCGTCCAGGACGAGCCCAGCGTGAAGGAGACGAAGCAGGTGACCACGAAGACGGTTACGGGCACCCACCAGGTGGGGCCGCCCTCTCCCACCAGTTGTACCACGTAGCTCCCCATCTCCAGGGCCTGGGACACCTGCCCGAGGGCAAAGGCCAGCACGAGCAGCAGCGTGACGGGCACGAGCCCGGACGCCCCTTTCACCACCCAGTCCATCGACGCGTCGAGCGAGAGCGTGGGCCGTGCCCCCCAGAGGCGCGGCGTCAGGTAGAGCCCCAGGGCCGCCCCCACGGCCGTCCCCACCGCCCACAGCACCGCGGTCGAGCCGCTCCCCTGCATGAGACTTCCCTCCCCCGTCACGTAGAGCCCGACGAAGATCATCCCCACCATGACCCCAATCGGTAGCAGCAGGTTGCGCGCCCGGGGCACGACGTGGTCGGGCGGCTCGATCTGCGCAATGTCGTCGGTCATCATCGGCTGGCTTCCGGGGCGCAGCACCTCCCCCGTCTCCCGAGCTCGCTCCTCCGCCCGACGCATGGGCCCGAAGCCCCATCCCGTCAGGGCCAAAAAGAGGGAAAAGCCGATCGCGAAGATTGCGAAGAAGTTGTAGGCCACCCCACCGGCCAGCACGGCAACCGCATTCTCCGAAAGGCCCTGCGCTTGGACGAGGCCCAGCACGTAGGCGCCCCACCCGTTCAGCGGAATCATCATGCACACCGGCGCACAGGTGGCGTCGCAGTAGTACGCAATCTTTTCGCGGGGCAACTGGAGCCGGTCGAACAGGGGTCGGCTCACCGCCCCCACGGTCAGCGTCGAAATGTTCGACTCGACGAAGACGACGAGCCCAATGCACCACGCCAGAAGCTCCGCGCTGCGCTGCGTGCGCCCCCATCCGCGCCGACGGGCCCACTCGATGAAGCCCTGCACGCCCCCGGACGCCTGCACCAGCGCCACGAGGCTGCCCACCAGCAGGCAAAAGATGAGAATGCTCGCGTTGCTCTCATTCGTGAAGACCGTCACGACCTGATCGGCGAGCTCGCGGAGCCCCGCCACGGGATTGCCGCCGGCGAGGATCGTGGTGCCCAGCCACAAGCCGGCAACGAGCGAAAGGTAAATCTGGCGCGTCCAGAGGGCCAGTGCGATCGCCACGACGGGCGGGAGCAGTACGATCCAGTCCATTCTCGGGAGAGCAGAGAGAAGAGAACAATGAATCGGACCCGTGCAGCCCACTCACAGGGGGAGAGACGCACGCGTTGTACGACGGGATCCGACCGTCATCCGAAACAGATTGTCCGGCGCGGACGCTGCCGATAACGACGCGGAAGACCGAGGGTTCGCTCTACGATTCTGCCCGCCCGCCCGACACGGCGTCCTCCAGGATCAGGTAGAGACAGGGCACGATCACCAGAATGATGGAGGTCGCAAAGACGATTCCGAAGCCGAGCGAGATGGCCATCGGAATCAGCTGCGTGGCCTGCCGGGACGTCTCAAAGATGATGGGGGACAGGCCGCCGAACGTGGTGAGCGTCGTGAGGATGATGGGACGGAAACGCCGCAGGCCGGCCTCGTGGATGGCGTCGAAGACGGAAAATTCCCGTCGTTTCTTGTTAGCGTAGTCGATCATGATGAGGGAGTCGTTCAGCACGACGCCCGAGAGGGCGATGACGCCCATCAGACTCACCAACGAGAGGTCGTAGCCCAGCAGGATGTGCCCGATGACGGCCCCGACGACGCCGAAGGGAATGGCCCCCATGACGATGAGGGGCTGGAGGTAGCTGCTAAACGCGATGGCAAGGAGCGCATAGATCACCAGCATGGCCAGCCCAAACCCGCCCCAGAGGGCCTGTGTCGACTCGCGCATCTCCGCCTGGCTGCCCTCAAAGCTCCAGGTGACGCCGGAAAACTCGGACCGAAGCTGCGGAAGGACGTCCTGTTGGAGAGATTCCAGCACCTGCGACACCGCATTGGACGGCTCCGCGTCCATGCTCACGCTGACGACGCGGCGCCCGTCCCGTCGATTAATCGTCGTAAACGCCTGCCCTTCCTCCATCCGGACCACGTCTCGGAGGGGCACGTCCGTTCCGTTGGGCGTCTGCACGACGAAGTCCTCCAGGTGATAGATATCCTTCCGCTGCTCGTGCGGGAGCTTCACGCGCACCTCGATCTCGTTCGTCCCGCGGAGCTGGCGCATGGCGAGGGACCCGTAGAACGCATTCCGCACCTGCTGCCCCACCATCGCCGGGGTGAGTCCGAGCTTCCGCCCCTCCGGCAGCAGCGTGAAGTCGAACTGCGTCTTGCCGCGGTTGTAGTTGTCGTTCACGTCGCGGGTGTTTTCGAACGACTCGACCTCCTCGAGAAAGGATTGGCTGGCCTTCTCCAGCACCTCGATGTCCGAGTGGCTGAGGTCGACGCTGATGTCCGGGAGGTAGCCGGCCGGGCCGCGTTCGGCCTCGAAGGTGAGCTGGTCGATCCCCTCGATGTCACCGATGTTGTCGCGCCAGATCTCGATGACCTCCTGCGCCGTCATGTCGCGCTCGGAGGGAGGCTTCATCACGATCTCGACGTCGATGAAGCCCTGCCCCCGCACGTTGGCCTTGATGCCGTCGGCCACCCGGTCCAGATTGTTCTCGTCGAACATCCGGTGCGAGGCGTCGGCAATCCGCTGCGCGACGTTTCCGGCTTGCTCCGGGGTCGTGCCCACGGGCAGGGAGGCGCCCACCTCGATTTCGTCGGCCG
>CAZCUZ010000062.1:0-16975 GCA_964502085.1 uncultured Salinivenus sp. | reverse complement strand
TTCCTCTAGCAGGTGTACTGCTTCCGGGAGAACCGCTTCACAGGTCCACGGCGGTGGAGGGAACTGCAGGGACCACATTCCACGTTTTGCTACGGCATCAGGTATTCATTCAATTCTTCTCACAATGAAACTCCTCGTCCCCGGCGGAAACGGCTTCATCGGCTCCGACATTTGCCGCATCGCCGTCCAGAACGGCCACGACGTGGCCGCGTTCGGGCGCACCGGTCGCCCTGCCCTCACCCCCGCTCGGCATCCGTGGGTCCAAGAGGTCGAGTGGCGCGCGGCCAGCGTCTTTGCCCCCGACACGTGGCGCGACCTGCTCGACGACGCCGACGCGGTTGTACACTGCATCGCGACGATCTGCGAAGCCCCCGACCGGAACGTGACCTACGAGCGCGTGAACGGCGAATCGCCCCTGCAGGTGGCCCAGGAGGCCGTCGACGCCGGCGTCGAGTCGTTCGTCTTCCTGTCCGTGCGCGACAATCCGCCGTTCGTGCCCGATCGGTTTCTGGCGGCCAAGCGACAGGCCGAGCAGGACCTTTCCGAGCAGTACTCGGCGCTTCGGACGGTCTCGATGCGGCCCAACCTCGTCTACGGGCCGCGCAAACGCGGGTCTGCTACCCTCGCCGCCGTCCTCAACCGACTGCCGAGCGGACTGGCTTCCGGCTACGCCCACCGGGAAGGCCGCCCCCTCCCCGTCGAGATCGTCGCCGCCGCGGCCGTCCACAGTGCGTTCACGGCCACGCTGGAGGGGACGTGCTCCGTGCCGCAAATCGACGACCTCGGTCGGACCAGCGGGCTCATCGACCTGGACGACGTCTCCGAACCGTCGCTCACCCCGCTCCTCGCCGGCGCGGGGGGCGCTGCCCTCGCCGCCTGGCTTCTGCGGCGGTGGACCTCCTAATGCGTGTCGCTTCCGCTCTTTTTCCAATGGGAAAAGAAAAAGAGCATCACGGGGAAGGAAACGAGAGCGCATCGCGAACGCCCGGGACTCCGACTGAACCGAGGGTGGTGTACGTCGACCCCTCCATTTCTAACAGGGGGCCTGCTCCATTTCTGCTCTCTTCTTCGCGTTCGCCCCTCTACTCTTACGGATGGGTACACGCACATCCGTCCACAGAGCCATGATCTGGCTGCTCCCCCTTCGAACGGTGATTCCGCCCCCCTTCGAGGGGGGTGATCCCCCTCAAGCGAGGGACGTGGTTCGTTTCTTTCCTAAGCCCCCCCACCCCTATGTCGTCTTCGGTCCCGAATTCAGATTCCAACGACTCGATCAACGTCTTTCTCGTAGACGATCATCCTCCCATTTGCGAGGCGGTAAAACACGCCGTCGAGACCACGTCTGGGATGACGGTGTGCGGAGAGGCGTCGACCGTCAGAGGGGGATTTCGACAGATCGAAAAAATCGAGCCCGACGTGGTCATCATCGATCTCTCCTTAGAGCAGGGGCACGGACTCGACCTCGTGGAAAATGTTCAGGCCCATCTTCCCAGCGTCGAGATGCTGGTCTTTTCCATGTACGACGAGAACGTGTACGCCGAACGAGCCATCCGCGCCGGGGCGTCCGGTTATCTCATGAAAACCCAGCCGACGGAGCAGTTGGTGGAGGCCGTCCGGACGGTGGTTCGTGGAGAAACGGCTCTGAGCCACAGGCTGTCCTCCCGGCTTTTGAATCAGATGGTTCGGGGCGAATCGACGAAAACGACGTCCCCGCTCGACGAGCTCACGGACCGGGAGCTGGAGGTCTTTCAGATGCTGGGGCAAGGCAAAAGTCTCGACGACATTCAGGAGGAACTGAGCCTCAGCCGGAAGACCGTCGAGACGTATCGGCGTCGAGCAAAGGAGAAGCTGGACTTCGACAACGTGTCTGAACTGCTCCGGTACGCCGTGTGGTGGACGCACGGGCGCGGCACCAATACCGTAGACCCTGACCCGTCCCCGCTTGCAGAAACGGTGCAATAAACCGCTCCGATTACCGGCACGGCCGTGCACGCGAGTACGCTGTTTTGCCGAGGATTAAGCCCTTTCATCCAAATCTCGTGGGACGTGTTCTCCCGTTACAGGGGGGGCGCAGTGTGAGAAAAGAAGCGCTTGGATGGGAGAAATCGCGTAGACGGATCTTCAGACAGAGTCGTTTTATGAGAGTCACAAACACGGCCCTCCAGACGTCCGGGCCGGGACGCGGCGAAGAGAATTCACCTGCAAACGAAATATGCCCCTCAGACCCCATGTTTTCTACCTTCTATCACGAGACGCTTCGGCCGCTTTTTCAGTCTCACCCCTCCGGTGACGCCCGCATTGCCGTCATCGGCGTTGGAGGGGGCGGGGGTAACGCCGTGAACAACATGGTGGAAAAAGGCATCGGAGGGGTCGACTTCATTGCCATTAACACCGATTCACAGGACCTGAGCGGGAATTTGGCGGGGAGACGCATTCAGGCCGGCAAAGAAGCGACCCGGGGCCTGGGGGCAGGCGCCGAACCCGAGATCGGAGCGAGCGCCGTGGAAGAGAGTCGGGACGAAATCAAGCGGGCGGTTGCTCCTTACGACATGGTGTTCGTCACGGCTGGAATGGGGGGTGGGACCGGCACGGGCGGGGCCCCTGTGGTGGCCTCCCTCGCCCGGGAGTTGGGGGTATTAACCGTAGGAATCGTCACGCGACCGTTCCCCTGTGAAGGGCCCCATCGAATGGAGGTGGCCGACCGCGGCATTGAAGACCTCCGCTCCCACACGGACACGCTCCTCGTGATTCCCAATGAGCGGCTGCTCGACCTTGCCAGCGACACCACGAGTTTGGAGGAGGCGTTCTGGATGGCCGACGAGGTGCTCTACGACGCCACCCGCGGCATCGTCGACCTCATCACCTACGAGGGCCTCATCAATCTGGACTTTGCCGACGTGAAACGAACGATGAAGGACGGGGGAAACGCCCTTCTCGGCATGTCGACCCAATTCAGCATGCGTCAGCACCGGACGCCGAGGGTGCGAAACGAAGGATACGGAAGCAACCCGTCGTCCGGCAGTTCCCCCAACGGACCGACCCGTCCGGCCAAGGCGGCGATGGAAGCCATCTCGAGCCCCCTCTTCGACGGACAGTCCATCGTGGGCGCCGAAAAAGTTCTGGTCAACGTAACGGGCGGCCCCTCTCTCGGCTTCCGAGAGGCCATGTCCGCCACGGAGCTCATCCAGGAGGAAGCCGGCGAGGAGTGTGAGGTGATCTTTGGAGCGGTCACGGAGGATGCGATCGAAGGACACTTCCAGGTGACCGTCATCGCCACCGGCATCGACGACCCACAGACCTCGTCGACTCCGATCGAAATCCCGACCGGAACCCTCGACGAGGCCCCCCCCAGAAATGGATCCGCGCAGGAGACTCCGACCTCGGACCCCATCGTCATGAGCAACGGCTCGGACTGAACAGAGATCTGGTTTGCGTGGGAGAAGAACGTAAGACCGTCGGAGGAATCCCCCGCGTGAAGAGCTTCGGTGGGGAGTCTGTGTCGTGATCGGAGTCTCTCAAGTCCGTTGCTTTCTCTCATTCCAATCGGTCTCGTATGTCCTACTCCCCCGCTCCCTTTTTCCGGCTCCTGACTCTGTTCCTCGCCGTCGGTCTCTTCTGCACCTCGCCGGTCTCCGGTCAGGTGGCGTCCCAACAGAAGGTCACCGAGGGGACGGGCGGATTTAGCGAACCGCTCGACGGCGGAGATGCCTTCGGTCGATCGGTCGCGTATCTCGGCGACGTCCTGGGTGACAACCGCCCCGAGTTGGCCGTCGGCGCCTACACCACCGACGCCAACGGGACGTCCAATGCGGGGGCCGTCTGGATCGTCTCCCTCAACGACGACGGAACGATAGAGAGCCACGCGAAGATTACGGAGGGCAGCGGCGGATTCACGGGGACTCTCGATGCCAACGACCAGTTTGGCACCTCCGTGACGAGTCTCGGCAGCATGGACGGACACCCGACGCTCGCCGTAGGAGCCCGGTACGACGACGACGGCGGCACACGCCGTGGCGCGGTCTGGATCCTCTTTTTGGCCTCGGACGGAACGGTCGCACGCCACCAAAAAATCAGTTCCTCCGCCGGAAACGGGCCGGGGATGCTCGCAGACGGCGATCAGTTCGGACAGGAGGTCGCGAACGTCGGAGATTTAAACGACGACGACCGAAATGAACTCGCCGTCGGGGCCACCGGAACAAACAATAAGGAAGGTCGGGTCTGGACGCTGTTTCTCAACAGCGACGGAACCGTCAACTCTACCGGCAGAATCGACGGTTCGAGCCCAGGCCCCACACTCGACGAAGACGACGATTTCGGGTTTTCAATTTCGCGCCTCGGCAACCTCAGCGGGAACGGGAACCGCAACATCGCCGTCGGTGCGTTTCGAGACGACGACGGAGCCGAAAATGCAGGGGCGGTCTGGATCGTGAGCCTCGCGGACGACGGAACGGCCGCCGGCGCACAAAAAATCAGCGCGACCTCGGGCGGATTTCCCGGGACCCTCCTGAATGAGGGCGATCGGTTCGGTTCGTCGACGGCAGCCTTCGGAGACCTTAATGAGGACGGTGTACCCGACCTCGCCGTCGGCGCCTATCTCGACGACGACGGGGGGACGGATCGGGGCGCCGTCTACATCCTGTATCTCGCCAGCGACGGAACGGTGGCCGACTACCGCAAAATCAGCGACACAGACGGGGGATTCGGCGGCTCGCTTGCGGACGAGGATCAGTTCGGGATTTCCATGACGGGCGTGGGCACACTGAATGACGACGCCCATCAAGACCTCGTGGTCGGCGCATTCGGAGACGACGAGGCCGATTCAAACGCAGGGGCCTTCTGGGTACTTTTCGGGGAGAAAGGCCTCTTGCCCGTCGAACTGGCGTCGTTCGAAGCAACCCAGGCCGAACGGGACGCCGTCGAACTTCGATGGACGACGGCGTCGGAGCAGAACAATGCCGGTTTTCGGGTTCAACATCGCGGCCCCGGGACGACGGAATGGCAGGACCGCTCCTTTGTGACGAGCATCCCTCCTGGAGGCACCTCGTCCGACGCCCACCGATACCGACATCGGATCGAGAAGCTTGGAAACGGCACTCATCACTTTCGCCTCAAGCAGGTGGACCTCGACGGGACCCCCCACCTCCACGATCCAAGTACGGTCCATCTCCAAATGGAGGATCCCCTCACGCTGGAGGGGCCCGTTCCGAATCCGGTACAGAATCACGCCACACTTTCGTTCGGGGTCCAGGAGGCAAACGAGACGACTATTGCTCTCTACAACCTTCTCGGCCAGAAGGTGTCGACGCTATACCGGGGTCTTCCGTCCCCCGGACAAACGGAGACGGTCGAGCTCGACGCCTCCTCCCTTTCGAGCGGCACCTACCTGATCCGCATCCGGGCCGGGGGACACGAGAAAACCCACTCCGTCACGATTGTCCGGTAGACGTCCGCTCAGTCCCTCGTTGTCTCGACACGGTCGTGTCCCCTCTTCCCTCCCTTCGCGGTCGACCTTCGCCTCACCGCGACGGAAAGAGACCTACGTCGGCTCTCACGAGATCGGGGAGGGATCCGGCTCCTGCTCCGTGCTCTGCGTGTGCGTCCACTCGACGGCATATTGAAGCAGATCCGACGTGGTGTCAAACCCAAGCTTCTTCCTCGCTTGCCGTCGATACGTCTCAATCGTCTTTCGAGCAAGATTGAGACGGTCTTTGATCGTTTCGATTCCATAGCCCTGCCCCAGCATCTGGAAGACCGCCAGTTCACGGTCCGTCAGGGCGTCGACTGAAGGCTCGGGCTGGTCGGTCGACGAACGGGTCGCCACCTTATTGAGAATGTTTGTAGACATGTGGGCACTGAGGTACAGCTCTCCGTCGCGTACGCTCCGAATGGCGTCTACCACACTTCCGGGAGATTTGCTTTTCATCACGTAGCCGGACGCCCCGGCCCGAATGGCTCGTTCGGCGTACGCTTCCTCATCGTACTTCGAGAACACGACCGTTTCGATCGCCGGAAACTGCGCTCGCACGGTCTGGACGAGATCGAGGCCGTGGGCGTCCTCCAGGGAGATGTCTATGATCACAACGTCGGGGTTCAGATCCTCGATTTGGTGAACCGCTTCGTCCGACGACCCGGCCTCACCACACACCACCATGGATTCGTCCTCCGCAATGTTGTCTCGGAGAGCTGCCCGAATAGCGGGATGGTCGTCGATGATGCAGATGCGAGTCGGGGAGGAAGACGGCGTACTGGTCATAGGCTCACGAGATGAGGAGAAAAAGAAGAGAGCGACGTGCCTCCGGAAGCATCCGGCGAGCCGAACCAGGATCTCAAGCAGCCATTCGTCTCCTCTGCCCAAAATCGGAGGCTCGGATTCTGGATGTTCTCGTACGGACAACCGTCGGAGAAGATGATTCGCACGGGACCGAACGTCCGTCCATACAAACACATTACAACGTCGTCAGGTGTAGACGACCGGTTCGCATGCCGGTGGACGGCGACGAACGGAATTCGCTCGGTGGATGCGGGGATTAGGCCCCCGGCGTCGCGACCGCGGCCCAGTACTCCTCCAGTCGGGCGTAGACGAGGTGCCACTCCTCCCCTCCGTCGACCCGAACGCGAGCCGTCTCCTCCGCCGACTGCACGGACAGTCGGAGGGCCTGCGGCGAGGTCCGAAAGCCTGACCGCCGGGCCTTGAGCACGGCCTCCTTGAGCGCCCAGCACAGGACGAGCGACGCGTCGCCCGAGTAGGGCAGTTCGTCCACCGTCCCCCGATCGTCCGCACGAAAGAGAAAGTCGGCGATGCCGGGATTGCGGGGTTGGATCCGCTCCAGATCGACCCCAATGCGATGCCGGGCACAGACGGCCAGCGCGTGCTCGTCCGAGTGGGCGATGGAGACGTACCAGTCCCCCCGCTCCACGTCGACCGCATCATCGTCGGCCCGTCGTAGCGGAACCGCCGACGGCTCCGTCCCCAGGGCCTCGCTCAGAAGATGGCGGGCGGCGGCACGCCCCGCCAGAAAGTCCCGCCGCCGGCTCTCCGCCCCGAAACCGTCCATACACCTGCGCTCGGCGTCCGAAAGCCACGTTCGCCACCGGTCCGCCTCGGCCGGGTCGTACCTGACGCCCCGCAGACGAACGCCCGGGGACAGCCGATGCGAGAGAACATCCGTGTTCATGGCAGTTGCGAAAGGTCTGTCCCCCGTCAGCTCCGGGGGCCCAGGGCCCGATCTACGTGCTTTTCCAGGGAGCCCTTGATGTCGGCGATGACCTCGCTTCCGTCGTCCGTCGAAACGGTAATGGCGTGTACGTAGAGGACGTCACGGTCGGGCGAGACGTCCATGCTCAGGGTCCCGGGGGTGAGCGAGATCATGTTGGCGAGAACCGTAATTTCACGGGCCGTCTCCACGTCGAGGGGATACGCAACGATCGCGGGACGGATCTGAAGGGTGGGCTGCACGGTGTACCGGGCCACCTGCACGGCGGACATGAGCATTTCCCGGAAGAACACCAGGAGCAGCACAAGGACACGCCAGAGCCGGAGGAGCGGACGCCCCTGCCGACGCCGACGGGACGCGCTCGGCTCTTCTACGTCGAACAGTGGACGGGAGAGGCGCAAAATGCCGACGGCAAACAGGACCCCGAGAAGGATCGTGCCAACACCGAGCGACCCCTGCAGGGCCACCCAGACGAGGGTAAGCAGGAAGACCCGAATGAGCGTAGCAACCATGTCGACGCAAGAACAGTCAAAAGTCGAAAAGGGACGGCCCGTCGCCAGTCAGGACCCCAGCACCGCCTGGACGTAGGGTTCGGGATTGGTCAGGGTCGCGGCGGCCTCGTAGGAGAAGGCGAACACGGGCTCGGCGTAGCATCCCAGGACGAACAGCGCCAAGGCCAGGACCACGACCGGCCCATTCAACAGGGTTCGTGTGCCGAGGGGATCCACGTCCCGGAACGGCTCCTCCACGAACTGCCAGAAAGCCCGCCCCCAGATCTGCGCGACCACCAGCAGCGTGAGCAAGCCCACGAGCAGTGCCACGCCGACGATGATCCACCGTTCCTCGGCCAGGCCTGCCTGCACGAGAGTCAGCTTGCCCCAAAAGCCCGGAAACGGCGGAAATCCGCCGAGCGAGAAGGCCGGCACGATGAAGACCGTCGCGAGCAGCGGACGATGGTGATACAACCCCCCCATCTCCCCCACGTCGGTCGTCCCCGTTTCTCGCTCCATGAGGCCGCCAATCAGAAAGAGCGTCGTCTTGACGGGGATGTCCTGGAGCACGTAAAAGACGGCCCCGGCCAGACCGAGGGTCGTAAAGAAGCCGAGCCCCATGACCACGTAACCCATCGCACTGATCACGAGAAACGCCAACAGGCGCAGAACGTGTCGCTGCACCAGCGCCCCGAAAACCCCGAGCAGCATCGTCGCCCCCGCCACCACGAGGAGCACCGCCTGCGTGTAGCCGGACGGGTTCGGAAAGAGCAGTGTGAAGACGCGAATCAGGGAGTAGATCCCCACCTTTGTGAGGAGCCCCGCAAAAATGGCGGCGATCGGCGCGGGCGGCGTGTGGTAGGAGGCCGGGAGCCAATAATACAGGGGAAAGAGCGCCGCCTTGATGCCGAAGCCGATGAGGAAGAGCATGGCGATGGCCGGTCCGAGTCCGGCCTCCCGCACCGGCGCCATGCTCTCCGACAAGTCGGCCAGATTGAGCGTCCCCGTCAGTCCGTACAGGAGGCCGATGGCCGACAGGAAACAGGCCGAGGAGACCAGGTTGATGCCCACGTACTTCACCGCGCCGTCCAACTGCGCCCGATCGTTGCCGAGCACGAGCAGGACGAACGAGGCAATCAGAAGCACCTCGAACCAGACGTACATGTTGAAGATGTCGCCGGTCACAAATGCCCCGTTAATCCCCATCAGGAGGAGGTGAAACAGCACGTGAAAGCCAAAGCGCTCCCGACTCTCGTCAATCCCGGCGAAGGCGTAAATCGCCACGGCGAGAGCCGCAAAGCCCCCCGCCGCCACGAGACCGGCACTGAGGCGGTCCGCAACCAGAGAAATCCCGAAGGGAGCCGGCCAGTTTCCCATCTGCACCGCCTGAATGCCGTGGAGGTGCACCTGATACACGAGCCCACAGCCGACGCCGAACAGAACGACGGCTCCCAGTGCACTGACGCCGCGCTGCAGCCCCCGATAATTTCGGGCCAGCAGGGCCAGCACGCCCGTGACGGCGGGCACCATGATAGGCAGAATGAGAAGCGTGTTCATACGGTTCAGTCGCGCAAGGTGAGCAAAAGCAACCGGTGCATCCCTTCACGTCACGCCGGAAGGCGCTTGGCCTCCTCGTGGACGTCGAGGGACTCGGACGGCTCGGACGTGTACAACTCGTCGGAATCGATCACCTGGTTCGCGGCAAAGTTGCGGTACACGAGCACCAGCGTAAACGCGAGCAGGCCGAAGCTAATGACGATCGCCGTCAGGATGAGCGCCTGCGGCAAGGGATTGGCGTACGCCCCTTCGATCACGTCCCGGCCCTTCGGGATGACGGGGGGAATCGCACGAGTCAGCCGGCCCATCGTGAAAATCACGAGGTTGACGGCGTTCCCGAGAAGAATCACCCCGATCACGAACCGAACCAGGTTCCGTCGCATCAACAGATAAAAGCTGGCGGCAAGCAAGCAGCCCGCGACGATCGAAACAATCAGTTCCATGAGGTCACGTCTTCAGTTTGAAAAGGAGGCGTCTCGGATCGTCACTCTTCCACGAGGCCGGGAAGGCGATCCTCGACGGAGAACACCATGAGCAAGACCGTCCCTACTACCACGAAAAAGACGCCCAGATCGAAGAGCAGGGTCGACCCGAGGTGAAAGTCTCCAATCAAGGGAAGGTGCGGATGCAGCCACAGGCCGGTGAGGAAGGGACGTCCGAGAACGAGAGCCAGGAACCCGGCCCCGTACGCACAGGCGAGCCCCACACCGAGGAGGGTATGCGGTTCGACGCGAAGCACCTCGCGGGCCTCCTTTACCCCCGCTGCGAGGGCATAGAGAACAAACGCACAGGCCGCAACGAGACCGCCCACGAAACCGCCGCCGGGAAGGTTGTGCCCCCGCAGCATCATAAACGCCGAGAACAGCAAAAGCAGGGGCACCAGCAGGCGAGTCGCCACCCGCAAGATGATCGAATACAGCATTGAACTGGTCTGGACTACCAAACAAATCGTCGCGTCGAGGCCTCTCCTCCCTTACCC
This sequence comes from uncultured Salinivenus sp., assembly GCA_964502085.1. Lineage (GTDB taxonomy): Bacteria > Bacteroidota > Rhodothermia > Rhodothermales > Salinibacteraceae > Salinibacter. The sequence continues at coordinate 6,734 of CAZCUZ010000062.1, read as the reverse complement.
TTCCGTCGAGGATTCAGCGTCACCGGCGTCGACCTCGTGGGCCCGTCGACGCGGCATTCGCATGAGCACGTAGACGCCGATGGCCGCGATCGTGAGCACGGTAATCTCTCCCATCGTGTCCACGCCGCGAAAGTCGACGAGGATGACGTTTACGATGTTGTGTCCCTGTGCCTCCACGTAGCTGTTGTCGGCCAAAAACTCGCTGACGCGGCGGTTGAGGGGCTGACTGAGGATGCCGCTCATGATCACCACGAAGAGAAACCCACACCCGAGAGCGACGGCCCCATCCCGAAGGCGCACCCCGAGCGGCTCTTCCTCTTCGATGCCGGGCAGATGAATGATGACGATGACCAGGAGAATGAGGGACAGCGTCTCGATGGCAAACTGCGTCATCGCCAGATCCGGCGCCCCGAAGAGCATGTAGATCAAGGCAATGCCGTACCCCCCGACGCTCAACGCCAAAATCGCGATAAAGCGCCCCTGGGTTCGCACGGCCACAAAGGCCGAGAGCACAATCAGGCCCGCGAGTGCCGCCTCATAGTACGCGACGGAGCCCTCGACCGCCGGCCACCCGAACTGTCCCTCGAACCAGAGTCCGCCGCCGACGAATACGATGAGCGAGATAAAGATCGCAAACAGGTACCACCGAAATCGACCACTCTGGAAGAGCTGCGTCACGCCCTGACCGAACCGGGCCAGATCGTAGAGCCCGCGCTCGAAGACGCGACCGGGACCGCCCCCGAAGACCACTCCGAATCCCTGCATTCCTGCACTCTCCTGCAGCGTCTCCCAGAAGGCGTACACCGTAAAGCCGAGAGCAAAGGTCACGAGGCTCGCAATGAGCGCCGGATTGACGCCGTGCCAGAGCGCAAGGTGCAGTTCGTGCGTTTCTTGTAGAATGCCGGTCTGGGCGGCCTGGAGCACCGTATGATCAATGAGAGCCGGGTACACCGCGAAGGCGAGACCGAGGGCCCCGAGGATGACGGGCCCCAGCCACATGCTCACGGGGGCTTCGTGCGGCTCCCGCGTAAACGCCCCCGTCCGCTCCCCGATAAAGGGCTTCAATCCCACGATCAGTCCCGACCCGACGAGCGCCACGTTCGCCAGCACGCTGACCCCGAGTAGAACCATCGCCCCCGCGTCGGCGTGGAGTGCGGCCTCGTAGGTCGCCTCCTTCCCAATAAAACCGAACAACGGCGGAATGCCCGCCATCGAGAGCCCCGTCGCGACGGCGCCCAGCGTCGTCCAGGGCATCGCCGAGCGCAGCCCTCCGAGCTCGATTACGTCCCGGGTACCGGTCTCGTGGTCGACGTTGCCCGCCACCATGAAGAGCCCCCCCTTGTAGAGCGCGTGGACGACCGTAAACGTCACCATCGCGGTAATGGCCTCCTCTCCCCCCACTCCCAGCAGCATGGTGAGCAGCCCGAGCACCATGACCGTCGTGTAGGCCAGAATCTGCTTCAGGTCGGTGTACCGCAGCGCCAGCCAGGCACTCATGACCATCGTGAATCCGCCGACGACGCCGAGCGTCCCGCTCCAGACGGCCGTGCCGCCGAGCACGGGGCTGAGCCGGGCCAGCAGGAAGACACCCGCCTTTACCATCGTCGCGGAGTGGAGGTACGCGCTCACCGGCGTCGGTCCCGCCATGGCGGCCGGGAGCCAAAAATGAAAGGGAAACTGGGCCGATTTGGTGAACGCTCCGGCGCAGACCAGAACAAAAATGGCGAGGTAGTAGGGATGGGACTGCACCGCCGCCCCCATGGTCAGCATCTCGCTGAGCTCGTAGGTGCCGGTCACCTGCGCGAGCAACACCAGGCCGGCGAGCAGCGCGAGCCCGCCGCCGCCCGTCACGACGAGCGCCTTTCGGGCCGCCACGCGGGATTCCTCCTCCGTGTGGTAAAACCCAATGAGGAGGTACGACGTCAGGCTCGTCAGCTCGAAGAAGATGAAAAAGACGAAGACGTTGTCGGCCAGAACGAGCCCGAGCATCGCCCCCATGAAGGACAGCAGCTGCACGTAGAACCGCCCCAGGAACTCGTGATGGGCCATGTACCCGCCCGCGTAGACGACGATGAGCGTCCCAATCCCTGTCACCAGAAGGGCAAAGAGCAGACTCAGGCCGTCGAGATAAAAGGAGAGCGAGACCTCGAAGGACGGGAGCCACTCGACCGACTGGCGGATCGGGTCTCCGTGGGCGACGGTGGCCACCTGCCCCGTGAAGTAGACGAACACTCCCAGTGGAAGCAGTCCCAGCACCCATCCGGCTGCGCGCCCCAGGAGCCGAACGAGGAGCGGCGCGAGGGCCGCCCCCACGAAAATACTCAGTACAGCAAACAGCATAGAAGAACGTTGCGCCTAAAGGACAGGACCTGGACAGAAACGGAGCCTGGATGGTCAGGCGGATGGCGACGAATCGGTCGCTCCTCCTGCCTCCTCTCCTTCCCGCCGAAGATCTTCGTACTCCGCCCCCCACCGATCGAACGCGGTTTTTCCCCAGAGCGGCACGCCCCCCAGATACCCGGCCCGGCCAAGCATGTGGGCCGAGACCGGCGCCGTAAACAGTACGAACAGAAACGCGGCGAGCGCCCGGGTTGCGACACTCACGTCCGCAAAAGCGACCGCGGCCGAGACGAGAACCAGACCGATGCCGAGCGTTCCGGCCTTCGTAACCGCGTGCATGCGGGTGTAGAGGTCCGGCAACCGAAGCAGTCCGACGGCCGCCACCAGCATAAAAACCGTCCCTCCCAGCAGGAGAAGAGCGGCAACAAGTGCAATCATGAATCGACGAGGGCTTCTCCGGAACGAACACGCTCAATGTATCGGGCGACCGCGAGGGTGCCCAGAAACGCCAGCAGGCCGAGGACCAGGGCCGCGTCAATGAAGGTCTCCTCCCCGGTGAGCACGGCGTAGGTCGTCAAAAAGCCCATCGCCAGATACGCCACGAGGTCCAGGGCCACGATCCGATCGGCCAGACTTGGCCCCCAAAGCACGCGGATCAAGGCCCCTAGGATCGAGAGATTAATCGTAGCCAGAGCTGCGTAAATGGCCCAGAGCAGCGGACCACTGACATTAACGACACTCATACCGATACGTGAAGACGGTTCTTACATTTCTGCGGACGGACCCACACGCTCCCCAGCTTCCGGTCAAAATAGGGAATACTCCCTTTTCACGGATCGGTACACTCGGCCGGCAGAAGATAAACCTACGAAGGCGTGCGTGGGGACGATGCACGGTGCGTAGTTTACAGACACCGACGGAGAGAGTCCAGACCATTGGCCTCGAAACCACCTTGAAAATCGAAAGTCCGAGGAGGCATGCGAAAGACACATAAAAAAGGGGTGGCCCGGTGAGGCCACCCCTCTGGAAACCTGTCGGGGACCGATGCTCTTCCGTCCCGGGGACGGAGCTACGTCACGATGTCGTTGTAATTCTCGTCGACGGCGTCCCAGTCGACGACGTTCCACCACTCGTCGACGTAGGTGCCCCGCTCGTTCTGGTAGTTCAGGTAGTAGGCGTGCTCCCACACGTCGACCCCGAGAATGGGCGTGTCGCCGTCCATCAGGGGATTGTCCTGGTTCGGGGTGTCGGTGACGGAGAACTCCCCACTCGGGTGGGCAATGAGCCACGCCCAGCCGCTACCAAAGCGACCGGTCGCTGCGTCCTTAAACTCGCTCTGAAACGCGTCAAACGAACCAAACTGCTCGTCGATCGCGTCGCCCACGTCCCCGCTCGGAGAGCCGCCGCCGTTGGGCGAGAGGGTGTTCCAGAAGAGCCGGTGGTTGTAGAAGCCCCCACCGTTCTGCCGGACCGCAGTTTTCACCCCGGCGGGCAGGGTGTCAATGCCGGCCAACAGCTCCTCAATGGAATGGTCCTGCAGGTCCTCGTGTCCTTCGAGCGCATTGTTCAGTTTGCGCGTGTACCCCGCGTGATGCTTGTCGTGGTGAATCCGCATCGTGCGCTCGTCGATGTGGGGCTCCAGGGCGTCGTAGTCGTAGGGCAGATCGGGAAGGTCAAAGGCCATAGGTAGATCTGAATGTTGTTGGGGAAAAGACCGCGTCGATTCACGTTCTACGTCGTTCAGAACGGCACGACGTTCGACTTTGTTTTGGAGGTTTCAGGATTATCATGTTCTCCTTACTGGGGAGGAGTCCCGGGTCCTTTTTCTGTACAGGGAGCTACAACGTGCGGAGAAGCACGGTCCCGGCCCAAACGAAAAAGACGACGTAGAACACGGCTCCGGCCCGCTTCCACCAGCGGGCCCAATCGGACCGGCGCTGATCGTCGAGCAGCCGGCCGTAGGCGGTACACGCACCGCCCGTGCCAATGAGGAGCAGCCAGACGGCATTGCGGTACGCGCCCCAGTACAAAAGTCCCACCACTCCGAAAACCAATCCGGTGTAGAGCGCCGCAACGGCCATCCAGTTGATCGCGTCGTCGTCAGACGCGGTGTCGGAAGAAGACATTTCTCGCGTGCAGTTATTCAGGAAAGCGAACCACGACCTTCCCCATGCTCACGCCGTCCTGCAGATACTCGACAGCGTCGGGCACAGCCTCGATCCCCTCGAAGACGCGGTCGTCGATCCGAATGTCCAGGCTCCCGCTCCGCTCCATGCGCATGAGCTTCTTGACGTGGGGCCCGAAGTGCTCCGCAAAGTGGGGAAGAAAAAAGCCGTGGATGGAGGCGGACTTCGAAATGAGCGACGTGTAAATCCGCTCCGAGGTCACTGCCTCGGGCCCGTCCTCGTACTCGCTCACGTATCCGATGGAGAGAAGCCGTCCCCGGCGGGCCAGGTGCTCGACGCAAACGTCGAACAGGGAGCCGCCCACCCCCTCGTAGACCAGATCGAGGCCGTCGGGGTACTCCTCTCCCAGCACCGCGTCCACGTCCTCGCTCCGGTAGTTGAGCGGACGATCGCACCCCAGTTCCTCCAGAAACGCCGCCTTCTCGTCCGTGCTGCAGGTGCCGATGACGTGGTTTCCGGCCTCCCTGGCGAGCTGCACGGCGTACTGGCCCGTCCCGCCCGCCGCAGCGGTCACGAGCACCGTCTCCCCGTGCCGCAGATTGCCCACTTCCGTGAGGGCAATGGACGCGGTGAGGCCGCTCACCATGACGCTGAGGGCCTCGGGCGACGGCTCGGGGACCTGAATCGCGTTGCTCTCGTGGACGAGGTGATACTCCCGATAGCCTCCGCCGAGGGTGCTCGTGACCACGGCGTCCCCCTCCTCCAACTGTCGCACCTGCTCACCTGCCTCCACGACCACGCCCGCCGCCTCGACGCCCAGATCGAGTGGCAAATCGCTTCCGGCGTCGTATCGCCCGGCCGAAATGTTCACGTCCGTGGCGTTGACGGCCGCAAAGTGGTTCCGCACCAGCACCTCGTGCGGCCCGGGCTCCGGAATTTCGTCTTCGACGACCTCGGCGGCCTCCCGAAAGTCGGTGCTATAGGTCGTTGCGACGAGCTTTTTGTACGTGTCGGCCATAGGTGAGAGAGTCGTCTGAACGGATGTGTCGGACGCGGATGGCTCTCGTGCCCTCCTCTACGAACCGAATCCCGGAGCGGTCCAGAGATCGGACTCTTTTTGAAGAGGGGTGAGCCGTACCGAAACCCTGTACAACATCCCGCCCGACGACGCTATGAAGATCCCCCTTCCGCCCCGAGCCACTCGACGCCGTCAATCTCTCGCACAAACGAGACTCCGAACGCCGTCGACGGCGTGTGATACCCTGGTTCGGGTGGATCATTCACGACCCGACGGACGGCCTCGACTGCCGTCCGGGCCGTGAGCGTGTACGCGTCCGGCCCCCGGAGCCGCACCGTCCGCCGCTCTCCCGCCCCAGTCCGAACGGACGCCCAGACCGCCATGGTGCCCCGTCGCCGGTCCTCGTCGGTGGGATTGGCTCCCCATCGATCCACCGCGCGGGTGAGGAGGGTCTGCAAAGGGGGCCAGGCGAGGAGGCCCTGGACGTATCGACTGAGCCGCAGCAGCGTCTGGGCCACGGGTGGAAGTGCCGCGTACACCGTCACGTTGGGAATGCCGGTGCTGTGCCCGGCCGTCACGACGTCTCCCCACGGAATTGACATCACCCTCCGGCTCCGATCTCCGAAGTCGACCGTCCGTGTCGTCCAGCCCGGCGGGACCGTCGTCACGGCTCCGTTCCTCCGCACTTTTCCCCCGCTGCCCAGCTGCTGCACGGCGGTCTTTAGCGTCCCCTTCGACACCCTCCCCATCCCGGCAAAAGCAATCTCGAGCAGGGTCGCCGACGGCAGCTCTTCGGAGAGGGCCCGCGCGAGACAATCGGTCGGGACCACGTCGAACCCGACGGCGGGCAGCACGACCACGTCCCGCTGCGTTGCCTCCTCGTCCCGGGCCGCCAGGGCCTGTAGCACCGGAATCTCCCCCGTCAGGTCCAGGTAGTGGGTCCCTGTGTCCAGACAGGCCTCAATCATCGGCCGGCTGGTGTGCACGAACGGCCCGGCACAGTGCAACACGGCAGAGACCTCTTGCAAGACGGCCCGGAGACGGGTTGACTCGTCGAGCCCAACGACCTCGGCGTCGAGATCGAGGGACGACGCCAGAGCCCTCAACGTCGCCTCGTCGCGCCCTGCCAGAACGGGCTGATGTCCCTCCCGAACGGCGTGTCGGGCAATGAGGGTGCCGGTGTATCCGTAGGCCCCGTAAATAAGGTACGACATGCGATCGGCCTGCAGTGAAACGACAATGGACGATGC
>CAZCUZ010000061.1:16259-17104 GCA_964502085.1 uncultured Salinivenus sp. | reverse complement strand
CGCAGGAGATCGACGCTGGGCTCGGCCTCGTCGAGCAGCCGCTCGTAGGCGGCCAACTCCAGAATGAGGTCCTGCAGCGTCTCGGCGTCGTCGGGGGTGGCGTTGCGAATGGTGGCCATCGGGAAAAGGGGGCTACGGAAAACAAAATGTCCGCTCTCAAACAAGGAAGAGCTTCCCCGAGTCGGCGTTCCGATTGCACGCCACCTCCCTCCGTCCCTCTGCTCTCAGAACAGATCGGCCGACTTTCTACGAACGAACCTAAAATTTCGAAAATACGTAGAGAAAGACAGAAATGGGTGTTTGGAAGCGCACGCCTGTAGATGCAATTTGACCGAGACGCACTTTTCCAAAACGATGTAGGACCTAATGGGGCACGAGGTAAAGCAGTTGGCCACGGGGGCACACAGTGCCGGGACCCATCACGCATACCTGAACGGATCCGCTCTTTCAAGCGGCGTCTACGTTGTGCGCCTAAAAGCAGAGGCCAAGCAGAAAACCCGGCGCATCACGGTCGTAAAGTAATACTGTCTACCGAAGATGATTGCACATTTCCGAGCTCCGTTGCTCAAACAAATCGCCTACGTTGAGTGCTGGTTCATCCCGGACCCCAATCCGGGATCTCAACCGGTTAAGAATGGCACTCCAAACTGATTCAGAGCAGCCCGGAAAGTGTATAGCAATCTGTGGTAATTGGTATAACCTCCTCACTTTCCTACCTGCGCGGCCGCTCGAAGAAAAGAAAGAGTCGCTCTACCTTGATATCGCTCAATCAGCTATGCGCGACGTTTTGTACAGCCTGCTGCTGGCGGGTCTGGCCAGCACGCTCCTCCTTGGCAGCTGCGGCT
>CAZCUZ010000061.1:0-16159 GCA_964502085.1 uncultured Salinivenus sp. | reverse complement strand
TTGCTGGACACAGCGACAACGAAGAAACCCAGGTCGACAGCACCTACTTTCGGGCTACCCTTAATGAAGAGGATAAGTGGTCAGGAGAAAACATAGAGGCAATCTTTTTCAATCATGATGGTTTAAAATGGCTCACTGTTTTTGGTAATACTTCACATGGACGTTATGTTGAGGAGTTTGGAATCAGTATCATTTACGACGGTATTGGGGGGTACTCTCTTATGAGGAAGAAGTATGAAGAAGGATACAACACACACTACACTGGCTCTCGTTTTCATGAGGCGGAATCGGATGCTCTTTTCGCCAGCTACCATTCGACCGACGACACCTCAACCAACCAACTCACGATCACGTCCTTCGACTCAACGACCGGCCTCATGGAGGGCACCTTCCGGACCACGGTCGTCGTCGACAGTGCCGACCGGGTGGACGAGTCGGGCGAACCGCCTCGCCGCCGACCCGACACTCTTCGGTTTACCGACGGCGAGTTTCGCGTAAAGGTCGAGGACCAGCGCAACGAGTAGCCTTTTCAGAAGTTACTATGTGCTTCGATCTGTACTCTTTCTCTTCCTTCCCCAAAGCCACGAGTGCCGCCAACGAGCAAGAAGTCGCGATCCCTCGGAGTGGACTCCGGTAGAGCTGATGGGATACGACATTACGGGCCGTGAGGTCAAAAGACTGGTCGGAGGAGTGTGTGGAGCCGGAACGCATCGGGCCCGCCTGGAGGCTGCCTCACTGCCGAGCGGCGTCTACGTGGTACGTCTTCGAGCGGACTCAAACAGCCAAACTCGGCGCCTCATGATCGTCAAGTGATTCCTCCTTTAACTTCCAAAGCTGCTCGGGAAACTTGCCCGTTTTCATAGCCCTCGGTTCAGTCATCCACGACGCTCTGCACAACCTGCTGCTGGCGGGTCTGGCCAGCACGCTCCTCCTTGGCAGCTGCGGCTTTGCTGGACACAGCGACAACGAAGAAACCCAGGTCGACAGCACCTACTTTCGGGCCACTCTTAACGGAGAGAAGACGTGGACAGCAGGAGGAACGAAGGGGAATTACTTGTTTGTTGAAGAAGGGCGTACGTGGCTTTCTATTTCTGGTGGGTACAAACCCAATCCGAACAGTACGTACTCCTACACGGAAATATTAGAGTTCCTGGTTATTTTTCGAGGAACCGGGACGTATTCTCTCGTGGAAAATCAGCCCGCAAAAACGAATAACGTAACAGGCTCAGAATTCCGTGAAACCGGGGGAGATGTCATCTACACAACGTACTCCTCAACCAACGACTCCCTAGCCAACCAACTAACGATTACGAGCTACGACTCGACAAGCAGCGTGATAGAGGGGGGCCTTCCGAACCACCGTCGTCGTTGACAGCCCTCCCGAACCGGGTGAGCCGCCTCAGCGCCGGCCCGACACGCTCCGGTTCACCGACGGCAAGTTCCGGTTGAAAGTCCGTGACCAACGGGAGTAATACCAGATGCCAAAGTTTACTGTGCACTTTGCTTCGAAATGCCTGGGAAGAAGGAGTCGCGAGGCGCGCCTCGCGAAGGGCTTCCCATTCTATGCAGTCCGTTGAGGTGCACAACGAGCCTCGGTAGCTGGTATAAGCTCGACAACTTTCCGGTGGGGGACACGGAAAATGTTTTTTCCCGTCTCACTCATTCCCCACCTCGCATTCCCGACGAGCGGAGCGCAATCGGAGTAAAATTCGAACTCGGTTACCGGTACCGACTCAGGTCGTCCTCGTCGTCGAAGTCGTCCTCGTCGAAGCCGCCGTCGCCGAAGGAGGAGAGCATCGAGCCCATGATGTCGTCGTAGGACTGGACCCCGTCCCCGATCTCCTTCCCGAGGAGCGAGTTCTGGTGAAGCGCCTCCAGGACGAACTCCATCGTCACCCGTCGCTCGGCCGCCGAGTCGGGATCGGCGTGCTCCTCCACGATGGCCTGCAGCCCGTCGATTTGCTCCAGCGTCTCGGCGTAGGTGTCGTCGCTCATCTCCTGCTCGAAGTCGATCGAGTGCCCCTCCGCAAACCAGTCGAGCACGTCCTGGTAGGTGGGCCGGCCCGTCTCCTTGTCGTCGGGGTGGGGAAAGTAGCGCGTAAAGATGGTGTCGATGGCCTGCCCGATCAGCGAGAGCGCCACGTTCTGGGCACCTTCCTGCTCCCCCTCGTAGACGAGCTCCACCTTGCCGGTGATGGCGGGCGCCACGTGCATGAGATCGCTGACGCGCACCGTCGTCTCGTTCTCGCCGTTCACCAGGGCGCGGCGCTCGGCGGCCGAGAGGAGCGCCTCCATCGCCGCCCGCGTCACGCGCACCGAGACGCCCGACGTCTGATCGATGTACTCGCTCGCGCGGGCCTCGAACGCGATCTGCTCCACGATCTCGCGGAAGAAGTGGGGCACGTGCACGTCGACCTCCGAGTCGCCATCCTCGTCCGCCCGGTCGAGCCAGGCCTCCTGCTCGGTGATGGCCATGCCCGTGTCCAGCGTCTTCGGGTAGTGCGTGATGATCTGACTGTCGATCCGGTCCTTGAGCGGCGTCACGAGGTTGCCGCGGCTCGTGTAGTCCTCCGGGTTGGCCGAAAAGACCATCATCACGTCGAGCGGAAACCGCACGTTGAACCCGCGGATCTGGATGTCCTGCTCCTCCATAATGTTGAACAGGCCCACCTGAATGCGCGGCTGCAGGTCCGGCAGCTCGTTAATTGCAAAGATGCCACGATTCGTGCGCGGAATAATGCCGAAGTGGATGACCTCCTCGTCGGCGTAGGTGAGGCGCTTGTTGGCCGCCTTGATGGGGTCGATGTCGCCGATGAGGTCGGCGATCGTGGTGTCCGGCGTGGCCAGCTTCTCCCCGTAGCGTTCCTCGCGGGGGAGCCATTCGATCGGCGTGTCGTCGCCGTGCTCCTCCACGAGCTCGCGTCCCTGCTTCGTCACAGGGTTAAACGGATTTTCGTTCAGCGGCGTGCCCTCGATGACGGGAATGTAATCGTCGAGGAGCGTCGGCAGCATCCGAATGATGCGCGTCTTGGCCTGCCCGCGGAGCCCGAGGAGAATGATGTCGTGCTTGGCGAGAACGGCGTTTTGCAGCTGCGGAATGACCGTCCGGTCGTAGCCGAGGATGCCGGGAAAGACCTCCTCCCCCGCCCGCAGCTTCGCCATCAGATTCGCCCGCATCTCGTCCTTGACGGAGCGAATGGTGTAGTCGGACGCCTTCAGATCGCCGAGCCTCGAGAGATCAGTCGGAGCAGGCATACGGCAGGACGGATTCGTGCAAGAAGACCAGACGAGGCGAGGGGAGACGGAGCGCGAAAATGGCACGCGAACCCCGGTCGGCTGTTCCTGAGAGAGACGAGACGGAGCGCTACGTTCTTCTTCCGATTTGCCTCAATCTACCCGTTCGAGGTCCGCTCCGTCCGCTTCGACCTGCCATCGAATCTGGCCGCCGTGTGGGGAACGACTGGTAAACGACAGGCGGCCCTCATTCGTCCACGTGAGATCGGAAATTTCGGGCCGAAACGACGATGGATCCGTCCCGTCGGTCCCGGGGAGTGCCGCGAGGAGAGCGTCCCCGTCGAGCGAAAACATCTTCTCCGCGGCGTCGGGCCGGTCGACCGAGAGGGCATCCCCGTGCGCGCGAGCCGTGTGAAGACGGTAGGCCACGTAGCGCCCGTCGGGAGACCAGTGCAGGTCGTCAATCCCCCCTCGGTTCGCGGCGTCCACGAGCACCACTTCTTCCGACGCCACGTCCAGAATGGCCACGAACGACATCGTGCTCGCCGCGGCGTAATCGCTCACCGAAAACGCAAGCGCATCCCCCTGCGGAGACACGGAGGCTCCCCTGTCAAACCGGCGAAAGCGAGTAAACTCCACCTCGCGGAGGTCGCCGAACGAGGGCCGCTCGTCAAACACGTCATCCCAGTGCGCCTGCGTCCACTCGTTGAAGGCATCGATCGAGTAGCGCATCCGTTCAGCGTCGGCGTCGTCGAGCACGCGGAGGACGGTGCCCTCGTCCACCCGTTCCACCCGCCATGCCCCGCCGGAAGACGGTTCGTCTTGCACGTCGGACGCGTCGTCCCGTTGAAACCACGCGAACCCAATGCCCACCAGGACGACGAGGAAGACTGTAGTGCCTACGGGTTTGTTCATGGATGAGAATTCGTCGTGCGGAGAAACCGTTCGGTAGAGCGCCGAGTGAGGACTGTCGAACTCCGGCAGCATGCGGATGCTGCGCGTCTTGGCCTGCCCGCAGAGCCCGAAATGGCGTGCAAACCCCGGTCCGCTGTCTTCCCGTACCCGTTCGACATTCCCGGCCCCCTTCCTTTACGTTCCCTGCAAATATTGTGTTGGTCCGGATCCGTCTCCCTCCGCCCCGCATTCAGCCGCATGGTCCACCCGACCACGCACGTCGCCCGATTCTTCATCGTCCACTCAATCCGTCTATGACTGTCTCTCGGATTCTTCCCGTCCTCTTCGCCGTCCTCCTGCTCGGGGCTCTCGCGTCGTCCGCCCACGCCCAGCGCACGTCCGGCTCCGTGGGACTGGGCGGTCAGGCCGGCGACCCCTCCGGCATCACGCTCAAGGTCTACAACGACGGGGCCCCCTCCTACGACTTCCTCGCGGCCTGGAGCAGCGTGAGCGACTACTTCTTCATCAACGGCCACGCCCTGTTCGAGGAGCCGCTTCCCGCCGAGAACGTCGACGAGCCGCTGGAGTGGTTCGTGGGACCGGGGGCCTTCGTCGGTGTATTCGAAGAGACGGCAGGCGGCGACGCCATCCTCGGCATCAGCGGTACCGTCGGGCTCCAGGTCGTGCTCGCCGAGCACTTCGAGATCTACGTGCAGGCCACGCCGCGCTTCTCCCTCGTTCCGGATACGGACGGCGACCTCGGCGGCGGCCTCGGCATTCGGTACTACTTCTAGCGAAGTGTGGAAGGGTGAACGGATGGATGTGTGGAGGAGGACTGCCGTCCTTTTATCCTTATCCGTCCACACGTTCACCCACCTACACGACGTCAGTTCGTCCCGGGCCGCCACCGAAAGAGCTCCAGCCGGGGCTCGGGGGAGCGCACGGCTACGGCAAACCGATAGCCCTCGTCGGTGCGACGGGCGTCGAGGTCGACGGGATAAAAGTCGGGATTGCCCTCCTCGTGTGGCTCGACGAGGCGCCGCTGCAGGCGGCCACTGCGGTCGTACACGTCAATCTGCACCCAGCCGGGCCGCAGGTTGAGGACGAACAGCGTGTCGCCCACCGCCGCGGCGGAGGGGGTGAGGAGGGGAGGCCTCGTCACGTCGTCGTCCGCGTAGGCGTAGCTGCGCTCCAGCATCGGCGAGTCGAACCCCACGAGCGACACACTGTCCGCCTGCACTCCCCCTGCGAAGGTGCGCGACAGCCGATGCACCACCGGCCGGTATCCCGAGAGACTCACCAGTGAATCGCCCCACGTGCGAAGGAACCCGGCGCGGCGCCAGTAGGGACCGCCCAGCTCGGCCCGGGCCTCGACCTCGCCGGCGGGCCCGAGCCGAACGACGCGAGCCCCGAACTCCTGACTCACCTCTTTGGCGTAGAGGGCCGTGTCGGTGGCGAGCACGTAGACCAGTGCGTCCTGGGCAGGCCGATCGTAGGAGACGGCGCGGTCCGCGAGGCGGCGGCCGTCCGCGACGAAGTCGATGCGATCGGCCTCGGCATTGAAGACGGCAAGCGTATCCCCCCGACGCCCGACGAGGTACGGCACCGCAAAGGCCTCGTCGCTGATCTCGCGTCGAAACGTTCCGTCACGTCCAAAGCGGAAGAGGCTGTTGCGCTCCGCGTCGCTCACGGCAATTCCCTCCGTCCCCACAAATCGGACCGTCCGCGGATACGCGAGCGGATGCGCCTCCGTCCCGTCCGACGTGCGTACCGCCCGGAGCGTGTCCACCGGGGCCTCCTGCGCGACGCGACGGGAAACCGAATCCGCCGCAAAGAGCGTCTCGTTGGGCTCCCGCTGGCAGCTGTAAGGCAGGCATCCCGTAAAGAAGAGAAGCCCAACGCCGAGCAGCAGTGCCGCCCGTCGAACGGACCCGATGAGCGTGCGAACGGCAAACGTGTCGTTCATAACCCCTCAATTTGATCTGTCCAGCGAAAACGCCCGCTCTTCTTCCTTTTTCTCCTTCCCCTCGACTACCGTCCACTCCCGTCCTCGTCCCGCCGTCCAATCCGCAGGGACACCTCTCTCGGCTCGCCGTCCCGCAGGAGCCGCAGCCGCACGGTGTCCCCGGGCCGAAAGTCGTAGATCCGCGCCACGTAGTCTTCTCGCGTCTCGACGGACGTGCCCTCCACCTCGACGATGACGTCGTACACCTGAATGCCGGACTCGGCCGCGGGCGACGCAAAGTCGAAGTCGTGCACGAGCACGCCGCTGCTGCGCTCCAGGTCGAGGGCCTCGGCAATGCGAGGCGTCACAGAAACGGTGGCGAGCCCCGTGTAGTACGACCGATCGACGGCTCCCCGCTCGCGCAGCTCCGACACGATGCGCGCGACCCGATCGGCCGGCACGGCAAACCCGAGTCCGATCGATCCTCCCGTCTCGCTGTAGATGGCCGTGTTCACACCGATGACACGGCCCTCGGCGTTGACGAGCGGCCCGCCGGAGTTGCCCTGATTCACAGCCGCGTCGGTCTGGATCATGTCCCGGTAGAGGCGCCCGGTCTCCTCGGCCCGCAGGTTCCGCCCGGTCGCACTCACCACCCCGACGGACACGGAGGGCTCACTCGCCTCGAAGAGCCCGAACGGATTGCCGAACGCAATCACCCATTCCCCGACGATGGGGGCCGACGTCGTGTCGAACCGGACGTACGGAAGCGACTCCTCAGAATCCACCTTGAGCAGGGCCAGATCGGTGGCCTCGTCGCTCCCCACCCGCGTCGCGCCCATCGACCGCCCGTCCGGAAACAGCACGTCGATGGCCGTGGCCTCTCCCACCACGTGGTCGTTGGTCACGACGTACCCGTCCGACGACACGACGAAGCCCGACCCGACGCCCTGCACCCGCTCGTCTCGGTACGGCGACTGCCGGAGAAAATACTGCACGTAGGCATCATCGTAGGGGGCGAACCGGGGATCGCGCACCCGGCGCGTCTCCTCAACCTCCACGGTCACGACGGCCGGGGACACGGCCTCTACGGCCTGGGTAATGGCCGTCCGGCGCGACTCGGCCACCTGCTGGGCCTCGGCCGAAAGGGAAACTAAGAGAAGGAGGCTAAAAACCGAGAGAAGGCCCCCAACGATTCGCATGAGACGGCGACGGTACAGCATCTGAAGAGAGAAAGGGGTCGGAGTTGAACGAGGACGTCTCCAAACGTTCCGGGCTCCCTCTCCTCCTCATCGCAATCGCACATCGCCCCCCTGGGAGCCACGTCGGAGCGGGCCCGTACCGGGTTCTGCGTGCACTTCACGGCGCAGGAGTGTAACTCGTCGAACCGGTCGGACCGAACGATCGGCTCACTCTTCTATAGTAGACCGGAGTTCACTCTCCGTCTCTTTCCGGGCCGTAGATCACAGACGTGTGCTCCCCCTTCCCGCGACGACTGCGGAGGCCCGGCTGCCCTCTCCTTACCCCCGTCTCCCGCTAGACGACACAGACCCAATGAGTTTTCGCTCTTCGTCATCGTGGCCGAGCCGGTGGGAGTGGGGCATTATCGTCGCGTTCTGGGCGACCGTTGCTCTTCTGGCCGCCGGGCAGGAGCTCTTCGACGACGGGATGGGAGAGCTTCACTGGAGCGCCGTCGGGCGCGAAATCATCGAGTACGCCCTCTGGGCCCTCATCACCCCCCTGCTGTTCCGGTTCGTCGAAGCGTTTCCGGTGGAACGCTCGACGGTAACCCGCACGATTCCGCTCTACGTCGGGGTGGCCCTCGCTACGTCCATCGGCATCGACGTCGGGGAGGACGTGGTGGCTGCCGGCCTCGGGTCTGCCTCGTACCCGAAGATCGGCGTTCTCCAGCAAATCCAGGAGTTCTGGTTCATGGACGAGCTGGTGACCTACTTCATCGTCCTCGTCGTCGGCTTCGCTCGCACCTATTATCTCCAAAAGCAGGAGCGTCAGGAGGAAGCCGAACGGCTGGAGGAGCGCGCCGAGTCGCTGGAGGCACAGCTGACGGAGGCGCGCCTGGAGGCCCTCCGTATGCAGCTCAACCCGCACTTCCTCTTCAACACCCTCCACGCCGTGAGCACGCTCGTCGATCGCGATCCCGAGGGGGTCCGACGTATGATTGCGCGGCTCAGCGAGCTGCTCCGTCACGTGCTCGACGAAGATGCCCCGCAGGAGGTCTCGCTCTCCCAGGAACTGGACTTCCTCGACGACTACCTGGAGATTCAATCCATCCGCTTTCAGGGCGACCTCGACACCGAGATCGACGTCCCCCCGGAACTGCACGACGCCCAGGTGCCCAACCTCATTCTGCAACCACTGGTGGAGAACGCCATTAAGCACGGGGCGAGCCAGGTCCGCGGGATCGGGCGCATCGAAATTCGGGGCTGCCGCACCCAAGGTCGCCTCACGCTCACGGTCGAGGACAACGGCCCCGGCATCCCGGACGCGCAGGAGGACGGACTCGGCCTTCGGAACGTCCGGGCCCGTCTCCGGGAGCTCTATGGGGAAAACCAGTCCCTCGAACTCGAGTCGACCCCGGAAAAAGGAACCCGTGCCACGCTCAAGCTTCCCTATCACACGAGGACGTCCCTCTACACGACGGGAAACGGCTCCACGCTCACGACGTCGTCGGCCGCCTCCACCGACGAGTGACGCCCGCACACGACGCTCCCTCCTCTCATGTCCGCTTCCGACGGCGTTCCCATTCGCACCCTCATCGTCGACGATGAGCCCCTGGCGCGCGAACGGCTGCACGAACTGCTCGACGACCGCTCGGACGCGATGATCGTGGGCGAAGCCGAAGACGGCCTCGAAGCCGCCGACGCCATTCGCAACATGGACCCCGACCTCATCTTTCTCGACGTGCAGATGCCGGGCCTGAGCGGCATCGACGTGATCGAGGAGGTGGGACGTGAAGAGATGCCCGTCACGGTCTTCGTCACGGCTTACGACCAGTACGCGATCAAAGCGTTCGACCTCGCCGCCGTTGACTACCTGCTCAAGCCATTCGACGACGAGCGCTTTGAGGAAGCGTTCGAGCGGGCCCGTACGCGCATCGTGGATCAGGACGCCGACGCCATCTCGCGGCGACTCCTGCGCATGCTGCAGGAAAAAGACCCCTCCCTCCTGGATGAAGAGAAGGCGTCGGACGAGTCCTACCTGGAACGCATTGCGGTGCAGGGACGGGGCAAGGCGCGCATCGTGTCCGTCGACGACATTACACACATCACGGCCGACGGCTCCTACGCCGAGCTCCACACCCCCGACGGCACGCACGTCATCCGCGAGCGGATGAAGGCCCTCTCCTCCCGCCTCGATCCGAGCGAGTTCGTGCGCGTCCACCGGTCGGCCATCGTCCGCCTCGACGAGGTCGAGATGATTCTCCGGAGCGGGGGGGGCAACTACGCCGTGCGGCTGGAGGACGGCACCACCGTCAGCGTGAGCCGCGGGCGGATCGAGGAGGTCCAGGACCGTCTGGGCGTGGACGTGATCCAGCGGAATGACGAGTCGTAGCCGTCGGACCCCGCCTACGGAGACTCCGACGGCTCCTCGGACACGACGGACGCGGGCACCGTCGACGCCCACCACGGCTCGTCTACGTCGGTGGACCCGACCAAGAGCCGACGAAGCGAAGCCGGCTGCAGATCCGCCTCGTCGAGCGCCTCGACCGGCACCCAGTGGAACGTGAGGTAGGCCTCGCGGGCCGGAGGCGACTCCGCGGGCGAGAGCGACGGCACCTCCACGGCAAAGCAGTGGTTGAGCTCGTACTGCGGCTCGCCGTCCCGCCGCCACCGATGTTCGACGACGCCCCGATACGTCCCCACCTGCGCTTCCACCCCGAGCTCCTCCCACAGCTCCCGCCGGAGACATGCCTCCATCCCTTCGCCGTCCTCTACGTGCCCCCCCGGCAGAAAGGTGTGCGACTGCCCCTCGGCCTGCACCACGAGTAGGTGACGCTTCTTCCGAAGGACGGCGCGAGCGAGAAGGTGGATCGTGGGCATCGTACAGATGGGTTTGGACGTCGGAGGCTCTGCTTTCACTCTACGGCCCCTCCCTCGAGAACGAGAACCGACGCACGGCTACTGATCCGTCGAATCGGCGAGGGCAATCGTGGCGACGACGCTCCGGTGGTCCGACGGATAGCCGGAAACGGCCACGTCCGTCGGTGCCTCGTCGCGGAGACCGACGGTATAGGCATCGACGACCGTCACTCCGTCGCCGGCGACGTAAATCATGTCGATGCGGTCGTGCACCTCGTCCGGATCGTCCGTCAGGGTCGTCCACGTTTGTCCCGGCCGCTCCACTTCGTCCGGATGAACGGTGCGAAAGGCATCGCGGAAGCCGTGCCGCACAATCTCCCGAGAGACGGGCCACGCCACTGTCTCCCCCAGGTGCAATCCCGCCTCGGCGGCCTCGGGCGTCCAGTCGAGGTGCGACGGCTCGTTGAAGTCCCCCGTCAGCAGGACCGGGGTCCCGTCCTCCAGCGGCTCTTCCAGGGCCTCGAGGACCGGCTGAATCTCCGGAAATCGCGAGAACCGGGCCTGGGCGACGGCCTCGTCAGGGGTGAGTTCCCCGTCCCGGAGCTCGTAGGGCTCGTAGGGATAGGGCGTCAGGTGCACGTTCGCAATGTGAACGGGGTCGTTCACCGTCAGGTAGATCGTGGCCCCGTAGCGGGTCACCTGCGAAAGGGGATAGCGACTCAGGAGTCCCAAGTCGTTGTCGCCGCCGGCCTCGTGCTCCTCGTGGTGATGATAGTAGTACCCCAGCGAGTCGGCAATGTAGCGCAGGCGCGGCTCGCTGATTTCTTGCAGCCCGACGAGGTCCGGATCGACGGTGTCGATGGCCCGGATCGTGCCGTCGTCGGGGGTGGCGTAGAGCACGTTGTAGGTCATCACCGTGAGGGTGTCGGGGCGCTCGCGCTCGGGAGCAGGCGTGTCCTGCGCAACTGCGTACCCCGTTCCCACGAGCAGGCAAAGGACCACGAGCAACGGGATACGCACAGCGGAAGAGAGCATGGAGGCGACGAAGAGCATGATGAAAGCAGCCGAAAAACGTTGCACAGGGGACAAAAAATTATCGACGCCGGCCCTCTCCTCGGACCGGCGTCGACGAAGAACGCACCTCTTCGATTTTGATCAAAATCGGTCCTCTACTCCAGGAGCCACATTTCCGTGTTGATGTCGTTGGGCCCCTGGTCGTCGACGGCATCCTGATAGTTGTCGTTGTTCAGGGCCTGCTCGCTCTCCGGATAGCGGAAGCGCACCGGAATCTGGTCCTGATTGACGTTCTCCTCGGACGGCTCGATCTCGGGGTATCCAGTCCGTCGCCAGTTAAACCAGCCCTCCATGCCCGTATAGAAGAGTGCGATCCACTTCTGCGTGCCGATCAGCTTCTCCGCTTCGTTCGCGTCGAACTGCACGCCGGGCCGGCTCAGGTATCCGCTCGGCACCTCCTGGCCGTACTGGTTCATCGAGGCCGTGATGCCCTCCTCGTAGTACGACTGCACGTCGCCGGAAATCCAGCCGCGCTGGGCGGCCTCGGCCTTGAGGAAGAGCACCTCCGCGTAGGTCATGATAAGGCCCTCCGCGGCGTTGGGCTCTTCGAAGTAGCGGGTCGTGTTGAGGCTCGACTGGAACGCCCGGCCTCCGTTGTACCCTTCAGAGGCGTTGTCCGGAAGCCCGTTGGGGACGCCGACGAACGTGTCGAGGGAATCCGGAAGGTCGCCGAAGACGGAAAGACGCGGGTCGTCGAACGCCTTCAGGGTGTCGGTGAGCGTCTTGCTCATCCGATAGGTCCGGAAGGTGCCCGCCCGGGAGGTGTGCCGGGGCCACTCGTTCGGACGCGAGTCCAGATATTCGAGCGCCGCGTTGTCCTCATTGGCCTCGAACACCGGGTTGTCAGAGGAGTTGTTCACGATGTCCGAGAACTGCTCCGACACCTCCACGTCAATCTGGCCCTGCTTCTCCGAGAGGCGCATGAGCAGACGGAGGCGAAGCGAGTTGGCCAGCTTCTTCCATTTCAGCAGATCGCCCTGGTAGAGGATGTCACCCTGAATCGACTGCCCGGAGCCGGGGTCGATGAGGTCGTTGGCCTCTTCGAGGTCGCTGAGCAGACCTCGGTACACCTCTTCCTGCGAGTCGTAGGCGGGCGTGGCCGTGCCCTCGTCGGCGGCAAGCGCCTCGGAATAGGGAACGTCGCCGTAGGCGTTGGTCAGCATCGAGAAGATCCAGGACTTCAGGACGAGCCCGACGCCTTCATAGTTCGAGTGGCTCTCCTCCCGTGCGATGCGGATCACGTCCTGCACGTTGCGGAGATCGTCGTAGAACGCTTCCCAGTACCCCACGCCGGCCCAGTTGTACCGGTCGACCTCCGTGGCAAACGACACCTTCGAGGTGTACTGCAGCACGAGATTGCCCGTCGTGTGCGCCGTGTTGACGGACGTGTTCACCGAGCTTCGGATCACGTTGGGCAACAACAGATCCGGCGTAACCGCCTGGGGCTCATTCGGATTCGAGTTCACGTCTTCGAAGCGGGTGTCGCAGCCCGCCACGACGAGCACGAGCGCCAGGACCGCCGAAAGGACGTACGCACCCGTTCGATGCGTGGAAGAAAGCGAAGTAGACAGGAAAGTACAGTCAGACATGAGAATCAAGAGCTACCAGCCAAAAGATGAGTGTCGGTGGGGAGGGAGAGGGGGCTAGAAGTCGAGTCGCAGATTCATCCCGAAGCTCCGTCGGGACGGCAGCTGCTGCACCTCGAACCCGGGAAGGCGCTGCTCCCCACTGGTCATCGTCGTTTCCGGATCGATGTGCGGCACGTCGGTCCAGAGGAACAGATTTCGTCCCACCAGGGAGAGCCCGACGTTTTGCACGCCGTTGTCCGTGAGCCAGCTCGGGGAGAAGTTGTACCGAAGCGTCACCTCCCGGAGCTTCACGTAGGAGGCGTCGAACGAATTGGCCTCGACGTTGGGACGCGCGTAATAGGACCGCAGCCAGGTGACGTACGGCTCCTCTTCGGTGTTTTCCGAGTAGGTGCCGTCCTCATTCTGCACCACCCCGTCGCCCACCACCGTTTCGTTTCGGCAGCAGGTCGTGCCTTCGAGCGTGCCGCCCTCGATGCCGGTGGCGTGCGTGTTGGAGTAGATGCGGCCGCCCTGTCGGACGTCGAAGAGGACGTTCAGCTGGAGGTTCTCGTAGCTGAGGGTCGTGCCGACGCCGCCCTGCCAGTCGTGATTGTAGTTCCCCACCTTCTGGACGTCGTCCGTCAGTTGCGGCTGCCCGCCTTCGTAAATAATCTCTCCGTGGTGCGGGCTGTCCGGATTCTCGACGCGCTCGAAGACGCGCCCGTACATGTCGCCCATGCGTCCGCCTTCCCGGGCCTCGATGAAGCCGCCGAAGGGCCCCGCTCCGAGCTGGAACGAACTGATGCCCTCCGCCAGCTCGACGACGGTACTCCGGTTGCGCGACCAGTTGATCGAGACGTCCCATCCGAATCCGCCGAGGTCCTGGATCGGGGTGAGCTGAAGGGCCGTCTCGACGCCCGTGTTGCGAATCTCTCCCGCGTTGATGAGGCGGGTGTTGTAGCCCGTCGACCGAGCCAGCGGCACCTGAATGATCTGGTTCTGCGTGGTGCTCCGGTAGTAGGTCAGATCGAGCCGCACGCGCTCGTCGAAGAACCGGAGGTCCGTCCCGGCTTCGTAGGAGGACGTGATCTCGGGCTGGAGATCGGGATTTGCGAGGTCAGCCTCCGTAATCACCGTCTGGGTGCCGCCCCAGGCCGGCTGGAAACTGTAGGTGTTGCGGAGTCGATACGGCTCGGTGTCGTTCCCCACCTGCGCCCAGCTCACCCGCAGCTTCGCAAACGAAAGCGGAACGCTCTCCGGAATCTCGAACAGGTCCGACGCAATCACGCTGAGCGAGGCCGAGGGGTAAAAGTACGAGTTGTTGTCCAGCGGCAGGGTGCTCGACCAGTCGTTCCGGGCCGTCAGATCGAGGAACACCATGTCCTGATACCCGACGGTGCCCGCCCCGAAGACCCCGAGAATCTCCTGCTCCCGGTCGGTTTCTTCGGCCTGCACGTTCGACCGGGCATTGCCGATGTTGTACACCTCCGGCACGCTGAGGGCCTGAGCCGTCAACTGGATGTTGCGGCGCGTCTGCCGCATGTAGTTGGCTCCGACGGAAGGCTCGAGCGTGAAGTCGCCCAGCTCTCGGGTGTACTCGAGGCGCAGGTTGGAATTCCATTCCAGGAAGTTGCGTTCGTTCTCCTGCAGCCAGCCGTTGGGGGCCGTAACGGAGCTAAAGGCCTTTCGCTGTTTGGTGGCCTGGTCGCTGTAGTCCACTCCCGTCCGGGCCTGCAGGCTGAGGTCGTCGGTGAACCCGTAGTCGGCCGACACGCTGCCGAACAGACGGTCGCGGTCCATGCTGTTCGTGTTTTCGTGGACCTGGAAATAGGGATTGTTCGTCCAGTTGAGGTCGTAGTGGGCCTGCTGGCGCCCTTCCTGCCCGTCCACCCAGTAGTCTTCGAGCCGATCCATTCCGACCTCCCGTGCGCCCCAAATGAAGTAGTACATGATCGACTCCGACCCGTATCCGGAGGCGGGAAGATTGTCGCTCGTGCCCTTCGCAAAGTTGGCATTGGCACTCACCGAGAGCGCGTCCGTGACGTCGTAGCCGGCCGCGATCGCCGCGCTGGTCCGATCCATGTCGGTGTTCGGGACGATGCCCGTACGGTCGCTCCGAGACAGAGAGGCCCGAAACGAACCGTCCTCGTTCCCCCCTTGCACCGACACATCCGTGGTCACGTTGGTCCCCGTTTCAAAGAACTCGCGCACGTTGCCGGGAGCCGACGTCATCTCCGCTTCCCCGAGGCGCCACTGATTCCGAACAACGCCCTCGTCGAGCGGCACCCCCCAGTTCCAGCCCGGCGCCTCCGTTCCGCCCTGATACGAGTAATCGCCCCCGCTGCCGTAGCTGTATTCGTCCTGATAGTCCGGCAGCCGGAGGGGCCGGCTCGCGGTGACGTTCGTGTTGACGGTGGCCCCAATGCCGTCCGTCTCGGAGCCGTCCTTCGTCTCAATCAGGATGACGCCGTTGGCCGCCCGCGATCCGTAGAGCGCAGCGGCGCTGGGTCCCTTCAGCACACTCATCTCCGCAATGTCCTGCGAGT
Organism: uncultured Salinivenus sp.; assembly: GCA_964502085.1. Taxonomy (GTDB): domain Bacteria; phylum Bacteroidota; class Rhodothermia; order Rhodothermales; family Salinibacteraceae; genus Salinibacter. Next base: position 861 of record CAZCUZ010000061.1, on the reverse strand, counting down.
TGATCTGGCTGAGGCCGTTGCCGAAGTCGATCTGCGTGGTCTGCGCGTCGGATCCCTGCGTGTTCGGCGTATTGTCGAGCGGAATGCCGTTCACGACGATCAGCGGCCGGTTCGTCCCCGTCAGCGACGACTCCCCGCGTATGGTGACCCGCGGGGTGCTGGCCAATCCCCCCGACCCGGAAATGATGTCGACGCCCGCCACTTTTCCGGACAGACTCTCCATGACGTTCACCTCGCGGGTTTCGGCAAGCTCGCTTCCCGCAACCCGATCGACGGAATACCCGAGAGACCGTTCCTCGCGAGTGACGCCGAGGGCCGTCACGACAACCTCTCCCGCCCCCACGGCACTCGAGGCGAGCGTGAAGTCGAGCGTGCGGGTCTCTCCCGCCTCCACCGTAATCGTCTGCGAGCGCCGTTCGTAGCCGACGAAGGAGGCGACGACGGTGCGCTCGCCCGGCGACACGGACGAAAGCTCGTAGGTCCCCTCCGCGTCGGTGGACACTCCGGTCTGGGTCCCCTGCACGCGCACGTTCGCCCCCGGGAGCGGCGCACCCGACGAGTCCGTCACGACCCCCTGGATCGTCGACGCACCCTGCTCCTGAGCGGAGGCTGGCAGCACGAGGCACAACGCCCACAGCAGCGTGAATGAGAGCAGTGCGTATCGTTGCAGTTGGGACATGAGAAGAGAGGTCTTTCAAAATGATAATGGACGGGCAATAACGGACGTACGCGGGATCGTTTGTGACGAAGCGATTATTGTACTTCGAAATAAAGATTAATAGTAAAACTACATTAAAATAAATAATTGACTCTATCACAGGTCCGTCCAACTCTCACATCCATTATTCCTCCGTACTCGAA
>CAZCUZ010000060.1:0-17904 GCA_964502085.1 uncultured Salinivenus sp. | reverse complement strand
TCGGCATGGGCATCGACAAGCCCGACGTGCGCTTCGTGGCCCACCTCGACGTGCCCAAGACACTGGAGGCCTACTACCAGGAGACGGGCCGCGCCGGGCGCGACGGGCAGCCTGCGACGGCCTGGATGGCGTACCGACGCGGCGACGTGGTGCGCATGCGGCAGCTCATCGACGGTTCGACCGAGAACGACGAGCATCGGTGGACGCAGCGTCACAAGCTCAACGCCCTACTCGGCTACTGCGAGGCGCCGGACTGCCGTCGAAAGGTGCTTCTCAACTATTTTGGGGAGGCGATGGAGGACGATTCGTGCGGCAACTGTGACAACTGCCGGCAGTCGGTCGACACCTGGGAAGGAACGGCTCCCGCGCAGAAGGTCCTCTCCTGCATTGCCCGCACCGGCCAGCGGTTCGGAAGCGGGCACGTGACGGACGTGCTGCTGGGACGCGACACCGAAAAGATTCGTCGGCACGGTCACGACGACCTCTCCACGTACGGCATCGGAACCGATCGGTCGAAGGCCGAGTGGCGGAGTGTCATTCGGCAGCTCGGGGCGAAAGGGATGATCGAGGTCGACGTGACCGGATACGGGGCCCTGACGCTCACGGAGGCGTGTCGGCCGGTACTGCGGGGAGAGACGACCGTTCATTTTCGGGACTCCGAGTCGGCCGGAGCAGCGGCCACGGCGTCGACGACGAAGCAGGCGTCGACCGACCGCGTGCCGGCAGAGGGGCCGGAACGGGCCCTCTTCGAGACCCTCCGGGAGCAGCGATTGGCCTTGGCCCGGGAGCAAGAGGTGCCGCCGTACGTCATTTTTAATGACGACACGCTCCGTGCGATGGTCGAGCATCGGCCGCAGACGCCGTCGGAGTTTCGGGCTCTGCACGGAGTGGGGGAGGTCAAGCTCGACCGCTACGGGGACACCTTTCTTGAGGTCATTCAGAATTTCGAAAATGGGATGTAACGTTATCCGAACTGTGTGCGGCTACATCAGTCCCATTCTCATCCCTTTTTAATCCCGTTCCGACGTTTTCGATCACCATGAGCCGTCTTCTCGCCTCTCTTACGGGTGCGATCGTCGTTCTCGCCCTGGGGACAACGACCCTTCATGCGCAGCAGCCCGACACGTCCGCGGCGCCGGAGGGGGGGCCTGCGGTCGAGGTGGAGGAGGCCCGCGGGGAAGGGCAGGGGCAGACGGCCCTCACCGACTGGCCCGCCTCGCTGTCTCAGCTGCTGGACGAGATGGGCGAACGGGCGCCGTACCTCCTGCCCAAAATTGACTCGCTGGGCCTAGACTATCGCTACGCCGCCACCGACTCGACGTCGCAGTGGTCATTCGTGCTGGGGTGGACGCCCGGCGATCGGGTGTTGTACGAAGGCGAGGTTCTGCCGCGGCGCCGGGCACCCTCGGGGCTCCGAATGGTGAACGTGGAGCTTCGAGGGGAGATACAGGTCGACGGCGAGTACGTGGGCGACATGATCGTTGCCGTCGACAGCATGGCCCTCGCGCCGTTTCCGAGCGTCTATTCGTTTGAGGTCGAGGTGAGCCACAGGCGCGTGTTGCTCGACGCGCCGGCCGAAACGGCTCGGCGTGCCCTTCTGAAAGGAGCCACGCTCTCGAATCTCGTCGTCGAGCGGATGGGGTTTGTCTCTGAGGCCGCGTCCACCTCCGAGCAGCGGACGGATCCCGACGTTCGGGAGCGCCGGCCGGGGCCGCGCTCTGTGCCGAGCGTCTACGAGCCCCGGACCCAGATCTTCATTGGTTGGCGGGTGGCGCCCCGCCCCTACTACGTCGGCGAGCGCAACGGAACCCGCACGCAGACGCCCCGCGGGGAAACGGTTGGGCGCGGGACCGAGGGGGACGATTCGCGGTCGACCCGGACGGCGCGGCGAGGGGGCGGGAACGAGAACGGGAAGAGAGGAAGCGAAACCGCAGAGGGACGCACGAAATCCGGGGACGAAGACGAGGACGACGATGACGATGACGATGACGAAGAAGAAACGAGTCTTCGCTTGCCCGCCCTCGGGGCCGTAGCGGCCGTGGGACTGGTGGCCTATGCGGGCGGAACCGTGGGGCTGTACGGACGAGGAGATACGCCCCTCGGGCTGGCTGCCGGCTACACCCGACCCGGAGGGGGGCTTCAGCTTCACGCCGCCGTGAATGACGCCGTACTTTCGGATGATCCCGGCCAGAAGTTGACGATGAAGGTGCTCGGATTCTACGACGTGTTTTCGTTGCCCCTCCAGCCAGCGGTGGGGCTCGGTCTCCAGGTGGATCCTCAGCACGAGGGCGGTGCACGGCCGTCCGCCTCCCTCGGGCTGGCCGGAAATTTCGGGCGCATCGTGCTCTTCGGCGGCGTCGACGTGGTGCAGACGACCCCCGAGATTGGACTCGCCTACAACTTTCGGTATTCTCGAAGGGGCGTGTCGAAGGGGAGGGAGGGGACCGGTCCGTAAAAAAGGAGACTGACCGGAACGGCCAGTCTCCGTGCGCTCGGCGATCTGTGCGGAAGGGGTTGCGTTACGGCTTCTCCGTTGCGATGAAGTCGGCCCGTTCCCCGGACGGTGTACTGATCACGTCCGTCACCTCGACCGTGAAGCTTTTCTCGCGTTCCCGGCTCCGGTCATAGAGAATGCCCTCGAAAGTTGCATCTTCCTCATCGTCGGCGAGCTCTTCGATTTCGTCCTCGTCCTCGCCGAAGAAGACGCCTTTGTAAGCCTTTCCGTACACCGTCTTCTTGGAGTAGGCAAATCCTTCTCCCTCCATTTCGTTGAGCTTCGCGTTGTGCAGGTCGTACAGGCTCATAGTCGGTTGTCGCAGGTTGTGTGAGCAGCAGTTGGTGAGCAGAGGACAGGACGGGGTGGTAGGGTCCTGTAATCCCGTCGTCGATCGTGCGGTGAGCGGGCCCGACGAGAAGAACTCCCGAAAAATAGACGCAAAGGAAACGGGCCGCACTCCTTCAAGCACACTTCCGGTCTATCCTCACCCTTATACGGAACGAACGTCCGTCGGTTCTCATCTAGTCACCGGCTGAGTCTGGGAGGAAGCCGTCGTTGCTCTCGTCTCTACGTGACCCTTCTGTTTCTGAACGCACCGTTCATGGCTACACCGTCGTTCGATCCAGCACAAGTTCGGCGTGCGCAGGACGGGGACGAACAGGCCTGGAACGACCTGCTTCGGCGCCTCGAACCCCTGCTCCGAGGCTACTTTATTAAGCGGATCGGAAAGGAAGCCGATGTGGACGACCTCGTCCAGAACACGCTCATGCGGGTTCACAAGGGTCTGGAGGATCTCGAAAAACCGGGGAGCCTCAAGTCGTTTGCGATGAAGGCGGCCCTCTTTGAACTTCAGGACTACTATCGGGGCCGGTACGACATGAAGGAATCGCTGTACGATCCGGAGCTTCCTCCCAAGCGCACCACCGATCCGGAAGACCGAAGCGCCCACGTGGACGTAGAAAAGGCCCTGGAGGTGCTTACGCCCAAGGCCCGTCGCATTATGGAATTGCGAGAGTACGGATATCTGTATCGGGAAATTGCCCAGATGCTCGACACCACGGAGGCGGCCGTAAAGATGCAGGTGAAGCGGGCCTTCGAGAAGATGCAGGAGGCGCTTGGGGTCGTCCTCGCACTCCTGTGGTTTGGGCTGTAGAGGATTCAGCGAGCGGAACCCGCCCGCGATGCTGGGACGAAAACAGAGAGTGGGGTGTTACTTTCTGCTCGAAGCGAGCGACTAGACTTGTGAACTCCCCGGAGAGCCTTTTTGGGAGAGGATTGACGACGATTGGCTCCTGACCGGCTGGGCTTTTTCACGGACGGACACGACGAACCTCATGGAGGACCTTCTCGACGCACTTCTTTTTGACGACGACCTCTCGACCGAGAAGCGATCGGCGCTCCGAGAGCGATTCGAAGACGATCCTGCATTGGCCGATGCGTGGGCGCACTGGCGGCGCGTGCAGGCTCACGTTCGGGAACGGCTCCAGGAGCACCTTTCCGATCGGCGGCTCCTCGTGCTGTACGTCTTGGATCAGGACGGCCACGAGGACGTGCTCACCGCGGCGGAACGGGAGGTGCTCGAGGAGGCCCGCACCGACATTGCCCGAGCCCTCGACCAGATCCCGGCCCTCGAACGGGTGGTCGAACGCATCCGGGAGGAGAAGGAGGCGTTCGAAGAGCATTGGGAGGGGCAGGCGCCGTTTGCTGAGGAGATGTCCGCCTCGCCTGCTGGGGAGAAACAGTCCGCGTCGCAGGTTCGGGAGCGGAGCGACCGGGCGCCCCGTGCTCCGCGATCGCGGGAGGGCACGTCGCTTCGCCAATGGAGTCGTCGCCTCGTCGCTGCCGTTCTGGTGGTGGGCGTTGCCGTCGGGATCCTGACGCTCTGGCCCAGTGGGCCCGACACGACGAGGGTGACGGTGGCGGACGGGGAGAGGCGCACCGTGGAGGTGGGGGAGGAGTCAACCGTGCGGCTCGTCGGCGAGGCAACGCTCCGGTATCCGACCGAGGGGAGCGATGACGTTCCACGACGAGTGATCTTGCAAGAGGGACGGGCCTTCTTTGACGTACAGCCCCACCCAGACGGCGCGTCGTTCGTCGTCGAGACGCCGACGGCGACGGCGACGGTCCTCGGGACGCAGTTCGGCGTCACGGCCGGTTCCGACACGACGGAAGTCGTCCTCGCCTCGGGGTCGGTTGAGGTTGGCACGGCCGGAGAGGAAAGCGATGACCGGGTCGTTCTCGAGCCCGGACAGAAGAGCTGGGTGGTGGGGGCGAGTGCACCGTCGGCTCCGACTCCCGCAGATCTCACTGACGCCCTGGACTGGACGGGTCTTTTCGTCTTCCGGTCCGTTCCCATTTCGACCATTGCCGACCGGCTGAGTCGTCGCTACGACGTCTCCGTCACTGTGGACGAGGACCTTCGGGACGAGCCCGTCACGGGCACCTTTGAGCGCGAGCAGCCCGTGGGGCAGGTGCTCGATGCGCTCGCGGCGACCCTCGGGGCGGAGGTGCAGCAGCAGGAGGATGCCTATCGTCTCGTCTCTTCGCAGCAATAGCGGCCGGGGCGATCGCTTCGTGGAGTTCGCCTCGAAAGCGGCGGGGTTCACGGGGGCTCGTTGTCTCTCGTCTTTCCCGGCTGGAGCCGGGCTGGTTCGACGCCCGAGTTTCTGATTTTGGGTCCGAACAGATGTCCGTGGCTGGTGTAGAATCGAACCGGTTTGCCAGCTACGGATCAGGTCGAGGACCGTCGTGTCGCATCGATTGTTTGGGTACATCTTTGCCCTCGTGATCCTGGGGGGAGTGACGGCGGGGCAGGCGAGTTACGGACAATCGACTCCGATTCAGATCGAGGTGGAGGACGCTGCATTGGGAACGGCCCTCCAACGGCTCCGGGCGGAGTCGGGGCTCGACCTCGTCTACGCAGAGCGGCTCGTTCGGGAGCGATCCACCACCTGTAGCTACGCGGGTGACGATCGACGGGCGGCCCTGGAGTGTGTGCTTGAAGGGACTGGGTTGCAGGCCGAGCGCGTCCGTCGTCGACAGTTTGTGCTCCTGGATTCTCCGGCCGAGGAGGCGTCTTCGGAGCGACGAACGTCGCTCTCGGGACGCATCGTGGACGCCCAAACGGGAGAGCGGCTTTCGGGGGCGCACGTCTACCTTACGGATCTGAAGGCGGGCACCACGACGAATCGGGACGGATATTTCGTCATTTCGACCCTTCCGCCCGGCTCCTACGACGTTCGCATTTCATATCTGGGGTACGAAACCGTCGATACGACGCTCACGGCGGGGAAGACGCCCGGGCGGATTTTCTTGTCGCCCACGCCGATTCAGTCCGGCGAAGTGCTCGTAGAGGCCGGCTCGACCACCACAGAACGGGAGTCGCAGCTTCCGGGGATGACCTCGGTGGACCTTGCGCGACTGGGTCAGTTTCCCTCCTTTACAGAGCCCGACTTGTTTCGGGCCCTCCAGTGGACACCGGGAATTCGGAAGACGGGAGCCGTCAGTGGGGGGCTCAGCGTGCGAGGGGCCAGTCCCGACCAAAATCTGTATCTCCTGGACGGGGCGCCCGTGTATCATCCCTGGCACGCCTTTAGTCTGATTTCCACCTTCCAGACCGGTACGCTCAAGAACACGAACCTGTATCGGGGTGGCTTTCCGGTCGAATATGGAGGGCGGCTCGCGTCGGTGGTCGACGCCCAGATGAAAGATGGGGGACGCCGACAGCCGGCGGCCGAGGCCGGCTTTGGGATGTTGAGTGGACGCTTTCGCATCGAGGCCCCGCTTAGCTCCACGACCTCGTTCATGGTCTCGGGGCGGCGCTCCTACGTGGACAAGCTCATCGGGCGAACCCATCCGGTGACCGACGAGCGCGGGCGCCGAGACACGCTCCGCACGGGATACTACTTCTACGACACGAGCGCGAAGCTTGCACATCGGTTTAACGACGCGCACCGACTCACGGTGAGCTACTACCGTGGGCGAGACAACCTGGACCTCCGGCTGCCGTTTGACCTGTCGCTCGATTTCGATTCCTGGCTGCGGCCGGCCGACCTCTTTTTCGAGGTCGAACAGAACTGGGAGAACCAAGTCCTGAGTGCCCAGCACCAGTATCTGGCGAGCGAAAACGTGTTCGTAACGGGGACGGCCTACTATTCGGGGTATCGGGCCCGGGAGGCGTCCGCCGTTCAGCCGACCTCGACGGCGTCCCTTGCCTCCGATTATCGGGTGCGGTTGCACGACGGCGGGGTGAAGGTGAACGTGGAGTATCACCATTCGGTGAGTCACGAGTGGACGGCCGGGCTGAAAGTCTCGACGCTTCAGTTTGAGAGCGGTCTCGACAGCGAGCTGCGGCGGACGGCGAGCGTCGTGCAGCGCCGTCAGCAGGCGAGCAATTTGGGGGCCGTGCAGGTGAGTGGGTACCTGCAGGACGTCTGGACCCCGACGCCGGCGTGGACGCTTCAGCCCGGCGTACGGGCCAGCTACTTCAGCGGGGGCGATCATTTCCGACTGGCACCGCGCCTCAGCACGCGGTACGTCGTGGATCCTCGATGGCTCGTACTTCGGGGGAGTGCGGGGGTGCACGTGCAGTATCTTCATCGCCTTCGGGATCGCCACTCGCTCGCCTACGACCTGGTGTCGAGCCGCTGGGTGCCCTCCAGTGATCGGGTCCGTCCCGCCACCGGGGTGCAGTTCGGACTGGAGGCCCGCACCCATCCGCGTCCCGGGCTGACCCTCGAACTGGCCTCGCACCTTCGGGAGACGCGTCATCTCCTCGTGCCGTCGGACGTGTTTCGGGAGAAGGACGACATCGAAGGGCCGGGCATCAACGTAGGCGCGCTCCTCGGGCAGTATACGTCGGGGACGGAACGGGCGGCGGGCGTGGAGTTGAGTGCCGCGTACGGCCGCGGGCCGTGGACGATGCGGCTCGGGCTGGAGGGCGGGCGCACCTTCGTACAGGCCCCGGGACGGGTGCAGTCGTCGGGCCTGCAGTGGCGTCCGTCGGACCTCGACGTTCCCTTTTCCCTTCGCGGAGCCGTGGGGTGGAATGGAGAGGCCTGGAGTGCGACGATTGCTTCGGAGTGGCGGAGTGGATACCCGATTTCCGCCCCCGACGCACGGTATCGGGTCGGCGATCCCGTCGAGACTGATCCCGTCACGTATCTCTACCGGCCGCAGGTCAACAACGAACGCCTTGCACCGTACGTTCGAATCGACCTGACGCTCGGGTACGCCTTCCAGTTTCTCTCGGCCGAGTGGGAGGCAACCCTCAACCTCTTCAATGTAACCAACCGAGACAATGAGTTAAGCCGCTCCTACGAGCCCACGCCGACGGGGGTAAACGTGAATTCACAGCGCGGCTTTCCCATTCTCCCACTGCTGGAACTCGAAATGGAACTGTAGGTCTGATCCTTTTTCGTTTAGCCGGTTCGACGTCGTGCCTCAATTCTTGACGGTATCGGGTGCTTCGGCTCTTCTAAAAGCCCTCGTGGTCGGGGGGCTTCTTCTGGGCGTGGGGGGGTGCGACTGGGGAACCACGCCGGTGGAAGAGCAATCCCTCGTCGTCGAGGCCTTTTTGGAGACGGGACGTCCTCTTCCTCCGGTCAATCTTCGGCGCACGCGTCCCCTTCGGCCTCCGAGCGACAGCCTGCACGACGCAGCGTCCGACGGGCGGGTCGTACTCACCCTCGATGGGGATTCGATTCCGTATGAAGAGTCCAGTCGGGTGTCCGGTCGGTATGAGCCGGTCGTAGACACAGGGACCGTTCCCGCGCGTGTCTCCTGGACGTTGGAGGCGCACTGGAAGGGCGATACGGCGTGGGCCCGAGGTCGAACGCCCCCGTCTATCGACGTCAGCGAAGTGTGCGTCGATGTTCCGGACGCGCCCGCCCGCGCCATTCAGGTCGATTCCCTTCGGCGCGATTCGCTGGACATTCCGGCCGACCTCGGCTACATCTATCCGATCGACGTGGCGGTGCGCTGGGAGGGGCAGCGTCCCACAACGGAGGCGGACACGAGCGCCTGGGTGCGGGCCCAGCTCCGCCCGGATACGACGCAGATTGAATCCGGAGTCGTAGAGGTGTTTCTACAGTCGGCGGAGGTGCGTCGGGAGGATGAATTTGTGCAGTGGACCGACGGGCGTCAGTGGCGGGGCGTCTACGCTGTGTCTGTCCACAGTGCAACGGCGCCCCTTCCCGCCCACAATCTCACGACTGCGCTCGTGCGCGGCGACACGGCCTTTGCCTCGTTTGCCCAGACCCGAACCGACCCCGATCGCCGTGAGCCCATTTCGAACGTGGACGGCGGGCTCGGAGTTGCCGCTGCCGTCTCCATCGATTCGCTGGTGCGAACCGTCGAGACGGGTTTGGATCGCTGCCGATCGGCCCCGTAGCCGTGTGCGGGCGTCGGGAATCCCACGAGGACGGACCTCGTACAACGGAGGCACCGATTGGTCTTTGGACTGCTCCTCTACCCATGGCCGACGACGCTGCCGCCGGCACGATCACGGCCCTCGAGCCGCAGACGCACGACGACGATCGAACCTCCGTCTTTTTGGATGGGGAGTTCGCGTTCGGGGTCCACGACGACATTGTCGTGAAGCACGGCCTTCGGGTCGGGACGTCCCTCTCGCTGGAGGAGCAGCGGAAGATCGAGCGAGAGGACCAGTACGTGCGGGCCAAGCAGCGGGCGCTTGATTACCTCGCCTACAAGCCCCGGACCGAAGAGGAGGTCCGGCGCAAGCTCAGGAAAGAGGACGTGCCGGAAGCGGTCGTCGAGGACGTGGTGGCGCGTCTCTATGAGCTCAATTATCTCGACGACGAGTCGTACGCCCAGGACTACGTCCGAAACCGGTTTGCGAGCAAGAAGTACGGCCCCATTCGAATTCGTCGGGAGCTCGTGGAGCGCGGGGTCGATCGGCACGTGGCCGAGGACGCCGTGGCCGACTTGTTCGACGACGAGGATCCCGTCGCCGCCGCCCGTGAACACGCCGAAAAGCGGTGGGCCCGGCTGGCCGACGAAGAGGATCCGCGCCGTCGGAAGCAGAAACTGTATCGCTATCTCCGCCGTCGAGGATTTACGTCCGACACGATTTATCCGATTTTGGACGAGCTGGCCCGGGACGCCCGGTCTCGATGACGAGGGACATTCTCCGTGCGTTTCCACCTCGTCCGACACGAACGCCTTCCGTTCTCCGCATGTCCGACACACCTGACTCTTCGTCGTCTGCCGTCGGCTCTCCTGTTTCCGACGATCAGGGGCCCCGGAAAAGAGAAGGGGCTCCCGTTTCGCCGGAGCGAGACCGGTCGTCTCCCGTGTCCGCGACGACGGGGACGGAAGGCTCAGTGTACACGATTGATCGGATTGTCCGTTTTCTGCTGGGCACGGCCGCCGTGGCACTGGCCGGCTGGGTGCTCTGGTACTTTGCGGGATTGGTGCTGTACCTCGTGGTGGGCGGGGTGCTGGCGTATCTGCTCCGTCCCGTCGTCGACTGGTTGCAGAGCCGGGGGTTGAGACGCGTGCCTGCCATTTTTTCCACGTTCGTGCTCGTGGTCGGAGGCATCGCCGTGGTCGTGACCTCGATCGTGCCGTTCGTGGGGCGGCAGGTACAGGAGCTTTCCCAGCTCATCAGTGTCGAGATGGTCACCGACGTGGCGCGCTACCTCGAGGTGCGTCTGCGACAGGTGGCCCCCATCGAATCGGGGGTCTTCGTCGAGAACGTAGAGCGGATGGCCGAGTCGCTCCGGCGAGGGGATCTGGTCCGGGGCGATCGAGTGGCCGACACCGTCAGTTCGGTCGTGGCCGTCTTCACGAACATCATCTACGCCGTCGTCATTATCCCCTTCGTCACCTTTTTTCTGCTAAAGGACGGCCTTCAAATTCGGCGGAGCCTGATGGGACTGGTGCCCAACCGCTATTTCGAGGTTACCCTCGCCATCGTCGACAAGGTCGAGAGCAACATCAGTCGGTACTTTCGGGCCCTGTTGATTCAGTGTACCTCGATTGCCGTCATTGCTTCTGTGCTGCTCTGGATGGTGGGGTTGCAAAACGCCATTGCCATCGGCATCTTTACGGGGCTCGCCAATACGATCCCGTACTTCGGGCCCTTTCTGGGCTTCGTGTTCGGGGCCCTCGTGGGAATCGCGCAGACCGGCAATCTGGCACTCGTGCCCTGGGTGGCCCTCGCGATGGGCGTCACGCAGCTCGCCGACAACGTCCTGCTGCAGCCCCTCATCTTTTCGCGGGCGGCCAAGGCGCATCCGCTGGTCATTCTGTTCGTCGTGCTCATCGGCGCTCGGCTCGGGGGCATCCTGGGCATGCTCGTCGCCATCCCGCTCACCACCACGATTCGGGTCGTGGTTGAGCAGGTTCTGTGGAGCCTGCGCAATTACCGCATCCTGCGGAGCCCGTCGTAGCTCGAACGGAGGCTCGGTCCACACACGGTTTGTTCATCTGCTTCGATCCTGCGATTTCCGATCATGTACACCAAATCGAATCCGGAGGCGCTCGAGGACGAATTGGCCCCTGCCGTCGAGGCCGTTCGGGAGCGCGTCGATCTCGTCCCCGAGGTGGCCCTCATCCTGGGGTCCGGCCTCGGGGCCCTTGCAGAGGCAGCGAGCGACACGACTGTCGTCGCGGCAGACGCTCTGCCGGGGTATCCGGCCTCGACCGTTGAAGGGCACGAGGGGCGGCTCATTTTTGGACGGTTGGAGGGAACGTCCGTGGTTTTCGTGCAGGGGCGGGTGCACCTGTACGAGGGGTATCCGGTGCAGACGCTGACCTTTCCGGTGCGGCTCGTGCACGCCCTCGGGGCCGAGCGAATGGTCGTGACGAACTCGGCCGGAGGCATCAATCGGAGCTTTCAGCCCGGCACGCTCATGTTTATCACGGGCCACCTCAACATGGCATTCGCGAGTCCGGGCGTGGGGATGGGGCGGAGTCCGCAGGAAGAGGCCGATCGGGGATCCTACTACGATCCCGACTGGACGGACCGGGCCGAGCGGGTGGCCCTCGACCTGGGGCTCGACGTGCGGCGCGGCGTCTACGCCTGGACACTCGGCCCGAGCTACGAGACGTCCGCCGAGGTCCGGGCGCTGGAGCGCCTGGGTGCCGACGCCGTCGGCATGAGCACGGTGCCGGAGGTCATTCAGGCACAAAGGATGGACGTGCGCGTGGTGGGACTTTCTACGATTACGAACCCTGCCGCCGGTTTGGCCGACGGCGAGCTCGACCACGACGACGTGCTGGCGGTCGGGCAGCGGGTGCGCGGCGAGTTGATGGAGCTGGTTCGAGGGATCGTGCGGGTCTCCGAGGGGGAGGGAGAACCAATGGACGAAGGTCGAGGATAGAGGAGCGACGGGGGGAAAGATACGAGCGAGGGGGAGGCCGGAAGGGGGTGCCCCGATAAACTCGATGATGAAGTAGACGTAGTGATAGGTCGCATTTTTCTTCCATCCCTGCCTGCGGACTCGATGATTCCCCTGATTACCCCCGACGATACGGAGCGCCTCGACGCCATCCTGAGCCGCGACGCCACGTTCAGCGACGAGGTAGATGCGACCGTGGACGACATTCTCCGTCAGGTGCGCACGCACGGCGAGTCGGCCCTCCTCGACCTCACGGAGCGCTACGACGGCGTGCGGCCCGATCCGGTAAAGGTGCCGGAGGGGTTGCTCGACGAGGCGTCCGATGCACTCGACGGCGACCTCCGCGACGCGATTGCCGCGGCGGCGGAAAACATCCGTCGCTTCCACCGGAAGCAGGTGCGAGAGTCGTGGTTCACGGACGACGGCGACGGCGTGCTGTTGGGGCAGCGCGTGGTGCCGATGGAGCGGGTCGGGCTCTACGTGCCCGGGGGCACTGCCTTCTACCCGTCCAGCCTCCTCATGAACGCAATCCCCGCGCAGGTGGCCGAGGTCGAGGAGATTCACCTCGTCTCACCGCCGCAGGAGGACGGGCGGCCGCACCCGCTCGTACTGGCCACCGCCGCCTTTCTCGGGCTCGAGCACGTCTATGCCCTGGGGGGGGCGCAGGCCGTCGGAGCGCTCGCCTATGGGACCGACACCGTGCCGGCCGTCGACAAGATCGTGGGGCCGGGTAACGCGTACGTCGCCGCCGCCAAGAAAAAGGTGTTCGGGCGCGTGGGCATCGACTCGGTGGCCGGGCCGAGCGAGATCGGCGTCCTGGCCGACGACACGGCCGATCCGGCCTTCGTCGCGGCAGACCTGCTCTCGCAGGCCGAGCACGACGAGCGCTCGTCCGCCCTTCTGATGACGCCCCACCGCCCGCTGGCCGAGGCCGTGCAGCGGGAAGTGACGGAGCGCGTGCCCGACCTGCCTCGGGCCGACGTCATCGAACAGGCGCTGGCCGACTACGGCGCCTGCATCGTGACGGACACGATGGACGAGGCCGTCGACCTGATGAATACGATGGCCGTGGAGCACCTGGAGCTCCACGTGGCCGATCCGTGGCAGACCATGACCCGCATCCGGCACGCCGGAGCAATCTTTCTGGGCGAGGACTCGTCGGAGCCGGTGGGGGACTACGTTGCCGGGCCCAACCACGTGCTGCCCACCGGCGGGACGGCTCGCCATGCCTCGGCCCTCGGGGTGCACGACTTCGTGCGCACGCAGTCCGTTCTCTCCTACACCCGCGAGCGACTCCGCGAGACGGGCGAACAGATCGTTACCCTCGCAGAGGCCGAAGGGCTCCAGGCCCATGCGGACGCCATTCGGGCCCGGCTCGATCGGGCCGATCCACATCCGGATTCGAAATAGGGACCGGTTCGAAAAAGCCGTTAGGAGGGAGACATTCGCGCCGGGCGGTGGTATAGACACGTCCGCGCAGTGGGGGAGGTTGTCCTCTTCGTCAAATGTCCTCGGTTCATGGCTACGGAGACCACATCGACCTCGACAGACGACGTGCTCGACCTCATCCGTCCCGCCGTTCGAAGCGAACGCGAGTACGTGGTCGGCACGCCGCCCGACATCGAAGTCAAACTCAACCAGAACGAAAGCCCGTACGACCTGCCCGAACCGTTGAAGGAGGATCTCCTCGACGTTTTCTCGGAGGTCGAGTTTAACCGGTATCCGAGCGAGCAGCCCACCCGGCTGCGCCGGGCCCTGGCGGAGCACAATGACGTCGAGCCCGAGAGCGTCATTGTGGGAAACGGCTCGAACGAACTCACCTACACCCTGGGATTGGCCTTTCTCGGTCCCGGAACGCCGATGGTGCTTCCGCGGCCCCTGTTCTCGCTCTACGAAAAGGTGGCCCGGCTGCAGGAGGCCGACCTGACGAGCGTGCCGCCCCGAGAAGATTTCCGGTTCGACACCGATGCGCTCGTGGAGGCGATGCGAGAGACGGGGGCCCGCCTTACGGTCTTGGCTACTCCCAACAACCCGACGGGGCGGGCGATGACGCTCTCAGAAATTGAGCGCATCGCGGCCGCGTCGCCGGGCGTCGTGGTGGTCGACGAGGCCTACGTCGAGTTCAACTCGGAGCCCACCGCCCTGGAGCTGATCGAGGAGCATCCCAACGTTGTCGTGCTTCGCACCCTGTCGAAGGCCTTTGGACTTGCCGGGATCCGGATTGGATATTTAGTAGCCCGTCCGGTCGTCGTCCGCGAGATGATGAAAGCCCGGCTGCCGTTCATGGTCGATCGCTTTTCGGAGCAAACGGCCCTGTCCGTGCTCCGGCACTCCGATCTCGTCGAGGAACGCGTGCGTCAGTTGCAGGTCTCTATTACGGAAGTCACTGAGGCCCTTCGGGGTATGGACGGGGTCGAAGTGGTGCCGTCCGAAGCAAATTTCGTGATCTTCACGACGTCGATGCCTGCGGATCCACTGCAGGATCGACTTGCCGAACGAGGAGTGCTGGTGCGAAACATGGGAGGATATCCCGAACTGAAGGGGTATCTCCGGGTCAATGCGGGGACGCGGGCGGAGAACAAGGCGTTCCTCGCTGCGTTGGAAGAGACGCTTTATGAAGAGGGGCCGCACGGCGCGTCGTCGTAGCGCGGTCTGCTCTCTAAGCTTGACGCTCTTTGGCCCTGGGTCGGGGGGCGTCAGGTTTCATTCCCCAGCGGGGGATGAGGATTGAAAATGAATACACTGAGATCGCGATGGATTTTACTCGAGTTGACATCATCGGTCTCTCTACGAGCCCGTCCAGCGGAGGGGCGTATGCGCTCGTGCTGGGAGAGGTAGAGGGCAACCGTCGCCTCCCCATCATCATAGGCGCCTTTGAGGCACAGGCGATTGCCCTGGAGCTGGAGAAAATTCAGCCGCCCCGACCGATGACGCACGACCTGTTGCGCGACACCTTCGAAGAACTTGAGGTGGAGGTCACGGAGGTCGTCATCGACGAGCTGCGGGAGGGGACCTTCTTTGCGAAGATTCGCTACCGGCACAACGGGGACGAGCACCAGCTCGATTCCCGTCCCAGCGACGCCGTGGCGCTTGCTGTACGGGTTGATGCTCCCATCTACGTGGCCCCGATGGTGCTCGACGAGGCCGGGATCGTCGCCGAGGACGAGTCCGGCATTTCCTCCATCACCCAGCAGGCCGAAGAAGGAGCCACCACGAGTGAGGAGGAAGAGCCGGCCGGAACTGAGCTCGAGCGGAAGCAGAAACAGCTGGAAAAGGCTGTGGAAAAGGAAAACTACGAGCGCGCCGCCGAGCTTCGAGATGAAATCCAGCAGCTCCAGCAAGAAGAGGAGCAGGAGCAAGAGCAGAACAAAAACTAGGTTCGGTCCCGCACCGCGATTGACGTGCGCTCCGGCCGACGTGCTCAATGAGTTCGGCGAAGCCCTGGGGGACGCCCCCACCGGCTTCGCCTTTTTTATTGAGGGACGCGTCGACAGAGGCGCTCGGTCCCTCCCGTCGTTCTCTGCGAATACCGTTTCCGTGCATGACTCCGTCTGCCCCCCCTGCTGTCCGTCGTTGCCCTCCTGCCGATCTGGAGGCCTTCCCGGACCTTTTCGTCGAGTACTGTACGAACTACGACGCCGTTGCCGACTTCTATCCCGGGGATTGGCGCGATCCCGACGTGCGGCGGGATCGGGCAACGCGGGCTGCGACTCGGCCGGTCGACCGCGAAGCGCTGGCCGACGTACTCGCGGAGCAGAACGAAAAGTGGGGGGGAGGACAGGCGGTCCGTCGCAGCGTCGAGGCCCTCCGCGACCCCGAAACCGTTGCAATCGTGACGGGCCAGCAGGTGGGCCTGCTCACCGGGCCGCTCTACACTCTCTACAAGACGATCACGACGCTCCAGTTGGCCGAAGAGTGGGCCGAGCAGACGGGACGAACGGTGGTTCCGGTGTTCTGGGTTGAAGGGGAGGACCACGACTTCGATGAGATTGCGACGACGCACGTTCTGCACCGAAACGAGGTCGTGCCCCTCTCCTACGAGCCGGATGGAGCGGAGAATCCCGGGGCGGTGGGGCGCCTCCCGCTCTCCGACGCCATCGAGGACGTCCTCGATCGGTTGGACGAGGCGCTTCCTTCGTCCGACTTCAAGCCGTCGGTGATGGAGTGCGTCCGGGCGGCCTACCAGCCGGGGACGCCCCTCGAAGATGCCTTTGCTCACCTTCTTCGGTCGCTCTTTGAGGGCGAAGGCCTCGTCTTTATGAATCCGGACGACGAGCGCCTCAAGGCCCTTTCGCGTCCGCTTTTTCGTCGGGAGCTGGAAGACCCGGAGACGCCTGCAGCCCGCGTCGACGCGACGAGCCGGGTGCTCCGCGATCGGGGGTATCACGCCCAGGTACACGCCCGTCCGACCAACCTCTTCTGGCTCGACGACGACGGACGCCATCCCATCGATCTCGGGGACGACGGACGGTTCGTGCTCCGGAATACCGACCGGTCCTTTTCTCAGTCAGAGCTCCTCGACCGTCTCGACGCCGAGCCGGAGCGTTTTAGCCCGAACGTGGTCCTGCGCCCGCTCATGCAGGATCACCTCTTGCCCACGGCGGCGTACGTCGCCGGGCCGGGGGAGGTCTCCTATTTTGCCCAGTACGGCGACGTGTACGAGTGGGCGGACCTCGACATGCCCCTCATCCACCCCCGCGCCAGCGTGAGTCTGGTGGAGAGCAAGGTGCAGAAGGTAATTGACAAGTACGACCTCTCGGTCTGCGACTTTCGGAGTCAGCTGGACGCCCTTTTTCAGGAGGTGGTCGTCGAGACGATGGACGTCGACGTGGATGCGATCTTCCAGGACGCCACCACGCAGATGCACAAGGCCCTCAACGCCCTGAAGCCGGAGGTGGAGGCGGTCGATCAGACCCTTTCCTCCTCGACTGAGGCTACGCGGGCCGCCATCGTCGAGGAGATGGACGATTTGAAGCAGCGCACCGTGCGAGCCGAAAAGCGGCACCACGACGAAGTGCGAGCGCAGCTGGAAAAGGCACAGGTGAACCTGCGGCCTCGGGGCACGCTCCAGGAGCGCCTCATCAACGTGCTTTATTACCTGAACAAGTACAGTCTCGATCTCATCGGCGACCTTCGGTCTACGTTACAGACCGACACCTCCACTCATCAGGTCGTCGAACTGTAAATGGGCACCTCTTCTCACACCTTTGCACTCTATGGACGATTCCCCTTCTCCCGACGAGCTGTTTCGCCCGCTCATCGAGCACGCCATTGAGCTCTCTGCCCAGTGGCATAACGGCACCTACCGGAAAAGCGTGTGGCGCGATCCGGCCTTCGAGGTGCCCGAGGACGAGGAGATTCAGATTCCGGTGATTGCTCACCTCGCCGCCGTGGCCTCGATTGTGCGACGGGCGGGATGGAACGAGGAGACCGTTGCGGCCGCGTATCTGCACGACACGATCGAGGACATAAATCGACACGGGCAGCGCCTGCGGCGCAAGCAGCTGCGGGAGGCGGTGGGGGCCGAGGTGGCGAGGCTCGTGGATCGGGTGTCCGAGCAGAAGCTCGACGAGAACGGCCGAATGCGCGCGTGGCGTGACCGCAAGGAGGACTACCTGGCGGGAATTCGGGAGGGCTCGGCCGAGGCTGCGGCGATCAGTCTGGCGGACAAAATCCACAACCTGTGGTCCATCAACCAGAGCCTGGATGCGGGCGAGGACATTTTTGCGTTGCTCAGCGGGGATCCGGCGGCCCAGCGCTGGTTCCACCGGGCCGTGTTCGAGGCGTCGACCCACCACGAGGATGCGCGTCTGGAGCCGATGCGCGAGCGTCTTCGACAGGAAATTGAACGATTTGAAGCGCAGATCGAGGTTCCTGAGCAAGAGTAGTCGGCGTCCCGACGCGTCCCAAAGATCGTTGCTTGGTTTCCCGTTTCTATGACCCACGAGGAGGTTCTCTGGGGGGCCGTTCCAGGACGGCTACCTCTGTGCTGGGCTCGACCCGGAGGACGCCGTCGTACAGGAGGCAGTAGAGGGCGGCGTC
>CAZCUZ010000059.1:0-17937 GCA_964502085.1 uncultured Salinivenus sp. | reverse complement strand
GCATTGCGATGGCGATGGGGGTGGCCGGTCTCGTGGCCCACGGGACCACCACCATTGCCAACGCCGAGTGTGCGCGGGTGTCGTTCCCGGGGTTCTGGGACGAGCTTGATCGCGTGGCAGCGTTTTGAGTGAGCCACTGCTCCTCGCCAACAGCGAATTTTCAGTCTGCAAATTGAGTTTCTGTTTTTCCGAGTCGTCGTACCGTCGTCAGAATTTCCTGCTCTCCCGTCGAGTCCTGGAGTCCCACCCAGGTTGCGGGACGACTCCTCGTGGGAGTTTCGACGGCCACGGTCGGGACGCCCGTCACACCTACCGCGTTAAGGGAACGGTGCCGTAGAACAAGGAGCGTGTCGACAGGAACGTCCAAATCGCGTAACATCCGTCGCTGGGTCTGCAGAAAGGCGGGTCGGTCGATGACCGCGGCGAGAGTGACTGGTTCGCCGGCTCGCTGTAGCGAGTCGATAGTGTCACCCAGTCGGGCGTAGAACCCCATGCTGCGGCGACAGAATGGACAGGTTGGGGAGATGAAAAGGAAAATTCGTTGCTTTCGAGGTTGCCACGAAGAGAGTGCTGTGGATGAATCAACGTTTAGGTGTGTTTCCGACTTAAACCAATCGAGTTCGACTACACGCCAGTATAGTAGAGACACGATTACGGCAATACCGATTACAAAAACGTGACCGACAATCTCAAGGTGTTTGTTGTTCATTTGATTGAGGGAAGTCATTTGGACGTTTGTACCTCATATATATTGATACTGGCGTCCTCATGAGTGACGAGGGTACCGGTCCCGTAGGCGTAGTGTGCACCGGACTCGTCGATGGGCAACCGAACCGAATGCATGTATTCCATCTCGCGGGTATCGTATAGATCAAACTGAAGACTGTCGACATTCGAATTCGGGATTTCGACGGAGAGTACACTATCTTGATGAGTTACCCGCCAGTGAAATCGAGTCGAAGGAGCTGATACTTGATTCTCCTCATTCCTCGTCTGAGGTCTAGGGCGGGGCTGTCCATAGTCAGGTGTGGGATGTGCAATCCCAACTGTGTCCTCTGCCGAAAAACTTAAGAGAATGGGAAAATACAAAGGAACATATAATAGCCTATTATTTAACGTGTGAAACGATCCATCTAACATAATCGGGTGTACATCCCTAGAAAAAAGTTGAGAGATCACCGTTTGGCGTCCCGAAGGAAATGTGATAGTCATAAATGACGGAACTGAGGGAGGCGTCGCTTCAAATGCGGTCGAGTCTTCCGTCAAGGCGAGTCTAGCGACGCGGGTCTCGTAAAGTTCACTCCATACGAACTCCCCATTTTCATCGAAAAATGATACCCTTGACTGTCTCGGGTCGACGACGTACACGAGTGAGTCTCGCCATACACCAACATCGGTCATCATGGTCATCTCGCCCGGTCCCTGGCCTCTACCGTACCCATAGGTCGTTACATACTTGCCCCGGCGTGTGAATGTCTTCACAGTATAGTCGCCGTAGTCATAAATATAGATGCGCCCATCTTCGGACACTTCGCCCGGACGAGGTGTGAACAGCGTATAGTTTTTCCCCTCGGAAAGCGATGCGACTTTCTCAATGTCTGGACGAGTCCACTTGCGGGTGAAAAAACGCTCGCCTCGAATCTGAGTCGTCAGTGCATAATCATCTCCCATCTCGACGCCCTGGACTGAAGACTCGTCTCGTTCTGTCGAAGAATACTCTTCACCCTGTACACACGCGGTAAACAGTACAAGAACTCCAATAATAAAGATACGCGTACTCATTTCATGTTTTCAGAAAAATGAAATAGACCACCGATTTTATTTAGCACCAAGGTCGTATAAATAAAACAAATTATTTTCATAAATTATCAATGTTCCCCATCTAGTTGTTCACCATAGCAGGTTAATTGGTCAGTCGAAGGGCATCCACTCTCGCAGGTATTGCTCTGGAAGTCCAAGCAATCTCTGGCACAACAAGTGACTGTTGTACAGTAACTGGACCATTCGCCACAATTGTCATCACAGGTTCCATCCTGGGGACATTCTATAAAGCCAGTTGCGTTCTGTGAGCTCAGAAATAAAGGAGGAACTCCGATTATTGCGAGTGCCAATAGAAGAGTAAGTGTAATACGTTTAGTCCGTGTTATATGCATAGCGGGAGTACGCTTCCTGATAAATCAAGTTTTAATGAATCTCCCTAGAAATATTTAGTTTCTTCGCAAAATATGCATGTCATATTTCTGTCGATGTTTCTTGTCATCCTTCCTCCCGTCCTCGAAAGACCGTCGGAGTGCGTCCGACGTGTCGTTTGAATGTTTTGCTGAACCCACTCGGGGTACTGTATCCCACTGCGAACGCAATTTCGGTGACAGACAACGAGTCGTAGCACAGGAGCCGCTTCGCCAGTTGCAGGCGATGGTACACGACGAACTCCTTGATTCCGTGGTCTGTGACGTACCGAAACCGGCCATAGATCTCGTGACTCCCAATGCCGCACTCGTCAACAACCTCTTGCGCCTCTACAATCTCCCCCCAATCGAACAGACGTTCTCGGAGCGTCTCGTATACGGCGCGCACGTCCGGGGGCCAGTCAGACTCGGGCTCAGGAAGGTCATCGAGGTATGCGGCCCGTTCGGCCTCTATGATCTTTTGCGGGTCGGACGTGAAAGCGCCAGATGACATGTGACGTATCGCGGGCTCATTTTGGGCTGGATACCCGTGTTAATACGACACACTTCTGTCATTAAATCTAACGTTCAGAAGATGTGGCGTTAAAAAATCACTCCCCGCTTCTGCCACGCATGTGATCGGGAGTCCAAACCTAGTGATTTTCCTATTTGTAGAGGACGAGCAGGCTGGGGACGCCGATTGGGCTCGCTGGCTACTCCTACCGCATCTGAAGAAGAGGACGAGCAGAATGGGTATCCACTCTCCTATTAATCTCTGGTTCGAAAAGTGGCTCAGTGTTTTTCCAGCTTTACAACGCGGATCACGGGAAATCCGCTTCGACGATCGACGAGATAGAGGCGGTCTTTCCGGTCGGTCCACAGCAAGGTAATGCTCACGGCCCGCGCAACCTGTTGAGGTTTCGTTTCGTCGTGCTTGAAGTGCTCAATTGGTCCGGCTCGCTGGAGCGTCCCGTCAGGCCGAAAGAGCTCCAGCTGTAATTGCAGGATTCCTTCGTCATCCTCTTTCATCGAGAGGTGCACGATGCGGCCGTCACTGAGCTGTCCAATCCCTCTCGACGTACTCCTGGGTCGAGCCGCCGAGTGCATCACCTTTCCGTTTCCAAGCGAACTATTGAGGGACTTGTATGGAGGGTCGGGTTGCGAATTGCCCTGTTGCTGTATGCTCGGTGGTGCCACTACTCTGTGATACAGAATCTCGTGGGTGGGATGGTCGGGAGATTGCCCTTCGATTTGTTGGAGTGTCCAGGTTCCATCAGCCGCAGCGTTATACCGGTAGAGCACGCCGTCGTACGACCACGGCGCGAGAAGTAGATCGGATGAGCCGGGGGCGACGTGATGTCCGCAGAATACGCCAAAGCGCCAGGTCAACTGATCGATAAAATCGTCCTGCGGGAGGTCCCACTGATCTGGACGACCGAATGCACTTACGTTTTCAAATTCCCCGTCGTAGACGTGCAGGCGGGGTTGACTCGGAGAGCGGTTCGTTAAGGGATGATAATAGAGTATAAATCGGCCGTCGGGGAGGCTGTACATGAACTGCGGAGAAATCATGTACTCCTCGGGGTTTAGAAATGTCTGTAATCGACCCGATTCGGGGATAGGGGGTGTGTCGATGTGCTCAATAGGTGGGAATCGAGTGAAGCGTTGTAACATCCGGTCGTAGACGACGAGTCTTCCTTTTGAATCGAGGGCGATTGCACTAATCCGTCTGAATTCACCAGGACCTTTCCCTTCCCGTCCGAGGGCTGCGAGAAACGTACCTTCATTATCGAAGACCCGAACTTTTGACTCCCGTCGATCGGCAACATAAACTCGGCCGCTGACATCTGTGCAGATGTGCTGTGGCGACCTGAAGAGGTATTCGGGAGGAGCCGATTCATCGTCCCCAATGACCAGTACCTGCTTCATATCGACGCTGCCCGCCACCTCGATTTTGCTTTACGCCTGGCAGGGTATTTCAAGGAAGATGAGTAATAGAAGTGAAGTGAGGATATATATACATGCTCGTTTATACATTAATAGTTAATAAAATTGGTATAATAAAAGAGATTAATGTCTTTGGTAATAAGATTTAGTTATGGTTAACAATAAGAAGCTCCGTGATATTCCTACTCGTCGAGGACCCGCACCAGTGCGACCGTGGCCAGCGGAGCGATGAGCGTCGCGGCAAGCAGGCCGCCGGTCACCGTCACGGCCATGCCGGTCCAAAATGTCCCCTCCTGGGGGAAGACGAGCATAGGCAGCATGGCCACGCACGTCGAAAGGGTCGTCGTCCACATCGGCCGCAGGCGCTCGCGCAGGGCGAGGCGCGCGCGCGAGCCGACTGCCCCGTGGGGACGGGCGTCACGCAGCCGCTGGTAGCGATCCACCAACAGGATCGAGTCGTTGGCTGCAAGGCCCACCAGCAGCACCGATCCAATGAAGGCGCCTTCCGCAAACGCCAGGTCGCTCGCGAGCAGGAACGCCGCGGCCACGCCCACCAGCGCTGTCGGCAAACTCAGGAGCACCACGCCGGGCAGGCGCCACGACTCGAATACCGCGGCGGTGACCAGGAAGACGAGCACGATGGTTCCGAGCACGATCCATCCGTAGGCTCGCTCCGTCTCCTGCGTGAAAAAGCTGCTCCGGTCCCGCTCCAGTCGGTAGCCCGGCGGCGTGGAAAACGCGTCGAGCTGCTCCTCCAGGAAATTCTCCCCCATCTCGTAAGGCCCGCGGTAGTCGACCTGGATGTACCGCTTGTACTGCTGATTTTCGCGGACGATGCGGCTGGGCACCGTCTCCACTGCGTACTCGGCGCTGCTCTTAAGTTTGACCTGCGTGCTGCCGGCCAGTACGAGCGGGCGGTCGACGATCGCCTGCACGTCGGTTTGGTCGGCCCCCTCGACCTTTACCCGTACGTCGAGCTGGGGTGCATCGGCAAGGTCGGCCCGGAAGGAGGGGCGCTGTGAGGCGAGCACGGGGCGAAGGCGGGCGGAGAGGCGTTGGGGCGTCACTCCGGTTCGGGCCTGGGCATCGGGGCCGAGGTGGAAGCGCAACACCTCCCGCGAGCGCCGGAAGCCGTACTGTCCGGCGTCGGTGTTAACGGTGGCCACGCGCCGGCTCGCCGTCTTCAATTCACGGGCAAGTCGCTCGGTGAGGGCCTCCAAGTCGCCGTAATTGGGGCCATAGGCGACGACGGTGAAGCCGGAGATGTTGGTGCCGCTGCGGCTGTAGTAGCCCTGGGGCAGCAGGCCACTCACGCTCACGTCGATCCCTGCGAGCAATACCGCCTCCTGGATGAGCTGCTCTCGAAGCACGTAGGGCTCGATCGTCTCCAGCGACGCCTCCGTGAAGAGAATCCGCAGTCGCGCATTGCGCTCGGTTACGCGGGCCACAGTGCGCCGCACTATCTCGGATGCGAGGGCTGTTTGCTCAAACGTACGGAGCAACGAGTCGGCCCGCTGGATGGGGTTGCCGGGGGGAAAGCCGAGGCGCACGTTCACCTCCGGCTCCGTTTCGTAGCCCCACTGCTCGCCGAAGGTGGTCTGCTGCACGAACGGACGCACCACACCGCCGAGCGCCGGGTCGACCCATTCTCGCGTCTCCTGTACGAGATCGCTTCCCATCGCCGCGTTGTAGACGCCCACGAGGCGTTGCACGGGAATCGGGCGCTCACCGTCCTCCGGCCCGCTAATGGTGGTGGGCAGCCACCACACCGGTACGCCCACGAGCAGCACGAGGCCGAGGAGAGAGGCCTTCGGGGCCCAGGTACCCACCCGGTATGGGCCTTCCACGAGACGCCGCAGCCAGCGCGGGCGCCGGCGGTTCCAGTCGGGGCGTGGCAGCCAGGGGCCCAATACTGGCACCAGGAGGACGGCGCTGGCGAGCGAGGCGGCCAACGTGAGCGCCGTGAGCACGCCAAACGGAAGAAAAAGGTCGCGAAGCTCTCCGCTCAGGTAGACCAGCGGGAGCATCACGGCCATCGTCGTAAGCGTGCCGCCGACGAGGGGCAGCGCCACGGCGCGGACAGCTCGGGCCGCACTGGTCCCGAGGGGCGCGCCCGGCCGTCGCTCTCGTTGAAGAATTAGCTGTTCGGTCATGATCACGCTATTGTCCACGAGGAGCCCGAAGACAAGCACCAGCCCGCCGAGCGTGATCAGATTGAGCGTGAGACCGAGTGGCTGAAGCAGGGCGAGGGCCACGGCCAGTGCCACTGCCACGGTGAAGAGGACGACCCCGGCAGCCCGTAGGCTGCGGAGCATGAGGAGCAGCACCAGCACGACCAGAAGCAGCCCAATCCCGCCTCGCCACTGCAACGCGCGGAGGCGCTGCCGCACGTCCTGGCTCTTGTCGGTGGCCACTTCCAGTCGCGTCTCCGACGGGAGCGTGGGGGCTAGTTCGTCGAGACGAGAGCGCACCCGATTGGCAGTCTCAACCATGTGGCTTCCCGGTGCGCGATCCAGCGTTAGGGTGACGACCGGGTCCCCGTCGATGCGGGTGATGGAGCGGCGGGGGGCGGACTTGAGATCTACGGTTGCTACGTCGTGCAACTCGACCGGCGGCCCCTCACGGCCCCGTACGCCATTCGAGCTTACCACTACGTCTCGCAACCGATGTACTTGGTCGACGGCCGGTGTAAGGAGAAGGGGGGCACGCCCTTTTGCTCGAAGGCGGCCGTAGACAGCGTTCGTGGTGGCGTCTCGGAGCGCGCGGCGGGCGGCGCTGGCCTCTACGTTCTGTGTCGCGAGGCGATCGGGGTCGAGTGTGATGAGCAGCTCGCGCGTGGTGCCGCCCTGCACCCGCACGTCCGCCACGCCCGAGAGGCTGCTCAGACGGGGGGAGACCTGGTCCTCGGCGAGGCGGCGGAGGGCCGAGGGGGTCTGCGGGCCCACGAGCTGCAATGTCATGAAGCCCTGCTGGTCGCGCAGCTCCTCGGGCACCCGCTTCGTGAGGCGGGGGGACACCCGGTCCGGCAGGGTCTCCTCCAAAAGGCGCAACCGCTCGCTCACGCGGGCACTTAAGGGGCCCAAGTCGACACCTTCGGCTACTTTCAGCGTCACCGTTGATTGTCCCTCCCGCGAGATGCTCTCGATCCCGGCGATGCCCTCCACGTCCTGTACCGTCCGTTCGATGGAGGCGGTAATGTATCGCTCCACCGCCCGTGGCGAACTGCCGGGCCACGAGGCCGTCACGCGCACCTCCGGCAGATTTGTGGTCGGCACCCATTCGAGGGGCACCTGCGTGGCCGTCCAGGCGCCCCCCAGAAGCAGGGCCACCGCCCACGCCAGGACGGGCGTCGGGCGTATCACCCAGCGCTCGAACCAGGACTGATCGTTAGGGGACATCTTCGACATCGTGCCAAAAGGGGCTCTTATTGCTCAACGGCCCACTCGATGCTTTCGAGGTCGTAGGCATCGATCTTCGGAAACGGCTCGCGTTTGGCTGACAAGAGATGGGTCGTGCTGACGTGAGTGATTTGCCCGGCCGCAGTGCCACCGACCGTAGATTTGCCGACATATCCACCAGTTCCGTCCCGGGCCGAGACGCTGTATGAGAAGATTGGGGCGTCGGCCCGGTCGACCTCATCCGGGGGATACTGAAATCGCTGCACCAGAACCGAAGGTCCTGGCATGTCCGTGAGACCGGACAGCCGATCGGTGTTCGGCGCTGATTGGTATCGGATGCTGGGGGTCCCCGCGTCACTAACGCGCTGCTCCGCGGGCATCGGATCGAAGGGGCGGATGCGGGCGGTCCACTGAAGCGTCCCCTTCGACCGATAACCGTAGAGAATGGGAGCCAGCCCGAAGCCGAAGACGACCGTATTCGTCGGTTCGTCGCAGGTGATGTGCCCATCAGTAATGCTCTGGCGGATGAACTCATTGTCGGACTGATAGACTGGGCCGAACGACCGCGCGTGCTTTCCAGGCCGGGAGTAGACGTGTATGCTGTGCTCTGGTCGAGAGCTCGGTGCGCCGTGTATGAACACTTCGTCGCCGAGTACGCACACGTCTTCTGGAGTGAAGTCAACCGTGAATCCACCAGTCCGGTTCACGGAGTCGGCCAGGACCTCAAAGAATTGCACCCGGCCGGACCGCCCCGCCACCATCAGAATCCCGTCGTCAAGAAGTTCCAGCTGGGACGGATATTGGAATTCTCCGGGTCCCTCACCTGCTCGGCCAAACGTGAAGCGGTGTGCCCCCTCTGGGCTGAAGACCCGAACCTCCTTGTTTTCGTAATCGACGACAAAAATCCGACCACGATTGTCCTGCTCCACATCCGAGATCCGACCAAACAGCGCGGGGCCCTGTGCATTCTCTACCCCAATTTTGTACGTCGGAGTCCCCCATGCCGCTGTAATCTGAGCCCACTTTCCTTTCTTCGGAGGGGATTCCGTCCGAATTGTGTGGTCCGGATCGTCGAAGTGGGGCACGCGAGCCTCCACTGGATGGATCGTACCCGGTCCAGAGTCTGGTTTACACCCGGGTAGGGTGAGGCCCAGGATCAGGAGGACAATTCCCAAGAGGGACTCGGAAAAGTGACAATGGGACATGGGATCAGACTGTGAATCAACAGAGAGATTTACGTACTCGGTTGATAGAGATGCCGAGAGAATCACCCACTACAGAAATACAAAATCGACTTTAGTCGTGGCTCGAACGCTCGTATAGATGTCTGTTGGTGATATGTGTGGAAGAGGGATCATCAGGAAGACTCTGATCAAGTGTTCTGTTCAATTTGATACCGGACCACAGCCGGGGCGCCAGCCTCGCTCGTGGTTGTCCCGTAGGCCTTTCCGTTCTGGACGACCCTGACGCCAACCTCCGACGGCAATCGCACCACGTGAATCGTTTTGGTCTCAGGAGTCAGGATCCACCAGGAGGTCGTGTCTGCCCCGGCTTTTCGCGGAGGACGTTCGATCCAGAGCCGCCCGTCGTCGGCCACGATGAGGTCCGTGAACGCCGGCTTCGTTTCGGGAAAGGCGGCCTCAATCGGCCCTTGGATGCGGGCAGGGATCTCGGCCAACACGGAGTCCCGCTCGGCGTTCGGGACTGGGACCCGATTCGCCGGGATGCTCGCGATGTTCTCCGTCGTCCCGTCGACGGACGTGGCCGAGATCTGAAGACTGTCGGTGAAGCCGTGATAAAGGCGCTCGTCCGGCCCCGGTGCCGCCCTTGTGACACGTCCATACGGAAGATAAGCAATGACCGGCCCCGGGTCGCGAAACGAGGTCGCTACTTTCCGGCGGCGTTCTGTCAGAAGCGTATCCTCCGGAATGCCAGTTTCGCGGAGGACGCGCCAGGGATCGGGCGACGGTCGCCGGATTCCTTCCTTTCGGGTGTAGCCCGGGGTGAACCGCCCGATCAATACGTCCTCAAGAATCTGGATCTCCGATGCAGAGCCCACGGCACTGGTAACGGTCACCGACCGGGCCAACTCGGAGGACGGAGGCGGGGAAAAGACGACCAGCCGGTTCTGTTGATTATCAAACACGTAGATGGAATCCCCCCGGGCCACTGTCAGATTGGTGGGGCGTTGGAACTCGCCGGGTCCGCGCCCTGCCCGTCCGAGGGTGTCGATCAACGTTCCATCGGGACGAAGCACTTTGAGATGGTTCGCCTCGTCATCGAGGACGACCATGCGGCCCTCGGTCGTCACGTCGAGGTCCTGAATCGAGCCGAAGAAGTAGCTCTCCGTCTTGCTGACCTGAAGGTCTTTTTCGAGCGTAAGCTCGTCCCTCACGGTCCAGTCACCCAGGTCCGTACCGGATTCCGAACCGCAGCCCCCGAGGAAAAGCAACACCAGGAGACCGAGGACGCTGAGGGGAAAATTGTATCGCAAAAACATACTGAACGGCATTATATTCAGAAGAAGATCCACTCACGAAGATGTTTGAATCCGGTACCGGACTACGGCGGGGGCTCCCATCTTTGTTTCTGTCGTGCCATAGGCTCTGTCATTCTGTACGACCTCCAAATCCACTTCAGACGGCAGGCGGACTTCCTGGATGGTCTTGGTGTCGGGATCCAGGACCCACCAAGGGGTTGTGTGTGCCCCCACCTTTTCCTGGGACCGTTTCACCCAGAGTCGCCCGTCGTCCGCGACCACGAGATCCGTCAATGCGGGCTTCGTATCCGGCAGGGCTGAGGACACCAGTGGCTTCATGTCACTGCTCACGTCGCTCAATGCCGAGTCCCGGTCGGCCTCCCGCACTGGGATGGGCTTGGTGGGAACAGACGCCACCACCTCCGACCTCCCCTCCGCACCACGATCCGAAATCCGAAGGCTGTCCGTCCATCCATAGTAGAGGCGAGACTGAGGGCCGATCGCCGTGAGCGTTTCACGGCCAAAGGGAATCGAGCGGATGCGAAACCCACCATTCACCGACAGCAGAGCTCGCTTCCGCTGGCGAGCCATCATCAGCGTATCCCCCGGCGTTCCTGATGCGTCGATCCACCGCCACGGGGTCGGTTCGGGTCGACGGACGCCCTCTTCTGGCGTCATGCTTCCCCCGAACGAGCCGACGAAGCGATCATCGAGCACAGCCATCCGCGTGGCAAAGCCTTCCTCTTGGGAGACTGTGACCGTACGGACCACCGCGAGCGACGGGGGTGGAGCAAAGACCGTAAGCCGCGAGCGCTGAACGTCGTAGGCGTAGATCGAGTCGCTTCGGGCAACCTGTATGCTCCGTAACTGCTGGAATTCTCCGGGCCCACTGCCGGATCGCCCCAGCGTATCGATCAACGTGCCGTCGGGTCGCAGGACCTTGATGTTAGTCGCATCCCAGTCGGCAGCGATCATATGGCCCTCGCTCGTGACGTCGAGGTCGATGATCCGACCAAAGTAAAACGCCTCGGATTCACTGATGCGGAGGTCCTCCGTGAGAGAAAGCCCGTCCGTTATTAGGGTCCAGTTACCGAGGTCTGGGCTATTTCGCTCCCCCCCGCACCCGGTGAACAGGAGAAAGGCACAGATCGCCGCGAAGAGACCAGAAGCGCGAGTGCCACTCATCGGAAGAACTGGGGTTTGAAACGGGAAACTCAGTGATCGATGCGTACTTGGTATCGCACCAGGACGGGTGCGCCCTTCTCAGTGGTCGTCTGGCCGTAGGTCCGTCACGTTCGCAACCTCGTGCAGCTCGACGTCACTGGGTAGCGTCGTCGTCACCACACGATGCTCCTCCGGCCAGGCCACCCACCAGTCCGTGCTGTCCGGAGTTGCCGTAGGCCGCCCGAACCAATAGCGCCCTTTATCGTCGACGAGGAAGTCGGTGAAGGCCGGTTTGGTGGAAGGGATTTCACTCTTGACCGCTGCCTTCCCTTCTTTGGAGTGGTCGACCAGGGCCTGCTCGCGGTCGGCCTCCGTCACCGGTACGGGGTCAAACGGAATGTCGACAGTGCGCCGGAGCGTCCCATCTGGGCCGTAGGTGCGTACGCCGAGGCTGTCGCTCCATGCGTAGTGAATGTGGCCCGACGGGCCCTGCGTCACGGTTGGGGTGCGGGCGTACGGGATCGAGTACATGGTGAGGGATCGGTTCCTCCGCTCGATGTGCATTTGTGGATCGGGGACTGTAAACAGTGTGTCTCCAGCGGTACCATCGGCTGCAATCCCTCGAACTGCGTTTCCCGACGGAGCCCCTCCGTCGGGCAAGGGAGGGGCCCCGTAGGAAGCCATGAACCCTGGCTTATCCAGCCGTGGAAGTACGTTCGAGGGGAGTAGAAAGGGCACTTTTCCTTCGGGCTGAATACGAAGGGGGAGGCGGTACGCAAAGGTGTGAGTCGGGGCAAAGACGGAAAGTCGTGAATAGTACCCGTCAAATACGTAGAGCGAGTCGCCGCGTCCGAACGTGACTTCAGAAGGTCGTCGAAGTGCCCCGGGTCCCTGATCACCTGCATGTCCAATCGTGTCCTGCAAGGTCCCGTCCGGCGCGAGGACTTTCACGTGGGCGGCACCTTGGTCGGCTACGTAGATCCGCCCGTCCCTCCGAGCACTGACGTCGGCGATCTCACCGAAGAAATAGGGCTCATCGTCCCCGGCTCGAAGGGTCTCCGACAGCGTAAGGGCATCCTCCTGGATTGTCCAAGCGGAGTGAGATTCACCCCCACCGCCGCACCCGGCGATGAGAAGAGCAGGCACGAGGAGTCCGAGCAGCCAAATTGTAGAGCGCACCCGACTGGGAAGCATGAGGGAGCGTTATCGATTCGAGGAGATGCGAATCCGGTACCGCGTCAGGGCGGGGGCGCCCGCCTCCGTGCTCGTGGCTCCGTAGGCGTAGCCGTTCCGTACTGCCCGCAGCTCCATGTCGTCCGCGAGCCGGGTCGTAGCGACCTGTTTCTCGTCGGGATCGGCCACCCACCATGCAGTCGTATCGGCATGCGCCGTGGGGCGTCCAAACCAGTAGCGGCCCTCGTCGTCCACGAGGAAGTGCTCGAACGCCGGTTTGGTGGCCGGGATTTTGTCCCGGGGCATGGGCCGCTTTTCCGAGTAGTTCTTCAGGACCCGTTCCACATCGTCGTCCGTCACCGGAATCGACTGGAAGGGGATCGACACCTCGTCCCGGCGCTCTCCACCGAGGCCGTAACTTGCGACGGCCAGGCTATCGCCCCGTGCGACGTGGACCCGATCCTCAGGGCCCATTGCGGTGTGCAGGGAGGGCTCGAACGGAATTGGAAGATACATCTGGACCTCCCCCCGCTGCACGCCGTGCATCGGATTGCGGGCCGCCGCGAAGAGCGTGTCCCCCGCGGTGCCGGTCGGTCGGACCATCCGGACGATGTGCCGGCCTCGATTGGACTCCGTGTTAAAGGGAAAGCGCAGCCGTCGAAGAACGATTTCTGGTTGGCCCTCGGGCACCATGATCTGATCGGGGAGGCCCTGTCCCATCGAGACCGAGATCCCGTACCCGAACGCACCGGACGGGGGAAATACGGACACCCGCCTGCGCTCCGAGTCCAGAACAAAAAGGGAGTCGCCCCGACCCACGACGACCTGATTGAGCCGCTGGAATTCGCCAGGCCCCTCGCCCTCACGTCCGAGCGTGTCGACCTGAGTTCCATTCGGGCCGAGCACCTTGATGTGACCCGTCTCGTCGTCCGCCACGTAGATGCGCCCGTCCGACGCGGGCGCTACGTCGATAATCGTACCGAAGTAGAAGGACTCGCCCTCGCTCACGAGAAGGTCGCGCTCAAGGGTGAGGGCGTCCTCCTGGATCGTCCAGTCACTTCCGGTAGAGCGGCCCTCGCTCCCACAGCCGTGGAGGAGAAGAGCAAGAACGACAAGTGGTCCGGTTGCGCGAAGAGAGGGAACGGTGGGCATGACGAGTGGGCAGACCAAGATGGGAGTCGGGACGCTTACGAAATATTATGCTTATAGTATGTTTGGTCAGACCCAGAAATTCAAAATCAACGTTTCTTCGACGCTTCCCGCGTTCTGCTCTCGCGCCGGTTGGTGCGCCTGGACGACTGCGTCCCTGTCACGACCGCCACCCCTCCATCTTCCACGAGAACCTGATGCTCGTCCGTGACCAGGAAGAGTCGATCGATGATTTCATCGCGGGGCGCGTCACGCCCAAGGTAGTAGGTCTCGTCCGTCTTTGAGTCGAGAGCGTAATAGTCGATGTGCGCCAAGAAGAGGTCCGATGACGATGGAGAGAAGTTCGTACGGGAGACCGTCGCAACCGCAAACCGTCCGGCAATGACGTCTTGCAGGCGAAGCGTGCTATAGTCATCCTCGAATTCCTTGTGGGTCTTCCGCTCTGAGGGAAAATACTTGATTGTGAGAGGGGCGTAGTCTTCGATTGTCCAGACGGATTCCGGGGACCCGTTCTTCCCGTACGTCCAGAGGAGGGGCAAATTCTCACGGGCTAGCACAAACTCGTTCTGCGAGCCAATGTAAATCAGGCTGCTGTTTCGCGTGTAGTTATCCAGCATTAAGTAATGCTCGGTCTGATACGTCCGCCCAAACGTTTGCTCAATCGACCCGTCCGACCCAAGTATTTGAATCGCTCCTGACCAGTCGTCCATCGTCATCCCTTCTCCCTCCATCACAGGGATCCCGACGGTCGCGAGTCGGTCGTCGGTCGCGGTGAGGGCCATTGGGCCGAATTGGAGGCGGATACTTTCGTCGTACGTGCAGGGGACGGTTGTACAGTCGAACCGGTCAATCCGGCGGTCTTGCCGGGTGACGTAGACGGCAGTGTCGCTGTGGGCCACGGCTTCTGCAAACTGGAGCCGGCCGGGTCCACTTCCGGGCTTGGCGATCTGTGTCGTCGTGCCCGTACGGAGGTCGTGCTCGTACAGCCGATTTTCCGGATGCCCCACGAGAAGAACGAAGCGATCTGAGGAAACCGAGGCGACATCGACGCTACTGGATCCCTTGAGGAGCACGTCGAGCCTTGTCGTGTCAATCTTGGTCGGCTCGTCGAGGAAAAGGGAAAGTGTTCTAAGCTCCCTCGGCGGGTCCGGTAGATCGGAAAGGGGTTGCTGACGTGTGATCGGGACGGCCCGATCGTGTTGCGGAATGCGGGCTTCGATGGGATGCTCGATAGCCCCGTCCGAGGAGGTCTCCGAATCGTCCGAGGTGCATCCTATGCCGCCGACCGACAGACTTAATAGGACAGCAATTCCGATCAGTCGAAGTAGGGAATCACGCATGATCGAAGCGAGAAAAGATGGACAAGGGCTTACTCGAAAAACGACTACGTCGCGCCGGCCACGAACTGATACAGTACCGGCACCACGAGCAGCGTCAGCACCGTCGCGCTGAGCAGGCCGCCGACGATGGCAATCGCGAGGGGCGCGCGGATCTCCGCCCCGGCGCCCAGCCCCAGCGCAAGCGGCAGCAAGCCCAGCACCGTCGTGATCGTCGTCATGAGGATGGGGCGGAATCGCGCGCGGCCCGCCGCCTCGATCGCCGCGCGGAGATTCATCCCCCGCTCGCGCCGTTGATTGATGAAGTCCACCTTGATGATTGCGTCGTTGACGACAATGCCGACGAGCACCACGCAGCCGGTCAGGCTCATCAGGTTAATCGTCTGACCGGTCACCCACAGCACTGCCGCGACCCCTGCGGCGGCGAGGGGCACTGCCGCCAGGATCACGAACGGCTGACGTAGGCGCTCGAACTGAGCGGTGAGGATGAGGTAGACGAGGAGCAGGCTCAGGAGGAGGCTCCATCCCACCGCCCGCAGGCTTTCGCGAAAGGTCCGGTTCGCACCGCCCACCTGGCCCCGCACGCCGGGCGGGAGGGTGTTCGCCAGGGTCGACTGTACCGCGCTGACCGCCGCGGACAGTCCGCGGTCCTCCGCCACGTCGGCCACGAGGCGGACGATGGGCGCCTGTCCGCTCCGCAGCAGCGCGGCGGGCAGGGACGTAGACTCGGCCTCAACGAACCGGCGCAGTGGCAGGCGGCCCTGCGGAGTTTCGAGGGAGCGTTGCAGCAATGCATCAATGGAGGACACGTCACGACTGTGGACCACGATTGGAATCTCGCGCCCCACCTGTCGGAGGGCGGTGGCCTCGACTCCCCGGGCCGCCGCTTCGAGCGCGCGTCCCACCACTTCGGGCCGCACGCCGTATCGGGCCATCACCTCCCGCTTCAGGCGCAACCGGTACGCGGGCACTTCCGCCGCCTCGGCCCGCCGGACGCCTGCCAGTTCGGGCCGGGCGCGCAGCCGCTGGAGCAACGTGTCGAGCACCGCGTCGGTGTCGCGTCGCTGCTCGGCGACAAGGTCAATCAGCAGGTCACTCTCAGCGGGGGAGAGCAGCTCTTCGAGCCGCGTTTTCGCGGGCCGCACCTCCACGTTGACGTCGGACGGAAACGAGGCCTGCTGCAGGCGGGCGGCGGCGCGCTGGGCGCGCACACTGTCGGGAAGGAGGAAGGTGAGATCGCCCTCGTAGGGGGGGCGGGGATCGAGCTCGAGGCGAGCCGTGCTTCGTTCTCCGAGATCAGAGAGCACGTGGGTAGCGCCCACTGTGCGACGGGTGGTGCGGGCAATGGAGGACGCCCGGGCTTCCAGGAGGGGTAGGTCCACGCCTGGCTCTGCGGTTATGTGGGCCTCCACACGCCCCTGATCGGCCGTCGGGACCACCTCGCGCGGCAGCGTGAGGCCCAGCGCCCCGGCGCCGAGCAGAGCGACTAGCGCTCCGGCAAGCACCGAGCCGGGGTGATCCAGACACCACCGCAGGGCCCCCTCGTAGGCGTCGAGGGCGCCGGACATCCACGGCCCACGGGCCTCACGGACCGAAGCGTCGTCGGATCGGACGATCAGTGGTACCACGGTGATGGCGACTAGGAGGGAGGCGAGAAGCGACGCTACGACCGCTAACGACTGATCCTGGAAGAGGCGCCCCGCGAGGCCCTCGACGAACGTGATGGGGAGGAAGACGGAGATGGTCGTGAGTGTGCTGGCCCCGATGGCGCCAGCGACCTCTTCGGTGCCCTGCCGTGCCGCCTCAACCGGTCCCAGCCCCTCCTCCCGCAGTCGCGCCACGTTCTCGACGACCACGATCGCGTTGTCCACCAGCAGTCCCACACCGAGGGCAAGGCCACTCAGTGCGATCATGTTGAACGTCACGCCCATGAGCTCGAAGCCCACGAGCGTGAGCGCCAGGGATAGCGGTACGGCCACCGCCACGGCCGTCAGCGGGCGAAGGCGACGAAGAAAGGCAAAGAGCACCACGATGGCCAGGAGCCCGCCCAAGAGTACCGCCTGCACCACGCCCCCGATAGCCTGCTCAATGAACACGCTTTCGTCGACCACCACGTCGAGGCGTACGCCGGACAGCTCCGCCTCAAGGGTTTGTAGGGCTGAGCGAACCTCCGTCGCGGCCCGCACGGTATTGGCATCGGGCCGGCGTTCCACGAGCAGCAGGAGTGCTTCGCGCCCGTCGTACTTCACAAGCCCTCGGCGCTCCTGCACACCCATCGTAATGCTGGCGACCTCACGGAGCCGAATGGGTTGCATTTCCGCGCCCGAAGCGGAAGGCGGTGCCCGAGGCGACTGGGCAGTCGAGCCTATGCGCCGAGAAATCACGGTCTGGGCCACGTCCTCTGCGCTCTCGAACTCGCCGCTCACTTCCACCGCGTACCTGAACGGACCACGCCGGATCGTACCACCGGGCAGCACCACGTTCGAGCGTTGGAGGGCCTGCTCCACGTCGCCAAGGCTGAGGCCAAGGGCGGCGAGCCGGTCCTTTTTGATTTGCACAGTCACCTCCCGCCGGTAGCCACCTGTCACCCGCACGCGAGCCACGTCGCGGAGCTGTTCGAGCCGGCGAGACACGACCTCACGGCCCACTTCGCGAAGCCGGACGAGGTTCTGCGGTGCCTTCTGTTCCTCGGCGGCACGCTTGATTGCACTGGTATCCGTGCGGGCGCCCCGAAGAGCCAGCATCATGATGGGCCGGTCACTGGGATCGACGCGCAGGACGACCGGCTGCTCAGCCTGCTCCGGGAGACGATCCCCGAGGCGATTTATCTGCTCCCGCACGTTGAGGAGGGCGCGGTCGAGGTCCGTATTCCAACCGAAGCGCAGCTCCACGAGGCTTCCACCCAGTTGACTCCGCGCCGTCACGCGCTCCAGTCCCTCGGTGCCGGCCACGGCCTCCTCCACGGGCTCCGTCACCGTCCGCTCCACGCGCTCGGGGGGCACGTCCGGGTAGGCGGTCCAGACCGTGAGGGCGGGGTAGCCGAGGTCCGGGAGCAGCGCCACGGGCAGCCGTACATACGCCACCGCCGACAGGGCGACGAGCAGAGCGGTGACGGCCCCAAC
>CAZCUZ010000058.1:0-18011 GCA_964502085.1 uncultured Salinivenus sp. | reverse complement strand
CTCCCACCCGGAACGAAAGCTCCGAGTTCACCTCCTGCGTGAAGTCCGCCTGCGCTTCGTAGCCGTAGCTGCGAACCTCCCCGATGTTCTCACGGGGCAGACTGAAGCCGGCCGTCTGGGGAATGGCTCCACTCCGGAACCAGAGAATGTCCTCCCGCAGGTGGCTGAAGTACGTGAGGTTGAACGACAGCCGATTGTCGAGAACGGCCCCTTCCAGACCAACGTCGAACTGCGTCGCGACCTCCCAGGTAATGTCCGGGTTCGGGACGCGCGTCTGTGCAATCGACGTTCCGAGGTCGCTGCCAAACGGCATCTGCCCGCTCAACTGGTACGTCCGAAGGTACTGGTAGGGCTCGATCTGGTCGTTTCCGGTCTGCCCGTAGGAGGAGCGGATCTTCAGCCGATCGAAGGTCTCTCCCGTGAAGTCGGCAAACCAATCCTCCTGAGCAATGCGCCACCCGGCGGAGACCGAGGGGAAGAACCCGAAACGATTGCCTTCGGGGAAGATGTACGACCCGTCGTACCGGGCCACGAACTCGAGGAGGTACCGCTGCTGGTAGTCGTAGTTGGCCCGACCGAAGAAGTTGAAGCGAGCCGAATGCCACCCGGTCCCGTAAAGGTTCTGCTGCTGGGTTCCTCCCGCGGTCAACTCCTCCACCTGATCGGTGATGAAGAATCGCCGGAAGGTACTGGTCGTGTCGGTATCCGCCGACTGATACTCCGTTCCGAGCAGAAAGCTCGTGTTGTGGTCCCCGAATTCCTTCTCGTAGGACGTCGTTGCCTGCAGCATGATGTCCTGCACGTCCCGGCTCTCCTCTGTCAGGCGCGGCTCCGGAACGCCGACCTCCGACCCCTGAAGCACCGGCTCTCCGTCTTCGAATCCACCGAGGGAGTACAGCGTCCAGGGCTTCTGCCACCGCTTCCGGTTGAGGAAATGACGGTCGTAGGCCACCGTCCCCTCGGCACTCCATCCCTCGACGGCCGGGATGTCGTACGTGACGTTCAGGTCACCCTGAAAATAGTACGTATTTTCGTCGTCGTACCCGGTCCGGTTGGCGACGACGGGATTCACGCCATCCTCCTGAGCGGGACCCGGCTGGCCGTTGGGCCAATATGCCGGCTCCGTCGGCTTTCCACGCTGCAGCATCTCCCAGGCCGAGTTAATCCCCCGGGTCCAGGCCGGAATGCTTCGCTTCTCGAGTCGTCCGTGGACGTTCAGGTTCACTCCCAGGTTGTCGGTCACGTCGCCCTGGAGGTTGCTCCGAAAGCCCAGTTTGTCAAAGCCGGTGCCGCTGTTCCGAAGAATTCCGCCCTCGGTCGCAGCATTAAAGGAGGTCCGATACTGCAAATCTTCGCTTCCTCCCATAACCGAGGCACTCGCCGTCGTTTCCTCCGTGTAGTTCTGGAGTGCCTCACCGTACCAGTCCGTATTGTGGTGCTCGTAACTTTCGCCGATCTCCCCAGACTCCATAAGTTCCTGGGTCGCATCGATTTTATCGCCCTCGAAGTACGGCTCCACGTTGTTGTAGCCAGCCTGCTCGTTCATCATCTCCATGTACGTCAGAGCATCCGTCATCTCCGGCACGACGGTCGGCCGCGCATAACTTTGCTCCACGTTCACGTTGATCTCCGTCTCCCCGGCTCGACCCTCCTTCGTCTCGACGAGAATGACCCCGTTGGCGGCGCGGGATCCGTAAATCGCAGCCGAGGCGTCCTTCAGGACCGAGATGTTTTGAATGTCGGACGGATCCAGACGCGCAAGCCCTCCCTGTCGTCCGGGAATTCCGTCGATTACGACGAGCGGATCATTGTTGTTGAGGGTAGAGGCCCCGCGAATGAGCAGATTGGAGTTGTCGCGTCCCGGTCGCCCGCTCGGATTCACGCCAATGAGACCGGGAATGGACCCCTGAAGCGTCTGCGTGAGGTTGGTCGTCGGCTGGATGTCCAGATCCTCCCCGGACACCTGACTGATCGATCCCGTGGTGGTCTCGATCGTCTGCTCCTGATACCCGACGTTCACGACGACTTCCTCCATTGCCGTCACGGACGGCTCGAGCTGAACGGTGATCTCCGAGCGCCCGTCGATCGGCACTTCCTGCTCCTGATACCCGACAAACGAGAAGACGAGCGTCTCTTCGTCCGACGGCGCCTCAATCGTGAACGACCCGTCCGCCCGGGTGGTCGTCCCGACCTGCGTCCCCTCGACCACGATGTTTACCCCGGGAAGGGTCGATCCCTCTTCGGCGCCCACGACTTCGCCGGTCACCTGATGCTGCGCCGCAGCAGGCGACACGAAAAAGGCTCCGACCAACAGGAGCGGAGCCAAGAGCACCCCCGCCCGACCGAAAAGCCAACGCGTCCGACGGGCGATCCAGTCGGCGTGTACGGACGAAAGGAGCGCGGAGAACAGCTGATTCGTGGCAGTCTGCATAGTCCTGTAAACGCTTTCGTGAGAATAAACACCTATGCCTTGCCGATGGACCGATACGTGTCGGACACGCCCCGGAGGACGGCCGTCGGACCGCGCTGGTGGACGGGACGCAGGCAAGACAACGGACTTCCTTTCCTCCGAAAACCTCTCCGATCTCTTCAGGGAGCCGTTTCACACAAATAAAATCGGTTTTAAAACCCCCTAACAAATTGAGCTGATTCAAAACAGCTCCTCGGAGCAGTGGAGTAGGTACGGGTCAACCGATCTCTTTTCAAATACAGACTTCCACTTCATCTTTAGTTCATAAAATTATCACAAACCCCGTCATTCCACGAAAATTATTCCACTCTAAACACAGAAACCATAAATGGAAGAAAATAAAACCGGTTCGAATAGGACATTACCGACCCAAAAATCAATCGCTTCGCTCTCACAATCACAACAGTTTGTTCACACTAAGTTCAATTCCATCTCCCTGAAATCGAATCTCATCGCGATTCGTGCGGATGAGGACCGCTCGTCTCCTCTGTACCTTTCACGCTCGCTTCAAATATTCTTTCTCTTCTACCTTCTGTAAAAAGCGGCCTCCCCTCGTCCAATCTGTTCATCATCGGCCGCTCTCCCCGGCCCCCCTCGTAGGCCGGTACGTCATCACCGAATCGCGATTGACGCCGAAGAGAAGCCGAGACTCCAGGGTCGTCAGGCCTCGAACGTCCCCGTTTACCTTGAACCCGGACCGCCGCTGAGAAACCGCCTTGTACTCGCCCCCTCCCGTGCCCCGAAGCAGCAGCCCGTAGTTGGCGTCGTACTTCGGAAGTCGCACGCGGGTCTCGTTCGCATTTCCGGCCATAAGAAGATCGTTCGTGCCGTCATCGTCGTAATCAAGCACCGCGATGCTGTGCACTGGCGCAAACTGGGCCTCGACGGGAAGGGGGGTCTCCGTAAACTGCGTCCCCGCTTCCGTCACGAACAGCGAGGTCTCGAGCCGGTCGACCCGCAGGCGATCGGCCTGCTCTCGCTCCTGGGCCGTGAGAAGATCGCCGAGGGTGGCGTCGGCGTACTCGCCGTAGCTGTCGAACCGGGCCCCGAGCGAGGGAACGGTCTCCCGCAGCCGATCGAGAAACACGTGGGGGTAGCGCTCCCCGTTGATGTAGTAGCTGAAGAGGGGGTCGACCTGCCCGTCGCCGTCGAAGTCGTCGTAGAACAGCTCCGCGGGCTCGTCCCGGGTGGCCCGAATCTGGGTGTTGCGCCCCAGGTTGCCCGCGAGAAGGCCGAGTCGATCACCGTCCATCGGGACGACCTCGACGCTGTACCAGAACCCGTGAGGGGACTGCTCGAAATAGGCGGACGTGCGCTCGGTCAGGCCGTCCCCGTCGGCCTCAAAGACCCGAATCGGCATCCACTCCCCCACCACGATCAGCTCCTCCCTTCCGGATCCGTCCAGGTCGTGCCAGAGGGCATCCGTGACCATGCCGGGCGTCTCCAGCGCAGACGCGACCGCCTGGGTCCGGTCTGCAAAGCTCCCTCCCTCGTTCACCAGCACGTAGCTCCGGGGCGACTCGGGGTATTGCCCCGGCACCACCCGTCCGCCGACGAAGAGGTCGGAGCGTCCGTCGCCGTTCACGTCGCCCGCCGCCACGGCCCCGGTGCTCGTTCGCATGCGGGGCAGTGCGTCGGCGGCCGAAAAGCGACCCGATCCGTCGTTCACGTAGAGGCGATCCTGGAGCGCAGGGTCATCCTCTGAGAAGCGACCATACCCCCCGCTCGCCACGTACAGGTCCTCGTCTCCGTCCCCGTCGTAGTCGAAGAAGACGGCGTCCACGTCGTTGCTCGCCCGGTCCTCTTCGAAGGCCAGCGGGGATTGGACGGCAAACGACCCGTCTGCCTGCTGGAGGTAGAGACGGCTCGCCTGCCCGGTGCCGCCCCCCACGAAGACGTCCGTTCGGCCGTTGCCGTTCACGTCGGCTTTGGCGAGCGCGGGACCGTCGAACGACTTCGCATTAACGAGGAGCGGCTGACGCCGGAAATCGTCGACGTCGCCCTCCATCCTGTGCTCGAAGTCGATCGGGGGATCCGTCGGCTGAAAGAGGGTCGAGTCGGACCGAGACGGCGGCGGCCCGTCGGTCGCATTTTCTTGCCGGACGGTCAGCGTCTGGTTCGCCTGAACGTCGCGGCGGATCTGCGTCCGTTCGTCCGGCCAGACCACGCGAACGGAATCTACCTGCGTTCGGGAGCCGAGACCAAAGTGGAGCGTCGGACTCACACTGGAGAGGTAGCCCCGCGCCGGATACTGCTCCACGTACTGACTCACACTGTCGGTGTACACGGTGACCTCCGTTCCGATGCCGTACGTGTTCTTGCCCTCACCCTGCAGCTGTACCTTCAGAAAGTGTCCGTCCTCCCGGTCGGACGCCCGATTTTCGTAGACGACGGCCGTTTCGTTGATGTTGTTCGCGACCAGGTCCAGGTCCCCGTCACCGTCGAGGTCGGCGTAGGCCACACCGTTGGTATTGAGGGAATCGTCCAGATTCCACTGCCCGGACACATCCCGAAACGTCACGCCCCCTCTGTTCTCGAAGGCATAGTTCTCCAGGTCAGTGGACGGAAGATTGTCCATCAGCGTCTTCACGTCCCTCGGCTGCAGATCGTAATTCTTCCGCTCGAGCATCTGCATCCGATACCGCATGAAATCCCGGTTCGTGAAGTCGTGCAGGAGACCGTTGGACACGTACAGGTCCTTCCAGCCGTCGTTGTCGTAATCCGCCACAAGGGGCGCCCAGCTCCAGTCCGTGTTGGAGATCCCCGCGAGCTGGCCGATTTCGCTGTAGGTCCCGTTTCCGTTGTTGAGCTGGAGGGTGTTTGCCGTATACTGATAGTGGAACCCCGAGGCTACCTCTTTTTCGAGTACGGACCGATCGTTGAGGGTGTAGAGCAGCTTCTGCCGGCGGTTGCCCTCGGAGATCATGTCGAGGACGACGACGTCCGTCAGCCGATCGTTGTTCACGTCCGCCACGTCC
The DNA here is from genome assembly GCA_964502085.1 of uncultured Salinivenus sp. Lineage (GTDB taxonomy): Bacteria > Bacteroidota > Rhodothermia > Rhodothermales > Salinibacteraceae > Salinibacter. The sequence continues at coordinate 12,563 of CAZCUZ010000058.1, read as the reverse complement.
ACGCCCATCGAGGCCCGGGAGGTGTGGCCCATTCGGGACGGAAGTTCATTGTCGAAGCCCTCCCCCTGTTCGTTGAGGTAGAGATAATCGGGGGGCGAATAGTCGTTGCCGACGTAGAGGTCGGGCCAGCCGTCCTTGTTGACGTCCGAAATTCCGGCCCCGAGACCGTAGTTCAGCGGCGTTCCGCGGATGCCCACCTCCTGCGTCACGTCCACGAAGCGCCCGTTCCGGTTCTCGTAGAAGCGATTCCCGTTTACGGAGTCGCGCTGGGACAGCTTTTTCTGGATGCTCCGCTGATTGCCCCGAGGAAGGGTATTCACGTTGTGCGTCTGAAGAAAGAGATCGAGGTCGCCGTCCCGATCGTAGTCGAAAAAGTACGCCTGATTGCTGGAGTGCGGATTCGCCAGACCATACTCTTCCGCCCGCTCCTCGAACTGGGGCACCCCGTTCTCGTCCGGTCCCTGATTGATGTAGAGCTCGTCCACCTTACGCTCGGGCGGCAGGTCCCCCGAGTAGCAGACGTAGATGTCGAGCCGACCGTCGCCATTGACGTCGACCATCGTGACGCCGGTATTCCACGTGTTCTTTCGTCCCGTAACCCCCGCCTCCCTCGTAATCTCCCGAAAGTCCATCTCCCCCTCGTTCAGGTACAGCTCGTTGTAGCCCATATTCGCCGTGAAGTACACGTCGGGACGGCCGTTGCCCGTGAGGTCCCCCACGGCCACACCGCCCCCGTTCGTAAAGTACTCGTACAGGAGTTCCGTCCGGTGTGGAGTCGGCTGCTCGGACAGCTCGTTTGCGAAGTCAATCCCCGTCTGCTTCGGCCCGAGTCGGTCGAACAGGGGCGGGCGGGCGTCGTCCGCCTCGGCCGGTCCCTCCGTCTCCCCGCTCGAACACCCGACCCCGAGCACGAGGAGACAAATCGAGGCAATTGCAATCCAGCGGTCCTGAAGCATCTCGATCTACACGATGACGGTGAAAAAGAATAGATCCCTCTCAAAAAGACTGAACCGTACGCCCGAATCCCCAAAATCTCCGACAACGCTGCGTCAAGGGGTCTCGATGGTGCCAATCCCGTGGTGGGGTCCACATATCGCGAAGCGAGTCCATCGGTTTCATTTGTTCTTTCGACGCCCAAACCGATTCATTCTTTTAATTTTAACCCGTGGCACATACTCTCTTCGTGTTCCTCTGTGGATTCGGTCTCCGGAGATGTACCACCGAACAGCTTGGAATTGCAGACGGCAGTCGCCGGTGAAGCTCCCTACGGAAACCAGGTCATCCTGATGCCGGCAGAAACACTCCGACCGCAGTCGGAGCTGTCATCGGCAGAAGGATCTCTCTGACTGAGGCGGAAACAGTCTCGAAAGTGAATCGATCTTGTTCCGGTTCTTATACCAGCTCCCTTGGATCGTTGTGCACTTGATTGTCCTGGATCAGGAAGGAAAGACCGTCGCAAGATGCATCTCGCGACCTTTTCGTCCCCAGCACCCCGAAGCAAAATGCACAATCAACCTTGGCATTTGGTATTAGAAGAGATTCGCTGGTGACTCGTCCGAAAGGGTCCGGTCGTGAGTCTGGAGGAGCGGCTGCCCCGCGAACGCAACAAAATCCTCTTTGCCGCCGATACGTCTATCCCCCCGTTCTCCAATGTCCCTCCTCGACCCCGACTCCCTACCGTTGGAAGCCCTCACCCGCCTGTGCAGAGGCGCGATTGCTCTCCTGCTCCTTCTCGGGAGTACAGTGATCGGCTCGGACGACCTCCGGGCCCAGCCGCACCGCGTCGAGTCGCCCGACGGAAGCATCGTTGCCGAGGTACAAACGAGCGGGGAGCAGCTCACCTACTCGGTGACCCACGACGGGCAACCCATTGTGGAGCCCTCGCCCATTTCCATGACCCTCGCCGGCCGAACGGTGCTCGGGGAAAACCCGAGGGTCGAGGAAACCAGCACGCGCAGTGTCGATCGCGTCCTCGAGCCCGTCGTGCCGGAAAAGCGTGCCGAGGTGCCGACGCAATTCCGGGAACTTCGGGTCGACTTCGAGAAGGACTTCTCCCTGACGGTCCGCGCCTACAACGAGGGCGCGGCCTACCGCTTCGAGACGCAGCGTTCCGACAGCATCACCGTGGAGACCGAACACGCCACGGTCGACCTGGCCGAGGGGTCGAACGGCCCGCCCACCTTCTACTGGGCCCGCAACGAGGACAGCTTCATCACCCACTCGGAATCCATCTACCAGCCGTCCCTCCCCACCGACAGCATCGCAGGTCGGATGAGTACCCTGCCGGTGGTGGCCACCTACGATGACGGCCCCCGCGTGGCCGTGACCGAAGCGAACCTGCGGGACTACGCGGGCATGTTCGTCGAGGGCACCGCAGACGCCCGTGAGAACGACGCCCGCCTCCGCGGTCTCTTTCCGGAGGTGGCGCTCGACGTGGCCGTGGAGGGCGGAGACGAACGCAATACCTACCCGACCCACCGGGCCGACTACATCGCCCGCACGAGCGGCTCGCGCGCCTTCCCCTGGCGCGCCGTGATCGTGGCCGAAAGCGACGCGGCCCTCCTCGAAAATCAGCTCGTCTACAAGCTCGGGCCGGAGCTGCAGCTGGATGATCCCGACTGGATCGACCCGGGCAAGGTGGCCTGGGACTGGTACAACGCCCGCAACCTCTTCGGCGTCGACTTCGACGCGGGCGTCAACACCCGCACCTACAAGCATTACATCGACTTTGCCGCCGAATACGACCTCGACTACATTATCCTGGACGAAGGCTGGTACGACCTCGGCGATCTCACGGCCGTCAACGACGACATTGACGTCGAGGAGCTAACGAGCTACGCCGAGGAGCGCGACGTCGGCGTCATCCTCTGGATGGTGTGGAAGACGCTCGACCGGCAGATGCAGACCGCGCTCGATCAGTTCGAGGAATGGGACGTGGAGGGCATCAAGGTCGACTTCATGCAACGGGACGACCAGGACGTGGTCAACTACTACTGGCGCACGGCCCGCGAGGCCGCCGAGCGCGAGCTGCTGGTCGACTTCCACGGCAACTACAAGCCCACGGGCCTGCGCCGGGCCTACCCCAACGTCCTTACGTACGAGGGCGTGATGGGCGCCGAATACAACAAGTGGAGCGACAACGTCACCCCGGAGCACAACGTCACGATTCCCTTTACGCGCATGCTGGTCGGCCCCATCGACTATACCCCCGGCTCTATGGTGAACGCGCAGCCGCAGGACTTTGCCGCCCGCTTCGAGCGTCCGATGAGCCAGGGCACCCGCGCGCACCAGCTGGGAATGTACGTGATCTACGAAAGCCCGCTCCAGATGCTTGCAGACTCCCCCTCGCATTATCGCCGCGAAGAGGAGAGCATGACGTTTCTCTCGGCGGTCCCGACCACCTGGGACGAGACGCACGCCCTACAGGCCGCAGTTGGAGAGTACGTCGTGATGGCCCGGCGGCACGGGTCGACGTGGTACCTCGGCGCGATGAGCAACGAGCAGTCCCGCACCGTGGAGGTGGACCTCTCCTTTCTGGACGAGGGGCAATCCTATCAGATGACGACGTGGGCCGACGGCCCCAACGCCGATCGCTACGCGGAGGACCTCCAGACCGACACGCGTGACGTCTCTGCCGGAGAGACGATTACGATCGAGATGGCCCCGGGAGGCGGATTTGCCGCCCGCATCGAGGGAGCGAATTAATGTAACGCAAGAGATCCATCCTCCCAACCTGCCCCACCCCGTTCCCCACCGTCATTGACCGTGTCCAACTCCGCGTAGAAATGAGATCCAGACCCTCCCTCACGTGTCGATGACCGACCTGCCGGTTGGAACCTGAGATGTGTCGGGGAGCCGGTCATTCAGTTGTCTATTCCGACCCGACGTACGTGACGATGGACCGGGCCGGAACGGTCAGGGTGTCGCCCACCGACCGCTCCGCCTCCGGCGCGAGGTCGCTCCGGGCAGCGGTCACGTAGGGCTGCCACGTCGACGGTGCATCGTCACGCCCCTCCACCGACAGGCGCAGTTCGCGCTCACTCTGCTCCTGGTTAACGGCCACGACAACCAATCGCTCGTCGTCGGCCGCCCGGTAGGCCGACACCATCAGGCCCTGGGCCGCTTCTTCAGGCGAGGCCTCGTCGGAGCGACGGGCTGCTACACGCACGGCCCCCGGCTGTAGAAACCGGCTGTAATTGCCCAGGCCCCACAGCAGCTTCGAGTCGTCAACCGCTCCGTCTTCCCGATCGTCGTCGACGTACACGAGGCCGTCCTTGAAATCGTACGGGCTCACGCCCAGCCACCACTGCCACGACGACGCATTGGCCACCGTCAGGTCCATGTGAATCACACGGGCCACGTAGAGGGCCGGATCAATGCCCCGGTCGCGCCCCCCGCCCTCAATCTCGCGGTTGTCGGCCAGAATGCAGTATTCGCTCATCCAGTATTCCATCGAGGGATCCACGGCCTCCATCTGCTCGGCCAGCTGCTGCCGCTGCTCCACCATCTCCGAAATCGGCCAGGTGGTGTAGTAGCTGTGCCCCGCGGCCTTGTGCGCCACGTGCGAGAGGCTGCCCAGATCCTCCTCTCCGAACAAGGCCGAGAGCTGATCGCTTCGCTCCGGATAGTCCGGCTCGGCGCTGTGCAAGAAGTTGACCTGGGCCGCCTCCGGAATTTCGATCTGGGTCGAGAGGTCCCGGGACGAGAGTTCCTGATTGAGCTCTTCGGTGAGCCGCGCAATCTCCGCGTTCGTGTAGGGCGAGCCCTCCTGGCCGTTGCCCTGGCTCCAGTCCCACTGCGGTTCATTGACCGGGCTCAGGTAGTCGAATGGCATACCCTCATTTTTGAAGTGCTCGGCCACCCGGCTCAGAAACCGAGCGAAGTCGCCGAATCGATCATCCGGCAGGTTGGCCGTGCTTCCGCCGTCCCCATACGCCTTTCCATTGGCGGTATACTCGACGGGCGGGCTGTTGGCGAACCCGATGAAGGTATCCACGCCCCGCTCCTGCGCCGCCTGCATGAACCACTTCTGCCCCTGCTGCCGCGACCAGTCGTACGTCCCATCATTCTGCAGAAACCCCTCTGAGCGGCGCCACGGGTCCTCGATCCCACTGGCATCCCCCTGCTCGGCACTGCCCGCGCCGATGTTGAAGCGCCAGACGGACAGCCCGATGCCCTCCGGCGTTCCGTCCTCGGCGGTGTCCCGACTGAAGAGCCAGTCGGCCATCTGCTCTCGCTTCTCGACCGGCCAGTTCTTTCCCACGTACTGCGTGCTCCAGGCGTCGGACGCCCCGAAGCCGTGGAGGGTCTGGCGCGTCTCGTTCCACTGGACCGTCACCTCCAGCGGCCCATCCGTCGACGCCCTGTTCCCCGACGGCTCTTCGGACGGTGCATTGCCACTGGAGGCACAGCCCACCAGGAGCGTCGCAAGCGCAAGTGACATCAGAAACCGCATGGGCATCGAAGGGAAGCTGAATACAGTCATCGAAGGAGTCCCACCACGTCCGTGTCGTAGTCGGTGTAGGACGCGTACTCGCCCCGCATCCAGAGTACGATTCGGCGGTCGTCGGTATCCCGGGGCACAAACGGACGCAGGTTGTCTGCCCCTGCCGTCTCCGTCATCTGCGTCCACGACCAGTTCTGCCCGTTCCGCTCTCCCCGGTAGAGCTGATAGCGGCCGGAGGTCGTAGAGTCGCCGCCGGCGGGGTGGACGTCGGCGGAGGCGTACACCCGGTCCGGATTCGCCGGGTCGAGTGCAATGCCTCCCGCATAATGACGTTCGTCGTCGTAGAGGTGCGTGCCGGCGTGGGCGATTTCCCGCTCCGTCCACGCCTCGGCCGCCGGGTCGTAGCGGGCGTAGCGGTAGCGCAGATCGTTCCCGACCGTACTGTCACGGGCGGCGACGTACACGCCCACCGGCCCGCCGTCCGCGGCGTAGTCGATGTCCCACACCCAGGCCCGCCCCGCCTCGTCGGCGTCGTAGACCCGCGTGCCGTCCTCAGCCGACACCGGGAGACAGTCCGCCGCCTCGAGGCGACAGATCGCCGTCCCGTCGCTCCGGTGCAGGGCTCCCCCCTCGTAGTAGAGGTGGTACACGTCGGTCGCCTGCTGGCGAGGATGGGCCTGCGTGTAAAGCAGGTCGATACGTCCCTCGCCGTCGGAAGCGTACTTGACGTAGGGCCGCGTCCCCGCCCCGCCCGAGGTGAACAGGTGGCGAGGCGCACTCCACGTCTCGCCCCCGTCCGCCGAGGTCATCAGCGTCGGGTCGAAGTTGAGGGCCCGAAAAACGTTGTAGAGGCGCCCGTCCTCCTCCGAAAGCTGAAACAAATTGCTGTAGGTAACCGGGGCCCCGAGCGAGTCCGTTCGTCGCTGGGCCGACCACTCGACGGGCCCCGATCCGGCCCGTTCACTCCGCCCGTACCAGTACGGTTCCTCGTGGTGCTGGGCGTAGGTGGCGAGGATGCGCCCGTCGTCCAGCTTGAGCAGTGCCGGGTTGTCGTGATCGTCCACCTCCCGAAACGTGCTGAGCCGAACGGTCGTGTCCCGGCGCACCTCCGGATGCCCTCCCAGTGGACGGGTCGTGACGCGGACGGCCCCCGCCGTGTCCACGTACCCCACGTACAGTGCCGAATCGGCCACGATCGCTCGCTCGTCCGTAAACCAGGTCCAGGCCGCAGTCTCGGCCACGACGTGCACCGCCGGATCGTCCGAGGGCACGGACGTACACCCCGGCAGGATGAGTGCCGTGCACAGCAGCGCACTCCCGATGACAGACAGAAGAAAACGATCCACCAGATAAGAAAAATGGTTGTTGAACGACGACTCGACTCGGCTCTCGAATAGCTCGGCAGGTTGCCCCCGCGGCCCGGTCGCGACAACGCCAAGGCGAATCAGAGGGAGGGACGAGCGATTCAGTCCGCGAATATGGACCGGAGGCACGGGATCGACGAGGCGATCCCTCCCCACGACAGCACAGTCACACACGCTGGGCCAGGATCGACGGGGTCGAAGATCCAATCGAGGGGGACGCTACGGCTCTACGCGTGGTACGGGGGCACGAGCAGCCTCCGCGGCGGGTGCCTCTTCCGACGAGAAGGGGCGGAGCGTAAAACCATAGGTGTAGGAGGGCGCCGAAAGGCGATATTTCGGCAACGGCCGCGCCTTCTCGCTCCAGGTGTTGTTGCCGCCGAGGCCCATCTGCTTGTAATCGAGATTGAGCGTCGTGACGTCGCGCTCCGGAAGCTCGTGCGTGTGATCGGCCTCGGACAGGTCCTGCTGACTGTACGGCCAGGCGCTCACGCTGAGGAGCGAGTCGCCGATGGCCAGGAGGCCGCGCCCGTCGTCTCGGGTGAGGGCTACCCATCGCGTGTCGGAGCGATTGGCGTTTTCCTGGGGCCGAACGTACGCCGTTACGAAGTCGGAGAGCGACTGGTCGTAGCGCCCGACCTCCGCGCCCGTCTTCCGGTCCCAGTAGTTCTCGTGGGGCCCGCGCCCGAACCACGTCACCTCGTCGTAGGCGTCGGGCACGGCCCCCTGGAGCCCCACCCGCGGAAGGCTGGGCGGCGTGTCGCCCTTTCGGGTGAGGCTGTGCTCGACGTGCACGTCGCCGTTGCCGTACACCACGTACTCGTGCCCGAAACTGGAGGCGCCCACCGGCAACGTGCCCTCGACGCGGATGCGCACGGCCTGCGGGGCCACCTGCTCCGCGTTCACAGACGTGACGGTGCGCTCCTCGGCGGCGTTCTCCCAGTCGCGCAGCAGATCCGCCATGCTGGCTGCGTCGTTGTCGGTCTCCGCCCGCCAGTAGTTGGGGGTGAGCGGCCGGGCAATCAATTCCTCTCCGTCGTACATCATCGACTCGATCGCCCCCGACGTGCGGCCCACCGCCACGGAGAAGTTCTCCCCCTCCACTTCGATCCGGTCCTCCCCCTCGTCGAGGGTTACGTCTGCGACCTGCTCGAGGGAAGGCGGCTCCGCGGCGGGCACGTCGAACGGCACCCGCACCTGCTCCCAGGCCACCGTGTGCCCGGCGTCGGCCCAGCGCGTGTCGTCTGCGAGACGGAACCGGACCGTCAGGTGATAGTCGGCCCCCGGCTCGAGTGACGGCCGATCGACCGGTACAGTCACCGTCCCGGTCTCTCCCGGCGCCACGTCAACGGCGTCGAGCGTCCCGTTCTGGAGAGACCTGCCATTCTCCTGAAGCGTCCAGGTCCCCTCGTACTCGTCCAAATTCGTGAACGAGAAGCGGTTCGTCACCCTCAGTTCGCCGGCCCGGGCGTCGACCGCCTCGATCCCAACCGGCTGGTAGACCTTCTTCACCTCCCAGAGCCCCGGCTGCGGGCTCCGATCCGGGAAGACGACCCCGTTAATGTTGAAATTGCCGTCGTTGGGATGGTCCCCGAAGTCGCCGCCGTAGGCCCAGTATTCCTCCCCGTCCGGCGCCGTTTTCACGAGGCCCTGATCGATCCAGTCCCAGATAAACGCCCCGAACACGCGCGGCCGGCTCCGAATGACGTCCCAGTACGTCTGCAGGTTGCCGGTCGAATTGCCCATCGAGTGCGCGTACTCGCACAGCATGATGGGCCGGTTGCTGTCGTCCTCCTCGGCGAGGGTCTCGAGCTGACTCGGCGTGGCGTACATGCGGCTCATGACGTCCACGTACGGCGGGTCGGTCGTGTCCCCCTCGGTGGTCACGTAGTTCTGCGCGCCCTCGTAGTGGACGGGCCGGGTCGGATCCGCGTAGTGAATCCACTCGGCCATCGCGGCGTGGTTGGGGCCGCTGCCGGCCTCGTTGCCGAGCGACCACATTACGACGGACGGATGATTCTTGGTGCGCTCGACCATCCGAACGGCCCGCTCCATAAACGAGGTCGTCCATTCCGGATCGTTGGAGAGCTGCCCGCCCAGCTGGTGGATCTCCACATTCGCCTCGTCGATGACGTACAGGCCGTACTCGTCGGCCAGACGATACCATTCCGGATTGTTCGGATAGTGCGCGCTGCGGGCCGCGTTGATATTGAACCGCTTCATCGTCTCGATGTCCTCGACCATGTCCTCGCGGGTCACCACTTTCCCGTCGTGCTGGTCGTGGTCGTGCCGGTTGACCCCGCGGAGGTGCACCGGCTCTCCGTTGACCATGAACCGCCCGTCCTCAATCTCGACCTCGCGGAAGCCTACGTCCGTGCCCGTCGCCTCGACGACCGTGCCGTCGGGCGACCGCAGCGACAGCACGAGCCGGTAGAGGTGCGGCGTCTCGGCCGTCCACTTGAGCGGGTCCTCGACCACAGCCTCCATGAGCGGAAAATCGACGTTCCCACGCTGCGGGTACTGTTCCTGCGCAATCTCCGGCGCCGAAATCGAGAGAGGCTCCTCGAAAACGGGCTGTTCGTCGGGGGCGTAGAGCTGCGCCGTTACCTGCCAGTCCTCCAGTTCCTCGTCCGTGTGGTTGGCGAGCTCCGGTCGAAGCTGGAGCTGGGCGTCCTCGTACTGCGCGTCCAGGTCGGTCCGCACGGCCAGATCGGAAATGTGCGCCTGCGGCTGCGCCCGGAGGGACACCTCGCGGTGGAGGCCGCTGAGGCGCCAGTGGTCCTGGTCCTCCAGGTAGCTGCCGTCGCTCCAGCGCAGCACCTGAACGGACACGGTGTTTTCGCCGGACTGCAGGTACGACGTCACGTCAAACTCCGCGGGCAGCCGACTGTCTTCGCTGTAGCCGACCTTTTCTCCATTGACCCACACGTAGAACGCCGAACTGACTCCGCCAAAGTGCAGGGTGACCCGCTGATCGGTCCAGTCCTCCGGCAGATCGAACGTGCGGTGATAGGACCCCACGGCATTGCCCTCCTCCGGCACGTGCGGCGGATCGACGGGCGAAAACGGATACTGGATGTTGACGTAGATGGGCGTCCCGTATCCCTCCAGCTCCCAGTTCGCGGGCACCGGAATCTCATTCCATCCCGAGACGTCCTGAGCGCCCTGTGAGAAGTCCGACGGGGCCTCCGCCATCCCCGACGCAAAGGAAAACGCCCACTGTCCATTCATAGATAGAAATCGCTCCGACGCGTCCCGCTCCCCGGCCCGTGCCTCTTCCCGGGTGGGGTACGAGTACAGGGGTGCGTGGGCGGGCTCGCGATTTCTCTCGTTGACGGCCGGATCTTCCCAGGCAGGAGCGGGATCATCGGACGCCGGCTCCACGAACTGGGCCTCGGCCCCCTTCGGAAGAAGAAGTAGACTCAGAAGTGCAAGCCAGCCGGCGACGAAGGTCTGCGGTCGAGCAGTCATGATCAAGGGCGTGTCATCGAAAAAGGATTGTTCAGTGTCGAGCCCGGGAAGCGGATCCGAACCAACGCCGAGGTTCGAAGGGCCCAACGGGACTCCTCCATACAGGACGTCGTGTCGAATTGTAAACGCTTCTACATCCTAATGGGAATCCCCGGCGTAATCAATTCACAGCGAGCCCGGGCGTACGGACGAATGTCCCGTATGCATGACCTCGCTCCGCTCGGCCCGCGATGCGTTGCTACGTCCACGATGGAGGCTGATTCCACCGATATCACTCCCTCGAAATGGGTGCCGTCCTCCTCCGAAGGGTACAAAGAATCACGCTTGACGCAGCACTGAGCACAGTCATGTAGACCCCTGTGGTATACGGTCATTTCGACCGGAGAGCACCGAATAGGCGCTCGGAGTGGGGACACGAGCGAAGCGAGGGCCAACGGTCATGCCCTTGCAGTCCTGACGAAGTACATCTCTCCGAATCCGGCGAGAACGCATTCTAACGAGCACATTCTCTCGAATGCGGCCCTCGTGCTCGGATGGGGAGAACGATTGAATCCATAACCATACGTTTGATTGCACGTAGTCACCCGAGACCGAACGTGCTCCTCCCCCCCCACGCTCCCTGTTCCCATCAAATCGCTGTACGTCTATTCTACTTCCTCCGCCCCAGTCGTCACCGGTCCTTTACAACCGCACCCAACACCAGAGGACCAGTGGACGGAACGACCACCTGGGTAACATTCACGTCCGTCGTCCGCATTTCACAGGATGAACTTCCCCGAAATACAAATCACCATATCATTTGTGCAAATTCTGACAAAGTGCGGTGATCCTGCTTTCTTCGCCGCCTCTCGCGTCAAAGCCGCCACCCACATGATTTACCACGACCACGAGAATGAAACCGGTTTTACATTTATCGGCGCGTTTGTTTAACTAGGATACTCATGAGTGCTCCAATATCAAAAATGAATGCAGTTTTGGTAAATTTGGACAATCGAGGGCCCTTCTCTTTCTTTAGCCGTTGAAGGTGGCGGGTGTGTATTTCCGCCGTAGCTTCCTCGGTGGCCCACTTTTGCCCACGCACAAACTCTCTCCACGCGATCGCATAGCCCGATGCAGAACGTGACCATCGACGACGTCGCGGACCACGCCGGGGTTTCCAAGTCAACGGTTTCCGCCGTCATCAACGACCGGGACGTCGTGAAGAATACAACTCGCCAACGCGTCCTCAACTCGATCGAACAACTCGACTATCGACCTCGAGGATCGGCCCGCCGGGGATTCCAGGCCCCGAACGGCCGGAGCATTGGATTCGTCATCAAGGAGGCGGACAATCCCTACTACTCCGAGGTCTTGCTCGGCATTCAATCCGTGACGAACGAGCAGGAATATCTGACCTTCGCCAGCAGCTCGGAAGGCAACTTCGGAACGGAGAAACAGATCATTCAGCAGTTCTCGAACAAGGACCTGAATGGCCTGATCATTACGCCGATCCTCAACGAGGACACGGACCTCTCTCACATCTTCGAGCTGAAGCGCAACAACATTCCCTTCGTGCTTCTCGAGGGTGTGCAGGGCATTCAGGCAAATCTGGTGGACGTAAACAACGTCAAGGCCTCGTCCGACGCCGTGTCGCACCTGATCGACCTCGGCCACGAAAACGTCGTGCACTTTGCCGGCCCCGGATACTCGAAGCACAGCAAGGAGCGCATGGAGGGGGTCCGGCGCGCGTTCAGTCGCTCCCGCCTCATCTTCAACGACGACGTCGTCATTGAGGCAGGGGATTCCTTCGAAGAGGGCTACGAAACGGCCCTGGCCTTCTTTGAGGAAGACACTGGAGAAACGACGGCCGTCACCTGCTACAACGACCTCGTCGCCCTCGGGGCCATGAAGGCACTTCGGGAGCTGGGGCTGTCTGTGCCCGACGACGTTTCGGTCGTCGGATTCGACGACCTCAATCTCCTGGATTACTTCCCCATCCCCCTCACCACCATCCGCGTCCCGAAATACGAGATGGGGGCCCGAGCCGCCGAGCTGTTGCTCCATCAGATCCAGGGAAACGGCTCGACCTCCAGCCAACGCATCTCGCTCGAGGCCGACCTCGTCGTTCGCTCGTCCACGGCCCCACCGAACGGGTAGACTCCACCGATCGAATTCGTAGCCGCTGGAACCGGGCCGTGAGGTATGGGAAACACCCACCTGGGATGTGCCTTTTGGTGGGGCCAACTGTATCAAACCGGTATAACAAATTTTGACACGATTTCCTTGCGGTCCGTCCCCGGCTGTAT